>NZ_JBGGTX010000010.1:0-12402 GCF_041287255.1 Tamlana flava
TATCTGCATTTCACCTGACGGCAGCACTATTTACGCAATCACTGACAATACAGGTGGCACCTCTGGTCCTTCAGGAACAACAAGTGTTTCAATAGAGAACCCAGGGGTTATTGTAAAAATTCGGTATGTTGGCACAAACAACAGCAATTGGTATGCCGACAACGACAATGATGGCTATGGAGATATTAATGATGTTGTTGTTGCGGCTACACAACCCGCTGGATATGTTAGTAATAGTAATGATTGTGATGACACTAATAGAGCAATAAATCCAGATTCTGTCTGGTACCTCGGCGTGGACAGCGATGCGGACGGGTACTTCGGCAGCCAGATCACGGCAACACAGTGCGATAACCCAGGTGGGTACTCGACCGTGGCGCCGACCATTGACGACTGCGACGATGCCGACAGCTCAATAAACCCCGATACCGTGTGGTACCTCGGCGTGGACAGCGATGCGGACGGGTACTTCGGCAGCCAGATCACGGCAACACAGTGCGATAACCCAGGTGGGTACTCGACCGTGGCCCCGACCATTGACGACTGCGACGATGCCGACAGCTCAATAAACCCCGGTACCGTGTGGTACCTCGGCGTGGACAGCGATGCGGACGGGTACTTCGGCAGCCAGATCACGGCAACACAGTGCGATAACCCAGGTGGGTACTCGACCGTGGCCCCGACCATTGACGACTGTGATGATACGAATAGCAACATAAACCCCGATACCGTGTGGTACCTCGGCGTGGACAGCGATGCGGACGGGTACTTCGGCAGCCAGATCACGGCGACACAGTGCGATAACCCAGGTGGGTACTCGACCGTGGTGCCGACCATTGACGACTGCGACGATGCCGACAGCTCAATAAACCCCGATACCGTGTGGTACCTCGGCGTGGACAGCGATGCGGATGGGTACTTCGGCAGCCAGATCACGGCGACACAGTGCGATAACCCAGGTGGGTACTCGACCGTGGCGCCGACCATTGACGACTGCGATGATTCAGATATATCAGTCTATCCAAATGCTCCAGAAATTTGTGATGGTATTGACAACGATTGCGATGGAACGGTAGATGAAGGAGTAATAACAACTTTCTATGCAGATTTAGATAATGATGGATACGGAGATTTCTCTAATTGGATAGAAGCCTGTTCACAACCTGCTGGTTATGTTATGGACAGTAGCGATTGTGATGATACAGACTACACCATTAATCCTGACGCTACTGATATACCAAATGATGGCATTGATCAAGATTGTAATGGTGAAGACCAGACTACATTAGAATTGGATCAATTAAACATGATTAAAATATCGGTTACACCTAATCCGTTCAATGATCAAATTAATATTAAATTGCCGTCTAGTTTCAACAATACTGATTTTAACATAAAGGTATTTGACATGAATGGCAGATTAATCTTGGACAAAAACCTCACGAGCCATAATTCTTATATAAATATTTCAGGTCTAAACAAACTGGAACAAGCTGCATACATTTTGAGAATTGAAAGGAGAAAAACTGGTGCCAGCGTAACCAAAAGAATGATTAAATATTAATTTAAATCTCGATTGTAAAAAGGGGTGGACTGGTTTAGTCCACCCCTTTTTTTATGTAACCAATAAAACGGCTTTGATCCAGTATTGAGAATATTCATTTATAAATAAAAAGACCTTTTTACCAATTTTCAACATTTAAAACAATAAAGACGGCCCTAATTATTGAAATCAATAAATTTTAACATTTAATAATACATTGATAATCAATAATTTAATAATTCAATCATGTATTTCATCGATTATTTTTGCATTTCATGGAGTGGTTAAATATATTTGGTGCGGAAATAATTAGTCCCAAAAACTAAAATTTAACCTGAAATGGAAAAAATTGCTATTTGTTTAAAAAGCTCTCTCCTCTTAATATGCGTATTACTCTCATTCAGCGCATATTCTCAAACGCAAACATTTAACACTGATGGTACGTTTACCGTACCTGGCGGCGTTACCTCAATAACAGTACAAGCTTGGGGTGCCGGCGGTGGTGGTAGTAAGATTACAAATAACGGACTCCGCGGTGGCGGTGGTGGTGGTGGCGCATTTGCAAGCAGCACCGTTACGGTCACACCTGGTGCTTCCTACCCCGTCGTAGTAGGAGTTGGAGGTTATACCTCAGGAAACATCACCTATAATGGTACGTCATCAACATTCAACACCACCACTGTAATTGCAGCTGGTGGTGCTAGTAGCACCACTGATTCAACAACTGGAGGAGCTGGAGGCACAACTGCAGCCTCTACAGGAGATATAACATACGCAGGCGGAAATGGTGCTAACGGTGGTGCCACAAACTCAGGTGGCGGTGGTGGTGGTGCCGGTACTACAGGTGCTGGTGGAAATGCCGTTGCAGATACCGGTGGTACAGGAACCACATTAAATGGTGGTAATGGAGGAAATGGAGTTAACGGAAACAGTAATGGAAACCCTGGAGCAAATTATGGTGCTGGAGGGTCTGGTGCCTCTAAGAGCAGTGGAGGACCAAAAAATGGTGGCACAGGCGCTAACGGTTTAGTAATAATTACTTGGACGTGTCCGACATATAGCTTAACAAGTACAAGTGTTTCGTCCCCTATTTGTACAAGTTCATCTGCTACCGTAACCCTTAATGGTTCAGTGGGGAGTTTGCCTATTGGAACCTACACGGTTACTTACGATACATCTGCCCCAAATGCGGCCACAGGCTTAACAAGCTCAATGACAGTAAGTACCGCTGGAACAGGAACATTTACTACAAGCTCTTTGGCCAATACAGGTACAACGACAATAACCGTTACCGATTTATTGATTGGTAGCTGTAGCAGTACCGTAAGTGCCAACAATACTGCAGATGTAACTATAAATGGTGCACCTACAATTACAGGAACCACACCTGGATCAAGAGTAGGAACAGGTACCGTCAATTTAGCGGCCACGGCATCAAGCGGCACCATTAATTGGTATGCTGCTATATCTGGCGGTTCTTCTTTAGGCACTGGTCCAGCTTTTACTACGCCCAGTATAACAACCACAACAACATATTATGTATCAACAACCGGAACTTGCGGCACATCTACACCAAGAGTGGCAGTGACTGCCACAATATTATCATCCCAAATAAATGTTTCCGGACTAGGTAACACTATTCCTGGGGACGGGTCAAACACCCCTGATCTTTCGGACAATACCGATTTTGGAAAAGTACAGATAACGTCACAAACCACAACAAAAACATTTGTGATTACAAATACAGGAGGAACCGATATTACTCTGGGAAGCATTTCGTTAGCAGGTCCTTCAGAATTTTCGATAACAAGTGCTCCAGCTCCCAGTACTGTAATATCAGGAGGAGGAACTGCCAATGTGGTTATTTCTTTCGCTACCACGACCATTGCAGTACAAACCGACTTATTGACCATAGTTTCAGACGATCCTGCCATACCTAATTATCAAATAAACCTACAAGCAGAAGGCGATAAGGTATTTTTCGATAGTGATGGTGATGGGGTTTATGACGATGTTGATATTGATGATGATAATGATGGTATTATAGATTCTGATGAGGAAAATGCCTGTAGATTATCAAGTGGTGCAGCACAAGCAGATTATAAATTCCTTGATGAAACTTTTGGAACCGGAACCACTAGAAGTACGGCCATTAGTACCTTATATACCGCTAGTACAACGTATTGTATTGAAGATGGGAACAGCAGCGTAACATTAACTGATGAATGTGATACCTCCGCAAGTGTGAACGATGGAGAATATACGGTACATAGTTTTATTACCACTGGTGTAAGTGGAGAACCCGTAGGTCCTACCACAGCGGTATCGACATGGGCTTGGTATGCTTGGGCTCCTATTGAAGACCATACCCCAGGAGATACTGATGGTAGAATGGCCATTTTTAATGCAGATTATGACCCAGGTATTTTTTATGAAACAGAAATTACTGGAACCTTATCCAATGTACCTATAACCTATAGTTTTTGGGTAATAAACCTTGATAATGATGACAGTGTATTCAGTTCCGGTGAAAAACAAGCCAATGGACATAGAATATTGCCCGAAGTGACCGTAAACTTTTTAACATCAGATAGAAGCACCACAATTGCCACGTTCAATACAGGACCTATTACCAGATGTAGTGGAGACACATATGTTACTGCAGACCATACTGGTACCGGACCTCATGCTGCGGATGCAACCTATAATTTATGTGCAACATCTGAATGGAAACAGTTTTTACAACAATTTTCCACAACTGAAACATCGTTTATCGTGCAGTTTGTTAATACGGCACCTGGTGGCGGCGGTAATGACCTTGCTATTGATGACATAGAAATTAGGCAAACACTTTGTGATATGGACCACGATACTGTAGCCGATGTGTTTGATTTAGATAGTGATAACGACGGAATTCCAGATGTTGTGGAGGCAAATCCAACCGCAGCTAGTTTAAGTGAAGGTAAAGCTAATTTAACCGGCATCGGCTCTTGGGTAGATGCCAATGGGAATGGAATGCATGATTCTTTGGAAGCGATTGCTGCTGTTGATACAGATGGTGATGGCATCCCGGATTATATAGATTTAGACAGTGATAATGATGGATTGTTCGACGTGGATGAATATGGAGTGGTCAACTCTAATGATGCAAGCTTTCAAAATGGTGATGGAGATATAACGGGTGATGGTGTTGGTGACGGACCGGAATCTGAGACCTATAGGGAAAAAGATTCTGATGGTGATGGAGCTATTGAAGGGTATGGTGATGGAATCTTGGATATATATGATTTCCATGAAGGAAACACCAATTATACGGATTCTTATGGCAATAATAGTCAAGGTACTGCCCCGTTATATGCATTGGATTCTGACGGTGATGGTATCCCAGATTATAAGGACCCTTATAATGACTTAACTTCCACTTACGACATTGATACGGTAGAAATTTATGCAGGACTACCAAACACGGCCGGTGTTTTAGACAGCACCGTAGATGTAGATGGCGATGGTATCATGGCTTCCAGAGATGGCGATGACACGGTTTTTGGCTCTCCACGAAATTTAGATTTAAGTTACAGCTTATATTTTGATGGTCGTAATGATTATGTTGAAGACGCCAATGTGATTCCTTCAGGAAGTGCCACACTTATGGCTTTTGTAAAATCTAGTGGTGCCAACACCAATGGAGATGACAGAATTATTACTGGACAAAGTGATTTTTACATCAGAGTAAACGATGCTGATAATACCGTAACCGCTGTATCTGAGGGCATAGCTGTAACATCAACTACGGCCCTAACCGACGGTATTTGGACACATGTGGCCGTAACGACGGAAGCTGGCGGTGATGTTGTACTTTTTATTAATGGCATAGAAGAAGCCAGAGACACGTCAAGTTCCGGTGGTATTAGCAGTGCTTCTAATTTTATGATAGGCCGAGCCACAACGGATAATAATTATTTTAATGGTGAAATTGACGAAGTTCGTGTTTTTGATAATGCATTAACTACAGATGAACTCAAACGTATGGTTTATCAAGAACTGGATGACACAAACAGTTTTAATAGTGGAAAAATTATTCCAACGGATATTTCTGCAACTTTAGGAACCAATCTAGCTAAATATTATAAAATGGATGGCTATCAAGATGATATTCTTGATGACAAAAAAACAGGAACCATTGATGTTACAGGTGCCAAAATGTACAATTTCAAGGATATTTATTTCCAAAGAGCTCCGTTGCCTTATGAAACCGTTGCCGATGGAAACTGGACAAATAGTGCAAACTGGTTAAATGGAGATCAATGGGACATCATGTCAAAAGAAAACAACCCAGATGATGCTTCAATTGTTCACATTAAAAATAACATAACGTTGAACGGTACTTATGATACGCAAGGCATGGTTGGATTAATTGTTGATAGTTCACAAGAATTTACCATTGAAGCGGACAAAGGACTTTATAATAGTTGGTATTTAGAATTAAATGGACTTATTGATTTAGAGGGCGAGTCACAGTTGGTGCAAACACAAGACAGTTATTTTAGCCCGACTAGTTCAGGTAATTTGGAACGGGATCAACAAGGGTATTCCAGTACTTATTTGTACGATTATTGGTGTTCTCCTGTATCACCAACAAGTAATGCCAGTTATACGGTAGCAGATATTTTCAGTAATGTTGGTTTCTTAACATCGGGATATAATGGTACGGCTTCACCAGTACAAAATGCAGACTATTGGATTTGGAAATACGCCAACAGACCTAACAACATATATGCCGAATGGCAACATGTAAGAAGCACCGGATCATTATTGGTTGGTGAAGGTTTCACCATGAAAGGTCCGGGTACGGCAACTGCAGACCAAAATTATATTTTGCTCGGCCAACCAAATAATGGAGATTTCAGCTTACCAATAACCGTAGATAACCAATACTTAATTGGTAACCCTTATCCATCAGCTATGGATGCCAATCAGTTTATTTTGGATAATATTAGTGTAGCAGATGGTGGAAATAATGCGACAAACGTTATAAATGGCGCACTATATTTCTGGGACCATTTCTCAATAAACACCCATTACTTGACTGAATATCAGGGTGGATACGCAGTTTACACTTTGTTAGGTGGAACAGTTGCCATATCAACCGATGCCAGAATTAATGCCTCCTATGCTTCAGGAACAAAGCAACCTGAAAGATACATTCCAGTGGGTCAAGGATTCTTTGTCTCTGCTGTTGATGACAGTGGTGTTGCCGGTTTAACCCAGCCCATTGTAGGCGGAAACATATTATTTAAAAATAGCCAAAGAATTTTCCAAAAAGAAGTCGTTTCAGGTTCCAATACGGGCTCAGTGTTCTTTAGAAATGCACAAAAATCAAAATCGTCTGCAGAAAATCAATCGGCCGAAACTGGAGAAAGAATAAGATTGATGTTTGATTCACCAGGCGGATACCACAGACAGCTATTATTAGGTGCTGATAGCCATGCCTCAAATAACTTTGATTTAGGATATGATGCCCTATTGATAGAAGATAACAAAGAAGACATGTATTGGAATTTGGATTCGTCTAAATTAATTATTCAAGCTGTTGGTAATTTTAATTTAGATCAGAGCATTCCGTTCAGTATGAAAATAGCTAAAGAAGGTTTGGCTGTAGTAAAAATTGACAATTTGGAAAACATCGATGCAAACATGAACATATTTGTTCATGACTTGGAATTGAATACATACCACAACCTTAAAGAAAGCGATTTTATTGTCTCATTAGCCCCTGGTGTATACTCCAATCGTTTTGAAATTACATTTTCAAACAATGCTTTGCTAAATACTATAGAGGTTGATTTATCAAGGTTAAATGTGTACTTCTCGAACGAAAAAGAAAGTATCATTGTTAACAATCCAAAGCTTACAAACATAAATACCGTTGAAATGCTTAATGCTCTAGGTCAGTCTGTATTTAAAGTAAACAAAAATTCAAACGAAAAAGATCTGGAATTTAATACAAGAAACCTAAAAACCGGAATGTATATTATCAATTTGACCACAGAAAACAGTACAGTTTCGAAAAAGGTGTTAGTTGATTAACAATTAGATTTTAATAATATGTAAAAGCCCTAAACTAAATTTGGGGCTTTATTTTTAAATATGCATTTCATCGAATTTTTTATACGTTTTATCGATTTTAAAGTTAAGAATCTGTATATTAGCTAAATAGCCTCTAGTTCATAAAACAAATTTTTAGCCCCATCTAACTGCCTACTTATGAAGATTATTGCTCTTAAAATGGTTCTGATGCTTGCTCTTTCTTTTTTGAGCATTAAAACAAACGCCCAGCTTCATGAAACGCCCAGTTGCGCCCATAATTTTAATTTAAATTGGACAACAAGTATGAGTGGTCAATTTTACTGGCCTCCAGGGCAGCTTACCCATACCTACTTTAATGTGAATGGATCCGAGACCGACATAACCATAACATTTACAGGAGAGACTAGCACATTAGGGTATTGGTCTGGAAGCACTCCAAAGGTTGGAACCCAATCAAGTTATTTATATTATGGAATTGATTTATTGTCCAACGGATTTTCAGGTACTGGAATTACGTGCACAATTACATTTAGTAAAGCCGTATATGCCTTTTCATTTGATATTCACCACGTAAACAGATGGGAATCCAATGGTGATAAATACACATTCACGGGGCTGGATAAATATGGAAATACCATTTACCCTGAATTTACAAATTCCCCGTCCCCCACTTATGTATCAGATAATAGTACCGGAATTGTAAACGCAATTTCCAACATTACTGCCGGAGATAATTCTATTGTTGGCGTTAACTTTTCAAGTCCAAATCATATTACGAGCGTTTCTTTTTTGTGGGAAGATTGTGATACATGCGACTATAACTTACCACACGCCACAGGCATAGGTAATTTCAGTTTTTGTACACCCCAAGATTTGGGTTTTGATGGCGTTGATGACTACATTGGTCGCGGTGCTTTTTTAGGAGGTCAATCTGAAACAACCATGATGGCCTGGGTTAAACTCGACACTAATTCTGATGGTGGTGAAATTATGGGACAGCGCAACTTTAGGCTATTTATTGATTCGAATAAAAGATTAAAGGCATTTATAAAACCTAATAATGGCCTGGATATTATTTCACCCGACCTTGATACCGAAAGTTATTTGGAGGAAGACCTTTGGCATCATACCGCATTAACATTTGATGGTAATTCTGGTACAGCAACCCTATATTTAAACGGTAACCCTATTTGGAATTATGAAGACGACTCATTAATTGGTACAAAAATTATTGAAACCCCCGAATGGAACTCTGAATACGATTTTGAAATAGGTAGAAACACAGAATTCAACAACAATTACTTTGAGGGATCAATCAATGAATGCCGCGTTTACAATAAAGCCTTAAGTCTTGACCAGTTGCAGCAACAAATAAATCAGCAAATTGAAAATAACGATGGAAAAGTTAAAGGCGCAATAATTCCAAAAAACATTGAAGGTTTGTCATGGAACGATTTAATTCTCTATTACAAAATGGGCATTTTAGATACTGGATATACTCCTGACGAAGCCAATAACGGAACAGATGGCACACTACATAATATGACCATCAATCAAGAATACACTGCACCCCTTCCATATACAAGCAAAATATCCAGCAATGGAAATTGGACAGACCCAAACAGTTGGCTGCACGGAGATGTTTGGAATATACCCTATAATGATCATGCCTTTTCTATTTTTCAAATTAATGGAAATATAGAAGTTAACACCAACATCAATACAGCTGGACTTATTGTTGAAAAAGGCGGTGTTTTAACCTTAAAACAAAATTCGGCCCTATTTAATTCCAGTTATTTAAAGCTTGATGGCACTATAGCCCTTGAAGGTAAGTCTCAATTAATTCAGACAGAAAATAGCATTTTGGACGAAACCAGTTCCGGTGTGTTAAAAAAAGACCTTCAGGGAACCGCTGATAAATACACCTACAATTATTGGTCATCTCCAGTAGGAGAACAGAATAGTATCACAATAAATAACGGTTATATCCTGGAAGATATTTTTGCAGGTGTTAACTTCTTAACTTCAGGTTATGACGGTACTGCAAACCCGGTCTCCATTGCAGATTACTGGATTTGGAAATACAACAATGCCTTGAACAGTAACTATTCAACGTGGCAACACGTTAGGAGCACTGGTAAAATTTTCCCAGGTGAGGGATTTACCATGAAAGGTCCGGGAACAGGCACTATTGAAGATGTTCAAGATTATACCCTTGTAGGAAAACCGAATAATGGAGATATTGGCTTAACCGTTTATGCCGGAAACGATTATTTTGTAGGCAACCCCTACCCGTCAGCTATAGACGCGGTTAAATTTATTGAAGACAACAAATCTACCATTGCCGGAATTGGGGCAACCAGCGGAACACTTTATTTTTGGAAGCATTGGGGAGGTGGTTCTCATGTAGCTAGCGACTACCAAGGCGGTTACGCTACATTTTCGCTTTCAGGTGGTGTACCTGCAGCATCAAAAAATGCTGAAAGCGCTATTGTTTCAACGGGCGGCACTCCAATAGAAATCCCAAACAGATATATACCCGTTGGCCAAGGCTTTTATGCCACTGCCGAAACAGATGGCATCATTACTTTCAATAACAGTCAGCGTGTTTTTCATATTGAAGATAGCACCCAACGAAAAACAGGTGACAATTTTAAAAATAAAGTTTCACATAATAACGACCCAAGAATGAAGCTTAGGATTGGCTTCACATCAGTTAATACTTTAAGAAGACAATTATTAATAACCGTGGATGAAGAAGCAACCATTGGGTATGATTGGGGTTATGACTCTAAACATATCGACACACAAATTGATGACATGTATTGGCTTATTGACAATGAAAAATATACCATTCAGGGCATAAACGAAATTAACGAACAAAGCATTATCCCTTTGGGCCTTCACACCAAAACAGATGGATTTAACAGTATTGCCATTGATGGGCTGGAAAATGCCCCTACGGATTTGCAAATTTATTTACACGATAAAGAACTTGATATTTATCGGGATTTAAGACAGGATAAATATGAAACCTTTTTAGCTTCTGGGGAATATACGAATCGCTTTGAAATTACCTTTACAAAACCACAGACCATGGGCACTGAAGATTATGCAAACAAACAAATTGAGGTTTATTTTTCAAATGAACAGAACAATATTGTAATTAATAACCCTTCTTCAAAATTAATTGAATCTGTAGAAATGTTAAATATGCTTGGTCAGTCTTTATTCAAATTTCAAACAAACACAAACCATAATTATTTGGAGTACAATGCCAGTCAAATTAACCCAAGTAATTATGTTTTAATGATTGAAACAGAAAGTGGTATAATTTCAAAAAAAGTACGCGTTGAATAAAAAATTTCAATCAATGTTTGAAAAGTAAAAAACTTGCAGTTTAAACCGGATGTTTTACCACGCAAGCACTTAAATAATTTAAAACTAACTACTTACAAAGTAAAAATATAGGATATTACAATAAATAAAGTTAAATCTTAATCACAAAAATCAAGATATTGCGAATAAAATGTGAGAAAAAATCAATGCCATATCACATATAGACAATTAGAGTATTCATATGGTACTAAAAATCTGGGAGAATAGATTCCAGTAATACAAGGAACGCAGCCAAAAAAGAAGCCGTAGTATTTATATTCTGAAAATTCAATCCGAGTTGTTCAACATTTCAAAAAAAGTGTAATAATATGCTTAATCGAGCTTTGTTAAATCTCTAAAACACATCATTTTTGACTACTTTTTTTGAACATCGAAGGTTTAACTTCAAAGTTTTCATCAAAAATAAAAAATAATGCATTTCATCGTATTTTTTTGTTTTTTGTCGATAAAAAAGAAAAATAATTTTATATTAGCCGCGTAAATGATTTCAAAAGGAATTATTAAACATGATTAATCCATAAAACAAAAAAAATTATAATACAGACCAAAGATTAAAAATGTATTTCAACGAGTATTTTTAACCAACGTCCATTATTAGTATATTTTTGTACCACCCTCATGATTATTGATTAATAGCAGTTAGACCCCAAATAATTTGTCTTCGAGTCCAGTTGGCTCTTAGACAATGTTGTATTAGTTGAATAATACTCAAAAACTATCAATCATAAGATAATTATGACGAATAATTACTTTAAGAACATAACCGCTTTAGTATGCTTATTTATTATAAGTCTGCATCTACATGCTGTTCCTTATTATTCTGCAAAACCATCAAAAGAAAATACGACGCCAATAACCTCTGTGTATTACGGAGCACTTTCTGATTATGTAAGATGGGTTGGCAACGAAGATTCTAAATTAGGATCATTACTCCTTGTTAACAGTATTAATTCAGAATTTCTTGCTCCAAATTTATTGTGTCCAGTAGATATAACGGTAGATAATGATTTTGGCACTTGTGGTGCAGATATAACTAGTGCAGGCTTAACTCCAACCTATGATATTCCGAGTGTTACATCTTTAACATGGACTATGACAGGTGCCGTTACTGACTTTAGTCCAGGAAGTGGAATAAATTTTATTCCAGATTATACCTTTCCGGTAGGGATTACTACTATAGAGTATACTGCTTATGATGGTAGCACAACTGAAACTTGTAGCTTTACCGTTGAGATTAACGATATCGAAGACCCTACGGCATCCAACCCTGCGGACATAAACGTTCAGTGCTTGGCCGATGTCCCCGCTGCAGACCCTGCTGTCGTGACCGACGAAGCGGACAACTGTGGCACGCCTACAGTAACCTTCATAAG
>NZ_JBGGTX010000011.1:0-6294 GCF_041287255.1 Tamlana flava
ACGGATGAGTGTGGTCTAGAAACCGTACATACTCAAACTATAACTGTACAGGACACAACCGCCCCTACTTTTGTTGAAGCGCTACCTGCTGATGCCACTGTGGAATGTGATGCGGTGCCTACTGCTGAAACGCTTACGGCCACCGATAACTGTGGTACTGCTACGGTAACTTTCAATGAAGTCAGAACCGATGGTGATTGTCCTTCCAGCTACTCCTTAGCTCGTACCTGGACGGCTACGGATGAGTGTGGTCTAGAAACCGTACATACACAAACTATAACTGTACAGGACACAACCGCCCCTACTTTTGTTGAAGCGCTACCTGCTGATGCCACTGCAGAATGCGATGCCATACCGGCCGCTGGAACCCTTACGGCCACCGATAACTGTGGTTCGGCAACAGTAACCTTTGGAGAAACCAGAACCGACGGTGATTGTCCATCAAACTATACATTGGAGAGAACTTGGACGGCAACCGACGAGTGCGGACTCACAACAACCCACACCCAGACCATTACCGTTGAGGACACGACGCCTCCTACAGGAACTGCTCCTTCTGATGCAAGTTACCAATGCATCAGTCAAGTTCCGCAAGCCGACCCCAATAGTATTGCAGACGAAGCTGATAATTGTTCAACACCTGTTGTTGCTTTTGTTTCTGATGTATCAACCACCAATTCCTGTTCTGAAGTTATTGCAAGAACCTTTAGTATAACCGACGATTGTGGTAATAAAACCTTATTAACTCAAACAATTACAGTTGAAGACACAATTTCACCAACAGCAAGCGTGCCAAACCCAATACAAGTTGAATGCATTGACGATGTGCCTTCCCCAAATATTAATATTATAACTGATGCGCAAGACAATTGCTCTAAACCTGTTGTTTCATTTATTTCAGATGTTAGTAACAGTCAATCCTGCCCTGAAACTATAATTAGAACTTATCGTGTTTCCGATGCTTGTGATAATTTTATAGATATAAAGCAACAAATAACCATTCAAGATAATACGCCCCCAACCGCAAGTAACCCGGCTACCACCCATCTAAATAGTAACGATGTGGTTCCCGCACAGGATCCAACTATTGTTATTGACGAAACCGATAATTGTGGAATCCCTAAAGTTGCTTTTGTTTCTGAAACAGCCAGCCAAAATGCTTGTGAAGAAGTACTAACCAGAACCTATCGGGTAACCGATGCTTGTGGAAATGCAATAAATGTAATTCATAAAATCGTAATAACAGATAATGTCTCCCCTACAACAAGTAATTTAGCGCCTTTACAACTAAACTGTAATGATAATATCCCGGAGCCGGATATTAGACTAATTACGGATGCTACTGATAATTTCACAACTCCAACAGTAGTATTCCTTTCTGACGTATCTGATAACCAATCCTGTCCCGAAACCATCATAAGAACATACCGAGTATCTGATGCTTGTGGGAACTTCACAGATGTTACCCAATCAATAATAATCCATGACACTATTCCTCCTACAGCCAGTTCGCCACAAAATACAGTAGTGACCGATACCAATAGTGTTCCTAAACCAGATCCTTTAGTTGTTAATAATGAAGCTGATAATTGCGGCATTCCTGTTGTTACTTTTATTGATGAGATCTCTAACAATGAAGTATGTAATGAAATAATTACCAGAACCTACCGTGTTACGGATGCCTGTGGAAATTATATCGATGTTAGCCATACTATCGAAATAAAAGATAACGTGCCTCCTACTGGTAACAACCCTACCGATACAATTGTTAGCTGTATTAATGATGTACCAATAATAGACCCAAATGTTGTTACTATTGTATCAGATAATAACGGAGCTTTCACAGTAGACTTTTTATCAGAAGACACAAGTACTAAAGACTGTAACGATGTTATTACAAGGGTATACCGTATTACAGACATTTGTGGTAATTACACCGATGTAAACCATAATATTTTCATAATTGATGATTTGATGCCACAAATGGATAATGACTTAGAAAGTGAAATCTATTTAAATTGCGCCATGGAGCCAACGCCTCCGGCTGTAACGTTTTCTGATAATTGTACGACTAGCGTTTCTGTAACTTTTAATGAAGAAAAATTTGTTATAGATGACGAAAACTATGATATTAAAAGAACGTGGACTGCGACCGACGAATGCAACAATTCAAATTCTTTTGAACAAGTAATACATATGAGTTCGCACAACGAAGCAACAACTACTGCTTTAAATGTGTGTATTAGTGATTCCGTTTTTGATTTAAATGACTTAGTTAACACAACTGATAATGGCAGCTGGTCTGGTTCGGACATAACTGTACTTGATGGGACGATATTCAATCCAGATACTATTCCGGAAGGCAACTATTCATTCTACTATACTGTAACAACCAATGCCTGCAAACAAATTGACCAATTTGATATCAATGTAAATGATGATTGTGTGGTGTATTCCTGTATAAAATCGACATCCGATGTTGATATCTCAAAAATCATAACGCCAAACAACGACTTACGCAATGATACATTTAATGTTGTTTATAGATTAAATGAAGCTATAGACGATTTAAGTACCTGTGATATTAGAATAAAGGTTCAGCTTTATAATCGCTGGGGAACAAAAGTTTTTGAATCCAATGATTATGATAATAGATGGCAGGGTAACGCTCCTAAAGGGTCTTATGGCAATGCCGAAAAACTTCCTACAGGAACCTACTACTACATAGTGGATTTAAAAAATAGTGGTTTAAAGCCAATTCAGGGATATATTTATTTAGGAACAAAATAACAACTAGTATGCTTAAAGAAATAAAAAAAACCTACCTACTGTTATTATTGTTTCCTATATTAAGTATAGGGCAACAGTTACCGCAATTTAGCCAATACATGTTTAACAGCTCCTCTATTAATCCAGCCTATGTAGGGAGTAGAGAGGCTATGGTTATTACTTTTTTAAATAGAAATCAATGGGTTGGTGTCAATGGTGCCCCCATAACACAAACACTTGCTGTAGATTCTTCTGTGCCAGGAAGTCATTTAGGTCTTGGCCTATCAGTTATTAAGGACAAATTGGGCTACGAAAACACAACTTATGTTTATGCCGATGCTTCCTATATGCTTATACTAAATGACTACTATCGATTTTCCTTTGGTTTAAAAGCTGGAATAAGTAAATACGGACTAGACTCCGATTTATTAATGGATCAATCTGCCGCAAGTGATGAATATCTGGATAAAATATTTAATAAATGGAAACCTAATTTTGGTGTCGGATTTTATTTAAGATCCGATGAGTTATTCATTGGCTTATCATCTCCTCGAATCATTAGCTATACAAATGAAACAGATGTCACCTATGAGGCCATTGAAAGAGCCAGTTATTATCTGGCTGGAGGATATCTGTTAAAATTTAATCCACAATTAAAATTTAAACCAACCATTATGCTAAAGTATACTAACGGCTCCCCTCTTTCATTGGATTTAACAGCTAATTTTCTTATTAATGAAGCATTATGGCTTGGTGTAGCCCATCGAATTAATGATGCTATGGGCGGTTATGTTAGTGTACAAGCCTCTCCTGCGTTACGTTTTGGATACTCTTACGAATTCAACACCTCCAATTTAAGGACTTACAGTTCGGGATCTCATGAGATTTTTGTCAGTTATCAGTTTGAACTTCCTAGACCTCGATGCAGCTGTCCCAATAATTTTTAAAAAATATCCTTACTTTTTTTTCAAATCTCTCGGAAATAATGTCAGTGACGTTTCTCCTTTATTTAAATCTTTCCAATCAGTAATGGGGAATTCAATAACAACAACACCACTAGTTGGGACATTATCTATGAATGTATTACCATAAGTGTTAGCGAACCAAGTTAAGCCGTGGTTATGACCGAAAACCATTAAAGTATCAATTGCTTTATCGCAACCTTTAATAACCTCTATAAGATATTGACCGTCAAAATCATACAAATCGTGTAAATACTCTATTTGCTTATCTTTTAAGTTTAACTCAGAAATAAAAATTTCTGAAGTCGCTTTGGTTCTTACTGCATCACTACAAAGAATTAAATCTATAGCCGATGTGTCAATTTTTAAATGATTCGAAACCATAATAGCATCATTTACACCTCGTTCCTTCAACGGTCTTTCATGGTCAATGACGTTATACTCCCACGATGATTTGGCGTGTCTAACTAAAATTAATGTCTTCATGTTTCTCGATTAAATGCATTTATTTTCGATAAAACGAATATTTTATCGATAAAAAGTTGTTTTTATCGATAAAATTCAATTTATTTGCTCTATAAAGCTATAGTCAATCAAAAATAACAATTTAACACAAAAAGAAATTCAAATTAATAAAAAATAAAATATTTAATTGATATGAATAGGTAACCGTTAAAAAACTAATATAACCCGATAAAAGGCTGAAAGTATACTTTTAATCGAATTTTTAAGTTAATGACCATTAAATTTTGAACAGTTTTAGATATATCTGTTCTTTTGTTTTACCTAAAAAATTTAAGTTATGACCCCAAATCTAATGTTACTTCTAAGTTTTAGTATCTATTAATTTGAAATAGATACTCTTTCCTCATTACTTTAAGAAAATTATTAGATTAGGGAATTTAGTAATAGACTATTAAATTCATACCTTAATTATTATTACAAACTGATGATAACCATTTTTGGCTTATGAAAACAATTACTCTTAAGAATAATTTGCAGAAAATATTTATTTGCTTGCTCTTTTTAGTAGGAACAAATATTTACGGACAAGATAATGATCCTTTAGAATGCATAGAGTTTATTGACTGTCCGGCAGATGATATTACTATTTGTGCTGATACTTACAATCCAGATAACCCTTCTGAGTGGGGTGCTATTCTAGAAACTTGGACTGTACCTACTGCAGAGCAGACATGCATTGATAATGGCTCAAATGGGAATTCCTTTTTCATGGATTTTACGCTAAATGAAGCCTTATTAGGTAAAGATTGTTGGGATTTTAATTATGTTCAACGTGTCGGTTCTAATGGTGGCTACCTTAAATTATTTTCAAGTCAAACAGGGCCTGATTCTTATATTACAACACCTTATTTGTATTTAGATACGAATGACCAAGCAACTATATCAGTTACCTATTCAGATGGTGATTATGTTTTAAACGTATACTATATAGATACTGATGGTGTACAATCTCCTCTTCAAGATTCAATTGATATTGATGTTTTAGGTGTAGGCACTCATGATAATTTGACGCTCGATCTTAATATCCCTGAAGATGGCTCTTATAGAGTAAAATATGAATTTGTTTACACAGGTTCTAAGCCTTCAGGTTCGAATTTAGCAGATAAAATAGGTATTGGAGGTGTTATAGTAGATGGTGATTGTACTGCCGGAATAGAATTTACCGTTTCTGGTCCTGAACCTCCTGAATTTTTATCTGTTGGTGATCATACATTAGTATATACAGCGACTTACACCGGTCCTGATGGTACTGTTTATACAGAGTCTTGTAGTTTAAACGTACACGTTGTGGACACACCTCCTGTAATTACATGTCCCCAACCTATAACTCAAGATGCAGATCCAGGTTTATGTACTGCAACCGTTACCATCCCTACACCTACAGCTACTGATAGTAATTGTGAAGGTACTGATTTAATGGCTAATTTAACTGTCACTTCTGTTCGTAGTGATGGTTTAGCTATCACTGACCCTTATCCATTAGGTGTTACTACAATAACATATACAGCCACCGATGATTATGGCAACACTGATACTTGTGAACAAACTGTAACTATAACGGGGGGTCCTAATCCAACATTTAATTCTCAGCCATCCTCTATCGCAGACATCAACTGTAATGACAACCTGCCTGTTCAAGAAACTTTAACAGCTTACGACTGTAATGGTCCTGTAGCAGTTACTCCTAGTGTGGACACTTATACCGAGGACCTTTGTAATGGTTATCAAATTACATATAGATGGACGGCTGGTTCTACTGAAGAAACGGTTACTTTTAACGTCTTGCCTGACACAACTCCACCTACAATTACTACTGTAGCTAGTAATAGTACGGTAGAATGTAGCAGTTCTAATGGCACTGAATTCTCTAATTGGTTAAATAATAATGGTGGTGCTATTGCTTCCGACCTGTGTGGTTCAGTGACTTGGACTAAAGTGGGTGATACTATTTCTGATGAATGTGGAATAACAGGTGCTGCTATAGTAACGTTTAGAGCAACTGATGAATGTGGAAACTTTAGTGAGACTACCGCTACCT
>NZ_JBGGTX010000012.1:0-5673 GCF_041287255.1 Tamlana flava
AAATCAAAAAAAAGCCCTCCATGTTTCCATGAAGGGCTTCCAAGAAAGGCAACGACCTACTCTCCCACAAATGCAGTACCATCGGCGCTAACGGGCTTAACTTCTCTGTTCGGAAAGGTAAGAGGTGAGCCCCGTCGCTATAACCACCTTAAACTTTAAGTTAAAGCCACTGGGCCATTCACTCCCGGCTTTAACTGCGCTGTGCGCAAATATCTTTGACATATTGGAACAAATCACATGAAAAAAAGCAATGTTGTTTTTCCCTTGAAAAAAACAGGCGTACAATAAGCCTATGGGCTATTAGTACCACTCGGCTGTGGCATCGCTGCCTTTACACCTGTGGCCTATCGACGTGGTCATCTCCCACGGCCCTTTAAAGAAATCTCATCTTGTGGTGGGTTTCGCGCTTATATGCTTTCAGCGCTTATCCCTTCCGGACGTAGCTACCCTGCAGTGCCGCTGGCGCGACAACAGGTACACCAGAGGTCCGTCCAACCCGGTCCTCTCGTACTAGGGTCAGATCCACTCAAATTTCTAGCGCCCACTGTAGATAGAGACCGAACTGTCTCACGACGTTCTGAACCCAGCTCGCGTGCCACTTTAATGGGCGAACAGCCCAACCCTTGGGACCTTCTCCAGCCCCAGGATGTGACGAGCCGACATCGAGGTGCCAAACCCCCCCGTCGATATGAGCTCTTGGGGGAGATCAGCCTGTTATCCCCGGCGTACCTTTTATCCTTTGAGCGATGGCCCTTCCATGCGGAACCACCGGATCACTATGCTCTACTTTCGTACCTGATCGGCCTGTATGCCTCTCAGTCAAGCTCCCTTATGCCATTGCACTCTGCGCACGGTTACCAAGCGTGCTGAGGGAACCTTTAGAAGCCTCCGATACTCTTTTGGAGGCGACCACCCCAGTCAAACTACCCACCAAGCACTGTCCCCCGTTGTGCGGGGTTAGACTCTAGACAAGCAAAGGGTGGTATTTCAACAATGACTCCACAACGCCTGGCGACGCCGCTTCAAAGTCTCCCACCTATCCTACACATTACTTGTCCAAAACCAATACTAAGCTATAGTAAAGGTGCACGGGGTCTTTTCGTCCCACAGCGGGTAATCGGCATCTTCACCGATACTACAATTTCACCGAGCTCATGGCTGAGACAGTGTCCAGATCGTTGCACCATTCGTGCAGGTCGGAACTTACCCGACAAGGAATTTCGCTACCTTAGGACCGTTATAGTTACGGCCGCCGTTTACCGGGGCTTCATTTGAATGCTTCGCCGAAGCTAACATCTCCACTTAACCTTCCGGCACCGGGCAGGTGTCAGGCCATATACGTCATCTTTCGATTTAGCATAGCCCTGTGTTTTTGATAAACAGTCGCCTGGACCTTTTCACTGCGGCCCCACCGAAGTGGGGCGACGCTTCTCCCGAAGTTACGCGTCAATTTTGCCTAATTCCTTAGCCATGAATCTCTCGAGCTCCTTAGAATTCTCATCCCAACCACCTGTGTCGGTTTAGGGTACGGGCCGCTTCCCTCGCTTTTCTTGGAAGTCGCTTCTCCGGATTATCACCGCGGCCGGAGCCTTAGTGTACTATCGCCGTGTTGCCACTGGCTTCAACGTGCTATTCCGTCAGCACGCACCGAATATACGCCTCCGTCACTTTTAACGGGAGCGGGTACGGGAATATTAACCCGTTGTCCATCCACTGCCCCTTTCGGGTTCGTGTTAGGCCCCGACTAACCCTCAGCTGATTAGCATAGCTGAGGAAACCTTGGTCTTTCGGAGTGCGGGTTTCTCGCCCGCATTATCGTTACTTATGCCTACATTTTCTTTTGTAGCTCCTCCAGCACGCCTCACAGCGCACCTTCAGCGGCACTACAATGCTCCCCTACCACTTTTACAAGTCCATAGCTTCGGTAGTATGTTTATGCCCGATTATTATCCATGCCGGACCGCTCGACTAGTGAGCTGTTACGCACTCTTTAAATGAATGGCTGCTTCCAAGCCAACATCCTAGCTGTCAAAGCAGTCCAACCGCGTTTTTTCAACTTAACATACATTTGGGGACCTTAGCTGATGGTCTGGGTTCTTTCCCTCTCGGACATGGACCTTAGCACCCATGCCCTCACTGCCGACGAACATTTTATAGCATTCGGAGTTTGTCTGGAATTGGTAGGCGGTGAAGCCCCCGCATCCAATCAGTAGCTCTACCTCTATAAAACTATAAATCGACGCTGCACCTAAATGCATTTCGGGGAGTACGAGCTATTTCCGAGTTTGATTGGCCTTTCACCCCTACCCACAGGTCATCCGAAGACTTTTCAACGTCAACCGGTTCGGGCCTCCACTGTGTGTTACCACAGCTTCACCCTGCCCATGGGTAGATCACACGGTTTCGCGTCTACCACTACTGACTATGGCGCCCTGTTCAGACTCGCTTTCGCTACGGATCCGGCACTTAATGCCTTAACCTTGCCAGCAACGGTAACTCGTAGGCTCATTATGCAAAAGGCACGCCGTCATCCCTTACGGGACTCCGACCGCTTGTAAGCGTATGGTTTCAGGTTCTGTTTCACTCCCTTATTCAGGGTTCTTTTCACCTTTCCCTCACGGTACTGGTCCACTATCGGTCTCTCAGGAGTATTTAGCCTTATGGGATGGTCCCCACAGATTCACACAGGGTTTCACGTGCCCCGCGCTACTCAGGATGCCACTATCTCGCCGTTCTTTGCTTGTACGGGACTATCACCCCCTACGGTCTGTCTTTCCAAACAGTTCCAATTCATCACGGTCCGAACATTGTGGTCCTACAACCCCGGTATTGCCGTAACAACACCGGTTTGGGCTGTTCCGCGTTCGCTCGCCACTACTAACGGAATCACTCTTGTTTTCTCTTCCTCCGGGTACTTAGATGTTTCAGTTCCCCGGGTTCGCCTCCTTGCGGATAACATGTCTTCAACATGCTGGGTTGCCCCATTCGGATATCTGCGGATCAAACCTTGTGTGCAGGTCCCCGCAGCTTTTCGCAGCTTATCACGTCCTTCATCGCCTCTGAGAGCCTAGGCATTCCCCATACGCCCTTGTTTAGCTTATTGTACTTTTTGCTTTTTCAATGAGTTCAACCAATTGGATACTTCCAATTGATCGTTGATCGTTGCACCGCTCGCTGTGGTGCAACAACCAGAATTATTGCTAAAGTTAAATCTCTTTAACTTTTTATTTCATGTATCTTTTTCCAATATGTCAATGAACGTGGCGAACCGCCACCGATAAACAAATTAACGGTGCAATCCGTGCAGCGCTCTGAAACAACCTATGTTGTCCTTAGGCACTGCCCTGTGGAGAATATCGGAGTCGAACCGATGACCTCCTGCGTGCAAGGCAGGCGCTCTAGCCAGCTGAGCTAATCCCCCAATTTGAAATTCAGAATTGTGAATTCAGAATTGCGAATTTAGAATCCTCTGCTCCTAGAATTTCCTTTCAATATTTAATGAACTTGTCCCAAACCTTCCTGGACCTATCGCCCGATCAAGCTTGGCCTGTAGTCTCAGGCAGACTCGAACTGCCGACCTCTACATTATCAGTGTAGCGCTCTAACCAGCTGAGCTATGAGACTGTTTTAGTAGACTCAAGACCTATAGATTCAAGGCCAAAGACTAAAAAAGTCTTGTTTCCTGCTTCTTGTCTCTTGTATCTATCTTATGTTTAAATTAACAGCAATGAGAATAAACTATTTTTCGCAAATAGTAATGTGATACCTTTTAGTCGTCTTTCTCTAGAAAGGAGGTGTTCCAGCCGCACCTTCCGGTACGGCTACCTTGTTACGACTTAGCCCTAGTTACCGATTTTACCCTAGGCCGCTCCTTGCGGTGACGGACTTCAGGCACTCCCAGCTTCCATGGCTTGACGGGCGGTGTGTACAAGGCCCGGGAACGTATTCACCGCACCATGGCTGATGTGCGATTACTAGCGATTCCAGCTTCACGGAGTCGAGTTGCAGACTCCGATCCGAACTGTGATGGGGTTTATAGATTCGCTCCTCCTCGCGGAGTGGCTGCTCTCTGTCCCCACCATTGTAGCACGTGTGTAGCCCAGGACGTAAGGGCCGTGATGATTTGACGTCATCCCCACCTTCCTCACGGTTTGCACCGGCAGTCTTGCTAGAGTTCCCATCTTTACATGCTGGCAACTAACAACAGGGGTTGCGCTCGTTATAGGACTTAACCTGACACCTCACGGCACGAGCTGACGACAACCATGCAGCACCTTGCAATCGGTCCGAAGAAAGGGGTGTCTCCACCCCATGCAGACTGCATTTAAGCCCTGGTAAGGTTCCTCGCGTATCATCGAATTAAACCACATGCTCCACCGCTTGTGCGGGCCCCCGTCAATTCCTTTGAGTTTCATTCTTGCGAACGTACTCCCCAGGTGGGATACTTATCACTTTCGCTTAGCCACCCAGCCGAAGCCGGACAGCTAGTATCCATCGTTTACGGCGTGGACTACCGGGGTATCTAATCCCGTTCGCTACCCACGCTTTCGTCCATCAGTGTCAATACATTGTTAGTGATCTGCCTTCGCAATCGGTATTCTATGTAATATCTATGCATTTCACCGCTACACTACATATTCTAACCACTTCACAATGATTCAAGACAACCAGTATCAAGGGCAATTCTACGGTTGAGCCGCAGACTTTCACCCCTGACTTAATCGTCCACCTACGGACCCTTTAAACCCAATGATTCCGGATAACGCTCGGATCCTCCGTATTACCGCGGCTGCTGGCACGGAGTTAGCCGATCCTTATTCTTACGGTACCGTCAAGCCCCCACACGTGGGGGTGTTTCTTCCCGTACAAAAGCAGTTTACAACCCATAGGGCAGTCTTCCTGCACGCGGCATGGCTGGATCAGTGTTCCCACCATTGTCCAATATTCCTCACTGCTGCCTCCCGTAGGAGTCTGGTCCGTGTCTCAGTACCAGTGTGGGGGATCCCCCTCTCAGGGCCCCTACCTATCGTCGCCATGGTGCGCCGTTACCGCACCATCTAGCTAATAGGACGCATGCCCATCTTCTGCCGTGATCTTTAATGTTTAGACTATGCAGTCTTAACATACTATATTGTATTAATCCAAATTTCTCTGGGCTATCCAATAGCAAAAGGTAGGTTGCATACGCGTTACGCACCCGTGCGCCGGTCGCCGGCGGAAGCAAGCTTCCCCGCTGCCCCTCGACTTGCATGTGTTAGGCCTGCCGCTAGCGTTCATCCTGAGCCAGGATCAAACTCTTCATCGTTAAATCTTAATTAATTTTAACAACCAATCGGAATCTTCTATCGCTCAAAATGGTCTATTCTCTCTGTCGAAAGCCACCGTTTCCAATGGCCCTCTTACGCTGTCAATTCAATATGTCTATGAACTTCTCTTGTCTTTCCAAAACCCGTTTCCTGGTTTTGCGGGTGCAAATATAAAACCCTTTTTCCATCCCCGCAATACTTTTTATTCTTTTTTTGAACTTTTTTTTTCGAACCCAAAAAATACCTGAAAAAACACCCGGACAATGAACTTGGCGCCCAACGGACTTGCCGTTTTTTGCGGGTGCAAACATAACACCCTTTTTCAATACCGCAATGGATTTTTTAATCTTTTTTTTAAATGTTTTTT
>NZ_JBGGTX010000013.1:0-5238 GCF_041287255.1 Tamlana flava
CATATTAAGAACATGGACCGTATCTGACTGTGCGGGCAACACATCAACTGGTGTTCAAACGATCACCATCTATGATGACACTGCACCGGTACTTACCTTGCCAGCGGACACCAGCTTCGAATGTAGCTTGGGCGATGCCGGTATGGCAACAGCAGAGGACAACTGTGACGGTACACTTGTACCGACCTACAGTGACGATATGAGCGGTCTTGACAACTGTGGCTATGGAGACATATTAAGAACATGGACAGTATCTGACTGTGCAGGTAACACCTCTGCAGGAGTACAGACCATCACGATCTATGACAATACACCTCCAGTAATTGCGCCATTGGAAGATGGATATATATGTAACGGTGACGTTCCAGAATATCTTGATACCACTTGGAGCGATAATTGCGAAGATGGAGCTCCTTTAAGAGCGTATGCCAATATGGTGGGCAGTGATGAGTGTTCTGCAACCTATGAGTACGTATTTAATGTATCTGACTGTGCTGGGAATGCAGCAGAGCCTGTTATTGTTGAGTATGTGAAAGAATGGGATAAGATTGGTAACTGTGAAACGGCATTTGCAAGAGCAGATGTAGGAGCACAATGCTTTATCCCAGACTTTAAGCGTTGGGGCTGGACCAATTATTTTGAGTGTGAAGGTACTTATGAAATGCCTCTATATGCTGGAGCGGCACAATGTGATGTTTCAAAAGGAGCTCATGTTGGTAATGTAACTGTCGAGTACATCGATGGTATGGTTACTGTAACTTATGGTGATTTAGCACCTGGTTATGTGATGACAGAAGCTCATGTGTATATTGGTTGTGAGCCATACCCTCAAAAGAATGGATCAGATACAGTAGCACCTGGCCAATATCCGTTTAATCCATCGGGCATTGGAACTGTTCAAAATTATTCTGTAAAGGTAACTGATATTAGTGGACCGATTTACGTGATAGCTCATGCCGTGACTTGTGAAATAGTATGTATGTGCTCTCCAGAAGAAAGCGATCTGCTGTCAGAGAATGAAGGCGGTATGGTTTCATTCGAAGGCGGATTTGATTGCCCAGGAGGTTCTTGTGAGCCTGAAGAATTAGTTCAACAGACAAATACAGTTGACTTCAAGGCGTACCCAGTACCATTTGAAAGCGAAGTGACATTACAATACACTTTCGAATATGATACTGATGTTAAGGTAGAAGTATTTGATATTAAAGGTGCATTGATAAGATCATCTGAAGATTCAAATTACACTAAAGATTCTATTGGAACTATGAAGTTAGACTTATCGGGAACAGATAACCAAATGTTCTTTGTAAGGTTAACGACTAAAGAAGGTACACTTATTAAGAAAATAGTGTCTTCAACACCTCAATAGAGAATATATAATGATTAATAGCTAAAAGAAAAGAGCCGCAATTGCGGCTCTTTTTTGTTTATTTTATTTTGAAAAACCTATTAATGTTTTACAAACTTTATGGTATGAACGTTATCGCCAATTTTAAGATTAGCAATATAAATATCGTCGCTTAAAGATGAAAGGTCAAGAATGTCATTATTCTTTGATATCCTTTGACTAAGTACCCTTTTCCCTAAAATATTAAATATGTCTATTGTATCAATAGGCGCATTTGATGATTTAAGTGTTAACGCGTCACTATGTCCATCATAATAATGTTTAACAGAACTAGCATCAAAACTTTCAATGCCAAGGGTGCCCGTGGTTATTGACAATTCGTCAATATTAATAGCAGACTGATTGGAAGTATTATGGTGCCTAAAAGCAATATAAACCGTATTACCTGCTAGTGAAGAAATGTCTAAGCTTCGGCTTACAAAAACACCAGCTCCACCAACTTCATCAGTATATTCACTTCTTTGGATGGGAGTAGATTCAAAACTTGAGGTATCATTACTGGTCGCAGCATAAACAGAATAATATTCATGGGCCGCATAAGATAATTCACCTCTCACTTTCCAAGAAAGTGTAATCGTTTCACCTGGGCTATATGAGGTTAAATCAATGGCATGCGATATAACCCAGTTGTCTGGGGTTAATTCATCAAAAGAATAAGAAGCAATGACCTTGTATCCACCATAGTACGATGAGAATTCCCACCATTGCCAACTGTAGCTATCTCCGTCACTGTCTTCAACATCCCAACAAACATTAATAACATTGGTGTCAAAAGTCTCTAATACGGGTAGTGTATTGTCACATTGTGAACTTAGTTTTATACTGTAACAACATAAAACAAAGGCTAGGGTTAATGTAATTTTTTTCATAATATAAGTAGGTTTATTATGGAATAAAAGTAATGAAAAAATACACTTAAACGTTAATAAATACTATTTTATCGATAAACCGTATAATATTTGTAGTAAAATACATATAAATATTGAAAAATTTATCAGTTCAGAATAAAAAAAAAAGTAACCATGGTGTAGGGTTATCTTTTTTTTTTGGAAATAAATTGTGTTTAAAAAATCTCGCTTTTTATAAGTCCTAATCCTTGGGGCGCGAATGTAACACATTTATTTTTTGTTGAATACCCAGGGCTTTTTTTCTAGAAATTTATAAAGAATTTCGTGTACAAACAGATAAAATATGGGTTGATAGATAGCTTAATTTTATCTTTTTTTATGTCGTAATAAGTAAGAGTCTATATAGAATTTTTTTAAAATATTGCAGTACATCGATGTTTTAAGTTACATAGCTAATAAATAAAAAATGTCCGTAAAATCTTTTTTTAATCGATTCGTATTTGTTAAATTTATGAATCATTTAATTATGAAACTCTCTTTGGGAATATAATTTGGATTGATAGTATATCCAAAATGATTATAGCATTTGATTAATAGCAGTTTGTTGAATGCCCAATTCTTCCTTAATATTTATACACTAGTTTATGGCGTGGTTTTTATTGAAAAATAAAATATAGCCCTCATTCTACATACCTCTTAATTGTACGGTTGTTATGTAACATGATTATTAACGAAAAATAAATGTTATGTACAATTTTACTTTAACAAATTGGCGGCCTATACCTAAAGGCGTCAAACAACTATTGTTGTGTTGTTTAATCCTGGTTTTTGGATTATCTACACAGTCTTTTTATGCACAGGACGTAGGTTCATCTACGGTACAGGCCAATTTTGGTGTTGAAGCGGATGTCTACTCCGGTGTATTAGAATTCCCTAATGTTGGAAATCCGGTTGTTCCACTTCCAGTAAATCCTACTGGAATTGATGACTGGTTCCAGGGTCTCTCGGGCTTAGGAGTAATCGATGAATTAGGTAGTGACCATGGAGGTAACCCAGATTCCGATCCTGACGTTCCTAACAGTACGGATAATGTTGCGATTGAGCTTAGACAATCTATAACTGCAGCTGATGTTCCGACTAATCCTCTTGTGCCTGTTGCTATTGCCAATTTCCCCGTCGTTATAGATGCGACTACCCTTGGAAACCCGATGCCAACAGCTTATTTATGGCTGGATGCTGTTTACGGGCGTGATACCTATACATCTGGTGGTAGTGCTGAAACCTCTTATTTTGCAGGAGGAGCAGATAAAAATTCTAATAATCCCATAAATTGGACTATAGGAACTATGGGAAGTGTGCCTCAAAAAACGGATATTGTGGATGTGTATGCACATTTGCGAGGTACTAATCCGCATGACCCTACAACCAACCCTGGTTTTCCTCAAGATGACAGACCTTTTGATGAACTTTTTGCATATGCAGGCGCTTCACTGGCGGTTACCAACGGTAACAAACACTTAGATTTCGAATTTTTTCGTGTAGGATTAGAAACGGTTGCAGATCTTAGTGACCCAACTAAATTAGGTCCTAATGCCGGACGTACCGCCTGGACTTTTGATCCTGACGGAGATGATAATGCTCCCGGAGGTGGTGACGATGGAAGTATTTTAATTCCAGGAACGATCATTATTTCGGTGGATTATATTAACGGTGGTAATGTGCCTTCTATAAGAATCAGAGTATGGATGAGCGAAACTACTTTTAATAATTATGACAATAACTGGGATGGCAGACCCTTTAATGTAGATAAAAATGTCGCGTTTGAACAAGAGGGAGATTCAGGCGAGTTTGGTTACGCGGCCATTAATCCTAAAGATAATGCTCAAATCGTTACATGGGGTAGAGCTAATGATAATTTTATTGATGCCGCAGGATCTACCACATTAGGACCACCTTGGGGTACCTATGAAGGATCTGGACCAGATTGGATTACAAATTATCAACGTTATCAATTTGTTGAAATAGGTATTAATTTAACGGCTTTCGGATTAGATAGAAGAGGGTCTCAAGATCCTTGTTCCAATATATTAGGTAGCTTATTGGTTAAAACCCGTAGTAGTGGTGGTGGACCAAATGAAAGCGCCTTCGGTTCTGAGTTAAAAGACTTTGCCGGGCCTTACCTATTCGGATTTCTTGGTGGACCACCGGAAATCGCTGCAGATCCCCTAACTGCTTGTGAAGTTGGCTATACTGGTCAGGCTACATTTGACCTTGAAACTGCTATTGACGAAGCGAATAGTACCCCTGAACCTGATACAACAAGAACATTTCATGAAACTGAGGCTGATGCAGATAATCTTATGAGTTCAGGTATTGGTTCTCCAGGAAGCTACCCCGTAGACATTGTTGATAGTCCAAAAACAATATGGGTACGTAGTGTTCGTACTGGTAGCCAATGTTATAGTAAAACTACTTTTACTGTTACTGTTTATGACCGCGGCAATGCAGGAGATGATAACACAGATTCCTATTGTGAGACAGCTTCGGGCTTGGACGCTTATGATTTGGACGGATTATTATCAAATGATGCCGACGGCAATGGTACGTGGACACCAAGTGGCCCGATAGTAGATGTAAGCACGCCAGGAGTTTATAACTTTAAGTATACAGTTCCATGTAATGGAGATTGTCCTCCGGATGATGCGGACTTTACCATTACGATTTACCGTCAGGGCAATGCAGGAGATGACAACACGGATTCCTATTGTGAGACAGCTTCGGGCTTGGACGCTTATGATTTAGACGGATTATTATCAAATGATGCCGACGGCAATGGTACGTGGACACCAAGTGGCCCGATAGTAGATGTAAGTACGCCAGGAGTTTATAACTTTACGTATACAGTTCCAGGCAATGGAGATTGTCCTCCGGATGATGCGGACTTTACCATTACGATTTACCGTCAGGGCAATGCAGGAGATG
>NZ_JBGGTX010000014.1:0-3719 GCF_041287255.1 Tamlana flava
TGTATTGAGCAAAAAGGCCTTTTTCAATTTGGTTTAGCAGGACGATGGAATACATGCACCGAAAGGGCGGGAGCAACGGAGTTGCGTAGCCATTTTGGTCAGCTTTCGCTGAATGTATTCCATCGGTATTGTGTATGAGCAGCAGCGGGTTTTTAACCTTTAAGTTTTCAGATAGCAAGATACTTTTTTAAACGCAAAAACGGTCCAAGTATGCACTTAAACCGCTATTGCTTATACACTTTGTTGTGTGCAGCCTTTTATTTGTCTTTCATTTTGCAAGTTTTGATTCCAAACGGTGCATAAAGTGGACAAAAGCTAATCACACTTGTTAAAACGAATACTCCTGCAAGTACCAATAAAATGATTCCTAATGTGCCTGATATTGTTCCTGTAAAATAAAGAATACCAACTATTGCAGCGATTATAACTCTTATAATTCTGTCTGCTGAACCCATATTTTTTGTCATAATTAAAAATTTTAAATTATTGAAAGATTACCTTACAAAGGAAAATAGTCGTCTAGAGATATGCAGTGACTGTAGTCACCACTCGTCAATAATTCTTATTTTACCTGATTTTTGTTCAACTTTCCCATCTGTTTCAAGCTTTTTTAAAACTCTAGTAACTACTTCACGAGCAGTTCCTAATTCATTTGCTATTTGGGAATGACTCATATTAACAGATTTGTTATGACTTAATTCAGTTTTCTTCTTCAAATGGTCGTATAGTCTTTTATCCATCTTTTCTAATAACAAGCTACCTATTGTGTCTAATAGCTCCGAATATCTCAGATTAAACTGATTGTAGAAAAGTTCATTGAAGTCTGGGTATTCTTTTAACCAAGTTGGTAACAAATGAACGGGTAACAAAAGAACTATTGAATCTTCTTCTGTTTTTGCAAATACTTTACTCGGTGTATTTTTTAAAGCCGCATAAAAAGACATTACGCAGCTTTGGGCTGATTCGATATAGTAGAGTAGCAATTCTTTCTCATCAAATCTAGAATATACTTTTATCAGACCATTAACAACAATAGGTAAAACTTTGACATACTGATGTTCCCTTAAAATTTCAGTTCCTTTTGGAAATTCCTTAAAGGCAGATTCTTGAAGTATTTTTTCAACCAAATCAGGTTTAAGAAAGGATAATATTTTTCTGTCAAGTTCCATTCTTTATTTATCTGGTTCAATGTGGATTAAGACGTGTCCTAAACTTGGTATTTCATTTCGTAAATGGTTCTTTAAATAATGTGCAATATCGTGGCCATCCTTAACAGAAATTTCACCATTAACAATTGCGTGTAAATCAACGTGGTATTTCATTCCTGCTTTTCGAATAAAACATTTTTCTGTTCCAACTACACCTTTGACTTTTAAAGATTCTTCTCGAATTTCTTCCAATAGGTCATCATATAAATGCTCATCCATAATTTCTCCTAAAGCAGGTCTAAAAATCAAATAGCTATTGTATAAAATAAAAGCAGAAGCTAATAAAGCTGCCCAATCGTCAGCCGTTTCATATCCTTTTCCGAAAATTAAAGCGATAGAAATTCCTATGAATGCCATAATTGAAGTAATTGCATCACTTCTATGGTGCCAAGCATCTGCCTTGAGTGAAGTACTATTTGTCTCCTTACTTTTTTTTATTACTATTCTAAAGGACACTTCTTTCCATATGATAATTGCACCAAGTACAATCAAAGTCCAAGATTTTGGAACCTTATGAGGTGTCTGAATATTTTGAATGCTTTCGTAGGCAATAATAGTTGCTGATGTTACAAGAAAAGCCACTACTAAGAAGGTTATTAGCGGTTCAATTTTTCCGTGTCCGTATGGATGATTTTTGTCTGCTGGTCGTTTGGCATATTTTAAACCAAATAGCACAAGTAGAGAAGAGAAAATATCGGTTGTTGATTCTATTGCATCAGCAATGAGTGCATATGAATTACCAAAGAATCCTGCAAGGCCTTTAATTAAAGCTAAGCTGGTGTTTCCAATTATGCTAAAATATGTAGTTCGTATTGCAGTTTGTTCGTTATTCATTCAGTTCTTCAGGTTGCACACAACGGTAAATTGTATGAGTAGTGGCAGATTGCATGGTGGTTTCCTATCAAAATGCTACGCAGTTTGAGCGGGCTGCAAACCTTGATATTTGCCACTTTCCCTGCCATTACTTATACAAAATGTTGGCAACAGTTTTTAGCTGTTATTCTTTCAAATATACTAAAAGCATCTTTGTTGGCTGGTCTCCTGTGTTAATTACAGAATGAGTATCCTCGTCACCAAACCATATGGAAGTTCCTGATTTAACTTCAATTTCCTGAGAATCTCCATCCTCAGGAGTAATCTTAACTTTGGCATCTGTTAAAACAATGGTTAAGTGAGGTTCGTGATGATGCATCCCCAATCCGCATACATCGCCTTGCGGCAGACTTACATGTTCAACAACTTTCATTTTGTCGTTATCAATAATGACTTTTTCTTCTGAATCACGAGCTTCCGGGGTTTGTGCAGCAAGTGTGCCGCAAAAAAACACTAATGATAAAATAAATAAATTTTTCATGATGTTAATTTTTAATGATTAATAATTACATCACAAAGTTAAAAGCTTATATATCAAGGGGGTTTTCTTAAAAGATCAATCTTTTTGCTTTGGTGTCCAATACAAAAATAAATTGACTATTTATTTTTAATTCGGTATTCTGAGGGAGCGGTCTTGTACTTATCTTTAAAAATACGGCTAAAGTGAGACACATTCTCGAAACCGCAATCGAAAGTAATATCACTGATTGACTTTTCTGAACTACTGAGAAGCAGACTGGCTTTTTCCAGTCGCTTAACTGTTAACCATTTTCCGGGTGTTGTACCATAATGTTTTTCAAAGTCCCGCCTGAAAGTACTCGTACTTCGGTTAGAAATCTCGGCAAACTCAGAAATTTTCAGGTTATATATATAATTTGCTTCCATCACTTCCCAAATAGGTATCACATAATCGCCGGCTATTTGATTTATATAAGCAAGGATATGCTTATTTCCAGGGTGAGCCAAAATATTGTAAAGTAATTCCTTAAACTTTCCTTCAAAAATGGTGTCTGGTAATAATTCCTGATTATCAAAATAAGGTAAAAGACTTGTGTAACTATTTCGAATCTGGTCGTTTAGCATGAACTGATTGATCATTTCAGCATTGGTCCCAGGCAGTTTGTTTAACGGAAGATAATTTCTGAATTCATCAAAAATCTTCTTTAAATAATCGTCTTTTAAATACAACACCAGAACTTTCCAGTCTGTGAAATCATTTGGTAATTCCTGATGGAAAGCACCTCTTTTCAATAAAAATCCCTGCTGATCATTTAAAACCCATGTTTTATCTCCATGCTTAATAATCCTCTTGCCGCTGATAGTAAAAGTTAACTGATTATGATTGGAATATAATTGAAGGATTTTCTCCTTCTGAGGACACTCATAATAACAAAACAGCTGATTGTTCAGGCTTAGCTGATTAAATATATCTGGATTAGATTTATGTATTTCGTATATATTCATTCAAACAAGTTCTATATGCTCCAACAATCTCGAACACAAATTGTTGCCAACGTCCTGCTAAACGCAGTTCGGTCATGAGAACGAAGATACAAAAAGAGGGAGACAATGCAGCCTTTGTGAGCGCTGCCACGCGAGCGACGGCGGCATTGTCCCTCTCGCCCATAAATTTCCCTT
>NZ_JBGGTX010000015.1:0-3032 GCF_041287255.1 Tamlana flava
TGGACCAATTGCAGTAACCATAACCCAAGTTGTCATAATAACCTGCAATTTGTGGCCAACCGTAGTTTTTACCAGCTGTAATAATGTTTATTTCATCATCTACTTTTGGACCATGTTCCGATGAATACAGGGCTCCATTAGAACCAAAAACAATACCTTGGGGGTTTCTGTGCCCGTAGGTATATACATGGCTTTGTACGCTGTTTAATATAGGGTTGTCAGAAGGTATGGAGCCATCTAGGTTCATCCGTAATATTTTGCCTTTATAATCAGAATAATCGGAAGGGCTTGTTGGTAAATATTGAGCCCTTATTTCTAGACAGGCATTTTGAAATTGATTATAACCTTGGTCTCCAGCAGTGTAATACAATTTCATGTCAGGCCCAATTTGAAGCTTTCCTGAATTATGATCATTGCTCGCGTCAAAGCCTTCAAGTATGGTTGTGGCACTAGAAGCATCCAGTGTGCCTGTAGAAGATATGTATCTATAGCTTTCAATTCGTAATTTTCTTCCTCCTGAATCATAAGTGTATGCCAAATAAACAAGATTGTTAGAGGTATTGATGTCATTATATAGATCTGGGTGAACGGCCATACCCATTAGTCCATCCTGTCCGGCTGTTTGGTACACAACCGAAGTTAAATCCAGCATCACAGATTTGCTTCCCCCGTTAACTGGGTCGACTTTCACAACTTGTTTTCCCACACGCTCTGTAATCCACAAATAATTATCAGGTCCATAAACTATGGTGTTTGGGTAGTTTAATTCATTATCAGGAGTAATGTTTGTAACGTTCCAATCAGGGCCACTTGTGGTAGGGGTATAAATAATATTGTCGGATAGACCTGTAACTGTAAATGTATATGGGTCTTCTCCATCATCTGGATCATCATTATCTATACTTATGGTGGCACTATGAGGCCCTCCAACAGCAGTAGGACTGTACGCAATAGTAAATGATTCTGCGCTTCCTCCTGGAATTGTATTTGAACTAGGTTGACTTATAATTGAAAATTCTGAATCACCTGAAATAGTTACATAATTTGGGTTTATACCTTCCAACGTAAGCGTTGTGGCATTAACAGAAGTATTTTTGATTGAAAATGTTTCTGAGGATATTGAATTAGGTGTAATAGTCCCAAAATCAAAACTAGTATTGTGGGCAATAATATTGTTACTACTATCTTCAATTTCTATTTCTGGAGTGGGCATAATACCACTGCCGTCTATTGTAAAAGTGTAAGGAGCGTTTGTTCCGTTTGAAAAAGAGATCGTAACATCTGCGGTTTCATATGTATTGGAAGTTGGGGAATAAGTTATTGTTAGATTAACTGTTCCTCCATTACCTGCAAGATTTCCTAAAGAGGTACTACTTAAACTAAAATTACTCGATCCAGATAATCCAGCAGTTATACCATTTAATTGATTAGGACTTCCATTGGCACCCGTATTGTCCAACACGAATATGTGTTGCAATGAAGAACCAATTTCCACATTTCCGAAATCGGTAAAATTTGTAGTACTCGTTGCAGTAGGCAAGGGTCCACTATTAACAGGGTTACCATTAGCTGTAACTAATAAAGTTCCTTGTGCAAAAAAGACACTAGAAAATAATAAAGTTGATATTAATACAATTTTTGAATTAATACGAGAGCGTAATAATGTATGCATAAGAGAGAGGTTAAAAAAGGTTTTAAAGCAATTTACTATTAAACAATTCGAAGGCAAATATATAATTAAATTTGACAAAACATCTTTGAAATGCAAAAAAACACGATAAAAAGTAATTTATTGTAATATTTAACCTTCTTTTAAATAAAAGGCACCAACGCTTTTTGTAGTGCTGGTGCCTTTTGAGGAAGTAAACATAATTGCTTAGTTTTTCACAATTCGTTTTATTGTAATGGTATTCTTATTTATATCCATAACTTTAATTAAGTATAATCCTTTTGGTAGATTAGAAATATCGATTTTCTGTGTGTCTGATTTCAAAACTGTAGAATTTACCAATTGGCCTGTAACATTATACATATAAAAATTGGTTATCTTCTTTGCATTGGTGTTATCAATGTGCAAATCCGATGAAGCGGGGTTAGGATAAATTTTAATTGGTGATTCATAGCTGGTGGCAATAGAACTTTTCTTTGAACCTTCCAATGCAGTTTTGCTACCTGAAGGAGTCAAGTCACAATAATTGATTGGGCTAAAGTTTATACTTAAAGCAGCACCAGCATTATTGTTAAGTGCGTCGCTTAGTGTTACTATAATTGATTGAACCGTTCCTGGAATATCAATAAATGCCGTACTAGAGATGGTTCCTAAGAACGTTCCATAAAACTGTGTTGTTCCATTTTCATCTATATAAGAAACATCAACTTGTTCTGTATATCTACTGCTAGGTTTGCCATTTTCAACCGCATCGATACCGCTGATTGTAAACGATATATCTTGGCTGTTAGAAGGTAGTGGTTGTGTAGTTGAGCTGCTGCCTGATCCCAAATGGGTTAAAGGATTAATGGCAAAAGAGATTGATAAAAATGTACATGTTTCGTCCAGACAGTTTGGGATACCGTCATTGTCATCGTCATTTGATACACCATTGGCATCAACATCCAATGGACAAGGTGATGGAATTTCTAGGTCTATACAGTCGCTTACGCCATCTAAATCGGTGTCAAGGTTATCGTCAAAGCCAGGGCATATATCCAAACAATTGGGAACCCCGTCATCATCGTCGTCATTCGATACACCATTGGCATCAACATCCAATGGACAAGGTGATGGAATTTCTAGATCTATACAGTCACTTACGCCATCACTATCAGAATCCGCAGTATCATCAAAGCCAGGGCAGATGTCATCAGCATTACATATACCATCGCCATCATCATCTAAACAATTTAAATACCGAATTTTTACAATAACCCCTGGGTTCTCTATTGAAACACTTGTTGTTCCTGAAGGACCAGAGGTGCCACCTGTATTGTCAGTGATTGCGTAAATAGTGCTGCCGTCAGGTGAAATGCAGATA
>NZ_JBGGTX010000016.1:0-1611 GCF_041287255.1 Tamlana flava
CTTCATTGAAAGTTACCGTAGCAGTACCACAGTTATCGGTGGCCGTAAGCGTTTCAGCAGTAGGCACCGCATCACATTCCACAGTGGCATCAGCAGGTAGCGCTTCAACAAAAGTAGGGGCGGTTGTATCTTGTACAGTTATAGTTTGTGTATGTACGGTTTCTAGACCACACTCATCCGTAGCCGTCCAGGTACGAGCTAAGGAGTAGCTAGAAGGACAATCACCATCGGTTCTAACTTCATTAAAAGTTACCGTAGCAGTACCACAGTTATCGGAAGCCGTAAGCGTTTCAGCAGTAGGCACCGCATCACATTCCACAGTAGCATCAGCAGGTAGCGCTTCAACAAAAGTAGGGGCGGTTGTATCTTGAATTGTGAACGTCGCAGTGGTTTCAGAAGTGTTACCACAAGCATCTGTAGCCGTAAAAGTAACTGTAGCTGAACCAGTGTTTCCACAATCATCACTTAAAGAAGTGAAGTTGTTTGACCAAGTGATTGCCGAACAATCATCAGTTGCTGTTGCACCTCCATTTGAAGTTAACCAATCATTTAATTCTTGAGTATTTCCTGAACCATCACATTGAGTTGTGTATGCAGAGGCCTCAGTAGTTATGCTTGGAGCCGTTGTATCTTTAATGATATAAGTTGCAGCAGTTGAGCTTGAGTTATTGCATGAATCAGTAGCAATGAAAGTTACCACAATTCCGCCACCATCACAGTCTACAGCTGTGTTTTGACCGTAATCATTAGACCAAGTTATCTCACTACAGTTATCAGAAGCCGTTGCACCACCATTATTATCTAACCAGTTTTGGAGTGCATCAGAATCTGTATCGCCACATTCGATTTCGATGTTGCTTGCCGCAATATCAATAGTAGGATTAGTAGTGTCTTGAATTGTGAAAGTAGCCTGGGCAGAGATATCGTTACCACACTCATCTGTTAGGGTAAACGTTACGGTTTCAGAACCGGTAGCACCACACAGGTCACTAAGCCCGGCACTATTGTTTGTTACAGTGGCAGTGCCACAAGAGTCAGAACCAGAGAAGCTCGTTAACCAAGCGGCAAAAGCTCCGCTGGGGTCAGCAGTACCGTCACATTCCACAGTCATATCGCTAGGCGCCACATCCCAAGTAGGGTCCGTAGTATCTTGAACAGTTATAGTTTGAGTATGTACGGTTTCTAAACCACACTCATCAGTAGCCGTCCATGTTCTAGTTAAAGTATAGCTAGCAGGGCAAGCGCCATCAGTTCTAACTTCATTGAAAGTTACCGTGGCAGTACCACAGTTATCAGTAGCAGTAAGCGTTTCAGCTGGAGGTAAAGCATCACATTCCACATTGCCATAAGCAGGTAGCGCTTCCACGAATGTTGGAGCTGTTGTGTCTTGAATTGTAAAAGTAGCCTGGGCAGAGATATCGTTACCACACTCATCTGTTAGGGTAAACGTTACGGTTTCAGAACCGGTAGCACCACACAGGTCACTAAGCCCGGCACTGTTGTTTGTTACAATGGCATTACCACAAGAGTCAGAACCAGAGAAGCTCGTTAACCAAGCGGCAAACGCTCCGCTGGGGTCAGCAGTACCGTCACATTCCACAGTCATATCGC
>NZ_JBGGTX010000017.1:0-1302 GCF_041287255.1 Tamlana flava
CTACAGTAACCTTCATAAGCCAAACTGCAGACCCTGCTGTTAACGATGGAACAATCACCAGGACATATCGCGTCGATGACGGCAACGGCAATACCATCGATGTGTTTCAAGATATCGTAATTGATGACACCCAAGACCCTACGGCATCCAACCCTGCGGACATAAACGTTCAGTGCTTGGCCGATGTCCCCGCTGCAGACCCTGCTGTCGTGACCGACGAAGCGGACAACTGTGGCACGCCTACAGTAACCTTCATAAGCCAAACTGCAGACCCTGCTGTTAACGATGGAACAATCACCAGGACATATCGCGTCGATGACGGCAACGGCAATACCATCGATGTGTTTCAAGATATCGTAATTGATGATACCCAAGACCCTACTGTAACCAGCTGTCCACCTGATGTTCTATCACAAAATACAGATTCTGGAAAATGTTATTTTACATTCGATCCTAACGAACCTGTATTTACTGATAACTGTAGCGTTGCCAGCATTACATGGGAAATGACAGGAGCGACAATTGGCTCAGGAGTTGGCTCTATTGGTTCTACCCAATTCTATCCAGGTGTAACAACCATAACATTTACTGCAACTGATGCAGCAAACAACATCAATAATAGCTGCAGCTATATCGTCGAGGTTTCCGACCAAAATAGTCCTAATATAGTATGTCCTGGAAACTTAACAGCCCATACTTCCAACGACGGTATTGGTAATTGTACAACCACAGTTGCTGTTGGAACTCCTACAGTATCCGATAACTGTACACCTGTTGAGTCTCTTGAAGTCACATGGTCATTGTCAGGAGCGACCACAGGCAGTGGAACTGGCCCTATTAATACTGCATTCAACGCAGGTTTAACAAATGTAACTTGGACAGTTATTGATGTCTCTGGTAACTTTGGGGGATGCATACAAAGAGTAACGGTTAATGATGATGAAGCTCCCGTTATATCGACCGCTGCTGGTACGCTTGACCATACTTTGGAATGCTCTGACGCTACAGGTCTATCTGCTGCCCTTTTAGAAGTGCCCTCTGCTACGGATAATTGTGTGACCGTCAACATCAACCTTATTTCAGATGACACTGTTAATGGGTCTTGTACAAATGCTTATGTACGAACTCGTACTTGGAACTTTGATGATGGTAATGGCAACACCTCTGGCAATTATACACAGACCATAACCGTGATCGACTCCACGGACCCCGTGTTCGCCGGATTGCCCGCGGCCACTGCAACTGTAGAGTGCGACGCCATTCCAGCGCCCCCAACGGTAACGGCTTCCGATAACTGCGACT
>NZ_JBGGTX010000001.1:0-1028000 GCF_041287255.1 Tamlana flava
CAGGCAATGGAGATTGTCCTCCGGATGATGCGGACTTTACCATTACGATTTACCGTCAGGGCAATGCAGGAGATGACAACACGGATTCCTATTGTGAGACAGCTTCGGGCTTGGACGCTTATGATTTGGACGGATTATTATCAAATGATGCCGACGGCAATGGTACGTGGACACCAAGTGGTCCGATAGTAGATGTAAGTACGCCAGGAGTTTATAACTTTACGTATACAGTTCCAGGCAATGGAGATTGTCCTCCGGATGATGCGGACTTTACCATTACGATCAACCCTAACCCAGGTTGTAACGCAGCCAACTCATCTGAAGGCTCGGAGTTCGGTTTATGTGATGGTACAGTATTGAGTTTGAGTGTGACACCAGCAGATACTAGTTTATATGATTATTCATGGACATCTAATCTTGGAACAACCATTACAAATGCTGATATGCCTAATGCAACTGTTGAAGGTGCCGTAGATGGAGAAATCTTTACAGTAAGAATCACTTCTAAATTAGGCCCAACATTCTGTTATTCAGAGTGTACAACTACGGCAAGATATTATGATTGTACACCAAACTGTGAAACAGCCTTTGCTGTAAAAACAGCTTACGAAGACAATGAAGACTATTATTTCGTTGTAGAAGACGCACCAGATACCTTTAGCAGCTGTTTCAGAAATGATGGCTTTAAACGCTGGGGTTGGACCAATACCATTACAGAATATGGTACCTATACCTATGCAGTATATAGAGGTGCCGGACGCTGCGATATTAGCAAGGGAACCTATGTTGGCGATCTTATTGTAGATTATCAATATGATGACATTGCGAATGATGGTAGCGGGGTTGTTCATTTCTCCTATGACTTGTTGACTTATGATGATGATGGAGTTCCTGCAACACCGGAAGTACCTGCATACTTGATATCTGAAGTACATTTATTTGTAGGTTGTGATCCATATCCATTTAAAGGTAATGCACCAGATGATATTTACGATGCAACTGATGAAGTTAAGGGTGAATATTATACGGTAGCACCTGGTCAATATCCTTATAATGCCAATATACCATCAGGGGATTATTACCCAGGTTGGGAAGCAACCAAAACTGGAGTTTCAGGTCAATTCTATTTTATTGCGCATGCTGTAATTTGTGATAGAGATATACCATATGAAGGTATGTATATCCCTGGAGAAAAGAGAGATTATGACGATATAGATTTAGAAGCCAATGCATCGTTTATGGATACTGAATGTACAGTTAGTACAGGTGGTTGGGGTAAACCTAGTGGAGATAAAGTAAGCTTTACAGCTTACCCAGTACCATTTGAGAACGAAGTGAATGTTGGTTATAAATTTGAGTATGATACCGATGTAAAAATCAATGTATACGATATTAGAGGCGCCTTGATACAAGAAGCTGAAAATACCAATTACATAAAAGGTACATACGATAGTACATTAATAGATCTATCTCGTACTGATGACCAGATGTATTTTATTAGGTTAACTACCAAAGAAGGTACTTTAATTAAGAAAGTAGTATCTTCAACAAAACAGTAAATTTAATTAGATTATAATTAATTTAATGTAAAGAAAAGAGGGCAGCTTAGGTTGCCCTCTTTTTTATATGAATACATTCTAAGTGATAATACGATATATAATAGTTCCATAAGATTATTTGATGATGTCCTAATATTAAAATTCACAATACACCGTGTTTTTTAGGGCTGTGATAGCCAATCATCAATTTTTTTTACCATATATCTTCATTATATGTGTTTGCCATAAGAATATAATATATTTATGATGACCCACTTAACCTTTTGATGATGAAAAAAATCTATCTTTTAACACTTATCTTTTTTTTAGCAAATAATATATACGCTCAAAATTGTAATAGTAATACAACAAATGTAGCCAGTTATACGGCTAAAAATACGGAAGATCTGGAGTTGGTAACGAACTTCATCTATGCCGGAGAATATGTAACGGTAACTAACATTTTAGAAGAAAAATATACGTTTACATCCACGTACCTTGGCAGTAACGATTTCATAACGATAAGAAACGCTTCCGGAAGTGAGGTTTTGGCCGAAAGTGTTTCACCTTTAACTTATACGTTCCAGTCAGCTGATATCCCCACGGGAGAAATTCGGGTAATCATCCACTTGAGTGATAGTTGTGATGGTGATGATAATACGCATACCGTTAATTTGCAAAAGGTACCAACTTGCTATAAACCCGAAGACCCAAGGGTAAGCTACTTGTCCAACACAAGGTTGGATTTTTATTGGAGCGCGCCAAGTACTGGGCCAAGCCCTTTAGATTACGATTGGGAAATTGGTCCAACTGGTTTTACCCCTGGAACAGGCAGCGACGTGGTTAAAGGATCGATAGGAGGGTTGTTGGAGGCTTCCTCAGGAGAAAATGCATTGATGGCAAACACCAATTATCAGGTGGCTATCCGCTCTAATTGTGGATCAGAAAATTATAGCAACTGGTTAATTACACCAAATATAACAACATTATCAGCAGACCCGCCATCGAATGACCTTTGTAGTGGAGCGACACTTATTATCCAGGAAACGGGAAAGGCTATTGACGGTAGTGATGCCACCGCTGTACCTGGAAGTGTTTTGGGAGGAGCAGGGACCAACGAGGATGCTGAAATATGTAATGCCAAAAGTGCCAATGCTAGGGACGATGTTTGGTATAGGTTTTTGGCCCAAACAACCGATATAAATATTGCCTTGGATCCCATATTTGATGGCAGGCTAAGTTTATTTTCGGGTGATTGCAATACACTATCACTTTTAGACTGTAGCGATGATAATGGTGGACTTTCCCCAACTACCGAAGCGATTAACTTTAATAATTTAACTATTGGTCAAACCTATTATTTTAGGGTGTATTCACAGGGGTTTTCTGCTACTAATCCTAACTTTACAGTAAAATTGTGGTCTAGTACTGCAACTACAGATGCTGATGGCGATGGTTATAGTAATAATCCTGCTGTTGATTGTAATGATGGTAACGCATCCATTTTCCCGGGAGCTGAAGAAATCTGTGATGGATTAGATAACAATTGTGATGGACAGGTTGATGAAGGACTTACTTTTACAACCTATTATGCCGATAGTGATGGTGATGGTTTTGGAAATCCTAATGTGTCAGAGTTTGTCTGTGATGGTCCTTCGGCAGGATATGTGATAAACAATACAGACTGCGATGATGATGATCCTGACGTAAACCCGGATGCAACAGAAATACCTGATAATGGTAAAGATGATGACTGTAACCCTTCAACTTTGGATAGTTCGGCTGATGTGGATGATGATGGTGATGGGTTTTCGGAAAATCAGGGTGACTGTGACGACACTAAAAATAATATCTACCCCGGAGCGACAGAAGTACCGGATAACAATATAGACGAAGACTGTGATGGTAGTGATATAAAAACCTGGTTTCGAGATGCGGATGATGACGGCTATGGGGATGTAAACCAAACCACACTTGCTAATACCACACCTAGTGGCTATGTGGCAAATAGTACAGATTGTAATGATAATACAAATACGATTAACCCAGCCGCTACCGAAGTGGTAGCCAATGGTATTGACGAAAATTGTGATGGTTTATACCAATGGTATCAGGATAATGATGACGATAATTATGGTTCATTAACCATTATTCAGTCAAATAATAGCAGTCCGGGCTTAGGTGAATCAGACAATGCCTTAGATTGTAATGATAGTAATGCATCCATAAACCCTGAAGCAACAGATATTGTAGCTAATGGTATTGACGAAAACTGTGATGGATTATATCAGTGGTATCTGGATAGTGATGAAGACGGTTATGGTTCATCAACTGTAGTAGAGTCTGTTAATAGTAGTCCGGGTTCTGGTGAGTCTAATAATAATTCTGATTGTAACGATGGAAATGATACCATATACCCAGGAGCACCAGAAATATGTGACGGATTAGATAACGATTGTGGTAATGGCGTTCCAAATACTGAGGTAGATAGTGATTCTGATGGGGTATTGGATTGTGAGGATAACTGTCCGGAGGTTTCTAATCCTGGACAAGAAGATAGTAATGGAAATGGCATTGGTGATGCTTGTGAAAGTCTATCGGTACAAGCAACATCATTATTAAAAAACATTTTAATAGAGCCAAATCCATTCCAATCGAGTTTTAATGTGCACGTACAACAAAAAGTAAACAATCAGAAAATTGGTATAACTTTATTCGATTTAAACGGACGTTTAATTTATAATAATAGCCATACTAATGACAATGGTATGATCAGAATCAATGATTTTACGCATTTACAAAAAGGAATATACTTCTTAAAAATTTCATCGGATTCTGAATTTACGATTAAGCAAATTATTAAACTTTAGAACTATTTCGATCTTAAAACTGAATTACAAGATCTAAGATAAGTTTTGTCATGAGATACAGATATACAGGCTTTTCTTTTAATCGATATTTTAAGTGTTTTATCTGTTTTAAATGCTGTTGTAATAAATAATAAATAACTTTAAAGTAACTCCAAAGAATTTATGAAATTTGACCTAAATGTGTTGGTTTTTAGGTGTTAAACACTCCCGATTAATAGCAATAGTCTTTAATAAATTTAAATTAGGATAGCATGAATAAAATTACATGCATTGGTCTTCTATTTTTTACTATATGGTCTAGTGCTCAAAATTGTAACAGTAATACAACAAATGTTTCCAGTTATACGGCTAAAAATACGGAAAATCTGGAGTTGGTAACTGGCTCCATATTTGCCGGAGAATATGTAACGGTGACCAACATTTTAGAAGAAAAATATACCTTTACATCCACGTACCTTGGTAGTAACGATTTCATAACGATAAGAAACGCTTCCGGAAGTGAGGTTTTGGCCGAAAGTGTTTCACCTTTAACTTATACATTCCAGTCAGCTGATATTCCCACGGGAGAAATTCGGGTAATCATCCATTTGAGTGATAGTTGTGATGGTGATAGTGATACGCATACCGTTAATTTGCAAAAGGTACCAACTTGCTATAAACCCGAAGACCCAAGGGTAAACTACTTGTCCAACACAAGGTTGGATTTTTATTGGAGTGCGCCAAGTACTGGGCCAAGCCCTTCAGATTACGATTGGGAAATTGGTCCAGCCGGTTTTACCCCTGGAACAGGCAGCGACGTGGTTAATGGATCGACAGGAGGTTTGTTGGAGGCTTCCTCAGGTGAAAATGCATTGGTGGCAAACACCACTTATCAGGTGGCTATCCGCTCCAATTGTGGATCAGGAGATTATAGCAACTGGTTGATTACACCAAATATAACAACATTATCAGCAGACCCGCCACCGAATGACCTTTGTAGTGGAGCGACACTTATTATCCAGGAAACAGGAAAGGCGGTTGACGGTAGTGATGCCACCTCCATACCTGGAAGCGTTTTGGGAGGAGCAGAGACCAACGAGGATGCTGAAATTTGTAATGCCAAAAGTGCCAATGCTAGGGACGATGTATGGTACAGGTTTTTGGCTCAAACGACTGATATTAATATTACCCTGGATCCCTTATTTGATGGTAGGCTAAGTTTATTTTCGGGTGATTGCAATACACTATTACTTTTAGACTGTAGCGATGATAATGGTGGACTTTCCCCAACTACCGAAGCGATTAACTTTAATAATTTAACTATTGGTCAAACCTATTATTTTAGGGTGTATTCACAGGGGTTTAAGGCGACCAATCCCAATTTCACATACAAACTATGGTCTTCACAATCCATAACCGATGATGATGTTGATGGTTATTCAACAGGCGGAGGGGATTGCGATGATTCTGAATCTACTGTTTACCCAGGAGCCCCTGAAATCTGTGATGGATTGGACAATGATTGTAACGGACAGACAGACGAAGGGCTAGCGACGGTTGATTACTATCCCGATAGCGATGGCGACGGATATGGGGATGCGAGTGCCCTAGCTACAAGTGTGTGTTCGGCATTACAACCAGACAACACGGTTACCAACAACACAGACTGTGATGATACCAACGCAGGCATCAATGTGCCAATCACTTACTATGTGGATGCTGATGGCGACGGCTATGGCTCGACCACTACGGAAGATTTGTGCGAAACCTCGGCTCCAGTGGGCTATTCCGACAACAATACCGATTGCGATGACGGTGATATTAACCTTAACCCGGACACGGTTTGGTATGCCGATAGTGATGGCGATGGCTATGGCAACAATGCAGTTAACCTAATACAATGTGAGCAGCCCGCCAACTACGTTTTGGACAACAGCGATTGTGATGATACTGATGTCAACCTTAACCCAGCTACGGTTTGGTATGCCGATAGCGATGGCGATGGCTATGGCAACAGTGCAGTTACCCTCATACAATGTGAACAGCCCGCCAACTATGTCTTGGATAATTCCGATTGCGATGATGGTGATGTTAACCTTAACCCGGATACGGTTTGGTATGCCGATAGTGACGGCGATGGCTATGGCAACAATGCAGTTACCCTGATACAATGTGAACAGCCCGCCAATTACGTTTTGGACAACAGCGATTGCGATGATGATGATGTTAACCTTAACCCGGATACGGTTTGGTATGCCGATAGCGATGGCGATGGCTATGGCAACAATGCAGTTACCCTGATACAATGTGAGCAGCCCGCCAACTATGTCCTGGATAATTCCGATTGTGATGACGGTAATGTTAACCTTAACCCGGATACGGTTTGGTATGCCGATAGTGATGGCGATGGCTATGGAAACAATGCAGTTACCCTCATACAATGTGAGCAGCCCGCCAATTACATTTTGGACAACAGCGATTGCGATGACGGTGATGTTAACCTTAACCCGGATACGGTCTGGTATGCCGATAGTGATGGCGATGGCTATGGCGACAATGCAGTTACCCTCATACAATGTGAGCAGCCCGCCAATTACGTTTTGGACAATACCGATTGTGATGACACTGATGTTAACCTTAACCCGGATACGGTTTGGTATGCCGATAGTGATGGCGATGGCTATGGCAACAATGCAGTTACCCTGATACAATGTGAGCAGCCCGCCAATTACGTTTTGGACAACAGCGATTGCGATGACGGTGATGTTAACCTTAACCCGGATACGGTTTGGTATGCCGATAGTGATGGCGATGGCTATGGCAACAATGCAGTTACCCTTATGCAATGTGAGCAGCCCGCCAACTATGTTTCGGACAACAGCGATTGCGATGATGCTGATGTTAACCTTAACCCGGATACGGTTTGGTATGCCGATAGCGATGGCGATGGCTATGGCGATTTGAACGTTACCCAACTGTCCTGTAATCAGCCTTCAGGTTATGTTTCTAACAGTATGGATTGCAACGATTCAAATTTTAATATTAATCCCGATGCTACTGAAGTTTGTGATGGTATCGATAACGATTGTGACGGTCAGATTGATGAAGGTGTTAAGAATACCTATTATGCAGATAATGATGGTGATGGTTATGGCGATGCCAGTGCTAGTATTTTAGCTTGTTCAGCACCTGTAGGTTATGTTAGCAATAACACAGACTGTAATGACAATGAATCGGGATCTTACCCTGGTAATGTAGAAGTCTGTGATGGTATTGATAACGATTGTGATGGTCAGGTTGATGAAGGCGTTAAGAATACCTATTATGCCGATACTGATGGCGATGGCTATGGCGATGCCGGAAATAGTATTTTAGCCTGTTCAGCTCCTCTAGGTTATGTTAGTGATAATACAGACTGTGATGATTCAGAAGTAGAATCTTATCCAGGTAACACAGAAGTTTGTGATGGTATTGATAATGATTGTGATGGTCAGGTTGACGAGGGTGTAACAAATACCTATTATGCCGATACCGATGGCGATGGTTTTGGCGATGCCAGTGCTAGTATTTTGGCCTGTTCAGCACCTGAAGGATATGTTATCGACAATACAGACTGTAATGACAATGAAGCCAACGCTTACCCGGGTAATGCAGAAGTCTGTGATGGCATAGACAATGATTGTGATGGCCAGGTTGATGAAGGCGTTAAGAATACGTATTATGCCGATAGCGATGGTGATGGCTACGGTGATTTTGGAAATAGTCAGTTGTCCTGTAGCCAACCCTTAGGTTACGTTTCTAACAGTTTGGACTGCGACGATACTGATGTTAATGTTAACCCTGCCGCTACAGAAATCTGTGATGGTATTGACAATGATTGTGATGGTTTGATTGATGGTGCAGATGACAACATAACGGGGCAGGATACCTGGTATGCTGATAACGATAATGATGGATATGGTGATTTTACCAATAGTTTTTTGTCCTGCAATAAACCCATAGGTTATGTTTCCAACAGTTTAGACTGCGATGATACGGATGCCAATATTAATCCCAACGCCACAGAAATATGTGATGGTATTGACAATGATTGTGACGGACAAATAGATGATGCGGATAATGATATTACCGGACAACATACCTGGTATGCCGATAGTGATAATGATGGTTATGGTGATTTTGGAAATAGTCAGTTGTCCTGTAGCCAACCCTTAGGTTACGTTTCTAACAGTTTGGACTGCGACGATACTGATGTTAATGTTAACCCTGCCGCTACAGAAATCTGTGATGGCATTGATAATAACTGCGACGGTCAGGTTGATGAAGATGTAAAAAACACCTATTATGCCGATATTGATGGGGATGGCTATGGCGATGCCAGTGCTAGTATTTTGGCCTGTTCAGCACCTGAAGGATATGTCAGTAATAATACAGACTGTAATGACAATGAAGCTGACGCTTACCCAGGTAATGCAGAAGTCTGTGATGGCATAGACAATGATTGTGATGGTCAGGTTGATGAAGGCGTTAAGAATACCTATTACGCAGATAGTGATGGTGATGGCTACGGTGATTTTGGAAATAGTCAATTGTCCTGTAACCAACCGCCCGGTTACGTTTCTAACAGTTTAGATTGTAATGATGCGGATGTGAATATTAACCCTGCCGCTACAGAAATCTGTGATGGTATTGACAATGATTGTGATGGTTTGATTGATGGTGCAGATGACAGCATAACGGGGCAAGATACCTGGTATGCTGACAATGATAATGATGGATATGGTGATTTTACCAATAGTTTTTTGTCCTGCAATAAACCCATAGGTTATGTTTCCAACAGTTTGGACTGCGATGATACGGATGCGAATATTAATCCCAACGCCACAGAAATATGTGATGGTATTGACAATGATTGTGACGGACAAATAGATGATGCGGATAATGATATTACCGGACAATTTACTTGGTATGCCGATAGTGATAATGATGGTTATGGTGATTTTGGAAATAGTCAGTTGTCCTGTAGCCAACCCTTAGGTTACGTTTCCAACAGTTTGGACTGTAACGATACTGATGTTAATGTTAGCCCTGCCGCTACAGAAATCTGTGATGGTATTGATAATAACTGCGACGGTCAGGTTGATGAAGATGTAAAAAACACCTATTATGCCGATATTGATGGGGATGGTTATGGCGATGCCAGTGTCAGTATTTTAGCCTGTTCAGCACCTGAAGGATATGTCAGTAATAATACAGACTGTAATGACAATGAAGCTGACGCTTACCCAGGTAATACCGAAGTTTGTGATGGCATAGATAATGACTGCGATGGTCAGGTTGATGAAGGTGTTAAGAATACATATTACGCCGATAGCGATGGTGATGGCTACGGCAATGCTGGCACTAGTATTTTGGCTTGTTCGGCCCCTAATGGTTATGTTAGCGATAATACAGATTGTAATGACAATGAAGCCGACTCTTACCCAGGTAATACCGAAGTTTGTGATGGCATTGATAACGATTGTGATGGTCAGATTGACGAAGGTGTTGAGAATACGTATTATGCCGATACAGATGGAGATGGTTATGGCGATGCAGGGTCTAGTATTTTGGCCTGTTCAGCACCTGAAGGATATGTCAGTAATAATACAGATTGTAATGACAATGAAGCCAACGCTTACCCAGGTAATACCGAAGTTTGTGATGGTATCGACAATGATTGTGATGGACAGGTTGATGAAGGGGTTAAGAATACTTATTATGCCGATACAGATGGAGATGGTTATGGAGATGCCGGTGCTAGTATTTTGGCCTGTTCAGCGCCGAGCGGCTATGTCAGCAATAATACGGACTGTAATGACAATGAATCGGCATCTTACCCAGGTAATGTAGAAGTCTGTGACGGTATCGATAACGACTGTGATGGCCAGGTAGATGAAGGTGTCAAGAATACGTATTATGCTGATAGTGATGGTGACGGATACGGAGACATGAATAATGCTCTAGAGGCATGTTCTCAACCAGCAGGGTATGTTACAGACAGCACCGATTGCGATGATTCTGATGCAAATATCAACCCGGGCGAGGTTGAAATCCCTAATAATGGTACAGATGAAAACTGTGATGGTACGGATGCTAGTCTATGGTATCAAGATTTAGATGGCGATGGATTTGGAAACCCTAATATTAGTCAGCAGTCCAATACCCAGCCCACGGGTTATGTTGGTAATAACACGGACTGTAATGACAATGAAGCGGCATCATTTCCAGGTAATACCGAAATTTGTGATGGCATTGATAACAATTGCGACGGTCAAGTTGATGAAGGCGTTGAGAATACCTATTATGCCGACAATGATGGGGATGGTTATGGAGATGCAGTGTCTAGTATTTTGGCCTGTTCAGCGCCTAGCGGTTATGTCAGTGATAATACAGACTGTGATGATACAGAAGCAGATGCGTACCCAGGTAATACCGAAGTTTGTGATGGTATTGATAACGACTGCGACGGTCAGGTTGATGAAGGCGTTGAGAATACCTATTATGCCGACACCGATGGGGATGGTTATGGCGATGCCAGTGCTAGTATTTTGGCCTGTTCAGCACCTGCAGGTTATGTCAGTAACAATACGGACTGTAATGACAATGAATCGGCATCTTACCCAGGCAATGTAGAAGTCTGTGATGGGATTGATAACGACTGCGACGGTCAGGTTGATGAAGGTGTCAAGAATACCTATTATGCTGATACTGATGGTGATGGATACGGAAATATTGGCACTAGTATCCTGGCCTGTTCAGCACCAGAAGGTTATGTTAGCAATAATTCAGACTGTAATGACAATGAATCGGCATCTTACCCAGGTAATGTAGAAGTCTGTGATGGCATTGATAACGATTGTGATGGTCAGGTTGATGAAGGTGTTGAGAATACGTATTATGCCGATACAGATGGGGATGGTTACGGCGATGCAGGGTCTAGTATTTTGGCCTGTTCAGCGCCTGCAGGTTATGTCAGTGATAATACAGACTGCGACGATACAGAAGCAGATGCTTACTCAGGTAATATCGAAGTTTGTGATGGTATCGATAACGACTGCGACGGTCAGGTTGATGAAGGTGTTAAGAATACCTATTATGCCGACACCGATGGGGATGGTTATGGTGATTCCAGTTCTAGTATTTTAGCCTGTTCAGCGCCTAGCGGCTATGTCAGCAATAATACGGACTGTGATGATACAGAAGCAGATGCTTACCCAGGTAATGCAGAAGTCTGTGATGGAATCGATAACGACTGCGACGGTCAGGTTGATGAAGGTGTCAAGAATATCTATTATGCAGATACTGATGGTGACGGATACGGTGATGTGGGCAATAGTATTTCGGCCTGTTCAGTACCTGACGGTTATGTTACGGACAGCACCGATTGCGATGATTCTGATGCAAATATCAACCCGGGCGAGGTTGAAATCCCTAATAATGGGACAGATGAAAACTGTGATGGTACAGATGCCAGTATTTGGTACCAGGACCTGGACGGTGATGGATTTGGAAACCCTAATATGAGTCAGCAGTCTAATACCCAGCCAACGGGCTATGTTGGTAATAACACGGACTGTAACGACAATGAATCGGCATCTTACCCAGGCAATGTAGAAGTCTGTGATGGTATCGATAACGACTGCGATGGTCAGGTTGATGAAGGTGTTGAGAATACTTATTATGCCGATACAGATGGGGATGGTTATGGCGATGCAGGGTCTAGTATTTTGGCCTGTTCAGCGCCTAGCGGTTATGTCAGCAATAACACAGATTGTAATGACGATGAAGCCAACGCCTACCCAGGTAATACCGAAGTTTGTGATGGTATCGATAACGACTGCGACGGTCAGGTAGATGAAGGTGTCAAGAATACCTATTATGCCGACACTGATGGGGATGGTTATGGCGATGCAGGGTCTAGTATTTTGGCCTGTTCAGCGCCTAGCGGTTATGTTATCGACAATACAGATTGTAATGACAATGAAGCCAACGCTTACCCAGGTAATGCAGAAGTCTGTGATGGTATTGACAATGATTGTGATGGTCAGGTAGATGAAGGTGTCAAGAATATTTATTATGCCGACCATGATGGTGACGGATACGGTGATGTGGGCAATACTCAAGAGGCGTGCTCGCAACCAGCAGGATATGTTACGGACAATACCGATTGTGATGATTCTGATGCGAATATCAACCCGGGCGAGGTTGAAATCCCTAATAATGGGACAGATGAAAACTGTGATGGCACAGATGCCAGTATTTGGTACCAAGATTTGGATGGCGATGGATTTGGAAACCCTAATGTTAGTCAGCAGTCCAATACCCAGCCCACGGGTTATGTTGGTAATAACACGGACTGTAATGACAATGAAGCCAACGCTTACCCAGGTAATGCAGAAGTCTGTGATGGCATCGATAACAACTGCGACGGTCAGGTAGATGAAGGTGTTGAGAATACGTATTATGCCGATACAGATGGGGATGGTTATGGCGATGCAGGGTCTAGTATTTTGGCCTGTTCAGCACCTGCAGGTTATGTTATTGACAATACAGATTGCAATGACAATGAAGCCAACGCTTACCCAGGTAACATCGAAGTTTGTGACGGTATCGATAATGATTGTGATGGTCAGGTTGATGAAGGTGTCAAGAATACCTATTATGCTGATAGTGACGGTGACGGATACGGAGATGCCAGTGCTAGTATTTTGGCCTGTTCAGCACCTTTAGGTTATGTCAGTAACAATACGGACTGTAATGACAATGAATCGGCATCTTACCCAGGTAATGCAGAAGTCTGTGACGGTATTGATAACGACTGCGACGGTCAGGTTGATGAAGGTGTCAAGAATACCTATTATGCTGATACTGATGGTGACGGATACGGTGATGTGGGCAATGCTCAAGAGGCATGCTCGCAACCAGCAGGATATGTAACGGACAGCACCGATTGCGATGATTCTGATGCGAATATCAACCCGGGCGAGGTTGAAATCCCTAATAATGGCACAGATGAAAACTGTGATGGCACAGATGCCAGTATTTGGTATCAGGACCTGGACGGTGATGGTTTTGGTAACCCTAATATGAGTCAGCAGTCCAATACCCAGCCCACGGGTTATGTTGGTAATAACACGGACTGTAATGACAATGAATCGGCATCATTTCCAGGTAATACCGAAATTTGTGATGGCATCGATAACGACTGCGACGGTCAGGTTGATGAAGGTGTTGAGAATACTTATTATGCCGATGCAGATGGGGATGGTTATGGCGATGCAGGGTCTAGTATTTTGGCCTGTTCAGCGCCCAACGGTTATGTTATCGACAATACAGATTGTAATGACAATGAAGCCAACGCTTACCCAGGTAATGTAGAAGTCTGTGACGGTATCGACAATGATTGTGATGGACAGGTTGATGAAGGTGTCAAGAATACTTATTATGCTGATAGTGACGGTGACGGATACGGAGATCCCAGTGCTAGTATTTTGGCCTGTTCAGCACCTTTAGGTTATGTCAGTAACAATACGGACTGTAATGACAATGAATCGGCATCTTACCCAGGTAATGCAGAAGTCTGTGACGGTATCGATAACGACTGCGACGGTCAGGTTGATGAAGGTGTCAAGAATATCTATTATGCTGATACTGATGGTGACGGATACGGTGATGTGGGCAATAGTATTTCGGCCTGTTCAGTACCTGACGGTTATGTTACGGACAGCACCGATTGCGATGATTCTGATGCAAATATCAACCCGGGCGAGGTTGAAATCCCTAATAATGGGACAGATGAAAACTGTGATGGTACAGATGCCAGTATTTGGTATCAGGACCTGGACGGTGATGGATTTGGAAATCCTAATATTAGTCAGCAGTCTAATACCCAGCCAACGGGTTATGTTGGTAATAACACGGACTGTAATGACAATGAAGTGGCATCATTTCCAGGTAATACCGAAATTTGTGATGGCATCGATAACAACTGTGATGGACAGGTAGATGAAGGTGTTAAGAATACTTATTATGCAGATACCGATGGTGACGGATATGGTGATGTGAGCAACACTCAAGAAGCTTGTTCACAACCAGCAGGATATGTTACGGACAGCACGGACTGCAACGACAGTGACATCACGGTCCATCCCGGTGCCACTGAATTGTGCGACGGCAAGGACAACGACTGTACTGATGGAATACCTACTGATGAGATTGATACTGATGGTGATGGGATACTCGACTGTATAGATAATTGCCCAGATATTGCTAACGCTGACCAGGCGGACAGTGATGGTGATAATATTGGAGATTTGTGTGAGGGACTTAACTCAGAAGAGTTTAGTTTAAAGGATATATTTATTAAGCCAAATCCATTCAACTCCACAATTACTATTCAAATGCCTTCAACTTTTAATAATGAATTATTTACTATAACATTATTTGATATAAGAGAAAGAATGGTTGTAAACGAACAAATGTTATGTAGGGACGGAGCTATTCAAATAAGTAATTTAGACGTTTTTAATCAAGGAGTGTATTTACTTAGAATAGTTTCAACAAACAATAAACAATTCTTTAAGCGTTTAATTAAACTATAAAAAAAAGGCTTCTAAGTAAAATGATTAGAAGCCTTTTTTATTGAGTTAGTTATTGTTAGTTGTATATGGCAATCACTTTGTTCATTCATCATTTCTATCAGCTTTTACTGTATTTGCAAAAGTATATCTAGTTAAATTGTAAGCTAGTGTCTTACCAAATGTGGCAAGTTTTAATTGATCTTATAAATTAATTAAAACTTATTTTATTTAAACCTTATAGAGGTTTTATTGCGTAAAGTCATTAAATATCACCAAATAAGAAATAACATAATCTCTATTTATAAAATACTATGCAATTTTTTCAAGTAAAAGTCCTGTAGCCGTTAGTCCAGGCCCAAAAGCAATGGCAATGATTTTAGTGTTTACCTTAATCTCGGGGTCGTTAATAATTTTGTCAAACACATGGGGCAATGTAGCTGATGACATATTGCCATTATTTTTTAGAACATGATACGACCAATGCGCTCTACTATTGTCAATTTTCAATTCCTGAACTACATAGTCAATTATTTTTGGTCCTCCGGGATGAATGGCATAATATATAGAATCCTTTTCTGCTTCAAAATCTAAACCAATATTGTCACACAAGTTTATTACAAATTGCTTTATGTTTTTTCGAATAAAAACAGGTACTCGTTTTGATAAAGTCATTAAAAAACTATATTCACCCAAATCCCAAGTCATATCTTCTAAGCTGTCAGGTATTAATACTTCATGGGACGTTAGAATTTTTAATCCTGCTTTATTACTTTTAATACCTTCTTTGTAAAACAAGTTTTCGTCATATAAAGAATAACCAATAAACCCATCAGAAAACAAGGAACAAATCATAGTATTTGCAGGTGAGAATTCGGTTAGATTTAAGTGGACGGAAAGTAATTCAGTATGTACAATATCAACACGACCTTTAGATTTACTTAATGACAATAGGCCTGATCCCGTTCTAATTGCTGGGAATGCTCCATAACACCCCATATGATAAGAGTGAGTAACTTTTACATCGTTCCAATTTCTGTTTATTACTGCCTCCTGAGCCAAACTAGGAGAGGAATAGCCGGAACAAGTCACATGAATAATATTTTCTGGTTTATTCGGGGTGTGTTCGTAGAATTTATCAAATACATACCCTAATTTTTTCTTGAACCAATCCATTCGCATCTCTATTTTAGGTCCGTAATGGCTATCTGGCAGAAATTCAAATCCTTTAGGAAAGACATAGTTTGATGGTATTGTGTTTTCCATGTCATTAACTATGAAAGACTCTATTTCATCAAATAATAAAATCTGACGCTTTTCTATATTTTTAAAAGGAATGGCATATTTATTTACATGATCCGAAACCTCACCAAAGCTAATTCCTTCCTTATCTAATTCTAAATGTTTTTCTCTTTGTAATTTGAAATTTTGAAAAAAATGATATAAAAACTTCGTGTATTGATTAATTAACCCTTGATTAATCAATTTCCCAACTAATATAGGATGAAAATTAGAAAGTATAATATCATTCATTGTCATTAGGTTTAGCTGGTGATTACAAAGTTAAACAATTCAATCAAGCTTACGAAGTTAAAATACTAATATATTAGCCGTGTAAATTGTAGATTATCTTTTTATAACTTACCGTCTCTTGAATAATTTTAAGAGTAAAGAGTTCATTTCTGAACTCTCCCAATAGTTGCTTTACCAATAAGTTCTTGGTGTCATTCGGTAAGGGTCAACCATTCTTTAAAGTCTTCCAGTTTTTGTCCGTAACGATTAGATATTGTTTTGTCGATACTCGGGATGCTTTTAAAATCGACATTCCTGTTATTAATGACTTAAAAATTGTTTTTTAATCATCAGTATTGGAATCAATAACATCTTCGTTTGCAGTGCTGACAAAACGTGGCCAAGGAGAGGGCAATCGCCAATTCGTTTAAAAACACCTTTATCGACAATGGGTTTAGTCATAAACTTTTCCCAAAGAAAATAATCGGCTTGTTCCAGTAAACTACTCAATAGGCATATAAAATATTACAAAAAGGTCAAAAATGATGCTACTGAGAGATTATCAATAAAGATAAATTATTTACTAATAATTAGTTTTTTGTTTAATTCTCTATAACCGTCAATGATTTTTAGAAAATACAAACCACTAAATAAGTTCGATACGTTAAGTTGTACATTGTTATTAAAGGCTTCTTGAGAAGTATTTAAAACTAACTTTCCTTGTAAATTATAAATCTGGATTGTCATTGATTCACTAGTGACCCTATTGAATTTTAAATTAACAAAATCTTTAGCAGGATTAGGAGAGGCAGAAAAATAGTCAATATCTAATTTATTCGTGCTTAAAGTAGGTAATTCAATGCCACAAATATTAAAAGTACCTAATTCTTCATTGCCATAGGACCATACTCTTACATATAACATCTCTCCAGGAGTTCTACCGGTTAATTCAATTCTAGAAAAAAGGGTGGTGCTTCCACTGGCATCATCGTTGCAAGCTTCAAATGTTAGTCCATCAGGATCACAAGTTCCAGAATATACAGCCATACCAGTATCTTGAATAGATCCATCATCTTCACTGGTTTCTAAAGCTAAACGACCGCTAGTTGGTACAGGTATACTATACCATACATCTCTACCTCGATAATATCCGCAATCTTCATCTGTACTTGGATGTGGGATAGTTGGGTCAGCTAGTTCTGAATTGGTAGCATTATTCGACCCTAAGGTGGTTATACAAGTTGAATTTAATTCCAAAGGAGTGGCATTCACACAATCATCATTTGTAGCTTCTGGAGCAGGGGTATATTTCTCAACACAAATATTAAATGTACCTATTTGACTACCTCCATACGTCCAAAGACGTATATAAATGGTCTCACCTTCAGGATGGGCAACATTAATAGCTTCCATGGTAGTATCAATTGGGTTAGTGTCATCTGTGCATGCATAAAGTTCCAAGCTACCACATGTGCCAGTATATATGGCCAAGCCTCCATCATCAATAGATCCATCTGTTTCGCTGGTTTCAATATGGACACCACCCGTTGAGGGCATAACCAATTTATACCATAAATCGCCTCCCTGATAATCAGCACATTCTGGAACAGGTAGCTCTCCTGAATCGGTAGCTGTATTATCCAATGTAACCTCTGTATTGTTACAGGAAAAATCTCCGACCGTTAATACAATAGCACCATCACAAGTATCATTGGCAGGAGTTTGCGCATATATTAAATCAACAGAAAATAGTACAAGAGCAGTAAAAAGTAAAGTAATGTTTTTCATAGTAAATAAGATTAAGTGATTTAAAAGTATGGAAAAAATACTATACTGCTTTTAATTTTAGTTTAAAGGGTAAAATATTTTGTCAAAAGAACATAGATGTAATAAAGTTATGCAAAAATCACTGCAGAAATTATGGTAATGCCAGTCCTATAACTTTTGCGTAACATTTTCCTTTTTATGGTATATTTGAGAACCTGAAAATGGTTTTAAAAGCTATGGAATACGTTGTAAATAAACTAGACAAAACACTTTTAATTGAATTGTACAAGAACCTTCTGAAACCTAGAATGATAGAGGAGAAGATGTTGGTTTTATTGCGCCAAGGAAAAATAAGCAAGTGGTTTTCAGGTATTGGGCAAGAAGCTATTTCCGTAGGTATTACAATGGCTATGGATAAAGAGGAATACATTCTGCCCATGCACAGAAACCTAGGTGTTTTTACCACTAGAAAAATTCCATTGTACCGCTTGTTTTCACAATGGCAAGGGAAAGCAACTGGCTTTACAAAAGGCAGGGATAGGTCGTTTCATTTTGGTACGCAGCAATATAAAATTGTGGGTATGATTTCACATTTAGGACCACAATTGGGTGTAGCGGATGGCATTGCTTTGGCTTCAAGATTGAAAAATAAGAATTCTGTTACGGCTGTTTTTACGGGTGAAGGAGGGACAAGTGAAGGCGATTTCCATGAGGCTTTAAACATTGCCTCAGTATGGCAATTACCCGTATTATTCTGCATAGAAAATAATGGTTATGGTCTGTCAACACCTACAAGTGAACAATACAATTGCAAGGATTTGGCTGATCGCGGTTTGGGCTACGGCATGGAATCGCACATCATCAACGGGAATAATATTCTTGAAGTTTACACCAAAGTCAGTGAAATTGCTAAAAGTGTTCGAGAAAATTCTAGACCAGTATTAATTGAATTTAAAACATTCAGAATGCGCGGACATGAGGAGGCCAGTGGCACCAAATATGTTCCAGATGAATTAATGAATGAATGGGGAAAGAAAGATCCTATTTTAAATTATGAAGATTTTCTAAAGCAAAAAGGTTTCATAAATGATGAAGATATTCACGCCTTAAAAGAGTCCATTACCCATGAAATCGAGGAACATTTAAAAGTAACTTTTGATGAAGAAGATATCATTCCGAATGAAACAGATGAACTAAATGATTTATTTCAAGACTTTAAATATCAAGAAGTTAAATATAATACAGAGACTAATGAAATCCGGTTTATAGATGCCATTTCCGAAAGCTTAAAGCAAAGCATGGAGCTTTATAATGATTTGGTTATTATTGGGCAAGATATTGCCGAATACGGAGGTGCATTTAAAATTACGGAAGGCTTTGTGGAGCAATTTGGAAAAGACCGAGTTCGGAACACACCCATTTGCGAATCTGGAATTGTTGAAACCGCCATGGGACTATCCATTGCTGGTATGAAGAGCGTTGTAGAAATGCAGTTTGCAGATTTTGTAAGTTCTGGTTTCAATCCGATCGTAAATTATTTGGCCAAGTCGCATTACCGATGGGGACAAAACGCTGATGTGGTTATTAGAATGCCCTGTGGCGGCGGCGTTGGCGCTGGTCCTTTTCATTCACAAACCAATGAAGCTTGGTTTACAAAAACTCCTGGATTGAAGGTGGTTTACCCTGCATTTCCATATGATGCCAAAGGTCTTCTAGCGACTGCTATTAATGACCCTAATCCTGTGCTGTTTTTTGAACATAAAGCGTTATACCGGAGTATTCGCCAAGAGGTTCCAGAAGATTATTACACGCTGCCATTTGGTAAGGCGTCAACGATAAAACGAGGTACTCAAGTTACAGTAATAAGTTTTGGTGCTACGGTTCATTGGGCATTGGAAACTTTAGATAAAAACCCAAGCGTTTCAGCCGATTTAATTGATTTAAGAACCCTACAGCCTTTGGACACAGAAACGATTTATGCGTCGGTAAAGAAAACGGGAAAGGTGATCATTTTACAAGAAGATTCTCTTTTTGGTGGAATTTCCAGCGATATTTCGGCTTTAATCATGGAAAATTGTTTTGAATTTCTCGATGCACCCGTAAAACGTGTGGCTAGCATTGAAACCCCAATACCTTTTGCCTCTCAATTAGAACAGCAATACCTTCCCAAAAACAGATTTGAAAACGCCTTGTTGGAATTATTAGCCTTCTAATTCTTATCTTTAGTGGAATGGAATGGTCTGCTTCAAAGATTTTAGTGTTTTTTGTAGTTGTTTTTTTGTTCAATTGCGTTGATGAACAAAAACGGTTTGAAAACCAATATATCTGGGATTCCCAAAATGTAACGGCAACGGCCTACAATTCATTGGCTTATCAAACGGATGCCAATCCGAATATCACGGCATTTGGTGATAGTTTAAAGCCTGGTTTAAAATGTATTGCCGTTTCGCGGGATTTATACAGAAAGGGGCTAAAACACAATATCCCAGTCAAGATTGAGGGTCTTGATGGGATATATTTGGTAAAAGACAAAATGAGTGATAAGTGGAATAACCGCATAGATATTTATATGGGGCAAGATGTTAACGCCGCCAAAAATTGGGGCAGGAGGCGGGTCTGTATTGAATACGGCATCCCTAAAAAGGACTGACTTTATTTTGTTTTGGCTTCAGAAAGAACAAAAGGGATAAGCTTTTTAAATTGCTCCATTTCCTTTCCAGATTAATGCGCGTAGCGTTTGGCGCCATTCCAGATGGATGTATTTGAAGATTTAAAATCTATAATACGCTTACTAGCCAAAAGATGTTCTTGGGTAAGGTTATTAAGATGCCTTGATATTTTGATGATAGATTTCATGTGTTGATGTAAATAAAAGTTTTGAATGATGAAAGATTTGGATTAAAGACGCTACTTATCTGTAGCGTCTTTTGCTGTTCCATTCGTGGCTTTTTGTGCCATTAACAGTGTCCGATAATTGATTGGTGTTTAAAGTTCTCATGATTTTTTGATTTTGATAGTTATAAAAATGATTTGATTGATAAAAGTCTCCGTTACTTAAACGTGAATGCTTATCTGTAGCGTCTTTTGCTGTTCCATTCGTGGCTTTTTGTGCCATTAACAGTGTCCGATAATTGATTGGTGTTTAAAGTTCTCATAATTTTTGATTTTGATGATTAATGATTAACTGTTGTTTTTTTGATTGATTGTATATGATAGACGACCGAAAATTAATTTTGTTACAGTACTATGCATTACAAAGTAATGATTTAACAAATTTTAACAGATTTTAATGGTTTTATGGGTAGGGAACAACACCTATTTACTTGAAATATTGGTAGTTATATTAACAAAAATTAATAATTTCAAAATAAAATCGTTTTAGGAATAGTTATTGCTTAAAATCTTCTTAAATATTTGCTACTACATACTTGTATTGGTAATAATGAAATATCTTTGAAAAAGATTTATGCCTCAATGCGTTAAAGTATCCAAGATTAATGAGACCTATTGTTTTACTTGCTTTTATTTGTTTTTTGTCGTTCTCTCTTCAAGCCCAAGTTGATAGCAGACCTAAATCTGTTATTATTCCTGCCGTTGAAAATGAAAATGATTCTACCGATGCCAGTGCATTAACACCTTCGCAACCCATCGAAAATAGTAGTTTTGGAATGAATACGCCCAATTTAGAAATGCCAAAAAAACAATTCTCTATGTTTCCTGAGGAAGAATTTGGCAATCCGGGAGAGCTTTACACATCCCAAGTAAAAAAGAATATTGAAGACCTTAAACTTAGCCCAAAAGAAATTGAGGCTATAAATGGTAGCACCACCGACCAATACTTTGGTGATTTTAAAAGCCAGGCTAAATCTGTAAATATTGTGTATCGAGATCATGGCTATGTGGATGGAGACCTGATACAAGTGCGCGTTAACGATGATGTGATAAAACCTCGGGTGTTTTTAAACGGCGGTTACAGTGGTTTTAAACTTGATTTACAAAAGGGTTTTAATAAAATAGATTTTGTCGCATTAAACCAAGGCGAATCTGGTCCCAATACAGCCGAATTTCAAGTTATTGATGATTCTGGGCATATTATTTCACATAACCAATGGAATTTAGCAACTGGAGTAAAGGCCACAGTTATTGTTGTAAAGGAGTAATCTCTATTTAAGATACAATCTCATCAATCAATTTCAATTCTCCATCGGTAAAACTCAAATTATCCAAAGCTTTTACATTTTCTCTTAACTGGTCGCCAGAACTAGCACCAACCAAAACCGATGCTACCTGCGGTTGCCTTAAAATCCAAGCAATGGCCATTTGTGATAGTTCTTGTCCACGTTGTTGCGCTATGCCGTTCAACTTTTGGATTTTTTTAAGATTATTGGCCACGGTTTCTTTTTCCAAATACGTTAAATTCCTGGCCGCTCTAGATCCTTCAGGAATGCCATTTAAATATTTATCGGTAAGCATACCTTGTGCCAATGGTGAAAAGGCAATGCAGCCCACACCGTTTTCTCCCAAAGTATTTAATAGTCCGTTTTCCACCCAGCGGTCAAACATCGAATATCGTGCTTGGTGCAAAATAAAAGGCACGTTCAATGCTTTAAGTATTTTGGCCGCCTTTTGGGTGTCTTCCGGTTGATAATTAGAAATACCGACATACAAAGCCTTGCCTTGTCTAACTATATCCGCTAAAGCAACCATAGTTTCTTCCAAAGGTGTTTCTGGGTCTGGCCGGTGATGGTAAAAAATATCCACATAATCCAATCCCATGCGTTTTAAACTCTGCTCTAAACTGGCCACTAAATATTTGCGCGAACCCCAATTGCCATAGGGCCCAGGCCACATGTCGTAACCTGCTTTGCTGGCTATAAAAAGTTCATCGCGATAAGGTTTGAAATCTTTTTTGAAAATGGTTCCGAAATTTTCCTCAGCTGAACCATATGGAGGACCGTAATTGTTGGCTAAATCAAAATGTGTGATGCCCAAATCGAAAGCAGTTCTTAAAATATCACGACCGTTTTGAATGGAATCTACAAAACCGAAATTATGCCATAACCCAATAGAAATGGCCGGTAAAAGCACACCGCTTTTCCCCGTTCTGTTATATATCATCGCTTCATATCTATTGGTATTGGCCATATAGTTTTCAACGCCGGACTTATCATTAATTTCCATAGTGCATCAATTTAGTTTCAGCGTAAAAGTAAACATAACTTTTAGAGTAGCCATTTGTTATTTTGAAATCTGTTGCATTGAAAACAAGAAACCGGAAAATATCAATGAATATTAATCTTTGTTAACATCCCCTTAATAATTTTCTAACGAAACATGGCACATAAACCCATTAAAGATGTTATTTTTGCACGTTGCAAAATTTAATGTATGGCGTTTACCAAAGCAGAACTAGAGTTAGAAGAGAGATCAGAAGGCAAAAAATTATACAGTTACCAAAAGGGAGCAATCAATAAAATATTCACGGCCTTTGAGGAATCGCCAGACGACTACCATCTGCTTTATCAGCTACCTACAGGTGGTGGTAAAACAGTAATCTTCTCTGAAATTGTTCGGCAATATTTAAAGCACCACCAAAAGAAAGTTTTGGTGATGACACACCGTATTGAGCTTTGCAAGCAAACGTCTGGCATGCTAACAGAATTTGGCGTTGTTAACAAAGTGGTGGACAGCAAAGCCGATTTAAGCGATCAAGCCGAATATAGCTGTTTTGTAGCTATGGTAGAAACCTTGAATAACCGATTGAATGATGACAAGTTAGATATTTCGGACATTGGTTTGGTGATTATTGATGAGGCTCATTATAATTCCTTTACAAAACTGTTCAAGTTCTTTAGCCAATCTTTTATTTTGGGGGTTACGGCAACACCTTTGAGTTCGAGCATTGAATTGCCTATGACCGACAATTATGATGAACTTATTGTGGGTGAAAGTATTGAATCGCTTATTGAAAATGGCTTTTTGGCCCGGGCAGAAATGTACACTTACAATGTGGGCTTAACATCGCTTGTTGTTGGAGCTAATGGGGATTACACAGTAAAGTCATCGGAAGATTTGTATACAGCCGATGACATGCTCTCAAAACTTGTTCAAGCTTATGAGGAGCGTTCACTTGGCAAAAAAACATTGATTTTTAATAACGGTATTACAACTTCGCTTCATGTGTATGATACATTTAGAAGAGCAGGTTATCCCATTGCACACCTGGATAACACGAACACAAAAAAGGAGCGAGCTCTTATATTAAAGTGGTTCAAAAAAACACCTGGGGCCATTTTAACATCAGTTAGTATTTTAACTACTGGTTTTGATGAACCTTCTGTGGAAAGTATTATTCTGAACAGAGCCACCAAATCATTGACCCTCTATTATCAAATGATTGGTCGGGGATCACGTATTTTAAAAGACAAGAACACCTTTACCGTTGTTGATTTGGGTAACAACTTCCACAGGTTTGGTCCATGGGGAGATGATTTGGATTGGCAACGTATTTTTAAGTCGCCAAACTATTATCTGGATTCCATTTTAAGTGATGAAGATTTAGAAAGCAATTTTAGGTATGAAATGCCAGATGAATTGCGCGCCGAATTTTCTAACTCAAAAGATGTTTATTTTGATATTCAAAAAACCTATGTGGATTCGTTGAGAAATGGTGAAACCACCAAAGTAGTATTAGAGCGTTCCATTGCCCAACATGCCAAAATATGTATTGAAAACAGTGAAGATGTGTATGATGCCTTGGCATTGGCAAAAAAATTAGGCGATGACATTGACTTCAGGATTCAGCGTTATACCAAATGCATCAGTAAAAGCACCTTTAATTTTGTAGAATGGCTCAAAGGAGATTACCGAAAAAAACTCAATGCATATCTGCGCTCAAATTTTGATGAAGTTTTTGAGGAAATCAATGGTTATCCACCAGAGGATTAATCTTTTAGTTTTTAAAGGCCAAAAGGCACGGGTAATTTAACTGTTTTTTTTACTGTAATTAAGATTAACTTTTACCATAAAAAAGATTCCTTTTTCTCAATTATAAGGGCGAAACACTTTTAATGCCATTATAATTATAAGATCATAAAAATTAGAAGTACCTTTACGGGTATTAACCAAAAAAAAATCAGCAGCTTATAAACTATGGCAAAATCTCAAGTAACATTTAATAAAATTGAAAAAGAAAAAAAGCGCTTAAAGAAAAGAGAGGAAAAGCAAAAAAAAAAAGAAGCCCGAAAAGCTGAAAAAGAAGCAAGCGGCTCATCGGGGATTCAATTTGCCTATGTTGATTTTAATGGGAATTTAACCGATACGCCTCCAGACCCTGCCATGCGTGAAAAAATTAAGGCCGAAAGCATTGAACTAGGTATTCCTAAAAAGGAAGATAGAGAGGAGGAGGAATCAGTTCCAAATGAAGGAAAAGTGTCATTTTTTGATCATTCCAAAGGTTTTGGTTTTATAATAAACAGTGTGAATCAAGAAAAGTATTTTGTTCATGTTAGCGGGTTGCTGGACGAGATTCAAGAAAACGATAAGGTTACTTATGAACTAGAACGTGGTGCAAAAGGAATGAATGCAGTTGGTGTAAAAAAAATATAGCACTGTACATATAGTATTATTATAGCAATTTATGGCTGTACCTCGTAAAACCATAATGATAATATTGGCTTTTTTTGCCATTTATGTTATTTGGGGTTCAACCTATCTTTTAAACAAAATTGCGGTTTCAGAATTGCCTCCATTTATGTTAGCAGGTCTTCGGTTTACCATAGCGGGCATTCTTATTTTTATTATAGCTAAACTTCTTAAGGTTAATATTTCAATCACCAAAGCGCAACTTAAAAACACCACTATGGCAGGTTTTTTGTTTTTAACCTTTGGGAATGGAATAGTGGTCTGGGCATTGAAATTTGTAGATAGTGGGTTTGCCGCACTTGAAATTTCGGCACAGCCATTGGTTGTTTTAATTTTGATGCGCATCATTCAGGGCAAGAAAATATCTCTCATGTCCTACATTGGCGTTGTGTTGGGTTTTATTGGCATTTACCTTCTTGTGAGCCAAAAGCAGCTTATTAGTCAGGAAGGGCAAATTACGGGTATCATCATGATTTTTGTTTGTATGATAAGTTGGGGCTATGGCAGTCTATTTGTTGGGAAAGCCAATTTGCCTTCAAACTTTTTTGTCAACACGGGTTATCAAATGCTTATGGGTGGGATTATGCTGACCATAGTCAGCTTTTGTTTTGGAGAACCATGGACCATGCCATCAACATGGAGCAGTAAAGTTCTGTGGTCTATGTTGGCCCTTATATTATTTGGAAGTATTTTAGCGTTTACGGCTTTTAATTACCTTTTAAAGGAAGTTTCACCAGAAAAAGTCGCAACAAGCACCTATGTTAACCCTGTTATCGCTTTAATTTTGGGTTGGTATATTCTAGACGAAACCATCACAACACAATCCATTTTAGCTGCAATTGTTTTACTCACTGGGGTTTATTTTATTAATACCAATAGAGTAATAAAACCAAGAGGTATTGGACGCTAAAAAAGCCATAAAATACATGCTAATCAGTACTTTGGCCTTTGCATGTATGAATGCCACGGTAAAACATTTAAGTGAAGTCAACTCCTACCAAATCGTATTTTTTAGGTCATTAAGTTCATTGTTTTTTACGTTTGGGTTTTTAATAAAGAACAAGATTCCCATTATTGGAAAAAAGAACAAACTACTCATATTGCGCTCTATAACAGGGGCGACTTCTATGCTTTTGTTTTTTATGTCGGTTAAATACTTATCAGTAGGAACGGCTGTTTCATTACGCTATATCGCACCAATTTTTGCGGCCATATTTGCTGTTTTCCTCCTAAAGGAAAGAGTTCGTGCTTGGCAATGGGTATTTTTCATCATTTCATTTTTGGGCGTTTTGGTGTTGAAGGGCTTGGATACCGAACTGAATTCATACGGACTGATGCTGGTACTCATTGCTTCGGTATTAAGTGGCTTGGTCTATGTTATTATTAATAAAATAGGGAAAAGCGAACACCCGGTTGTTATTGTCAATTATTTTATGCTCACAGCTACTATTTTAGGAGGTTTACTTTCCATTGGAAATTGGGTAACACCAAAAGGAACGGAGTGGATTTTTCTTTTTAGTCTTGGAGTCTTCGGCTATTATGGACAAATATTTATGACCAAAGCATTTCAAACGGCTTCAACAAATATTGTGGCACCCATAAAATATGTTGAAGTTATTTTTACGACTACTTTGGGTATGACTTTGTTCAATGAAATCTATACCTTTTGGACCATTTTAGGTATTGTGCTAATCATTATTGGTATGGTTTTAAATGTTTGGTACAAATCAAAGGTAAAAGGGTAGTGAAGTAGTTAACTTCCCTTTGAAACATAATTTGTATTTTTGCTCGATTTTTATTCAAACCGACTAATAGAAAATGGGATTTTCAGCACGTGTTAATAGTTTTAGAAGACGGGTAATGCACAACATTACCAAAGGTATTGGCGGTTCCTATAAATTGCCTAAAAAAGGTTCGGTGAAAGTTGAAGACATTAAAAAAGTCTTGATTATTAGGCCAAACCATAGACTCGGCAATCAGTTACTTTTAACCCCAATTGTTCAAGAAGTTATTGAAACATTCCCAGGTTGCGAGATTGATTTATTTGTAAAAGGTGGCGTAGCTCATCCTGTATTTCAAAATTACAAGCAAGTCAAAAACATCATCAAACTGCCAAAAAAGCCATTCAACAATCTTCTGAAATATATAGCCACTTGGTTCAAGATTAAAGGGAAACGTTACGATTTGGTCATTAATGGGGACAAAGATTCTTCTTCCGGTAGATTATTGACCGCGTTATCAATAGGAAAAATAAAGGTTTTTGGAGATGTTCACGAAACAATTACGCAAAACTACAGGGACTATAAACACATCTCAAAATATCCCATTTACAATTTAAGATATGTTTTAGCCCAAGTGGGTTTAGAAAAAAACAACAATGCACTACCCGTTTTAAACATCAGATTAAATGATGAAGAAATTGCTCAAGGAAAAGCCATTTTAGATGATATCATAAAAAACGACAAAAAAACCATTTGCATTTATACCAATGCCACAGGGCATAAGTGCTATTCTGAAGCATGGTGGAATAAATTTTACAATCGCTTACTAAAAGAATATCCAAACTATAACATCATTGAAATGTTGCCTATTGAAAACATTTCTAAAATTAACTTTAAAGCACCTCATTTCTATAGTAAAGACATTCGGGAAATGGCAGCCATCATTAAAAACACTTCCATTTTTATCGCAGCGGACAATGGCGTGATGCATCTGGCAAGTGCCTCGCTAACGCCAACAGTTGGCTTCTTTTCGTATACAAATCCAGAAATTTATGGTCCTTATGGCAATGGAAGTTTACCACTCCATACAGAAGATACTGAAATAGACGACTGGATAAAAGCCATTAACGGCATCCTAAAATAGTATTTATTTACCCGCCAATTATTTTGAAAAATCTTTTAAAAGTGTTAAGTTAACTCAACATTTAAAACACAACCGAAAAAGCATTTTCAAGATGAAGAATACATTGATTATGGCAGTTTTTATGCTGTCAGTTTTAGTTGCATGCAAGGACAAGAAAAAAACAGAAGAAACACCCGAAATGGTTGCTCCAGCAGTACAGATTGAAACCGAAGAAGTAACCTATAGCGCAGATTCCGTGCAAATGAAAGGCTATATTGCCTTTGATAAAAATAAAACAGGAAAGCGTCCCGGTATTATTATCATTCATGAGTGGTGGGGCCACAATGATTACGTGCGCGAGCGTGCCGATATGTTGGCTGAGTTGGGTTATTCGGCTTTTGCCATAGACATGTATGGCAATGGTAAAGTGGCGGAACACCCAGGAGATGCAGGTAAATTTTCTGGTGTTGTTAGAAATAATGTGCCATTGGCTACAGCTCGGTTTGACGCCGCTTTAGATATTTTGAAAAACCATCCATCTGTAAATCTTGATCAAATAGCTGCTATTGGCTATTGTTTTGGGGGAAGTATGGCCTTAACTATAGCTAATACTGGCGAGGATTTGGATGCCGTCGCAGCTTTTCATAGTGGCTTAGGCCTTCCTGTAATGCCCAATGATAAGTTGAAAGCAAAAGTCTTGGTGGTGAATGGCGGCTCCGACCCTTTTATTCCCCAAGAATCTGTTGTGGCATTCAAAAAAGCCATGGATAGCATTAATGCAGACTATACTTATATTGAAATACCAGATGCAAAACATGCCTTTACGAGTAAAGGAGCCAGTGCGTTGGGCGAAAAATTTAGTTTGCCTTTGGAGTACAATGCTGAAGCTGATGCCAAATCCTGGCAAGCTCTACAAAACTTACTTAATGAAACATTTAACCAGTAAAATACTAAACATGAAATGTCCATTAAATAATCTTCTATTAAAACCGACGATTATTTGGACATTACGTCTGAACAAAATATAACTTAATAAATAAAAATTAACAGATGAAATTTACAAGAAAAGCAAACGCTAACTGGAAAGGGAGCGGAAAAGAAGGAAAAGGGACTTTAACTACAGCCAGTAAGGTACTCGAAAATACACAATATTCATTTCATACCAGATTTGAAAATGGAGAAAAAGGCACCAATCCTGAAGAATTAGTTGGGGCAGCCCATTCGGGTTGTTTCGCCATGCAATTGAGTTTTTTATTGGGTGAAGCAGGCTTTACACCGAATAGTTTAAATGTGGATGCCACGGTTACTTTTGAAGATGGAAATGTAACCAACGTCTTACTGGATTTAACCGGCGATGTGCCAAAAATTGACTTAGATAAGTTTAAGGAAATAGCAACCAATGCCAAGAATGTTTGCCCAATATCAAAGCTTTTGAAGGCAAATATTGAGTTAAGAGTAAGTTTGGTTTAACTATGGTTTAAGTCTAATATTCTAATTTTTATAAATCGGAGGTGTTTTTGCTTCCGATTTTTTTTATCAATAAAATACACCCCACGAATAATTGGAATTGGGCGGCATAATTGCTATTTTATAGATGTAACCCTTTAAAAAGAAATCCAATATGAAAGTAACAACAATTATGATAGCCATGTTTTTGGCTTTTCAACTGCAAGCTCAAGACCCTTTTTTGCAGAAAAATGACAGAACAATTGAGCAATTTGCCCAAAAGATAACTAAAACTTATAACAAACAACTGGCCTTAAATGGAGAACAACCTTTATTATTTCAAAAAAAGGTAGAGGAGTTTTTAATTCGAGAAAAAAAGATAAGGACAAACTTTAAAGGAACGGAAATGCTCAATTTAATATACAAACTTCGAATAACCGAAACAGGCGAAATGGCTAATATCCTGACACGTCCGCAGTTTAATTTATATAAAAAAATCAAACCCGAAATTCAGCCTTTGGATATAACAGAAAGTGAAAATTTTCAAGGTGAAGGGAAGTAATATATTATGAACCATTTTAACTCAGGTTTCATCCCACCATACAACAAAAAACTTTTGGGTGTTTCCATTAGGGAATTTTATCCAGCACAGGGAAGAAACTTTGTTTTTCATCAATTCCTCTATTTTTTCATGGAATAGGGCATAGGCCATCCAATCTGTTTGGGTTTGCACTTCCATAAGCCAATTGACTTTACTCGGAATATAAAATTTACAATCTTCAAATTGCCGTAATTCAGAAAAGTGCACATAAAAGCCTTTTAAACATTCCTTGTTTAACAGCGAAAACTTTAGGGTTTCACTTCTATAAGGCAAAAACAGCTGTGCCTTAAAATAAACCCGTTGCTGAATTTGCGATGCGTTCAAATTCAAATCATCCAAAATATATTTGGTTGAGGCATTATACAGTAAAGGTAACTGCTTATCGCATAATTTATTCAGTTTTTTAATTAGGGTATCGTTTCGGTTTGGGCCAATCCAATGTTCAAATTCAGTGGTTCCAACGCGGTCATCGTATAAATAAAACTTAAAAACAATCTCTAAATGGATAGGGCAGTCATGCCATTTTAAAATACAATCGAGTTCCCCTAATGTGATTTTTTCCTGTTGAATTTGGAGATTTTCACAACAATTGGAGATATCCTTATGCCGTTTTAATTCGGCGCTAACAAAACGTTCCACTCGTTTTCCCAAGCGTAAATTAGTGTCCAATGGTTCATCAAAAACAAAATCATCCATTTTTGGAAGCTCTAATTGTTTTAAACCCATCACATCATGAATTTTCCAAAGAATAGGAGTCTTCAAAAAACCCTGAAACTGCAATTTTATGTGTTTTGATTTAGCATTCATGCTAAACGAAAATACATCAATTTCTCAAAAAATGGATTAAACATTTCAACTTAAAAAATGGTTAAATCCAATTTATAATTGTTAGATATTTTGTAATTTATGCTAGTATAATTTTGGCATGATGAATAAGAAAATCATTGTATATGCTGGTATAATTTTAATGCTTTGGGCATGTGGCAGCTCAAAAAGCCAACCCACAGAAGCTCAGTTGCAAACTTTAAATGAATTAATAGACAGCAGACAGTTCACAATTGAATCCGATTGGGCCCATCCACAGGCTACTAGAGCCATGCAACAGATTGTTAATTCAGGATTAATGTTGCCGGGCAATACAGCGGGTAACATCAGTTTAGTCGGCAATACCAACTTTTTAAGGGTAAAAGGCGACAGCGTTTTTTCCTATTTGCCCTATTTTGGTGAACGCCAAATGCAAATAGATTATGGAGGAAGGGACAATGCTATTGAGTTTAAGGGTCTCATGGAAGATTTAACCATTGAAAAGACCAAAAACAATGGTTACAAATTTGTTTTCAATGCAAAAAGCGGCCGGGAAAACTTCAGGGTTTACCTTAGTATTACTCCAGGATTAAAAAGTGATATGTTGCTGAATAGTGGCTCGCGCTTTCCTATTGGCTATTCGGGAGATGTTGTAAAAACAGAATAGAATTTGATAAATAATACTTCAATAAATTTATAGTTTAAAGAAAACTGAATTAAATAGGTTTTAGTGATAGTGTATTGTTGAGCAAAGTCTGGCCATTTCTCAACAGACACCCCTTTAAATTCCGTGCTGTTTATCTATTCATCGTGAAAAATTAGGGTTCAAACGATTTTTTTAAACAGTAACGACTTAGTTATTTAGTTTTGAATGAATTAAATACATAACGCCCCATGAAACAGTTATTGACCCTTTTAGTTTTAGTTATTTTTCTGAGTGATTTTTATACGTTAAGTGCTCAAGAAACTGCTAGTTCACAAGAAGAAGTTCCTTCTAATTATAAAAAGCGAAGTCCTATTTACGATTATTCCGAAAAGCATTTAAATAATGTAGATACCATTCCGGATTTTGCCTTACGAACTACCAAATTAAAAATTACAGGAACCATTTACGAAAGTGATGGCGTTACACCAGCACAAAATGTATTGTTGTTCATCCACCAAGCCGATGAAGATGGTAATTTTGAACTAAAACGCGAAAACAAAAAACGCTACGTGCACCACCGAGGTTGGATACGCACCGATGCCGATGGTAAATACACTTTTTACACCTTCGTGCCGGGGTCATATATTTATGGTAATGAATTAAGACAAATACTGCCTGTTTTAAAAGAACCTGGCAAACCAGAATACGCCATTGAAAGCTTTGTTTTTGATAATGATCCATTGTTAAAAGACAAGTGCCGTGAAAGGATAGAGGCCACAAACCCAAACCGCATCCTTAAATTGGATAAAAAAGAAGGTTTGTTTGTAGCCCAACGAGATATCATACTTGGAAAAGAAATAGCTGCGGAATACTAGTTAATTAATACTTGATTTTAAAACGCCAAAGTTCATATTGAATTTTGGCGTTTTTTATTTAAGAAAACGAACTTATTAAATGCATTATAAAATGTTTAGAATTACTTTCAAATTAAACGCTATATTGCATATGTCTCACATAATAGACACCTAACTAACTAACCGGCCAAAATCATCATGGAATATGTTCTTTTAATTATCGTAATAATCTTATTATTCTTCCAAAATTCCAAACATACTAAAGACAGTTATTATTTAAAACGAGAAATTAACAATCTCAATGAAAAGCTAAATAACCTCCATTATCTCTTAAAAACCAATCAGGAAACTAGAAGCGTTGAAAAGAAAAATATTAAAGAAGATTTACAACAAACTACAGTTGAACCTGCTATTGATGCTCCATTAAAAACGGCTTCTGCTGTTTTTAAAGAACCCGAAGAACAGTATATTCCAAACTATCCAAGCGTTACTAAATTATCTAAAAAAGACATAAACCTCATTAAAGACATATTTACAACAGCTAAAGACTCAAACGACACCAACACTTTGATAAAGCTTCGTAATAAAATGATGGAAGTATTAAATATCAAACAAGTCAAAGAAAAAACAGATACCGAATTTATAAGTGCCATTTTAAAGGATATCAACTATTACGCAAAGGACAAACAATCTGATAAATCAGCTTCAACCAAATCGGAAACTAAAAAGGAAACTCCCATCCAACCAGTTCCCGTTTCAGATTCTTCTAAAACTGTTATGTCAGCGGCACCTAAAAAAGAACCAGCGCAAGAGCCTACACTTTCTATTTGGGAAAAATTCAAACAGCGTAATCCTGATCTTGAAAAATTTGTTGGTGAAAACTTAATCAACAAAATAGGAATTTTAATTTTAGTATTGGGAATTAGCTATTTTGTGAAATTTGCCATAGATAAAAATTGGATTAATGAGCCTGCACGTGTAGGTATCGGTGTTTTATCTGGAAGCTTAGTATTGTTCATAGCCCATAAATTACGGAAAAAATATGCGCCATTTAGCTCTGTTTTAGTTGCTGGCGCAATAGCCATTTTTTACTTTACCACTGCCATCGCTTTTCATGAATACAAATTATTTGGGCAGGAGGTTGCTTTTACCATTATGGTGGTCATAACGGCTTTCAGCAGCTTAATTTCGCTTTCATATGATAGAATGGAATTGGCCATATTATCACTTATTGGTGGTTTTTTAGTGCCTTTTATGGTGAGCACCGGTAGCGGAAATTATATTGTGCTATTTACTTTTATCGCTATTTTGAATATGGGGATTTTAACCTTGGCCTATTTTAAAAAATGGCACTTGGTAAACATTCTAGCCTTTATATTTACTATGCTCTTATTTGTAAGTTGGGTAGTTCAGGAAACTTGGCAAAGTAATCCGCATTATCTGGGAGCTTTAATTTTCGGCTTCATCTTCTACATCATTTTCATCATCACTAATATTATAAATAATCTGCGTACCAAAGGTGTTTTCACAAAGATGCAACTCGCTATTTTGGCCATTAATAACTTTGTGTTTTATGGAATAGGGATGCTGGTATTATCAGAATTTGCACCAAACTATTCCGGACTCTTCACTACCTTTTTGGCATTGTTAAACATGGGGTATTCTTTTCTTTTTTACAAGAAATTTGGTTTGGATAAAACGGCAGTGTATTTATTAATAGGTTTAAGCCTAACATTCATTACACTAGCCATCCCTGTACAGTTTTCAGGAAATAACATCACTATTTTCTGGGCCATTGAAGCCGTATTACTTATGTGGTTATCACAAAAATCAGAAATAAAAAGTTATCGTTTTGCAGCCGTGTTAGTGCATTTTTTAATGGTGGTAAGTTTGATAATGGACTGGACAAACTATGCTATTTCAAGCACAGACTTGGCTGTAGTAATAAATCCAACTTTTATTGGGGGTATTATGGTAGTGGCCTCTTTAGTAGCTGTTGGTTATTTATTGCGCCAAGAAACCGAAAAATTTTCAAAATTTGGATTGGTATTTAGCCCCGTTGAGTATAGAAAAATAACCAAAATATCAGCGATCATCATAGGATATTTAGTGGGCCTCTTTGAGGTTGGCCATCAATCTTCGGTACATTTTGCATTCGATGCATTTGCCTCTATGTCACTCTTTTACCATTTTCTTTTTTCAGCGGTAGTATGTTTCATACTATTTGGAAAAAGAAGTATTAAGAATGACAAAATCATCAACATTATTACCATAACCAATATTTTGGTGTTTGCATTTATTTTGGCAGAATTTGCTTTTTCAGAGCATCAAGAAAATATTTTATCCGGATCAGCTGTTCATTTGGCTTATTATATACACATGCTGTCCTTATTCTTAATTGGATATTTTTGGTATTTGGTTTATAATACAAACAAAGCGCAAAAAGTATTTTCTATTCTTGGGCATGAATTGGCTATATGGAGTGCTGTTTTTGTGCTAGTCGTCTTGGCAAGTACTGAATTAGTATTGCAAGGCCTACATTTAATGGATTTCTCTTTAGATATGGACCGGTTAGGCAATGACTATGTGTCTGTGTATCATATCATAGATTCGGCAAGATATAAAATAATAAAAGCAGGGCTTCCGGTTTTATGGGGAGTCATAGCTTTTATACTTTTGCTTTGGGGCATTAAAAAGCAAATAAAGCAATTGCGAATCATTGCACTGACTTTATTAGGTCTTACCATTGTTAAACTATTTGTGTACGATATAAGCAACGTGTCAGAAACAGGAAAGATCGTGGCTTTTATTTTATTGGGTATACTCATTTTAATTATTTCGTTTGTATATCAAAAAATTAAAGTTTTAGTAATTGATGACGATAAAAAAATCCCCAAGAATGATAAAATCGATTAGCCTATTAGTCATGCTATGGGCGGGCATAACATTTGCCCAGGAGTTCAAAGTGAAAGGAGAAATTCATGTAAACGCAGATGGTTTGTATCGCATACACATTCCTCATGGCGTAAGGTCATATTCTAAAAGCGGTTTACAGGATTTTAGAATTTGGGATTCCCAAGGCTCTCAAGTCCCTTATTTTGTAACATCATCCAATGAAAATACTGTGCTATCAAATTTTGAGGAATTTCCCATTATATCAAGTAGCAATATTGCAGATAGCACGGCCACATACGTATTTAAAAATCCGTATAAAACCATTGAACAAGCGGTACTTTTAATAGCGAACTATAAAGGAAGTAAAAGGTACAGACTAGAAGGCAGCAATAATCAAAAAGAGTGGTTTGGCATTGTTAATAGCGGACAATTAAATCAATTAAGCCACCCCACCCAAACTCGTATTTACAAGGTTATTTCCTTTCCTTTATGCGCTTATCAATATCTCAAAATTGTTTTTAATGACGAACATTCATTACCTGTAAATCTTTTAAAAATAGGTACTACAACTACACAAATGTTACCAGTATTAATGGAAAACATTCCAGTGCAGGATATAGCATTTGAAGAGAAAGAGCGCCATACCGAAATACATATACGTTTTGAAAGGACAGTAGAAATTAATCAAATAAAATTGGACATTACCGCTCCAGATTTATATAACCGAGATGCTACCTTATATACCATAAGACAACGCGAGGTTAAGCAAAAAATGGAAACTTACCGCAAACAATTATCAACTTTCTCGATTCGATCTGATGAACCCCAGATTTTTAATATTACTAATTGTAATGAAAAAGAAATTTATTTAAAGATTAACAATGGAGATAACCCCAAATTGGAGATTAGCGGTATACATTTACTGCAAAACCCTTTATATGTTATAGCCAACCTAAAAAACAATGAAAAGTATTTGGTAACGGCTGGAAACGACACGTTAAATTTTCCAGACTACGATATTTCTGATGTTACCAACACGGCAATACATGATTTTCCAATAGCACAAATCAGGGCTTTAGTTTACTCAAAGTCTATAAAAGAAAACCTGATGAGTTCATTTTGGGAGAAATCTTGGTTTATGTGGTGCTGCATTATTTTGGCTGCTATTATGATTTTATACTTTGCTTTCAGTTTACTAAGGGACATGAAGAATTAATTAAACAATCGCTTTATCAAGGTTTAGAAGTTAAGAAATATTCAATCTTACAATTAAACGTCAACATCTCACTTAATTATAAACATATACATTAGTGCAATAATGTTCAGCTGTGAAGTTTATCCTGGGTACGGTCGAAGGGCAACATGAGTTTTATTGACAAATTTTCATTTTAATATTTTGGTGTTCATGAATCTCCCAATGTTTTCCTTAAACTATTGTTTTGGACATAAACAGAGTAGAAACTATATTTACAATGATAGAATTTTGGTATAGCTAGTTTATAATTAATAACTTACTTATATAAGAGCCTTTCAATTTGATTTTGATAATATACATACCAGGCCGTAAATTATTTACAGGTATTTTTACGTTTTGACCCGTTATGTTAATGGTATTCATTGAGCGTATCTTCTTTCCGGTTAAGGAATAGAAATCAACGGAAACCTTTGTTACGTCGTTAGGAATTATTTTAATATTTATTGCTTCAGATGCCGGATTTGGAAATACCATAATTTCGTTGTCTAACGTCTTATTCAAAGTCATATTTAAAGTACTAGTTGTAAATTCAGCTTCTCTCATTAACTCAGGGCTGGATTTACCATGAGAATCCCATAGATTGTATAATTGTTCCCCTAGAGTATTCGTATAATTATAATCTCTTAAAAATTCTATATATTCTTTTGAAACAGTTTGATAATATAATTTAGCAACTATCCTATAAGTATTCTTCGGAACTATATATTCTGTTGTGTCAAAATAGGCCCCATCTTCGTAACTATATGCCACGGGAGCAGCCTGAACAGCTTCAAAATTAGCATTTGTAAATCCGCGTGGGGGAATCCTGTTATCTTTTACAACCATATTGTTTAGAGCAAAATGAAAAGATTCTCCAGCATTATATATGTAATAGCCATTATTGATATCATTAGCAAAAGCAGCTATTTCCGGACTCATTCCTAATTTTGCTTCATATATTTTAGTGTTATTCATGTCTAAAACACCTGTGCTATGATTATATGCTCCCGATTCATATACGATATTATCATCTATATCATAGGCCACTAAATTAATCCACATACGTCTGCCTTCAGGATAGCCTGACGGTAGTTTATGACCTGTTTCATTTATTATTTTAACCTTGACTTCAAAGCCATTTTCTTCAGCGTACGCATTTAAGTTTAGTGTTGCGGCATTTTGTAGCATATAGCGTGCCCTTAAAATGCCAGCGTCAATTGCATCAGGGTCTATATAAGAATCATTGCTATACTTCTCTTTTATCAATAATGGGATAAAAGTATTTCCACCGGTTAGATCATGTTGTCCCAAGTCAAGACGAACTGGTGCATAATTTTTATTGACACCTTTTCCATTAACTTCTTTCATATGACAGTCTTGACAAGAAATAACATTTTCCAAATTACCACCAAAAGCATCCGAAGGAATTCCTTGAGGTGAGTTATACGCGCTCATTTTCCATTCACTATAAGTGCGTTCAACAGGAAACATGTCGTATGTGTCGAATGATGTTGCCGAAGTACCTAAATCATTAGGCAAATATGTACCATCAGGTTGCTTAGAATAAACAGGGTTACTAACGTCATGGCAAGTGGCACACATTTCTGATTTAGTATGGAATGCAGAATATTGGACATCATGGTTTACTTGGGTTATATCATTGTACGGCCCGCGACGTACATCTTGTTCATCAATCACAAACATACCATTACCGTGTACTTGAGGTTTATCCGTCAACGTATTTATGTACGCCAAATCGTTGAGGTCATTACTCAGGGGATCCATCATTTTATGGCAAACATGACATTGCACACCTTCACGGTCAATGGCCGTAAGTGCAGAGCCATCGGTAGGAGTAGAACGCCCTTCAAGCCATCCGCCAGGGGAGTGGCAGCGTAGGCACAAATCACCTGAAAATTGAGCATCTTGATTAGCTATTACCATGGATGCTTCAAATAATGGGTCTCTCATACTATGTGCCATCATACTTCCTCGCCATGTAAATGCAGGCTCGGTTTCAAAATCATATTCGCCATGACAATTATCACATTGCCGGGAAGAGACAAAAGTTCCTGATTGAAAAGGTTGTGATCCAGGTAAATGAAAATCGTCTATCGTGGTCGGAATATAATAAAAAGGCTCATCGCGCACTACAAAGCTTAAAAATAAAAAAGCCAGTATTACGAATCCAGTTAATTTTAAGTCAAGACCTTTCATGACTATGATTTAAGACAAATAAGATAAAAAGTCTATCAAGATTAAACCATGATAATTATCAGGAATTCAACATAGATTTTTAATAAAATTATCTCGAAAGGTTTATACAGTATTTCCTTTAATTTTGGACAATAATATTAGCATTTATAGTTGCTTTGAATCAAATGGAATTTGAAATTTGCATAGTATCATTATAGATTTCTACTATTGGGAGTATTAAGTTAATCGCAAAGCTCAATCAAAGTGAAGCCGATATATGAGCTCAATTTTAAAAATGACTCCGTCTTTAAAGCGCTCATTTAGTTGTGTTCTGTTGTCACCCAAGTAAATAGAAGCTATAGCTAAATCTATTTTATCCTCAGAATCAAAAACCTTATAATTTCTAACAATGGCATAGCCAGTTTTAGCATCTACGTACAGAGATTTGCTTAACCTATATCTAAAATATCCAACCAATTCATTTGAGGTTTTAGAAACATAAGCCCCACGAGTGCTATAGTTCTGTTCAGTTAAGTTATAAGTAGTTCCAAGGCCATCAAACCGCATACCTGCCCAAGCTTTTTTATTTAGTCGATAACTAAGGTCTCCAGTAATTGGTAAGTTTAAATTGGCCTCAAATTTCTTGTTATTACTCAAATAATATATACCAAAAATAGGCACTACAATCAGCCCATATTTCTCGGTATTGGCATACACGCCGAATCTGTAATTTAAATCGGAACGCTTCTTTTTGGTAAATAAAGAAAAAAATGCTATTTGATGGTTGTTTTTAGAAATCTTAATCTCATCAGAAGCTATTTTAGAAAACACCATAAAAGTAGTAGACCATGATTCGCTTAGTGTTTTATTAATTCCAAGGTTTAACCCTAAAACATTTAAGCTATTATTTGCCAAATTAGCATCCAGGCTTACTTTGGTTTCATTGGCAAAAAGTCCAGCAAGCAAAATATTTTTTTCATTAATCACTATTGGAAAATTAATTTCAAACGCTAATTCTTCAATGTTTGTTTCCGCTTCAGAAACTTCAAAATCGTTCCAGGGAGAATTGGCGTAGCTTATCTTGGCGATATCAAAATGGTTTTGTGTCAAACCTTGAAAATACACAAATCCAAATACAACGAGCGATATATATTTCATGTATAGTTTCTAATAGCTTACAATGTAAGCAATTTAACAATGCATGGTGCTATGCGTCATATCTTATATAAACTAATAAGCGCCAAAGGCGCCTTTGCCATAAATAACAAAAATAAATATATGTACTATAATATATATATAGTAAATGGTAAAACCCAGTGTTTATAGGGGTTAAATTGAAAAAATGGCAATTACCCCTAAAAGTTCCTCACACATCAGAAAAATTACACAAAAGCGAATCCGACCTATAGTTTCTAGACATTTTGATAAGCCGTATCAAAATGAAACAGTTGAAAATCAGCATTACCCTATCAGAGTACAAAGAGAAGCACACCATTTATCTGGGAGGAGGCGAGTGGCTAAAGCACCATAGCAAGACTTTTTTAAGGAAATACCTGAGTACATACAAAATGGTACTATTGGACAATGTGAAGATTTTGAACTCCTACAATGCCCAGATATACGCCCTATACAGGACTTTCTATTTTGACCTGTCATGCATTGAGGTCTCAAAGGTCAATCAATGCTTTACGGATTTCAACAGGCAGTTCAACTGGATGTTCGACAATATAGGCGGCTGCCAAAATTCCATCGTGTTTTCAAAAATAAGCTCATGTATCTCAATATCATTGGAGACACTTTACATTATGAAAAGGCATGGCCAACTACATAAAAATTATTCACTGAAAAACCAATGTAACGCTTACATCAAGATCATTGATAATTTTGAGGAAAAATATGAAAATGAGAGAAAGAGTTTGGATTTGGATAGGAATTACACGAAAAGAAATCTAGAGGTGATAAAAGAGGAAATTAAAAGGGTCATTTAAGTTTCTAGTTTGCTTTGAACAAATGGCTTAAATCATTTTTTTGATAGAATAGAGAAATTTACTTTGATGATTTCACAGATTAATAAATAATCTGTTTCTATATCATTTATTCTTAAACTATAAAAAGTAGGGAATTGTTTGTATTTTTTTGATAAATATGTAAGTTATATTGAATTTATACCATAAGACAACAAACCAATATTGATAAGCATTTTATTGATGTTGTCAATTAAAAATTATCATAAACTCACATTACACCTTCTTTTTGATAAAATATTTATCCACTAAATGTTTATTTAATCAAGTAACCGCAAGTAATCACAAAATGCTAATTTTGTAAAATAAAGTTGTTTTTTACTTAAAATTAAATTAAAACTAATCTTATTTTGTAATTTATTGAAATATAAATGCTATTTTTGTGCCTGTACAAAAAAGTTTGAACTATGATAATTCAATTTGCAATAAAAAACTATCGAACTTTTAAAGAAAGAGCTGTTTTGAGTTTTATCGCATCTAATTACGATAAAGATACTCGGGAAAATGAAAATATTTGCTACAACCATAAGTTCGGATTAAGACTACTAAAAAGTGCTGTAGTTTATGGAGCAAATGCAAGTGGAAAGAGTAAGTTAATGGATGCATTTGCGTTTATGAGACATTATGTAATTAATAGCTCTAAAGAAGGACAAAAGGGGGACGAAATTGATGTTTACCCCTTTAAACTTAGTAGTGAAACAGAAAATCAACCTTCAGAATTTGAGATAATCTTTATCTATAAAGATGTACAATATCGTTATGGATTTGAAGCTACGAAAAATAAAGTCGTTTCAGAATGGTTATTTTATAAACCAAAGACCAAAGAAATTGAATTATTTTATAGAGATAATAATCATTTCGATACTCATTCTAGGAGCTTTTCTAAAGGAAAAGCTGTAATAAAGGAAGGGCTAGTTAGGGACAATGCACTTCTAATTTCAGTTGCAGCTCAATTCAATGATAAGACTTCAATCAATGTACTAGATTGGTTTAAAAGATTAAAAGCTCTTTCTGGACTAAACGAGTCTGGCTACCAGGGTTATACTATGAGTAAAACAGAGGACCCTATTCACAAGGCGAAAATTCTTGACTTACTCAAAGCTGCAGATTTAGGCATTAGAGATATTCAATTGCAAAAATTAGACATTGATAAGTTGCCAAAAGACATGCCTAAAGAAATTAGAGATAAAATTCGTCAAGATGTCAATGAAGAAAAAGCTGAATATATTTCCGATGTGCTAACAACACACAAAAAGTATAACGCAAAGGGAAGGTCTATTGGGAATGTAAGTTTTTCTCTAGAAGACGATGAATCATCAGGAACTAGAAAATATTTTGCTTTAACAGGACCAATTTTAGATGTAATTGAAAATGGTTATACGCTTGTAATTGATGAATTAGATTCAAAACTTCATCCGAATTTAGTATGCAAAATTGTATCCCTATTCAATTCAAAAGAATTAAATCCAAAAAATGCTCAATTAATTTTTAACACACACGATACTAATCTTTTAAGTACTGGTCTTTTTAGAAGAGACCAAATTTGGTTTACAGATAAAAATAAGTATGGAGAGGCAAAACTATATTCTCTTGCAGATTTCAAATCTGACGAGGTTAAAAAAACTGAATCATTTGAAGATAACTATATAAGAGGAAAATATGGTGCAGTTCCTTTTTTAGGTTTTTTCGAAAACTTAAACAATATTCTTTCTCAGTATGAAAATGAAAAATAAAAAAGAGGAACAAATTGCTGCCAAAAAAAAACACATAGAGCAATTAAAGAAAAAAAGGAAGACTGAGCCTGACGTAGAAAGAGCGATGCCTATTCTAAAAGAAAAGCCTACGATTTTAATTGTTTGCGAGGGACAAAACACTGAACCTTCTTATTTTAATCAATTCAGGCTTTCTTCAGCGACTGTTAAACCAGTTGGAGAGGGATACAACACTATTACACTAGTAAATAGAGCTATACAACTTGCTAACGAAAAGAGTTATGAACAAGTTTGGTGTGTCTTTGATAAAGATGATTTTAGTGATAATGATTTCAACAATGCGATTGCAATAGCTCAAGCAAATAATTTCGGAATTGCATATTCTAATCAAGCTTTTGAATACTGGTTGATACTTCATTTTAATGACCACCAGGGTGGTGGAATGCATCGAGATGATTATAACGATAAAATAAATGAATTAATCAAACCTTTTAAGGTCTTATATGACGGTAAAAAAAGTAAATTAATTGATGAAGATTTTTTTGAATTGTTAGACGATTTTGATGAAAAAACCGATGAAAAAAGAGTAGATTTAGCCATAAGAAGAGCAGAAAGAAACTATAATCAACATAATCATTCGAATCCTTCTAAAGAAGAATCAACAACAACTGTTTTTAAATTAGTACAGGAGTTGTTAAGATATGTTTAAAAAGCACCAACGGGTGAGCCCTTGTTTCATGATGGGTTATCAGAGGCTTTTGATAGAAAGTATAAGATAGTTTGTCAAAATAAAGAATTTCAGGAATTAATTGATGATTTTAACAATATGGTTTTTTCACAGGTCTTTAATTTTCTAAATAGTAGGGCCAGTGTAAATCTTCAAGATAATATGCGTCAGTTAGAAGTTCAGATTATTGATAATGAATTAGAGCAAGCTGTTATTTTAGGGATTGATGAATATGAAAATTCAATGATTGAGAAAATATATTCATACTGTATGAATCATAATTTTAATTCAGCCGTATTTATATGTGGTGTAGCACATAGAAAATCAATTATTGAAAAAATCGAAAAATCTAATGGGTACGAAAAACTTAAACTGAATTGGATTTTTTACCCTGAAAACCTTTCCAAAACCCTCTAAGTTTTAATGATATATAATTTTTTTACTAGAGTTTATCATTATTCACTTTTTCTATCCAAAAATAAGATATCATTCAATTCATTAAAAGGGAAATCATTTTGTAAAAAAAAGTATTGGAAAATATCTAATAAATAAACATTTTTCATAAGAAAACACCTATATTTACTGATATTTTTTTACAAATATGACCTTTTGTTTTTTCATTTGGCATTAGGATTAAATTACATTGTTAATCTGCTGTAAACTTCGAATCGTTTTTTAATAAAATACTAATAAAAACCCTTTAATGAAAAAAATATTAATCATTATTATCGCTTTCATTTATTTAATCCCTCAAAATTCAAAAGCACAGGATGATGGTGCCGCAGTTGCTGCAGTGGCAGGAGGTCTGTTGGCTATCGGTGCCGGAATAGCGGCTGTTGAACAAATGAAAGAGCAAGCCGAACTCAATGCAACGGAATGGTTTCTAACTAATTATCCTGAGTACAATAAATTTTCTTTAAAGACATTGGATTTTGATGGTAAGAAACTAAAGGACATGTCATCTACATCCGTAATTACGTTCAAGATAAGGGAGTTTAAGATTGAAAATTCAGAACCTGTGTTGGGTGAAAAATTAGTACTGTTTGGATTTACAAGTTACGGATGGATAAATGAATACGGAATTAATTTTGATAAAGTCCGATGGTTTCTTATTGATGGTCAAGAATGGATGAATATGATGACTGTCTATGCAAAAGTGGCATCCGGAGAAAAAAATGAAGTAAGGATTAGGGAAGCATTAAAGAATGGAAAGGTAGTGAATAGAGGTGTCAAAGCTAAAAAGGGCGAAGATTTAGATTTCTATAGGATTGAAGGGGACATGTATCTGGTTACGGAGTACTCGCCTGAAATGAAATTTATTTATAATGAGCGCTCACTGGGCATATATCTGAATGAAACAATGAATTTAATTCAAATGGGAAGGGGGGACTTAATTAAGATCCATGAATATTTTTTTGATGAATAAACAAACTCATGATTAGCCTGTTTTTAGTCTTGTCTTCACAATTTCAACCCATCCTAAACAGAAAAAACAAGTTGAATGATTCCAAATAATATAACCAAAGAACATTTAGAAAAGGCCATTAATGAAATTGATTTAAAAGGTATTAGAAAAGGAAGGCATTCTTCAACTTACGACATAGTCCATAACGGCAAGGCTTACCCTCCAAAACTAGTTATTTCCATAGCCAATAGATATGCCAATGGTACAGAATTAGATTCCAATGAGTTTTATGGGGGGAAAAATACAGCTGCATTTCAATTGCTTAAGGAAAATGGATTTATCATTGAAAAGAAAGATAATTCACAGGACTATAAGGTCATCACTGAATATATATCTGCATTACAAACCGGCAAAGTATATGCTGCCAATTCAATTAAAGGCTTGGTCAGAAATGAAAACTTTCTAGAAAATCTCCAGGCCATAGATAATATTTTTTTTGAAGATAAATTAAGAACAATTGATTCCAATAATTATTTAGACATCATTCGATTTATTTTGGATAAGCATAAGATAAAATCAGGGGATTACAATGATTTTAATATTTGGAGCGCTTCCAAGACTTTTTTGAGGCAAACTAACCCAGACTTTATTCAACGCCATGAAGAACTAAATAAGGTTATTGGATTTCCTGATAACGGGAATGGCATTTACAAATCATTTTTAGGTGAACGAAATCTTATTTCTTATATCAAAGATAAATTTGAAACAAACCCAGGTTCCTCGACACAAGGTATAATGGGACAGGATAACAAAATTGAAAACAATGAAAATATGGACTTCCCTCTTAACACAATTTTATACGGTCCTCCCGGAACTGGAAAAACCTATAACACAATTCTAAGGGCGGCCCAAATCGTTGAAAATCGGAAAATTGAATCTTATGACGAAGCCCTTGATATCTTCAAAAGCAATCTTCATGGGCAAATTGAATTTATCACATTTCACCAAAATTACAGTTATGAAGATTTCATTCAGGGACTGAGGCCCGAAACAGATAACAAATCTTCATTAGTGTTCGATAAAAAAGATGGAGTCTTCAAAAAGATTGCTGATAAGGCATTAGAAAATCTAAAATTAGCACAGAAGGCCCCTGACGAACTTTCGAATGAAGCTAAGTTTGACAAAGCTCTAGACGTATTCACAGATAAAGTATTGGAGAGTGAGGACAACTTTAAAATCAATGATACTGCCTACATATTTGAAGTTGAAGAAGACGCATTTAGATACACAGGTCATAATTGGACAAACCACTTAAACGGTTTGCGAATGAAATTCACGGACCTAAAAGAGTTTTTTAGAAATGACGTCAAAAGTAGAAAAGACATAAAAGGTTTGATTAATATTTCGGGGCTTGCCAAACACCATGCATCTTATTATTATTTGGTTTATTCTGAAATAATCAAATATTTACCTGATAAAGTAGATGCACCGGAAAAAATTAATCCCAAAAATTTTGTAATCGTTATAGATGAGATTAACCGTGCCAATATTTCAAGAGTTTTTGGTGAACTAATAACCCTTATTGAACCTGATAAGCGTTATAATGGGAGTATCCCAATAGAAGCACGTTTGCCATCTGGTGACCCCTTTATCGTTCCGAGCAACTTGTACATTGTTGGCACTATGAACACTGCTGATAAGTCGATAGCTCTTTTGGATATTGCACTTCGAAGAAGATTTGAGTTTGAGTCCATGTATCCCATGTATGAAATTAACGGTCATGAAATATATGATGTTGAAATCCTTAGGAAAATAAATGAAAAGATTAAAGGTTCTAAGGGACATGATTTTCAAATTGGCCATGCTTATTTCATGGGGGAAAACAAGGATTTAGTCCAGAGAATGAATAAAAAAGTAATACCACTACTTCTTGAATATTATATGAATGATAAAAAAGAAGTTATGGACATTCTAGAATCGGCTGGTTTAAAAATTGAAGAGAATTCCTGGCCAATAAGAATTAAAGGTGCAGTTGATTAACCTATTTGAATATCAAAACAAAGTAGACATACAGGCTTCGTTTGACGGCTTGGAGGCATTCCTTGATGAAATTTGGAACAATCGTGAAAAAAATTCCTTCTATTCGGAAAATGATGGCGATAAAATAGAATCCCAAAGATTCCTCCAATTCATACATGAGTCCAAAAAACTAAAATCAAACAAATATGTTGGTGTAATTCATTATCAGGGACATAAGATAAACTTATTACCAAAAATATTTTTTGATCCACTAAAGGAATATTCAACCAACGAATTAAACCAAATTCAAAACCACATTCTTTGGTGGCTGAGCTATTGCCGTAAAATTAAGTTTCCCAACTATAAAGCTTCATTGGGTGAAGCCAAAAGTGACTTTTTTGAGGTTTTAATCTACCTATTCTCAAAGTACACCCGGGAACTTTTAAATTCGTCAATATATCAACAATACGAGGGTATAAATAGTGAACTTTCGTTTATAAAAGGAAGATTGAACACGAATGAGTACATCAATGGTTACTTAAGTAAAGGCAAATGGCATAAATTAAATTGTTCTTATGATGCCTTTGTTTTTGACAATGAATTCAATCGTATCATTAAATACGTTACCACTCTTTTGTTCAATGTCACAAGAAGTCAAGACAACAAAAAGAATCTAAGGGAAATACTTTTCATTTTGGATGAAGTCTCAGACGAGAGGGTAACCGCGGAACAATGTTCAAGAATTTTATTCAATCCCATGTTCGGTGAATTCGAAACAGTCAGGGATTACTGTCAGTTATTTCTAAGTAACTGTATTTCCTTTGACTATAAAAATGAATTGAAGCTTTTTGCCTTTCTTCTGCCAATGGAATACATCTTTGAGGACTTTATTTTTGGTTTCATCGGTAAAGAACTGGACCATGTAACTGCAAAAGCACAACGAAGTGATATTTATTTAGATGAAGGGAAGGCGTTCAATCTCAAACCAGATTTATGGCTAAAAACAGATTTTAAATCTCTTATTGCCGATACGAAATATAAGATTGTTTATTCGGACGAGAAAGACCCTAAAAAAGGGATTTCCCAGAATGACTTATATCAAATGTTGGCCTACGCGGTAAGGTTTGAAGTAGACGAAATCATTTTGTTCTATCCGAATACGATAATGCAAATTCAGGAAGAAGAAACAAATCTGACCATAAAAGATGCTCTTGCGGATGGGAAGGAAATATTGATTAAGGCATTTCAGTTGCCAATAATAAATCGAGAATTAATCGGGACCAAATTAGAGAGAGAAATTGATTTACAGGAAATGTTTGAGTCAACGAAACAGGAATTAATTATCAAATTAGAAAGTATATTGTTGCCTGCGTTAGATAATGTAAACCTTGAAGAAAACAAATAGAACAATCATAATGCCCTAATAAAAATGGAAAACAAGCAGACTGTTACCGTAGGAACATTATTGTCATTATATGCAAATAGCCTTCAATCAACATTGGATGGAAAATTGACGGTAGTGGAGGGGTTCTACTCTCCAAACAACGGAAGATTGTACGGAAACTATTATTATGATGAAATTTTGGACAGGGACAAAATGCAGAAAATGACCATCCAAATTTCACCTGACCATAAGAATAAATTGGAGGCAGGCTCATATTATACTTTTCAGGGCTTTATAGTAAAATGCCAGAACTTGGACAATGAAGCAAGGATAAAGGTCCTGTTCCGTGTATCCCAAATTCCAAAACTGGACGATAAGGTACAGTTGATTTCACAAAGTGAGTACAATATCATCAGGGAAAGGTTCAATCGGGACTTTCCGATTGTTCGGGATATATTATTGGAAAAGATTGAAAACCAGGTAAAGCCAAGGATTGATTTTCTAACGGGAATCCAGTCCACTTCCAATGAAGATTGTCTGAACCCAATAAAGAATCCCGAATATTATGAAATCAGGACACACACCTGCAATTTCTCTTCAAAAAAAGAAATCATGGACTTTTTCACCAGCCATAATTTTAACGGGACGGATTTGCTTGTAATCATGAGGGGCGGGGGTAGTGGCCTCGAGATTTTTGATGACATAGATTTATGCAAGGCCTCACTTGAACTACCAGTGCCTTTAATAACTGGAATAGGCCATTATGAGGACAAGACTTTGTTGCAAAGAATAGCTGACAGGGGCTTTCCAACGCCGACCTCTGTTGGTGTGTTCCTTCAACAAGTTGTCGATATCCAGAAGAAAAGGGTCGAATCGGTTAAAATCGCCGAAGAGGAACGGTTTGGCCTGTCCCAACAGGTCAGGTTACAGAAAAAGCAAATTAACAGGTTGTTGGTCGTTTTGTTTACGCTTTTGTTGATTGTGGTAATCACCATTATAATGTATGTCCAATGACGCTTTATGAGTTCAATGCCTTGGATTTAAATGAAAGGATGGAAGCCGTCAACCAGATGGGGACTTTTATCAACAACTATGTTACAGCCGATGAGAGATGTAATCTTTATGCCTTGGGTATGTTCTTTGTAGAGGTAACCTATGACGGTGGCACAAATTCAATAACGGATATAAAAAGTTTCAAAAGTGGCCATTTGTTGGATAAATATGCCAGATAGGAGTTTGAAGGCAATTATTCTTGATTCCTTAAAAGATTCTAGATTTAGACCTTTTCTTTTTTCTTCCAAGGATGGACAAGTATTCTTTATTCCCCAATGAGTTCTGAGTTTGAGCCTTTTCTGTAAATCGACGTAAAAAAAACAAGCATGTTTTTCATATAACTATAGGGCTTTAGAGGTTCTTTTACCGAAGGGAATTAGAACCTCTTAAGCATCTGAGTTTATGCTGAAAAATTTGTTTGTTTTTTTTAACTTTTGAAAGAAAAGATTAAACAAAAGTCATTGCGAATGGTAAAAATCTTGGCCAAAAATACCAAAACTTCAAAAAACCACATAAAGCATTTTCGTTCGCTTTATGGCGATTAAAATATTTATATGCTCAATACCACTTCATATAGTCAAAACATCCCAAAATAAACTTAAAATAGCCCCAAATTAGATTTTAATAAATTGAGGTTAGAGAATAACTGGGCAATTTCCAAGAATAAAACAGTCGCAATTAAAACAGCGAGATTCCCTAAGTAACACATCGAGCTACGTTGCAGTTTTGCAACATTTTTGGACTTAAGGCTCAGATAATCAGTTATTTAGCTTTTTTCAATGTTCCTAGGGTTTATATTACTGATAATCAATATGTTACAAATTATAAGAATTTATTGACTAAATTTTATAAACCGTTGGTATACAATAAGTTAATAAATAACAAATTTATGAGGGCGATTACCCTTTGATTTGTAGTTTAAGGACTATGATTTATCAGTCAATACCTACGCCTTTTTTCTATGGTTTTGGAAAAATACAGAAAAGCAAATTGCTACAATTGCAAGCAATATTCTGCTTCAATATGTAGTATTTTTGTGGTATGTACATCAACGCAATGCACCTTTCAAAATACTATGCCAATCTGTTGGCCGCCCAAGGCATACCGCATCTCAATGTCGGTGAGACAAGAAGGCTTTTCAACATAATAGTGCTGGAGGCCAGAATTGATGAATTGGCGAAAATAATTGAACACAGGGAGCTTTCAAGGACTGAATTGCTCAGGAAGGAACGCTTACAGGACAAACTATATAAATTGACCTCCTATAAACACGCGGCCGACGTAATGGCGGATATGCTAAAAAAATCTGGAGCGTTCTGATTTTTTATTACTTTTAGGTACAATATAGAAATATGTGCTATTCAACTGCTTTAAGAAAGGAAGAAGAGGAAATCCGACGTGAAATGAGGAGAAAGGGCATGGTCGTGAATTTTGGCGTTGGCCTGGAATATACTCCTTACTACCATTTGAACGGTTTTAGCCGTGGCAACCTTTACATCATTAAAATGGATGAGCCTGAATCCATATATCCCGCAACATGGGGACTTGTTCCTGATTACGCTCTGGACAGGCCTGATGATTTCTGGAAAAAGGCCAATACATTGAACGCTCGGGGAGAGAATATTTTTGAGACCATGTCATTTAGGGGCAGTGCCGATGACAAAAGATGCTTAATCCTTGCCGATGGTTTCTATGAACCGCACCATGAGAACGGCGTTGCGCAACCTTATTTTTGTTATCAGCCCACGGATGAATATAAGGAAGGTGGCCTGTTCCTGTTCGCAGGCCTGTACAACGGCCTTGATACGGATTTTTACACGAAGCTTTACACAACGACCATATTGACGGTTGAGGCGAATCCTTTTTTCTCTGAAATCCACAACAAAAAAAAACGGATGCCGTTGGTCTTGGACAGCAATTATTATGAGGATTGGCTCGACAGTGGGCTCAGCAGACAATCGGTAGGTGAAATTATAGCCACAGGGTTCACCGAAATGGAATTTAAGGCGCATCCCGTCAGCAGGGACTTATATAAAAAGGGCATTGATACCAACAGACCATATATTGTTGAGCCTGTTCAGAAAGACACGTTGTTCTAGGGATTGGATAACAACGGTACTTTCACTTTAAGGACATTTTCCCAAAAATCAAGTTGTTTCAGGTCAAATGGCACATCATAGACCTTATTGAATTTCATTATGAAGCTTTCTGAGGTTTTTCCCCTCATTATCTGATAAAAATGTTTAAAAACCCTTTTTGACATGTACAGCTCATAGCATTCGAAATAATCAAAACCGACCGTCAATTCTTTACCAACATAACCATGTTCGCAAAGAAAACCGAACTCATTTTCGTGTATTTCGATATACCTGGCCGCATCATGGGAAATACTGTTATCGGTCAAAAGGTTGAACACGGCCAACTGTAAAAGAGGCCTGCCGTAAAGAATGCCATGGATAACTTCAGCATAGTACTGGAATTTATCAAAATCATCAAAGGGCAATCTGTTAATGGAATGGTTTATCCCAATCTTGGCATATTCAAATTGAAACAGTTTGGCTTTAACATCCATGGTTAAACATTTTACTAAAGGTATTAAAAAGTTGGTCACGATTTAAGGCTCACCTAAAATGTTCGTTAAAAAGATATTTCATATATTTACCGATAATTAACAAAAGATGTTCTTTAAATTATTGGTAGGGATTGTGCAGGGCAAAAACCTTTAAATGTAAAACTATGGGCAACTATAGTTTATTTTTTGTTTTATAATATATATTATGTAAAATAGCATTTTAAATCTAAGCAATCACCCCTCTTCCCATATAAAGGTATTTAAATTAAAAAATGATTAATATCTGTAATTTTAAAAAGAAAAAAATCAAATTAAGCGCAGCTAAAGATCTTGGGTATGTTTAATTTAGTTTTGCTAAACTGCGCTTAATTGACATTGGTTGGCATAATTTTTATTTACAGCCAATGTGAAAAGAAATCCATCATTTCTTCCTTAAGGTCGTAATGTAACTTAATATATTGGCGCATATCGTCCTTTAACGGTTTTTGTTTACGTAATAAGCTACCATCAACAGATTCGTTTAAATCTACGGCATGCAAATTTTTCATTTTGTTTTTGCAGCGGTGCATCAATTTAGAAATTTCGTTGCGCTCAATTTCAATACGGTTTTGAAACTGCTCAATTTTTAAACGTGCTTCCATATCGAACTCACGCGCTGCAATTTCCTCCAGTTTTTCCTCAAAAGTGTCCATTTCATTAAAATGAAAACGCAATTCTCTTTTCCAAGTTTCCAAATTGAACTTTAGGTCGCTTAAATATGATACTGTTTTGTACATGTTACTAAAATTTATATTATACTTCCATTTCTTCTAAATCTGATTGTTTTACCAAATCGGCCTGTATGTTAGACGGTACGGGCTCGTAAGACGAAAATACCGAACTAAACGTGGCCCTGCCCTGTGTTAACGACCGCAATGCAGTGGAATAGCCATATAATTCGGCCGCTGGGCACATACAATTCAATATTTGGTACTGCCCCTCGCTGGATATACCTTGTATGATGGCGCGTCTGCTTTGTAAATCGGTCATCACATTGCCCACCATATCCTCAGGCACCTTAACCGTAAGCTTATTGGTTGGCTCCAACAACTTAGGATTTGAGTTTAAGAACGCTTCCTTAAAGGCGTGTGCGCCAGCTATTTTAAAGGATATATCGTTGGAATCTACAGTGTGCATTTTGCCGTCATAAACCATTACGCGTACATCGCGGATATAGGAATTGGTCAATGGCCCAGATTCCATAACTTCCAAAACACCTTTCATCACCGATGGTAAAAAGCGTAAATCTATGGCGCCACCAACAATACAGTTGTAAAACACCAAAGTACCGCCCCATGGTAAGGCCACCACTTCTTTCCCCCTTATATTAAAGCCTTCGGGTTCTTCAATACCCTCGTACCAAGGTTCTATTTTTAAATGTACCTGTGCAAATTGCCCAGAGCCACCAGATTGTTTTTTGTGTCTGTAATTTGCTGTGGATGAACGCTGAACCGTTTCGCGATAGGCAATTTTTGGTTTTTTAAACTCGGCATCAAGGCCGTAAATGTTTTTGAGCATCCATTTTACGGTGGCCAAATGCAACTCCCCTTGGCAACCCAACAACAATTGTTTGGTTTCCTTTGAAAAATTAATCACCACCGTTGGGTCTTGGCTATGTATTTTCTTTAAGGCCTCACTGAGCTTTTCTTCCTCATTTTTATTGGTGGCCAACACCACTTTAGTAATCCTTGATTCTGGATATCTGATGGGTTTCATCGTTACTCCAAAACCTTTTTCAGCCAAGGTATCACCCGTTTCCGTGTACTTTAATTTTAGTGTGGCACCAATATCACCAACGGTCAACTGACTGACGCTGTTTCGGTCCTTACCGTCCATAATGAACAATTGGTTGATGGTTTCAGTTTCCCCGTTATTGGAATTGACAAATCTATCGTTAATGTTTACCGTTCCGGAATTTACCTTAAAGAAAGTGACCTGCCCTACGTTGGGCTGATGGAAAGTTTTAAACACAAACAAAGACGTTGGTGCACTTTTTTTGTGTTCCACAGGTGTGCCCTCAATGCTTTGCTCGGGTTTTAAATCTACCGTTGATGGCGCCACATTATCTATAAAGCCCATCAAGCGTCCAGTTCCCATATCGTTAAGGGCGGAAACACAAAAGACAGGAAATAAATCGTGATTTAACATTCCTGCCTTTATGCCTTGTCGCATCTCATCTTCGTTCAATGTGCCTTTATCAAAAAATAGCTCTAAGAGTTCTTCGTCATTTTCGGCTGCTTTCTCTACAAGCTCATTGTGAAGTTGGTCCGCTTTTTCTTTTTCAGAATCTGGGATGGCCAACTTTTCAGGCTTTCCTCCATCTGGACCGAATTTGTAGAGTTTCATTTTTAACACGTCCACAATGCCTTGGGCACCATCAATTTTTATAGGGTATTGCACCTTGACCACATTATTGCCCACCAATTTTTTTAGGCTGTTGAAGCTTTGTTCAAAATCGGCAGCCTCATGATCTATTTGGTTCACCACAAACAACATGGGTTTATGGTATTTGTCTATATAGCTCCAAATGATCTCTGTGCCAATTTCACAGCCATGTCTCCCATTGATGACATTAACCACGGTGTCTGACACTCTAATGGATGAAATAATTTCGCCAATAAAGTCGTCCAGTCCTGGTGTGTCAATAATATTGATTTTGTAATTACGCCATTCGGTATGTAAGGGTGTCGCAAAAACTGAAGTGCCTCGTTCTTGTTCTATGTCATGGTAATCGGAAACGGTATTTTTTTCCTCGATGGTTCCCCTTCTGTTAATTAGTCCAGCCTCAAAGAGCATGGTTTCAGATAGTGTTGTTTTCCCGCTGCCATGGGCACCCACAAAAACAACATTTTTGATGTGTTTTTCGTCGTATATTTTCATATGTTCTTATTTATTGATTCTTATTCAATGGTTGTTTGCAACATTAAAAAGATATTGCGGTATGCGACGGAATTTAACTGGGGAAGTATATTTCGTCTTATTTAGTCATTAAATTTAATCACAAAAAACAGGGCATAACATGACTTATGTCAGCATTTAAAGAAATGCTTCTAAATCATTCCCTCAATTTACTAAATAGATGTTAAAAAACCGCAAAAATTCGTGAATAACTTATGGATGTGTTATTTTCGCCTTTCCCAAAAATTAGACCCAACCTATGAAACCTAGAGAAAAATCTAAAACATCCAAGTCCAGACTGCAATTGCTGCACCAGTATTATAGCTATACGGGCTTTTATACTTTTGTTTGGCAAGCGGTTAAAAAGGCGCTGCCATACATTATTGGAATCATTGCCGTAATTTATATATTGAATCACTTTTTTGATATCAATTCAGCTTTAGTTCACCTTACGGAAGTATTGCCCGCTTACGGTGTGTTGACTTTCTTTTTTGTTTCAGAAACACTTTTGGGACTTGTACCGCCAGAAATTTTTATCGCCTGGGCTGGAAAAATGTATGCACCGTGGTTGTATTTAAGTGTGTTGGCCATTCTATCTTATAGTGGCGGACTTTTAGCCTATTGGATGGGCCGCAGCATTACCAAAACACCTACGGTTCACAACTATTTGGAGCTGAAAATGGAAAAGCAACTAAAAAACTCCAGAAAGTGGGGTGGTTTTCTTATTGTGGTGGGCGCCCTATTGCCTCTACCCTTTTCCATTTCCTGCATTGCTGCTGGTATTATTGAGTTTCCGTTTAAAAATGTGATGCTCTTTGGGTCTTTACGATTACTCCGATTTTTAATCTACGGTTTGGTGATTTTCCACGTCTTTTAAAAAAAACTTAAATCGTACGGCTATTTGTGCTTTGTGTTCTACTTTTGCACACAAATATGACTGCATGTTTTCTTTTAAAAATATATTTCGCCTAGTAGCCCTATTGGAAGGTGTATCTTATCTGCTTTTACTGTTTATAGCTACGCCCGTTAAGTATTACGGTAACGACCCGCAATACGTTAAATTACTGGGTATGCCTCACGGGCTTTTGTTTATTGCTTATGTTGCCATGGCGTTTATGCTTAAAAAAGACCTTAACTGGAACCAGCGTACGTTTATTGTGGTGCTTTTGGCTTCTGTTATTCCGTTTGGAACTTTTTATGTGGATAAAAAATTCCTGAATTCTAAAAAATAATATGAAAATGGATACATCTAAAATATATGATTATTTGCTTTCCTTGGGCCTTTCTGAAAATATGGCGCAATACCTTAAGACGGCTATACTTTTGGTTGGTCTGTTATTAATTATTTTCATAATTGATTTTATTATAAAACGGATTCTGATTGTAGCCTTTACACAGTTTGCGCAACGTTCCAAAACCAATTTTGATGATATTTTGGTAGCCAATAAAACACCAAGAAATGTGGCGCACATCATTCCGTTTTTAATTGCTTTAGAATTTGTGCCCAATGTGTTTTCTGATTTTCCTGATTTTGAAAATTTTGTAGAGAAAAGCCTCCAAGTTTTTGCCATTTTACTCACGTTGTGGATTGTTAGAAGCATCTTGAACTCCTTGAAGGATTATTTAAAAACACTCCCCCGTTTTAAGGATAAACCGATTGCCAGTTATATTCAAGTCTTCATGATTTTTGCTTGGCTGGGCGGTATCATGTCGGCGATAGCCATTATTACCAATATCCCGTTTTTACAATTCTTAACAGGAATGGGTGCGATTTCGGCGGTTATTATTTTGGTGTTCCGCGATACCATTTTAGGTTTTGTAGCCAGCATTCAGGTGTCCATTAATGATATGGTGCGTATTGGCGATTGGATAACTTTTGAAAAATATGGCGCCGATGGTGATGTTATTGAAATAACCTTGGCGACGGTTAAAGTGCAGAATTTTGATAAAACCATTACTACTATACCAACCTATGCGTTGATTTCTGATTCTTTTAAAAATTGGCGCGGTATGACCAATTCAGATGGAAGGAGAATAAAACGTGCACTTTATATCAAACAGAACGGAGTGAAATATTTAACCGATGCTGATGTTGAAAAACTAAAGGATATTCAATTGATTTCGTCCTATCTGGAAACCCGTCAAGCGGACATTAAGTCATTTAATACCTCTCACGAGATTAACAAAGATCTACTTTTAAATGGCAGAAACCTTACCAATTTGGGTGCTTTTAGAAAGTATATAGATTCTTATTTAAAACAACACTCGGCCATCAATAAAGACATGATGATAATGGCGCGACAATTGGCGCCAACAACCCAGGGTATTCCCATGGAAATCTATGCCTTTAGCAGCGATAAACGCTGGGAGAACTACGAATACATCATGTCTGACGTATTCGACCATTTAATAGCGGCGCTCCCCTACTTCGATTTGGAAATTTTTGAATTGCCGAGTAATACTGTTTTTAAAAATCCCTGATTATTCTAAAATAAGCCGAGAGGTCTGTTTGTCGTTAATTTGAATCAGGTAAATACCGGATTTAAGGTCTTTTAAGTTTAATTCTGCCGTTTTTATTCCCGCATAATTACCGTCAAAAAGTTTTTTGCCAAGGATGGAATATATTTTCACATTATTAAGCGCGCCGCCTGATACTGTTAGTTTACGAGATGATTTTAGCGGATTGGGGTACAACCTAAACTCATGACTTTGTTTATTATTTTGAACCGAAAGCGGTGTGCCTAAATTTTCAGATAAGGCTATCACTAGACTGGTTCCGGTATTAAAATTGACTGTTGCTCCCGCGGCATCAGTTTGGTTGGCATTGTTTGAAACAGGATCGGTTAAAAACAAAATAGACATGAATAGGTATTTGTAATCTGGCGTGAACGTAATACCCGTAGGCTCCGAACCGTTTGGTACAATGCCGAAAATTTCAACATCAGGACTAGCCTGTGTGTGTCCATTTTTAACAACCCAAATATAATTATTACCACCATCCTGAAATACCCAAAGGTTACCCTGACCATCAAAAGCCAAGTTGTCGTTACCGTTACCCCAAGGCACCGAAGTAGTTGAACTACCGTCATTAATATCGTAACTCATATTACCTACATAGGTTTCCATAGATACTGTGGAAGCAGATGTTTCCAAAGGGTTGGAATCTGAAAAACGATAAACCTGTCCTTCATTTTTTACCGCAAAATATACCATACCATCCGGACCGATTTCAACATCCTCAATACCGGCAAAAACAGTTCCTCCAGCAGAGGCACTTAAATCGATAGTGGTATTTCGTTCATTAATGGAACTGTTAGCAATTTGCACCCAGCTTCCCGTTCCATTCTTAGACCCTGAGAACACGTATAAATTACCAGCACTTAAATTTTGTGCATTTGTTGCCACAAACTTGTACAAATAGCCAGGGTTGGAATCTGCCCCTTGGTAGACTGTGCGTTCATTGCTGTGAATAGTTACATTTTCATGAGACATATTCCCCATGGCCCAATGTTTACCAATTACCGTTTTGGTAGCTGGGTTGATTTCAACATTCCAACCCACATCATTGTAGCCATCAAAATTAAAATCAATGAGGCCTATAAACGCATTATAGGCAAATTCTTCACAAGATACAACGGTTCCCCAAGGTGTAACCGTACCAGAACAGTTTGCTGCTGTGTTCCCTACCGCAGCGAAATTTAGCGTTTGGGAAGCCGTTGTTTCCCATAAATTTGAGCCTCCGTTTAAGTTAATATCAAGAACAGTAACCCCTCCTCCACCAGTCCCACCAAAAGCTACGGGTGCGTCTTCCGAGTTAATACTTAAATACCCATTAGTACTACTTGAAGCAATAGGCACATACCCTGTAAAATCAGGCTTTGGTAACATGCTTCCTCCTCCGGTCAAAGGGTCACCAACTTTTATAATACGTTGAAAGGAATGGCTTGAAGGAATAATGAATTGTCCTGTTTGGGTGGTTGGTGTCACTGATTTAAAATCAGCCATATTTTGAGAGTAAATACTTTGAAATCCCAGAAATAAGATGACAAAAGTGAAGCGTAGAAGTGTTGTCATAATCTTTAAGTTGAAGGTTACCAGTAAGTTAATAAAAAGAAAGATGTTTAGCAATAATTGTTAATAAAAAGCCCTGTGGAGTTAAAACTCCACAGGGCTCGATATATTGATTTGTATTCTTTTGGCTAAATATTGGCAGCCAACCAATCGCCAACTTCTTTAGTTCCGTAAGCTTTTCCGCCATTGGCTAAATCTTCGGTTACAACGCCTTCGGCCAAAGCTTTATTTACGGCATCCCTGATGGCTTTGCCTTCTTCCGGCAAGTTAAAAGCAGTTTCAAACATCATAGCAGCCGATAATATTGTCGCCATTGGGTTTGCAATGTTCAAACCTGTCGCTTGTGGGTAAGAACCATGAATAGGCTCAAATAAGGCAATATTAGCACCCATAGAAGCTGATGGCATCAAGCCCATAGATCCTGAAATTACTGAAGCTTCATCCGTTAAAATATCTCCAAAAAGGTTCTCGGTAATTAAAACATCATAGCTATTCGGCCATTGTACCAAACGCATGGCCACGGCATCAACAAATTCATAACTCACTTCAACTTCTGGATAATCTTTTTCCATAGCTTGAACCGTTTCACGCCATAAACGTGACGTTTCCAATACATTGGCTTTATCAACGCAGCATAATTTTTTACGACGCGTCATAGCCAATTCAAAACCTTTCTTGGCTAAACGCTTTACTTCCTCGCGAGTGTAAACACAATTGTCATAAGCTGTTTCGCCTCCATCTCTTCTACCCTTTTCACCAAAGTAAATACCGCCGGTCAATTCGCGTAAAAACACCAAATCGGTCCCCTTAATACGTTCTTTCTTTAAAGGTGATTTATCTAACAACGAAGGAAATGTAAACGTAGGACGCACATTAGCGAATAACCCTAATTTTTTACGCATTTTTAATAAGCCTTGCTCTGGTCTAACCGGTGCAGAAGGGTCGTTGTCAAATTTTGGGTGACCAATAGCGCCAAACAAAACGGCATCAGCAGCAACGCAAACCGCATGCGTTTCATCTGGATAAGGCTCCCCAACGGCATCAATTGCTGCCGCACCTGTTAAGGCAGGTTTCCAAGTTATTTCGTGGCCGAATTTCTTGGCAACGGCATCACTAACCTTTACTGCTTGATCTATTACTTCTGGTCCTATACCGTCTCCGGCTAAAAGGGCTATATTAAATTTCATTGTTGATTTATTTTTTTTAGTTTATTTCTCAATATTTTTCTCAAGCTTCTAGCTTATCACAATGTTCAACATTTTTTCTGTTGCTTTTATGGCTGAAACGGTTTGGTCGGAATCCAAACCACGTGTTTTAAATTCCTTTTCGGGGGTTTTCCATGTGATGATGGTTTCGCACAATGCATCCGAACGGCTTCCAGGAGGGATTCTAACGGCATAATCAACCAAATCTGGCAAAACTCCCAATTTTTGTTTTTTAAATACGTTTCTAATCGCCGTCATGAAGGCATCAAACTGACCGTCACCTTGTGAGTTTTCTTCAAACGTACTGTTTTCAATGGTGATAGAAACCGTTGTAGAAGGCCTTAATCCCTTTGAGTGTGTTAATACATACGAATTAATCTTGACCTTTTCCACGTAATTATAATCCAAAACGTCTGAAATGATGTAAGGTAAATCCTCTTTAGTAACTACCTGTTTTTTATCACCAAGTTCGATGATGCGTTGGGTGACTTTCTTTAAATCCTCATCATTGAGTTGCAGCCCCAATTCCTGCAAATTCTTTTGAATATTGGCTTTGCCAGAAGCTTTTCCTAAGGCATATTTTCTGGTTCTTCCGAAACGTTCTGGCATCAAATCGCTGAAATAGAGATTCTTTTTGTTGTCCCCATCAGCATGGATTCCAGCTGTTTGTGTAAATACGTTAGCCCCAATAATTGGTTTATTTGCAGGAATCATAACCCCCGAAAAATTCTCAACCAATTTGCTTACCGTATATAAAACCTTTTCATTTACACCTATTTCCACACTTGGCAAATAATCATTGATTACGGCTATGGTGCTTGCCATTGGCGCATTTCCGGCACGTTCACCCATACCATTAATGGTAAGATGCAAGCCATCTGCCCCAGCTTTTAAGCCTTCAATGGCATTGGCAACCCCCAAATCGTAATCGTTGTGCGCGTGAAAATCGAAATGGATATTGGGATATTTATCCTTTATTTCCTTAATGAAGTTATAAGATTCACTCGGAGTTAAGACGCCTAAAGTGTCTGGAAGCATAATGCGCTTAACAGGCTGTGTTGCTAAAAACGCCAAAAACTCATAAACATAGTCTTTTGAGTTTCGCATACCATTACTCCAATCCTCAAGATAAACATTGGTTTCAATGCCTTTATCTAAAGCCAAAGAAATGACTTCTGAAATTTCTTTAAAATGTTGACTAGGAGTCTTTTTAAGCTGATGGGTTAAATGATTTAATGAACCCTTAGTAAGCAGATTTTGAACTTTTGCGCCTGCTTCAATCATCCAATCGATAGAAACACCTTTATCAACGAAAGTGAGCACTTCAACCTTCTCGATATAACCATTTTCAGAAGCCCATTGGGTAACATCCTTTACCGCTTGAAACTCCCCAGCCGATACTCTTGCTGAAGCTATTTCAATTCGATCAACCTTTAATTCTTCAAGTAAAAGTTTGGCAATAGTTAATTTTTCAGAAGCTGAAAACGACACGCCTGAGGTCTGTTCACCATCACGCAATGTCGTGTCCATTATTTCTATTCGTTTTTTTGCCATTTAGGTTATAGCATCAAATCATTAGCAAAAGATTCAATGTCACCTTTCATATTTTGAAGGTAATCAATATCATCAAAGCCATTCAACATGTTTTGTTTCTTGTAAGAGTTGATCTCGAAAGATTCCTGATCACCCGTTGAAAGAATGGTAATAGTTTGGTTTGGAAGGTTTACTTCAATCTCTGTATTTGGGTCTTTGTAGATTTCCTCAAAGATTTTCTCAGAAAACTCAGGACTAACCTGTACTGGAAGCACACCAACGTTCAAACAGTTGTTTTTAAATATGTCAGCAAAAAAGCTAGACACCACGCAACGGAAACCGTAATCGTAAACCGCCCAAGCGGCATGCTCTCGAGAAGAACCAGAGCCAAAGTTTTTTCCACCCACTAATATTTTTCCACTGTAAATCGGGTTGTTTAAAACAAAACTTTCTTTTGGTGAATTATCAGAATTGTATCTCCAATCGCGAAATAAGTTGTCGCCAAAACCTTTACGCTCTGTAGCTTTTAAGAAACGTGCAGGTATAATTTGATCAGTGTCTACATTTTCTAATGGTAATGGAACCGCGGAACTTGTTAATATGTTGAATTTATCGTAAGCCATGTTTTTAATATTCAGTTGCCAATTTTCAATTGGAATTCATTTTTTTTATATTAATTTTCCTTTTTAGGATTTATAAAAGCGTTCTAGGGTCTGTTACCACACCTGTTACCGCCGCTGCAGCTGCCACCAATGGACTTGCAAGCATCGTTCTTGAACCAGGTCCTTGACGTCCTTCAAAGTTTCTGTTTGATGTGCTAACGGCATATTTCCCAGCTGGAATTTTATCATCATTCATTGCCAAACAAGCCGAACAGCCAGGCTGTCTTAATGTAAAGCCAGCTTCTGTGATTATATCTAAAATACCTTCTTCCTTGATTTTGTCTTCTACCTCATGAGATCCAGGAACCAACCAAGCCGTAATATGGTCTGCCTTTTTTCTGCCTTTTACAATGGAAGCAAAAGCTCTAAAATCTTCAATTCTTCCATTTGTACAACTACCCAAGAACACATAATCCACTTTTTTCCCAATCATTTGGTCGTTTTCACCATACCCCATGTACTCCAATGATTTTTTATAGGTCGCCACACCACCTTCAACATCTTCTGCATCCGGAATATTGTTGGTAATACCAATACCCATGCCCGGATTTGTTCCATAAGTAATCATTGGCTCAATATCCGCAGCATCAAAGGTTATTTCCTTGTCAAATGTAGCATTAGCATCTGTTTTTAAGGTTTTCCAATGTGCAACAGCCTTATCCCATTCTCCACCTTTTAGAGAAAGTGGTTTGTCTTTTAAGTATGCAAAAGTGGTTTCGTCAGGAGCAATCATACCTCCACGAGCACCCATTTCAATTGACAAGTTACAAACTGTCATACGACCTTCCATGGTCATGTTTTCAAAAACATCGCCAGCGTATTCCACAAAATAACCGGTTGCCCCAGAAGTGGTTAATTTTGAAATGATATAAAGGGCCACATCTTTCGGTGTAACTCCTTTGCCCAATTGGCCGTTAACATTAATTCGCATTTTCTTTGGCTTGGGCTGCATGATACACTGAGTAGATAGTACCATTTCAACTTCCGAAGTACCAATACCAAATGCAATGGCACCAAACGCACCATGGGTTGATGTATGGGAATCTCCACAAACAATGGTGGCACCTGGGAAAGTTATACCATTTTCTGGACCAACAACGTGCACAATACCATTCTTTTTATGCCCAAGCCCCCAGTGGCTAATACCATATTCCTTCGAGTTATCTTCTAAAGCTTTTAACTGATTTGCAGAAAGTGGATCCTCAACAGGCAAATGTTGATTAATTGTTGGCGTATTATGGTCTGCTGTTGCGAATGTGCGCTCAGGATACAATACCTCTAAACCTCTGTTTTTTAGTCCTAAAAATGCAACAGGGCTTGTTACTTCATGTATAAAATGACGGTCGATGAAAAATACATCCGGGCCACCTTCAATTTTTCTTACAACATGCGAATCCCACACTTTGTCAAACAATGTCTTACTCATATATGTTTAATTTTATTTTAAATCTTAAAAGAATGTACTTTGGCAAAAGACTTGAACTGCCAAAAGGCTTGCAAATTTAGGAAAAAGTCCTTGTTTTTTCAGCATATAATAAAATTTAACCCGCTAGTCCATTTATTTTTATAAAATTGTTAATGGAATTTCAAATAATCAATAATATTTTAATAGAACAGCAATTATGATTATAAATTTTAAAGCAAATTTATTTACTGTCTAATCTAGCCTATCAGCCACATATTCCACCTCCGTTTTATCATGTGGTTTTGACTTGCCATCTGGTCCTAAATTAACCATAACAATATTTGATATGGTCATTTTATTTCTTACTTCGCTACTTAAAACCAAAGATGCTTTACCAAATTTTACAACCTCAATGCCAATTTCAACAATGTGGCCTTGTTTGGCAGACGCTTTGAAATCGATTTCACTCATGTACTTGGTCACTACTTTTTGGTTTTCTAATTGAATGATGGTGTAAAGCGCTGCCTCTTCGTCTATCCATTATAGCAATCTTCCTCCAAATAAAGTTCCGTTAGCATTTAAATCTTCGGGTTTTACCCATTTTCTGGTGTGAAATCTCATCTTTATTATAATTGTTTTTAAAATAGTTGTGGTTGTGAGTCATCTTCCGAATCATCGTTCGGTATTTTCAAATTATACCCTAATACCTTATTTATTTTCCTAATAAAATAGGCTGAAAGTAATGGTGATTCTTTTTCTATATTCTGATGAATGAAAAAATCAATTTCCTTAATACCTTGTTCTTTCCACATTTTTAAACGCTCTACCCAATCATTTAACCTGCTGTAATCGCTTGGGTGGTTTGCACCAACATATCTAACAAAAGCTGTGGGATTGGTTAATCTCATATGCAATAAATCACGACGGCCTGCGGTATCAACAATGACGTTTGAAATATTATGATTCTCCAAAAGCTGATATAAATCTTCAAAAACAGCTATATCATTATACCAATCGGTATGCCTAAACTCGATTGCTAAAGGAATTTCCCTAGGCCAATTTTCAACAAAATCAATTACCCTATTAAAATCCTTTGGAGCAAAATTATTGTGCATTTGCAAAAATACAGTGCCCAATTTTTCTTTCAAATTTGAAGCGTTGTATAGGTAATTTTCAACCACTTCATTGGTGTTATTCAAACGTTTCCAATGGCTTATTTCTTGATTCAATTTTGGAAAAAACTTGAATCCTTCGGGTGTTTTATCATACCATGTTGAAAACTGTTCCGCGGGAAAAATACGATAAAATGTAGCATTTAACTCGATGGAATTAAACTGTTTGGAGTAGTAAGCCAATTCGTCTTTTATGCCTTTTGGGTAAAATCCTTTTAAATCATCCTTGTTCCATTTAGCACAGCCTACATAAATTTCGGGCACGTTATCATCTTTCACCTTATTCAAAACACCCTTTGTATCAGGATGGTCTTTTGGCAAAGTAAAATCAACACCTCCCGGATTATCTGTACTTCCAAATTTCATATTCTTTTAATTTCTTTAAGGTTTTGGCCAAAGGCCGAATTAAAAACTCAATTTTAAATAACAATAAAGATAGAAAAAACAGAAATGTTAATAACCTCGTTAATAATAATAAATATGAATACTTCTATCAGTTTTGATAATATTTAATTTTAATGCAAATCTTTCAACATGAGCACCCGAAAATCCCAAATTAACGGCATTCGCCCAGAAATTTTAAGCACTACAATTAATGACAACATGAGCAGCGACGAGCGTTTTCAAAATTTAGTTTTGCGCCCTGTTATTAAGTTTCAAAATGATTTATTAATTGAAGTTTTTAGAAATTACATTACCAAGCACAAATCTGTGTTTTATGATTTATCTTTGGAGAAGCGTATTCTTTACATTGAAAATGCCATTCATAAAGACATGAAGTTCCGTAACTCCATGAAAGGTATGGTGATAGGTGTTTTTAGCGTTGAAGAATACCTTATTTACATTGAAAACTCTTCAGCATTGAACAAGCGCATGATGAACCTTGTAAAAGAACGTTTACTAAGCCAAATTCAATTGTTTGAAAAACCTGAACTACTAACAGCAGTTTAAATATTTGATGACCACTAAACTAAAACTTCTACAGATTTGCAACGATCTTGTGGATAAGCGCATTAATGGCTATAAAGAAGAAATCAGCTTAATAAAGGACGCTATAGAGAGCAACGATAAAGGAAACCTTGAAGAAGATGATATTGGGAATAGCAATCTGCTAGGTGACTTAGAAAAAAATCTAGGTTATTTAGCAGATGCACAAAAAAATAAAGCCCAATTACAACTTATAAAACCAAATATTGTTAATAATGAAGCGGTTTTAGGAAGTATTGTAAAAACCAATTTAATCCATTTTTACATTGCTGTAAGCCTTGGTAAAATTGATTTGGGGGATGAAGAAAGCTATTATGCCATTTCATTCAGCTCACCTATCGGACAATTATTAAGAAACAAAAAGGTTAACGACCAGTTTGAATTCAACCAATCCAAATATATCATTAAAGAAATTAAATAATCGAAACACCATTTAGATCGGTGGTTAACACATCACTCATGTAATCAAAAAATGGTCTTACGGATTTAAAAGCTGTATCAACTTGATTTATAAAATCTGAAGTAAGAACTTCTTGATCGGTAAACTTCTTAGTGAAAATGTATTGCTTTTTTTTGATTAAATCTATAGCCTGATGCTCTTTATCAAAACCTTTTGGAGCGGTTTTAACTTCATCGCCAATAAAGGTGTCACCCCAAATACGGTTAAAGTTCTTATTTGCTAAGATTTCGCGAATTTCATTATCATCCATTTCAAATTCCTTTCTAATCCGTAATAAATCTGCTGGGGCAGGTTCCCAAAACCCTGTGGCAATAAAGCTTTCGTTGTTGGGCTGAATGTGAAGGTAATAACCACCTCTTAACCTTGGTTTTACTCTATGGAACGAGCCGCCAAAATGGGTTTTATAGGGTAATTTGTTTTTTGAAAATCGGACATCTCTATAAATCCTGAATATTTTTAGCTTGTCCACTTCGTCATGTTTATTTAGGTTTTCAAAAACTTTTTGATAAAATGCTTTGACTTCTTTTTCAATGGCCTTAAATTCAGACTTGTTTTCGTTAAACCAATCTCGGTTATTGTTTTTTTCAAGTTTTTTAAAAAACTCGAAGACTGATTTTGGAATTGTAATACTCATTGCAGAATTTTTGGTTGATGAAATTAAGAAAATTAATGGCGTTTCACATAACGAAACCTTAATTATTCAAACTCTATGTTTTTTAAAATCAACCCTGAGGCCGGGGCTATATACTCCATCTTCATATTGCTGTTGGGCAATAAGCTAGCACGAATATCTTCCAAAGATAATTTTCCTTTCCCTAAATCAATAAGCGCTCCCATAATCAGTCTAATCTGGTTGCGCATAAAACCTTTTCCTTTTACTCGCAGTAAATAGGTTTTTTCAGGAAAATAACTTGCGGTATAAAGTGTGTTTTCAATAAGTTCACAGGTGAAGATTTCTCTCGTATAAACACCATTGTCTGTGGGTTTGTAACAATAAGACCTTAAATAATTTTTACCTTCAAATAATTTAGCTCCAAGTTTCATGAGTTCAATGTCTAAGTCATTTAAAATAGTGGTCATAATCGGTGCACAAAAAGGATGGCATTTTTCACCACAAGTAAATAAATAAAGGTATTCCTTTACTTTTGAATGGTTGATGATGTTGAATTTAGAATCAACCTCTTTGATGCTAAGAGCCCGAATATCCTGGGGAAGATTGTAATTGAAAAGATTCAGAAATTCTGATTCATTTTCAATTGGTTCGTTCAAAAACAGCTCGAAGGCTGCACATTCTGCTGAAACCATTGCATCGGTCCTGCCTGAGCTCAAGGTTTTAAATCGTTTACCTTCCAGAATAAATTTCAAGGTTCTATCTACCATCAAATGAAGGGTTTTTACATCTGGCTGTTTTTGCCAACCATGAAACCGATAGCCCAAATATTGAATATTTATAACATAAAAGAACTTTTTCAAAACTAAACTACTTATGCCTTCCCTGCAACTCCTTTTCGATGTCTTTTAAAGTAAACCCTTTAGCTTGAAGCAACATTAAATAATGAAAAAATAGGTCGGCTGATTCGTATAAAAATAATTCATCGTTATTATCCATGGCCTCAATAACCGTTTCAACAGCCTCCTCTCCTACTTTTTGGGCTACTTTATTAATCCCTTTTGAAAACAAACTAGCCACATAAGATTTAACGGTGTCCTTATTTGCCACTCGTTCGGCTATAACATTTTCAAGTGTAGAAAAGAATCCGTAATTAGCTGTATTGTCCTCGCCCCAACAATTTCCAGTTCCTTTATGACAGGTTGGCCCAACAGGGTTAACTTGTATTAAAAGGGTATCGTTATCACAATCGTTTTTAATATCAACAAGATTTAAGAAATTACCACTCTCCTCGCCTTTTGTCCACAAACGTTGTTTGCTTCGGCTATAAAAAGTAACCTTTTTCGTTTCCAATGTTTTTTGATAAGCCTCTTCGCTCATATATCCCAACATCAAAACGTTTTTTGTTGTTGCATCTTGAATTATGGCAGGAACTAATCCGTGGGCATCGTATTTAATTTTCATAATTTCGGTTTATGGAATGTTAAAATAATACATCGACTGAGCTCAGTATGGCAATCAGCATAACGACTAAAGTCGTACTTCTATATTGTTCTTTTTTAATTCTTTTTTCAATTCCATAATGGGGATTTCACCAAAATGGAACACACTAGCCGCCAAGGCCGCATCAGATTTTCCTTCCTTAAAGGTATCGATAAAATGCTGAATGGTTCCAGCACCTCCAGAGGCAATAATTGGAATATTCAATTCTTTCGATAATCGAGCCAAAGCTTTATTTGCAAATCCATTTTTAGTACCGTCATGATTCATTGACGTGAACAAAATTTCACCTGCGCCTCGTTTTTCAACTTCTTTTGCCCATTCAAACAAATCGATGTCAGTTGGAATACTTCCACCTGCCAAATGGACTTTCCATTGGCCATCCACTTCTTTAGCATCTATGGCAACAACAACACATTGACTCCCAAACTTGTCGGCCAATTCATTTACCAAATCAGGTCTTTTAACAGCCGAAGAGTTGACCGATACTTTGTCAGCCCCACATTGCAATAAATCGTCAACATGCTCTACACTCGAAATGCCACCACCAACGGTGAATGGAATATTAACCTGTTCTGCCACATGCAAGACCATATCCAAAACGGTTGCACGACCTTCAAGAGTTGCCGAAATATCCAAAAACACCAGTTCGTCAGCACCTAGTTCAGCATATTGTTTCGCTAGTTCGACAGGATCTCCTGCATCCCGTAAATCAACAAAATTAACACCTTTTACTGTGCGTCCATTTTTTATGTCCAAACAGGGTATGATTCGTTTTGTAAGCATTATACAAATTTTTCTAATTGATGCAAACTGATTCTGTTTTCATAAATGGCCTTACCAATAATAACACCTTCGCAACCAAGTTCCTTTAATACTGGAAGCTCCTCAATTGTTGAAATACCACCGGAAGCAATAAGCTTTATGGATTGCATGCTACTATTGCTGCATTGCGAAAGGATTTGTTTGTACAGTTCAACCGAAGGGCCTTCAAGCATGCCATCTTTAGAAATATCGGTGCAAATAACATATTTTATTCCTTTTTTTTGATAGTCTTTTATAAACGGAATCACTTCATTTGTGCTTTCTTCTTGCCAGCCACTTATAGCAACCTTACCATCATTGCTATCTGCACCAAGAATAATCTTTTCACTTCCATACTTGCCAATCCAACCTTCAAATATTTTAGGGTTTTTAACAGCAATACTCCCTCCTGTAATCTGTCTTGCGCCAGAATTAAAAGCGATATGCAAATCTTCATTGGCTTTTAAACCGCCTCCAAAATCAATTTTTAATTTGGTTTTTGAGGCAATTTGCTCAAGAACTTTATAATTAATAATGTGTTGTGCCTTAGCTCCATCCAAATCCACCAAATGTAAATACTGGATTCCTGAACCCTCAAACATTTTGGCAACTTCCAAAGGATTTTCGTTGTAAACCTTTTTTGTATCATAATCGCCTTTTGTCAATCGGACACATTTTCCGTCAATAATATCGATAGCTGGAATTATTCTCATTTTTTTACGCTATTTGCTTTTAGCCATTGTTTGAAACTCACTGTCAAAATTAATCTATAAGTTTAAAAAGTTCTGCAATATTTTTGCTCCAGCTGTACTACTTTTTTCTGGGTGAAATTGAACACCGTAAAAATTGTTATGCTGCAAAGCTGACGCATAATTAATACCATAATCTGTTTTAGCAATGGTCTGCTCACAGTGCTCGGCATAATAACTGTGTACCAAGTACATATATTCATTTTCTTTAACGCCTTTAAACAAGTCAGATTTTAAGTCTTTGATGACATTCCAACCCATTTGAGGAACTTTTACCGCATTGGAAAACCTTTTAACATCAGTATCAAAAACCCCCAAACCCTTTGTGTTTCCTTCTTCAGTGTATCTACAAAGCAGCTGCATTCCCAAACATATGCCCAAAACAGGCTGCTTTAAGTTTGGAATCAATTTATCCAACCCCGTTTCCTTAAGCATGCCCATGGCACTACTAGCCTCACCTACACCTGGAAAAATAATTTTATCTGCAGATGCTATTTCTTCAGAATTATTTGATAAAACAGCATCATAACCCAAACGCTTGAAAGCAAATTGAATGCTTTTTATATTCCCAGCTCCATAATTTATTATTACTAATTTCAATTGATTACAATTTGCGATTTTTGATTTACGTCAATTTTACTCGTCAGACGTAAATCTACATTCCTAAATTCTTCTAAAGCATGCCTTTTGTTGAAGGCAAAATCATTTTTTCAACATCCCGTTTTACCGCCATTTTTATGGCTTTGGCAAAAGCTTTAAAAATAGCCTCAATTTTGTGGTGTTCATTAGTTCCTTCTGCTTTGATGTTCAAGTTGCACTTTGCTCCGTCAGTAAACGATTTAAAAAAGTGGTAAAACATTTCTGTTGGCATCTTTCCAATCATTTCACGTTTAAAGTCCGCTTCCCAAACTAACCAATTTCGCCCTCCAAAATCTATTGCCGCTTGGGCGTAGCAATCATCCATTGGCAAACAGAACCCATAGCGTTCAATCCCTAATTTATTCCCTAATGCATTATGAAACAACTCACCAAGGGCAATGCCTGTATCTTCAATTGTATGGTGCTCATCCACTTCCAAATCACCATCAACTTTTATGTTTAAATCAAGTTGACCATGTCTTGCAATTTGGTCGAGCATATGGTCAAAAAAAGCAATGCCTGTTTCAATTTTGCTTTTTCCAGTACCATCAAGATTTATTTGAATGGCGATTTTTGTTTCATTCGTATTTCTAATAATGCCTCCTGAACGTTTGTCGGCTTTTAAAAAGGCATAGATTTTAGCCCAATCGTTACTTTCTAAAGCTATATAGTTTTCCAGCTCTTCACGTTTAACTGTAATTTCATCTGTTCCCAAATGGGTTTCATCATTAATAAAAATGCCTTTTGCCCCCAGGTTTTTAGCCAGTTCAATATCTGTTAAGCGGTCGCCGATGACAAAGGAATTTTCCAAATCATAATCCTCAGAAAAATATTGTGTTAAAAGCCCAGTATTGGGTTTTCTGGTTGGTGCATTGTCTTTGGCAAAGGTTCTATCAATAATCTGCTCTTTGAACACAATGCCTTCATCCTCAAAACATTTAATAATGAAATTGTGCGTTGGCCAAAACCTGTCTTCCGGAAATGACTCGGTTCCCAAACCATCTTGATTGGTTACCATAACAAGTTCATAATCCAACTCTTTGGCAATTCTGCCCAAATACTGAAACACTTTAGGGTAAAATTCCAATTTCTCAAATGAATCTATCTGCTCATCAGCAGGTTCCCTGATGATGGTTCCATCCCTATCAATAAATAGTACTTTTTTCATTAACAAATGGATTTTAATGTTTTTATCAATTTCTCATTCTCTTCAGGCGTTCCAATTGTAAAGCGCAGACAATTTTCACATCCAGGTTGGGTTGTTCTATTTCTAATGACAATTCCCTTTTCCAACAATTGATTATATCTCCCTGTAGCATCATCCACTTTGGCTAAAATAAAATTAGCATCAGAAGGATAGATTTTTGAAACAAAATTAACAGATTTCAACTCAGATATTAAAACTTCTCTTTCCTTTAAAATATTTTTAACCTCCTTACTTATCCTTTCTTGTACCTTTAAACGCATCATGGCTCGTTGTTGGGTCAATTCATTGACATTGTAAGGGGGTTTTATTCTGTTTAAAACTGAAATTATTTCCGAGGAAGCATAGCATATACCTAAGCGAATACCAGCCATCCCGTAAGCCTTGGAAAGGGTTTGCGTAACAATCAAGTTGGGAAACTCGCTCAAACTATTTACCCAACTCTCTTGGGTTGAAAAATCAATATATGCTTCATCTATAACAACAATTCCTTTAAATTTTTTTATCAACTTTTCAATTGACTTGGCTTCAAAACTATTCCCTGTGGGATTGTTTGGGGAACACAAAAACAACAATTTTGAATTTGCATCAGCAATTTCCAAAATCTCATTCACTTTAGGCTGAAAGTTGTCATCCAGCTGAACACTTTTAATATCAATGGCGTTAACATTGGCCAAAACTTCATACATACCGTATGTAGGCGGCAAGGTTATGATGTTGTCTTGATTCGGCTCACAAAACGCCCTAAAAATAAGGTCTAAAACTTCGTCACTCCCATTGCCCAAAAGGATACGTTCTTCAGAAACGCCTTTTATAGCAGATAACATTGATTTTAAATTGCGCTGCAACGGGTCTGGGTAACGGTTCACGCCATTTTCAAATGGATTTTCATTGGCATCCAAAAACACCATATCATCACCATCACCCTTAAATTCATCTCTTGCTGACGAATAGGGCTTTAATGCTTTTATGTTTTTCCTTATTAAGTCTTTAACGTTCATTTTTTCAAATCCTTTAAACGAATGGAAACAGCGTTCTTGTGCGCTCGCAAACCTTCTGCTTCTGCCATGATCTCTATGGTTTCACCAATATTTAAAATGCCATCCTTTGATATTTTTTGAAAGGTCATACTCTTTTGAAAACTATCTAAATTTACTCCCGAATAGGCTTTACTAAAACCATTTGTTGGCAATGTATGGTTTGTTCCAGAAGCATAATCCCCAGCACTTTCAGGTGTGTAATTTCCAATAAATACCGAACCGGCATTACTAATCCCGTTTACATATAAATCTTCATTCTTTGAGCAAACAATAAAATGCTCAGGGCCATATTCATCAATTAATTCAAGCGCAACAGCATCATTTTCCACATAAATCAACTTTGAATTTGCAATAGACTTTTCGGCAATGGCTTTACGCGGAAGCACATTTAACTGTTTTTCAACTTCTTCGGAAACAGAATTTATTAATTCTTTGGATGTTGAAACCAAAATAACCTGGCTATCCGAACCATGTTCAGCTTGACTCAATAAATCTGATGCCACGTAAGAAGCATTGGCACTTTCGTCAGCAATGACCAATAATTCACTCGGACCTGCGGGCATATCTATTGCTACACCAAATTTAGTGGCCAATTGCTTTGCAACAGTGACAAATTGATTTCCTGGACCAAATATCTTATGGACTTGAGGAATTATGGTTGTTCCAAATGCCAATCCTGCAATGGCCTGAATTCCACCAACTTTAATGACCTTTGTTACCCCACAAAGTTGGGCGGCAAACAAAATTTCCGGAGCCAATTTGCCTTCTTTGTTAGGTGGGGAACATAAAACAATCTCCTTGCAACCAGCTATTTGGGCAGGAACTGCCAACATTAAAACCGTTGAAAATAAAGGAGCAGTTCCTCCGGGAATATACAATCCTACTTTTTGAATTGGACGTTTTTCCTGCCAGCACAGCACGCCATTGGCAGTTTCTACTTCAACTTTTCCTGTTTTTTGTGCCTTGTGAAAGGCTTCTATGTTTTGCTTTGCCATTTTTATGGCATTTTGAAGTTTTTCCGAAACCTTTGAAACAGCTTCCTGAAGTTCTTCAGAAGATACCACATTCGATTTTAAAGAAACCCCATCGAAGCGTTCGGTGTATTTCGCAATTGCTTCATCACCATTTTGACGTACATCATCAAAAACCTGATTTACTATACCCTCAATATCATCGACAGTTTGTGTAGGTCTTTTTAAAATTTCTGACCAAGTATTTTTATTTGGATTGTTAATTATTTGCATTATCAAATTAGTTAATGTGATTCTGAAGTAAGTTAAGAATCACAAAGGTCAAAGTACCATTTTCTCAATAGGGCAAACCAATATTCCTTGGGCGCCTTTAGCCTTTAAATCGTCAATAACTTCCCAAAATTCATTTTTATTGATTACGGAATGTACAGAACTCCAACCTTCTTCAGCCAAAGGTAAAACCGTTGGACTTTTCATGCCTGGGAGTACACTGATGATGTCTTGAACTTTATCGTTTGGTGCATTTAGTAAAACGTATTTTGAATTTCTGCCTTTTAAAACCGATTTAATCCTAAATTGAATCTTATTTAGAATATCAAGTTTGTCCTCATTTAAAACAGGAGAAACAGCTAGCACAGCTTCAGATTTCAAAATGGTTTCAACCTCCTTTAAATTGTTTTTAAACAAGGTGCTCCCGCTGGAAACAATATCACAAATAGCATCTGCCAAACCGATATTAGGGGCTATTTCAACCGAACCATTAATTATATGTAGGTTTGCATTTACTCCATTTTTATCCAAATAGGTTTGAACGGTATGGGGATAAGATGTTGCAATACGCTTACCTTCCAAATCCTTTATACCATTGTATTTAACCGATTTTGGCACAGCAATACAAACACGGCAGCTTGAAAACCCAAGTTTTTCAACAACATTAATGCCTTCCCCTTTTTCAATCAAAACATTTTCGCCAATAATGGCAGCATCCACCACACCGTCTTTTAAATACTGTGGAATATCGCCATTTCTTAAGTAAAACACTTCAACAGGAAAACCTTTTGCCGAAGCCTTTAGCTGGTCCTTACCATTGTCGATGTTAATGCCAATGTCTTTTAAAATCTGCATCGAGTCTTCGTTCAATCGACCCGATTTTTGCACTGCAATTCTTAATTTACTCATTATCTAATTTTTATGAGTTTGAAACAATCTAGTTGGTTTTATTAAAAAACCCGTTTGATGGTCTCAAACGGGTTTAAATATATGTTGACTTTACTCAATACATTCTCACTTCGCTTGAGGGCAAATGTGAAAATGATGATGTTTTTGAATAAAATTCATGTCTTTTTTGTCTTTTGCAAATATCTATAATTTATGTCAATAATTCCAAATATTAACCGCAATTATTAAAACATTTGAAAATTAACAACATTCGGCAACAAAAAAATCAATAATATTTAAAGGATTACGCAGATATCTAAATTATTTTAATCTTACTGATTTCCCAAAATAATCGGCATACCACTGTCTCCTGACCCTATAACAATAACCTTGCTATTCGGGGATTCTGATAATTTAATTGTAGCATCTATACCTTTATCCTGCAAAATCTTATCCGTCAATGAAGCACTCAATATTCTGTTGGCATCCGCCTTCCCTTGTGCCTCAATCCTTACTTTATCTGCTTCCTTTGCAGCAGTTACCAATCTAAATTCATATTCCAGTGATTCTTGTTCTTGCTTTAGTTTACGTTCAATGGCATCTTTAATCGTAGGAGGAAGTGTTACATCCCGCACCAAAACTTCGTTTAGCTGAATGTATTGGTCATCTACAATCTTCTGGGTTTCTTCAAAAATTTCTTGTTGAATAGCATCACGCTTGCTTGAATATAACTGCTCTGGGGTGTAACGACCAACCACACTTCTTGCTGCAGAGCGTATGGCAGGCAATAGAACCCTATCTATATATTGTTCACTTTTTTCTTGGTGCAATTTTCCTAATTCGTTATACATAGGTTGAAACCAAACGGAAGCTTCAAGTTTAATGTCTAACCCGTTAGACGATAAAACATTCATCTTCTCTAAACGTTCTTGTTGACGAACCTCATAAACATAAACCTTGTTCCATGGTGCCACAATATGAAAGCCCTCTCCTAATGGGGGTTCGTCTGTTACAACCCCTCCTCCAAAGGTTTTATAAAGCACCCCAGCTTCACCAGAACCGATGGTAACTGCAGATTTAGTTAAAATTATTACTAATACAATCACTCCAATAATAAATGGAAGTGCCACTTTTGGTAATTTGTCCATGTGTTTGTCTAATTAAATTAATCCGTTATATTTTCTAATAAACCATTCTAATCCTAGGCTCAAGGCTATGATAGCCAATAAATATTTCCAATCAAGCAAAGGTATGGTTTTTTTTACGCTTTTTTGAATTGGAACAAAACGTTTGTCATCCAATAAATCTTCAATAAGATTTTGCCAATTGTCTATAAAATAACTTTTGCCTTGACTGTTAGTAGCAATCTTTTGCAGTTTTGTTACATCAGCATTTAAAAATTGTTGTTCCACATTATATTCCAGTATTTGAAAACTGCCAGACTTTGACAAATTATCATTTTTTGCCCTAACCACAAAGTTGTATGTTGCGGGAGGCAAACTACTTAAATCAACTTGATAATAGTTATTTTTTAAAATTAATGGAAATGTTTTGGTTTCATTGGATTTATTTTCAACCACTATAATCTCAAGGCTTTCACGGGCATCAAAAACATAATTTTTGTCGAAAAATTCTGCTTTCACAATTACATTATTGTTGTCTTTGTAAAAGGAGTCATATTCAATGTTAAGTCGACTTTTTTGTTGATTTGTGGCTAGATATTGAATGAGCTTCCCAATGAAATCATCAAACGGTTTGAATGACTTCTCATTTATAAAACTTTGTGCCCGCCATTGCCAAATATTCTCGCCAAATAAAACCGCTTGCCTCCAACTATTAATTTCAAAAGTGGCCAGCAGAGGCTCCCCAACAGAAACACCTTTAAATGTTTTATTTAAAATGGTTTCAAACGGTATAGAAAACTGAACAGCTCCGTAATTGGATAATAACGGTGGAAATGACTCAAAATCTAAATCTTGAATTAAAAATGGCCCATAGTTTCTATTCAATTCAGCTTGATAATCTTCTGTTTGATTTGTTATTTGGTGATTGAAAAATGGATAAGCTTCGTTTAAAAAATCTAAATCGGTTTTTGGACCAATAATGATAAATTGATTTTTCTTTTGTGCATTTAATGCTTCCACTAATAACTTAAACTTATTATTTGGCTGATAGAGTATAATTAATTGAAAATCATTTATTTTATCAATAATATCATTTAAACCAACAAATGATACCGCACGCTGTTCGTTGCTTTCAATACTCTTTTTCAGTACTCCCAAATCTGGATGTAAAATATCACTAACAAAGGCTATTTTAGTTTTTTGATTTATCACTTCAACTGCAAAATTCTGTACATTGTTTATTTTGTTTTTCTCCTGTTCCAAAGGATTAAGCGTTATTTTATATTGACCAATACCAACCGAATTAGCAGGCAAATTAAAATTCAAAATCTTTGAGCTATTAGTTTTGGAAAAGTTTAGGTTTTCAGAATAAACAGGCAAATTTCCTTTAGTTACTATGAGGTTTGAATTGACACTATCATCACCGCTGTAAACCAATATGGCTTCAACAGGAAATTTATTCTTTAAATAGGCATATTTATTGACATTGAGCTGTTGGATTTTTAAGTCGACATACTTGGTCGTATCCCCCAAAATGATTGGGAAAATGGGTTGACTATACCTGTTATCTACAAATTGATAATCATTACCATAGGTTTGATTTCCATCGGTAAGCAACAAAGTGGGTGAAGTTGTCTGCTTGTAAATTTTGTTTAATTGTGTGAAGGCTTTATAAATATTGGTTTGGTTTTCAGAAAAATCAATATAGTCTGAAGTTGAAAGTGATTCCCCAAAAGTATACAGCTCTAAATTAAATTTACTTTTTAAATCTTTGTTTTGCGAAATACTTTCTATAAAATCAAGGGCTTTGTCCTTTTGGTTTAAATGTTTGATTGAACTTGAGTTATCAACGGCCAAGATTAAATTTGGCTTTTCAGTAAACAAAGTAACTTTATTAAAACTGGGATTGACAATCAAAAGTAAAACAGAAAAAACAGTAATAAACCTCAAAAAAGCAAAAAGCATGTTTAATCGAGACATGCTTTTCTTTTTATTGAAGTAGTGGAAAAATGACAGCAACAATGCAATGATTCCAGCAAGTATGATATATAATAAAGTTTCTGTTTGCATTTTTTGATTTACGAATTACGAGTTTAAGGCAGACAAATTAAGGATTGAAAAAAGTCGTAATTCTGAAATCTGTTTCATAAATTAAGTTAGCATGCCACCATCAACATTTAACGTTTGCCCAGTAACATAGGCACTCATGTCTGAAGCCAAAAACACGCAAACATTTGCCACGTCTTCAGGTGTTCCTCCGCGTTTTAAAGGAATTCCTGCACGCCAACCTTTTACCACTTCTTCATCTAATTTAGCGGTCATTTCCGTTTCTATAAATCCAGGAGCAACCACATTACTTCTAATGTTTCTTGAGCCCAGCTCTAACGCTACAGATTTGGAAAAACCAATAATACCAGCTTTTGATGCTGCATAATTAGTCTGGCCTGCATTACCTTTTACCCCAACAACCGAACTCATATTGATGATTGAGCCTTTACGTTGTTTTAGCATAGTTTTTTGCACGGCTTTGGTCATATTAAAAACAGATTTTAAATTAACCTCAATAACAGTATCAAAATCTTCTTCAGTAATACGCATTAATAAGTTGTCTTTTGTAATACCGGCATTGTTTACCAAAACATCAATGCTTCCAAATTCTGCCACAACATCATCAGCTAATTTTTGAGCTTCTTCAAAACTGGCTGCATTACTTTTATACCCTTTAGCCTTAACCCCTAAAGCGTTAAGTTCGTTTTCCAATTCTTTTGCCGCTTCAACTGAAGAGCTATAGGTAAAAGCCACATCAGCACCTTGTTGCGCAAATATTTGGGCTATTCCTTTACCAATTCCACGACTTGCGCCCGTAACAATGGCTGTTTTTCCTTCTAATAATTTCATCTTCGATAGTTAGTTTATTTCTGTTTATAAAGAAATTTTCTATTTATTCAAATATAGCAAATACCACTGGCATCAAATAAAAAAACCTCACTAAATATTGTGAGGCTATAAGTCTTTAGAGGTTATTTTATGCCAAAACTTCAGCTACTTTCTTACCTATTTCAGCAGGAGAATCCACAACATGTATGCCACAAGACCTCATGATTTTCTTTTTAGCTTGCGCGGTATCATCGCTTCCGCCAACAATGGCTCCGGCATGGCCCATGGTTCGTCCTGCGGGTGCAGTTTCACCGGCAATAAAGCCTACAATAGGCTTTTTACTTCCGCTCGCTAAATACCAATTTGCAGCATCTGCCTCAAGCTGCCCACCAATTTCACCAATCATTACAACTGCTTCTGTTTCCGGGTCATTAATTAACAATTCCACTGCTTGTTTTGTGGTAGTCCCTATAATTGGGTCACCACCTATTCCTATTGCCGTTGTAATTCCCAAACCTTGCTTCACTACTTGGTCTGCCGCTTCATAAGTTAATGTACCTGATTTAGACACAATACCTACTTTTCCCTTCTTGAAAACAAAACCAGGCATGATACCCACTTTAGCTTCTTCCGGGGTAATTACACCAGGACAATTAGGTCCGATTAACCTGCAATCTTTGTTTTTAATATAATTTGATGCCGCAATCATATCTGCCACAGGAATACCTTCAGTAATTGTAATAATTACTTTGATTCCAGCATCGGCAGCTTCCATAATAGCATCGGCAGCAAATGCAGGTGGCACAAAAATAATTGTCGTATCTGCACCAACTTGCTCAACGGCTTCCAAAACTGTATTAAAAACAGGTTTATCTAAATGTGTTTGCCCTCCTTTTCCCGGGGTAACCCCACCAACAACATTTGTTCCGTATTCTATCATTTGGCTAGCGTGAAAAGTACCTTCACTACCTGTAAAACCTTGAACAATTATTTTGGAATCTTTATTTACTAAAACACTCATAAGTGATTATTTTGATGATTAATTTTTGATTTTAAGCAAAAGTAATTTTTTGCATATAAACTTTAAAGCAAAAATGACTTTTATTTAAACGTTATTATCTTGGTTTTTTAATTTTTCAAGAATTTCTGGTATTTTTTTAATTGACGCGATTTCCTTGTATTTTGAACGGAAGTCATCCGCAGGAATACCAAAATAACTTTTTCCTCCTTCCAATGATTTACTAACCCCAGCTTTTGCAGAAATCACGGCTTTTTTTCCAATAGTTATCCCACTGGTAATACCCACTTGGCCCCATATAGTTACTTCGTCTTCAATAACCACACATCCTGCAATACCAACTTGAGAGGCAATCAAACATTTTTTCCCAATAACAGTATCATGACCCACTTGAACTTGGTTGTCTATTTTTGAACCTTCGCAGATTCTAGTATCTGCAGTAACACCCCTGTCAATAGTGCAAGATGCACCAATATCAACATGGTTTTCAACAACTACACGCCCACAAGATTGTAATCTATCATATCCTTCTGGTCTATTTTTGTAATAAAATGCATTTGCCCCCAAAACCGAACCCGAATGAATGGTAACATTATCTCCTAAAATAGTATCATCATAAAGACTTACGTTGGAATGAATGATACAATTATCACCGATAACTACATTGTTACCAATGAAACAATTTGGCTGAATAACTGTGTTTTTTCCAATTTTAGCAGTCTGCGAAATAGCCGAGTTAGAAGCACTAAAAGGCTTAAAATGATTGGTGAGCTTGTTGAAATCCCTGAACGGGTCATCACTAATTAAAAGCGCTTTTCCTTCTGGACAATCAACCTCTTTGTTAATTAAAACAATAGTAGCCGCAGATTCCAAAGCCTTTCCGTAATATTTAGGATGGTCAACAAAAACAATATCTCCCGGTTCAACCACATGAATTTCATTCATACCTAAAACAGGAAAATCATCGCCGCCAACAAACTTACAATCTATTAAGTTTGCAATCTGTTTTAATGTATGTGGAACTGGAAATTTCAAAAACTATTCCTTAACGCGCTCTTTGTAAGTGCCTTTTTCAGTTTCAATTTTAATTTTATCACCTTCGTTGATAAAAAGCGGAACATTAACCTCTGCTCCTGTTTCAACTGTTGCCGGTTTTGTAGCATTTGTAGCGGTATTACCTTTTACTCCCGGTTCAGTGTGAGTCACTTCTAAAATTACGCTAGCAGGCATTTCAACCGACAATGGTAGGTTGTCTTCCGTGTTAATCAAAACAGTAACGACTTCTCCTTCCTTCATTAAATCAGGTCTATCCAAAGCGGCTTCAGTTAACCTTATTTGCGTATAGTCCGCCTCATTCATAAAATGATAGAATTCTCCATCATTGTATAAATACTGAAACTTGTGGGTTTCCACGCGTACATCCTCTAATTTATGCCCTGCTGAAAATGTATTGTCTATAACCTTTCCGTTGGTAACGCTTTTTAATTTTGTTCTTACAAATGCTGGTCCTTTACCAGGTTTTACATGTAAAAACTCTATGATTTTGTAGATATCGTTGTTGTACCTGATGCACAATCCGTTTCTAATATCTGATGTTGTTGCCATTTATTTAGTTTGATTTAAAATATCCTTTCATGATACCACGGTGCGAATTTTTTATGAATTGAAGAATTTCATCGCGCTCTGGAGTGGCTTCCATTTCAGCTTCTATAATTTCTGAAGCCTGAGTGTTATTGTAATTTTTTTGGTAGAGAATTCTGTAAATGTTTTGGATTTCCCTGATTTTTTCGGTTGTAAACCCTCTTCTTCTTAAACCAACTGAATTGATTCCAACATAAGACAATGGCTCCCTAGCTGCCTTTACGAATGGAGGAACATCTTTCCTAACCAAAGACCCACCCGTAACAAAGGCATGGTTTCCAACAGACACAAACTGATGGACGGCGGTCATTCCCGCTAAAACTACATAATCTCCTATGGTGATGTGTCCGGCCAAAGTGCTGTTATTTGAAAAAATACAATTATCGCCAACAATGCAATCGTGTGCAATATGGCAATATGCCATGATAAGGCAATTATTCCCAACCACCGTTTTCATTCTATCTGCTGTGCCCCTATTAATCGTAACGCATTCGCGAATAGTTACATTATCTCCAATTTCAACCGTAGTTTCCTCATCATTGTATTTCAAATCTTGAGGAACCGCTGAAATAACAGAGCCGGGGAAAATATTGCAGTTTTTACCAATACGCGCGCCCTCCATTATAGTAACATTGCTTCCTATCCAAGTGCCTTCACCTATTTTAACATTGTTATGTATAGTCGCAAATGGTTCTATAACCACATTTTTTGCAATTTTTGCACCGGGGTGTACATATGCTAAGGGTTGGTTCATAATTATTTAACTTTTGAAATTTGTGCCATTAGTTCAGCTTCTGCACAAAGTTTTCCGTTGGAATATGCATAACCTTGCATATGGCAAATACCACGACGGATAGGTGTTATTAAGGTGCAGTTGAAAATTAGCGTGTCACCAGGCATCACTTTTTGCTTAAACTTAACATTGTCCATTTTCATGAAAAACGTCAAGTAGTTTTCTGGATCAGGAACGGTGTTCAACACTAAAATACCACCGGTTTGCGCCATGGCTTCTACAATTAACACCCCGGGCATAACAGGAGCGCCAGGAAAATGACCTTTGAAGAACTCTTCGTTCATCGTAACATTTTTGGTGGCGATAACATGCTTGTCTGAAAGTTCAAAAACCTTATCAATCAACAAAAATGGTTGTCTATGCGGTAACATAGCCATGATTTGGGTAACATCCATTAACGGAGGCTGATTTAAATCTATGCTAGGAACGTTATTACGACGCTCATTCTTAATTATTTTAGACAGCTTTTTGGCAAATTGTGTGTTAACAAAGTGACCAGGTTTATTCGCAATAATTTTTCCGCGAATTCTAGTGCCAACCAATGCCAAATCTCCTAAAACATCAAGCAATTTATGTCTGGCTGCCTCATTAGGGTAATGTAGCGTTAAATTATCTAAAATACCATTTGGTTTTACTGCAATTTTGTCTTTTTTGAATGCAACCCGCAACTTTTCCATGGTTTTAGGCGACAATTCTTTATCAACATAAACGATGGCATTGTTCAAATCACCTCCTTTAATCAAGCCATTCTCCAATAGCATTTCAATTTCATGTAAAAAACTAAATGTTCTAGAGTCAGCTATATCTTTTTTAAAATCAGAAATTTGATTTAAAGTTGCATTTTGGGTACCCAAAACCTTTGTGCCAAAATCAACCATTGTTGTAATTTGGTATTCTTTGGCTGGCATAACTAAAATTTCACTTCCTGATTCTTCATCTACATACGATACAATATCCGTAATCTCAAATTCTTCTCTGTAAGCATCCAATTCTTCAACACCCGCCTTTTCAATAGCTTCAACAAAAAATTTGGAAGACCCATCCATAATTGGCGGTTCTGACGCGTTGAGCTCAATGATGGCATTATCTATATCCATTCCTACCAATGCCGCCAAAACATGCTCTGAAGTTTGTATGGTCACGCCATTTTTTTCCAAACATGTACCACGCTGTGTGTTGGTTACATAATTTGCATCTGCCTCAATTAATGGCTCGCCCTCTAAATCAACTCGTTTAAATGCCATCCCGGAGTTTGCTTCGGCAGGTTTAAAGGTTAGGGTTACATTTTTACCCGTATGCAATCCAACTCCTGTTAAAGAAATTTCCTTTTTAATGGTTTTTTGCTTGATTTCAGTATTAACTATTCCCATTTATTTTTTTCTAATTCATTTATGTTTTTTACAATCGTTGGCAAGTTTTTAAAATGAACGTAAGCTTTGTTATAGTCACTTAATTTTATTGCGGGTGACCCTTGAAGCACTTCGTTATCTTTGATATTCCTTGTTATACCAGACTGTGCTTGAATCCGTACATTATTTCCTATGGTCATGTGCCCGGCTATACCAACCTGCCCCCCGATTTGGCAATTCTGGCCTATTTTGGTAGATCCAGCTATACCTGTTTGAGCCGCAATGACCGTATTGTTTCCAATTTCAACATTGTGCGCTATTTGAATTTGGTTGTCCAGTTTTACACCTGACCGAATTATCGTAGAGCCCAAAGTAGCCCTGTCAATGGTTGTAGTGGCGCCTATGTCAACAAAATCCTCTATAATTACATTTCCTGTTTGTGGTATTTTACTATAGCTGCCATCTTCATTTGGAGCAAAACCAAACCCGTCAGCACCTATAATTGCCCCAGAGTTGATGACGCAATTTTTCCCAATAATAGTTTCAGAATAAATTTTCACACCAGAAAAAATTATAGTGTTGTCATCAATTACTGAATTATCTCCAATAAATGTGTTCGGAAATATCTTGACGTTATCGCCCATTATCACATTTTCGCCTATGTAGCTGAATGCTCCTATGTAAATATTTTCGCCATATTTAGATGAGTCAGGTATAAATGAAGGCTGTTCAATGCCCACTTTATTGAGCTTTACTGAGTTATAATATTCCAGGATTTTTGAAAACGCTAAATAAGCGTCATCAACCTTTATCAAGGTAGTTTTTAAACTATTTTCAGGATTAAATGTTCTATTTACAATAGTAATAGATGCCCTTGTTTTATATATATACGGCGTATATTTAGGATTGGCCAAAAACGTTAAAGCGCCTTCAAAGCCCTCCTCTATTTTAGCAAGTTTAGAAACTTCAACATCGGGATTTCCAACTACATCACCTTCTAAAATTCCCGCTATTTGTTGGGCCGTAAATTTCACACTTAAAAAGTTAGATAATTTTTGTTTGAATACGCAAAAATAGGAAAAATGTGCTAAAGTTTACATTTAGGGTAACATATATAATATTTCGTCACTCGTTTTGATAAGGCCTTAAGATTTAATTGATCGGATGCCTTAACAATATCCTCAATTTTACCAGATTTATGCAAAATGTTTATTCCCTTATGTTTTAATTGATAAGCTTGGTTTGAAATACTGCCCGTGAAGACAAAATAACTTGCTTCATCTGGGGTAATTTTATATTCATGAACAAATGAGTCAAAATGCTTTTGAAGACTTTCGCTTTTAATTTTCTTTTTCTTCATCTTAATCTTAAGCAAATTCCTGTTGATTATCATTTCACATAAATTACTTAACACAAAATCGTCATTGAACCGCCAATGCTTCATTGCAGAAATAATATCATAATCATCTAAACGCGAAAAAACATCTAAAGTTTCATGGTCAAAATTCTCAAAAGACACTTTATGGTCTAGAAAATGCATTAGCGCATTACTACCCTGTAATTTTTTACCGGATTCATGCAATTCTTTGGCTCTTTTTAAAACCCTAATAAGTAGTTGTTCGGCGACCAAACCCGTTTTATGCAAGTAAACCTGCCAATACATTAAACGCCTTGCTACAATAAATTTTTCGACACTGTAAATGCCTTTTTCCTCAATGACCAATTCATCGTTAACCACGTTCAACATGGTAATCAAACGTTCGCTGTTAATATTCCCTTCGGCAACACCGGTATAAAAACTATCTCGCTTTAAATAGTCTGCCCTGTCCATATCGAGTTGTCCAGAAATAAGCTGACACATGAATTTTTTCGAGTATTCACCTTTAAAAATTTGAATGGCAAGCGTTAAACTTCCGTTAAATTCTTCGTTTAAACGCTCCATAAAAAGTAGTGAAATTTCTTCATGAGAAACATTATCTACTATGCTGTGCTCCATGGCATGAGAAAACGGACCATGGCCGATATCATGCAATAAAATGGCAACATAAAGCGCCGTTTCTTCATCCTTAGAAATCGTAACCCCTTTAAAACGAAGTACATTAACGGCCTGCTGCATTAAATGCACGCAACCAATGGCATGATGAAATCTGGTATGATGTGCACCAGGGTAAACCAAATAAGACATGCCCATTTGGGTAATTCTACGTAGACGCTGAAAATATTTATGCTGGATTAAATCGAAAATTATCGAATTTGGAATAGTAATAAATCCGTAAATTGGGTCGTTTAATATTTTAAGTTTGTTCAAGTTTTAACTTTTTATATTAAGTACTTGCAAATATAACCATATGTGCCATATAGGGGCATTTAAAAGAACTGTTTTCCACATAAAAAAGACTATTGATATGATAAAAATACTTTGGGTTGATGATGAAATTGATTTATTAAAACCACATATTTTATTCCTTGAGAAAAAAAACTACGCCGTTACCACATGTCAAAGTGGCTCTGAGGCTATTGATGTTTTGGATGATGAAAACTTTGATATTGTTTTTTTGGATGAAAACATGCCCGGTCTTACAGGGCTTGAAACACTGAATGAAATAAAAGAAAGGAAAGACAATCTTCCTGTGGTGATGATTACCAAAAGTGAGGAAGAATATATCATGGAAGAAGCCATTGGTAATAAAATTGCTGATTATTTGATTAAACCTGTCAACCCGAACCAAATTTTATTGAGCCTAAAAAAGAATTTGGACAATTCCAGATTGGTTTCAGAAAAAACAACCTCGAACTACCAACAAGAATTTAGAAAAATTGCTATGGATTTGGCCATGGTAAATAGTTACGAAGAATGGGTTAACTTATATCAAAAACTGATTTATTGGGAAATTCAATTGGAAGATATTGAAGATGCCAGTATGTTTGAAATCCTTGAATCGCAAAAGGTTGAGGCCAATATTCAATTTGGAAAATTTATTGAAAAAAACTACGCGGATTGGTTTAGCAGAAATGCTGCCCCCATTATGTCGCATACCCTTTTTAAAGAAAAAATTGTTCCCGAAATAAGTAAAGATCAACCTACGGTCTTGGTCGTTATTGATAATCTTCGCTACGACCAATGGAAAGTTTTTGAACCTATTGTGAACAATTACTTTAAAAAAAATAAAGAAGAAGCGTTTTTCAGTATTCTACCAACGGCAACACAATATGCAAGAAATGCCATTTTTTCTGGCTTAATGCCCAGTGAAATGGAAAAATTGTTTCCTCAATATTGGAAAAATGATACCGATGAAGGTGGTAAAAATCTGCATGAAGCCGAATTTCTAGAAACCCAAATAAAACGACTCGGCTTAACGCATTTGGAATATGAATACCATAAAATCACAAATTTAAAAACCGGAAAAAAGCTTGTAGAGAATTTCAATTCATTGAAAAAGAACGATTTAAGCGTAATAGTTTATAATTTTGTTGATATGCTTTCGCATGCCAAGACAGAAATGGAAGTGGTGAAAGAATTAGCGTCAAACGATAAAGCGTACAGGTCATTAACCCTTAGCTGGTTTAAAAACTCGCCTTTGCTTGAAATGATACAGCAAGCACAACGGTTGGGCTTCAAGTTGATTTTAACCACAGACCATGGCACTATAAACGTTAAAAACCCTTCTAAAGTTATTGGCGATCGCGACACAAGCCTTAATTTAAGATATAAAACTGGAAGAAGCCTTACATACGACAATAAAGATGTTTTAGTGGCTAAAGACCCCAAAGAACTTCATTTGCCCAGCATAAACATGAGTAGTTCTTACATTTTTGCTAAAAGCGATTTGTTTTTTGCATATCCGAACAATTATAATCATTATGTTAGTTATTACAGAAATACATACCAACACGGCGGTGTTTCTCTTGAAGAAATGATTATTCCATTTGTAGTTTTGAGTCCAAAATAATCCACAAAAAGCAAATAAACCCGATGAAATGCTTAAATTCCTAGGATTTTAGGAATATAATCACTATTATTGCCATAAATTTTATGAACATTGAAAATATCCTATGACCTGGATGAGGTTGAGCTTGTTGCTAAACAGCTTATTAAAAACTCTAGAACCAGAACTTTATTATTTTATGGGGACATGGGTGTGGGCAAAACCACATTAATTAAGGCCATAGTTAAAGTTTTGGGAAGTAATGATGAAGCCAGCAGCCCTACCTTTTCAATTGTGAATGAGTATAAGTTAAATGATGGTAAAATTTATCATTTTGATTTATATAGAATTAAAGACTTAGAAGAAGCCTACAATTTTGGAATCGAAGATTACTTAGATTCCGATTGTTGGAAATTGATTGAATGGCCTGAAAAAATAGAACCCATTTTAGGCAATGATTTTGACGAAATAAAATTAAAATCTGCCATTAAAAACAGGAGGATTTTAAGTCTAGTTTAAACCAAAATAACCCTTTAATTAAATAGCCAATGAGCCTACAATAACATGATTTAACCTAATTTTTTTGTTCATTACGGGAAACCCACAGCGGAAATTTTAAAAACAACTCATTTTAACATTTTTTTAACATTTACAACGCCTCTCAGCTGTAGTGTTTATTTACATTTGAGTAATTAATTAATTAAATCCCTTACATTATGAGAACAAAAAAGTATTTAATTGCAATCGCAATTTTCGGTGGTATGTTATTTTTAGCTCAAGCTGCTAATCAGTATAACGCAGATGCACAACAAACAGCAAAAGTATCAAAAACAGCCAGACCAATCGCCGCTTAAAAGCGGAAATCAGGGGAAACAGCTTTTTACAGGAAGCTTAATTGCTGTATTTATTGCTATAACTCCTTATTTATTTTCCTTATATGAAAGTGTTCCACAACAACGTGTTTGGAGCACTTTTTTATTTACTTACGATAGCCAATGGTGGGAAGATGCCAATTACTTTGTTTGGGTTATTACGGGTAAACTTATACCCCTATATCTCTTATTTATATGGTTTTTTACTTGTCGCCATTGGTGGTACCACGTTCTTTTGGTTCCTATTGCCATGTATGTTTTTCAAACAATTGTAGTTTTAAATGCGGATTCTAAATTTATAGATGAGTTTCAACTCATATATTTAATACCAGTTATGGCCATTGTTATTCCAACCATATATTTGATAAGAGCCCAAATGTTTAATAAGATTAACACGACCACCAAGAGCATGCAGGAGCTTGAGGATGAGTTCAAATTAAAGCCAAAGAATTTTTGGGAAAGAATTAAGCAATATTTTTAATTTTTGATTGAAAACCGCTAATCCAATCTAGTGCGTTCTTCCAATTCCGGGTGTCTTTCGCTGTTTTTCAAGAAAACATTTCCGAATTTATAATTAAAGCCTAAAACAAATAATCTGGTTTCCCTTCTTAAATCTGAATAATTATCTTGATTTAAATACTTAATTGTGCTTGAATAATTTTGGTTGTTAAAAACATCAGTAACCCCAATATTTAATGCGGCTCTATTATCCCAAAATGTCTTTTTAAAATTAATATTTAGGCTGGATGATGAACTTGTTCTCTCAGGGCCATAGCTTGTTGGAGAGGAATAAACAAAGGATACATCCGCAGTTAAGCTTTTATTCTTTAATAAGGATAAATAGTTGTTTATTTCTGTATAAAAAGACCAGATATCTGTTGTAAAAATGGAGCTGCTATCTGGAGTGAAAAAATTGTTCTCATAATAAAAAATAGAACTAACCGAATAAATAGTCCACCAATTTAATATTTGCTTGTAGGTAATGAAATCAAGTCCATATGAAATAGATTGATCTAAATTTGTTCTTTTATAAATCAATAAGTTATCATCATTATCTTGATAAATGTATTCAAGAATTGGGTTGTTTTCATTACGGTAATAAAATTCAAAAGTATAATTGTTGTCAAACGTATACCCTAATGTAAACGTGTCATCTATTTGTGGAACTAACTTGGGGTCTCCAACAATATATGAATTATCGGTAAAAAAGTACTTAAATGGATTGAGCAAACTGTAACGAGGCCTATAAATCCGCCTACTATAATTCAGGTAAAGTTCATTTTTGTCGTTTAGTGTTTTTGAAATACTAAGCGATGGAAAAAGCTTCGCGTAATTTGATTTGTTTGTTTGACCCGTTGATATTGAATTACCCATTGTTTCTGTATATTCAAACCTAAACCCGGTCTTCAAACTCCAATCATCCCAATCTTGTGAATAGCTTACATAAGAAGCATAATTTTTTTCATCATATAAAAATTGATCTGAATTATTAAGGTCTTCAACCTTTAACCCGTTGTCAAAATCATATTGAGTTAAAATGTTATCTGAATCAATGCTTGAAAACTTTAATCCAGATTCAAACATTCCAGATTCTCCAGTTTGCAATTCATAATCTACCTGCCCAGTATAAAGCTTTATTTCCTGACTTGTAAATGTTTGAAACTTGTTGGTTCTAGAATTGGTTGTTCCTCCAGGATATAAATATGTTGTGCTTACATCTTGGTAACTTGAATCGTCAAAATCCGTATAATGCAAGCTAACCGAAATTTTTTCGCCATCATCCTTAAATTTATGCACATAATTTAGGTCTATTGATGTATTAATCGTTTCGTTTACCTTTTTGTTTAACGTGCTTTGAGTGGAATCCAATAACTGATTAGAGTTGTATATTTCGGCAACAGCATCTGAAGTGGTTTTTGAATTGTTTCGTGGAGCCAAAATTGTTAAAGCAGAAATGTTAAGCATATTATTGGCATTTATTTCATAATCAATATTGGCATTTATATTTTGGTTTGCAGATTTCTCAACTTTTTCAAAATCACTTTCCCATATACTCATGGTGTTGCCGTTTTCAATAAAATTTGTTTTTTGAAGAATTTGACTGAAATCTTTTTTGGGACTTATACTATAGTTTAAATATGTATTTAGTTTATTGGTCTTGAAGAAATGGCTGTTCCCAAAACTATATTTCGGAAATTCATGGCCCTGCTTATAATTTCCAAAAGCGCTCCCATGGTAACCGGAAATAATGTTTTTACTTGTTACAATGTTTAATACGGCATCGCCTTCAGCCTCATATTTTGCAGGTGGGTTTGTAATAACTTCAATGGATTTTATACCACTAGCATTAGTTCCCTCAAGTAATTGAATGACCTCTTTAGAAGATAAATGCACTTTTTTATCATTGATGTAAACCGTAGGTGTTGATTTTTTTATTTTAATCTTGTCGTCTACAATTAAAACACCTGGTGTATACTTTAAAACTTCAAGTACATTATCGTTTGATATCGTAGAATTTTCGACATTAAATACCAACCTGTCTACCATTCTTTTAACAGTCGGTTTTTTGGTAATAATCGTAACCCGATCAAGCTCCTGCAAGCTTTCCTCTAAAACCATAGTCCCTAAATCAACATCGCTCTCAAGATTAATATCTTTCAAAAACTCCTTATAACCCAAAAAACTAACTTTAAGTTTATAATTTCCAGAGGACACGCCATCAATTAAAAACTTTCCAGAATCATCGGTAATATCTCCAAATTCAGGATTCTCGTTAGTAACAATCAATACCACATTGGCATAAGCAATAGGCTGGTTATTGGTGTCTTTTACGTAGCCCGAAATTTTGAATTCTTGAGAGAAACTTACAAAGGGAATCAATAAACCACAAAGCAATAGCAGGTATCTGGTCATAAAGCAACTTATAACACAAATTTATAATTTTTTAATCAAATGAATGTGTGGCAAACCCACAGCTAAATTGTGCCTTTTTCCTACCATTATTAATTCTCGATTATTGGCTTATAAAAACATAAATTATTTTTCAGTTTCTGTTACCTTTAGAAAATAATTTGTAATTTGATTTTTCTTAAAAACTGAACATGGCTAAATCTATTTCACCTTTCACAAAACAACAACTTTTGCCACAAGAAGAAACGTTAGAAGTATTTAAAAAGAAAGGCGAATTATTCATTGGCATACCAAAAGAAACAGCTTTTCAAGAAAAGCGAGTGTGTTTAACACCAGATGCCGTATATGCGCTTGTTAGTAATGGGCATAGAGTTTTAATGGAGTCTGGAGCTGGTGAAGGTGCCAATTTTAGCGATAGAGATTATAGTGAAGCTGGAGCTGAAATAACGAAGGATACAGCAAAAGTCTTTTCATGTCCCATGATTTTGAAAGTTGAACCTCCTAGCCTTGAACAGGTTAAACTCATCAATCCTCAAACCATCCTGATTTCTGCTTTACAATTAAAAACACAATCAAAAAAATACTTTGAAACGCTTGCATCAAAACGCATTACTGCACTTGCATTTGAGTTCATAAGAGATGCAGATGGCAACTATCCTGCGGTAAAGTCGTTGAGCGAAATAGCCGGTACAGCATCTATTTTAATTGCCTCTGAATTATTATCGAACACGGAAAGTGGCAACGGACTTATGTTTGGAAATATTAGTGGCGTTCCTCCCGTAGAGGTGGTAATTTTGGGAGCCGGTACGGTTGGCGAGTTTGCTGCCAGAGGAGCCATAGGTCTAGGTGCCGGAGTTAAGGTTTTTGATAATTCAATCACCAAACTTAGACGTTTGCAATCACACCTTGGACGACCTATTTTCACATCCACTCTACAGCCCAAAAATTTAAAAAAAGCCTTAAGGCGTTGCGATGTCGTGATTGGAGCCGTGCGTGGTGTGAACAGATCGCCGATAGTTGTTACAGAAAGCCTCGTACAAACCATGAAAAAGGGTGCCATCATAATAGATGTAAGTATAGACATGGGTGGTTGTTTCGAGACTAGTGAGGTAACAACACATAACCAACCTACATTCATAAAGCATGATGTAGTGCATTACTGCGTTCCAAATATTCCTGCCAGATACCCCCGAACTTCATCGGTTTCCATCAGTAACATATTCACGCCTTACTTGCTAAAAATTGCCGAAGATGGCGGATTGGAAAATTCCATTAGATTTGATAGAGGTTTAAAAAATGGGTTGTACTTTTACCACGGCATTTTAACAAACAAATCTGTGGCCGAATGGTTTAATTTGGATTATAATGATGTTAATCTGCTCATTTTTTAACCCAAAGTCTTTGTTTATTCTCCTTTACCATATTTTAATATGAAACTAATACAGCGCATTGGCTACTATTTAGGTGGCTTTGCTATTGGCGTGATTATATTGGCCTTTTTCCTCGCCGGAAAAAAAACATCCTGCAGCTATGGGCTTGATGCACGGGTCTTAAAGAACATAAATTCCAAGAAATTAATTTACAGTCAGTCTGTTCAAAAATCTTTAGATGATAAAGTTGTAGATTCCATTGAAATCGATTATATATTAAAAAAGGGAGATATTAATTTTTCAGAAAGTGACCCAAGAAAAACACCTTGTGCAATTTATTCAGTTGAAGGGAACATAAAAAATAAGGAGCTTTTTCTAACAGTCGAAAATTGTGATAGCACAGCTACGATTATTAATTTGACAGCAAAACAAAATGATTATTAAACGAATCTTTGATGTTGTTTTGTCCTTAATAGGATTGATTCTCTTATTCCCTATCTTACTCTTGTTGGCCATTCTTATAAAACTGGACTCAAAGGGGCCTGTTCTTTTCATTCAAGGGCGTGTAGGCAAAAACAACAAGGACTTTAACATTTATAAATTTAGGACCATGCGCGTTCAGTCTGAAAAAAAAGGACTGCTAACACTGGGAAATAATGACTCACGAATCACAAAAATCGGCTATTTTTTGCGCCGTTATAAAATTGATGAATTTCCACAGTTGATCAATATTTTAAAGGGAGATATGAGTTTTGTCGGACCACGTCCGGAATTACGATATTATGTGAATTTTTATGGCGAAGACGATATGAAAATTTTTCTGGTGAAGCCTGGTATTACCGGGTTGGCTTCATTGAAATATAGAAATGAGGTTGAGCTTTTGAAGTCCGCGGAAAACTCTGAAGAGTTTTTTATAAAAACCGTTATTCCTAACAAACTAAAATTAAACAAAGAATACATAAAAAAAAGAAACTTCTTTTTTGATTTGAAGCTTATAGGCCTAACCGTTTTAAAAGCAATAACTAAATAATTCACATGCCTTTGGCTTAAAATATTATTATTCATACTTTGCAATTGTATTTCACCCCATAACAAGTACATGTTAGCGAAGTTAATCCCAAATGAATAAATTTTCAGCCAATCATATAGACCAACTATTAATTGATAGCGGACTATTTTCAACAAAACAAAAACCTACTGAATACAGTTCCAATTTCAACTTCACAGAAGAAACTATTCTCATAACTGGAGCTGCAGGTTCAATCGGTAGTGGGTTGTGCAAGCAATTCTTAACCTGTCAATTTAAAAAACTTATTTTGGTTGATATGGCCGAATCTCCGCTTTATGACCTCATTAAAGAACTGGAATTTGAAAATATTGACAGAATAGAGTTTCTTTTACTAAATATTATAGAAGAAGAATCATTACGACATGTCTTTTCAAGATATAAACCTTCGCTTATTTTTCATGCGGCAGCATACAAACATGTGCCCTTAATGGAAGAAAACCCATACGAAGCCGTAAAAAATAATTTATTTACTACTAAGTTATTAGCCGATTTGTCGATAGAACACAGCGTAAAAAAATTTATTTTTATTTCAACGGACAAAGCGGTAAATCCGGTGAGTGTTATGGGAACTACAAAGCTAATAGGTGAAAAATACTTGAGTAGTCTAAATTCCAAACATGAAACAGCTTTTTTCAATGCACGTTTTGGAAACATTTTAGGCTCAAATGGTTCGGTTATACCTTTGTTTAAAAAGCAAATAGAAAATGGCATGCCCATTACATTGACAGACAGAAGGATGTCTAGGTATTTTATTTGCAAGCGCAAGGCCTGTAATCTCATTTTAAAAATTGCCTTGTTTAACGAAAAAGCTCATGGCACATTTACATTCAATATGGGTGAACCAATCAGGATGGTTGATATTGTAGAAAGGATAATCCACTTGTTCAACAAGCAAACTCAAGATGTTGAAATAAGGCAGACAGGATTGCGTCCTGGTGAAAAGCTTGAAGAGGATATTATTTCTGAAAATGAAACTTTAATTCCTACAGAAATTACGGATATTCTCGCTGTTAAAGAAAAAATTGACTCAGAATTAAAACCAATAAATTTGTCTGAACTCTACCGAGTAACGCCATATATGTCAAATAACGAAATAAAGTCTATTTTAAAAGGCTACATATAAAGCTATAGCGTTTTTCTGCGCTTTTTTTCCTTGGTTAATAGTGCGAGTTCTCTACCTGTTTGCCCAGCAACTGAGGTGTTTTCTTCTGCCCTTCTTATTAAATAAGGCATAACATCTTTTACAGGGCCAAAAGGGACATATTTTGCCACGTTGTATCCTTTATTGGACAAATTAAAACTAATATGGTCGCTCATGCCGTATAATTGGCCAAACCAAACTCTTGGGTCGTTGTTCAAAAGTCCTTTTTCCTCCATCAAATTCATCAGCAAATAACAACTGTCCTCGTTATGGGTTCCTGCAAATAATGACATATCCTCCAAATTATCTGTCATATAGCGCACAGCCTTGTTAAAATTTTCGTCTGTTGCAAATTTACTCACGCAAATTGGTGACACATAACCTTTGTCTTCTGCCCTATCATTTTCCTTTTCCATGTAGGCACCTCTTACTAACTTATAACCTAAAAAATATTTACCTTCCTTAGCTTTTTTATGTTCATCAAGTAAAAAGGCAATTCTATCATGCCTATACATTTGTAGTGTGTTATAAACTATTGGCTTTTCAGTATTATATTTTTGCATCATTTTGGTCACTAAGCCATCAGCAGCACGTTGCATCCAGCTCTCCTCCGCATCAATCAGTATGGCAATATCATTTTCTTTAGCTTTTTTGCACACTTCATTGTACCGACCAACAACCCGATTCCACTCAATATTTTCAGACTCCGTCAAAATATCTCCCCTACTTACTTTTTCATATAAAGAGAAGCGTCCAAAACCGCTGGGTTTAAAAACTGCAATAGGAATAGCCTCAATTTCTTTTGCAAAATCAATAATGCCCAATATTTTATCTTTAGCAGCATCGAACTCCTTTTCGGATTCCTTCCCTTCAACCGAATAATCTAAAACCGAACTCACACCTTTAGAGTACATTTTTTCAATCACATTAAGGCAGTCAGCTTCATTTATCCCTCCACAAAAATGGTCAAAAACCGTTGATCTTATTAAGCCTTCAATGGGCAAACGGGCCTTAATGGCAAAATTTGTTGCTGCAGTGCCAATTTTAACAAGGGGTTCAATAGATATCATTTTAAATAAAAAATAAGCACGCTCTAATTCCGAATCATTTTTCAGCGAAAATGCTATTTCCGTATTGTCAAAAATTAAATCTGTGTTCATTAAAAATTTTAAATAATATTAGTTGTAACGAAGTTATCATTTTTTATAAAATCTCCTTAATTTCGCAGCGTAAAAAAATACCAAAATATTTTATGGATTCTATTACCGCTAATGACAGTATCATTCATTTTAATGATGTAAGCTATACTTCATTAAATCAACATCTTAAACAACGAAATTTTTCGAAAATTTTTATTCTTGTTGATGAAAATACGCATCAATTTTGTTTACCAAAGTTTTTGAACAATCTTGAAACGAATGCTGTAGTGGAAATCATTGAAATAGAATCTGGTGAAATCAACAAAACTATTGATACATGTGTTGGCGTTTGGAATACCCTTTCCGAACTGAATGCTGATAGAAAAAGCTTACTTATTAATATTGGTGGTGGTGTAATTACTGATTTAGGAGGTTTTGTTGCTTGCACATTTAAACGCGGTATAGCCTACGTAAATGTGCCTACTACTCTATTATCCATGGTTGATGCTTCTGTTGGTGGGAAAACGGGTGTTGATTTGGGGTATTTAAAAAATCAGATTGGTGTAATCAGTAATCCAGACTTAGTGTTGATTGACACTGAATTTTTAAACACATTACCCAAAAACCAAATGCGTTCTGGTTTAGCGGAAATGTTAAAACACGGACTTATAACAGGTGAAGACTACTGGAACAATTTTTTAGACTTATCAAAACTGTCCCTAAATGATTTAGATGAATTAATTCATGAATCTGTAATCATTAAAAAGAATGTGGTTGAAGAAGACCAATTTGAAACAGGTTTGCGTAAAACGCTCAATTTTGGGCATACTTTAGGGCATGCTGTCGAGTCGTATTTTTTGAGCCATAATGACAAACCAACTTTGTTGCATGGTGAGGCCATAATAGTAGGCATGATTTTAGAATGTTACATTTCCTCTAAAATGTTAGGCTTCCCAAAGGAAACCGTTTCTGAAATAAAAGATTTATTTATCGCTTATTACGGTAAAGTAGAAATAAATAAAGATGATTACACCCCTATCATAGATTTACTTAAGTACGATAAGAAAAATGATTACGGCAACATAAACTTCGTGCTTTTAAAGGATATTGGGGAGCCAAAACTAGATTGCATAGTTGACGAAAAGCTAATAGTTGATGCTTTCGAATTTTATTCAAAATAATTTATTTCAGCTTTAAAAGCAAAATGCCAAAGGTATCATGGCTAATTCAATAACAAAAACCAGCCATTTTGATGCTTATTTTTGTGATAAACAAGCAACTTAATTATAAGTTGAGGAATTCTATTAATATATTGAGTACTCTATGTAAATCATCCTCTGTTAAATTAGACCCACTGGGCAAACACAGGCCTCTGTTAAACAAATCTTCTGATATACCGTTCGCAAAATAAATAGAGTCTTTAAAAACCGGTTGCATGTGCATGGGTTTCCATAAAGGTCTTGATTCAATATCATCTTCTTGCAATGCAAGTCGCATTCCCTCTCTTAACTCATATGAATCCGTTGTTATGCACGTAATCCATCTATTGGAAAAGAAATTTTCAGGTTCTTCTAAAAATGAAATGCTATTAAATTTAGATAAATGCTTTTTGTAAAATTCAAAATTCCTTCTTCTTGCTGCAACGTGCTCTTCAAGAACTTCCATTTGCCCTCTTCCTATTCCTGCCAAAACATTGCTCATTCTATAATTATGTCCAATTGTGGAATGTTCATAATGCGGTGCATTATCTCTAGCTTGTGTTGATAAAAATATGGCCTTATCTTTTTGTTCCTTGGAATTAACGACTATGGCTCCTCCACCTGAAGTGGTAATTATTTTGTTTCCATTGAATGAAAAAACACCAATATCAGAAAGTGTCCCACAGTAATTATTATGATATCTACTACCCAAAGCTTCTGCACTATCCTCAACAACTGGAATGTCATATTTTTTGGCAACGGCATTGATTTCTTTTGCTTTATATGGCATGCCGTATAAATGAGTAGCAACTATAGCCTTAGGTTTTTTATATTTTTGAATTCTATCTTGAATGGCTATTTCCAGTAGTTCGGGGGACATATTCCATGTATCAGGCTCACTATCTATAAATATAGGAGATGCTCCTTGATACACAATGGGATTGGCGGATGCCGAAAAAGTAAAACTTTGGCATAAAACCTCATCCCCCTGTGATACATTAAGGAGCTGCAAAGCCAAATGGATAGCAGCCGTACCTGAAGCTAAAGCAGCAACATGTTTATCACCACCGATATAATGTTCAATGTCATTTTCAAAACCATTAACATTTGGGCCTAATGGGGCAATCCAGTTGGTTGTAAACGCTTCATTCACAAATTTCTGCTCAGAACCTCCCATGTGAGGTGAAGACAAATATATTTTACTTTTAGTTAGCATTTAAAATGTTTTAAATCCCACATAACAAGCTTCGCGCCATAATTGTCCAAAATATAACGGCTAATGATTTTAAAAAAACCATTGGATAGTTCTCTCTGAATCATTAAACAAAATTATCAATCAACTAATAACTGTATAATTAATAATGATAATTTAAAACATATTATCTAAAAAATTAATAAGTAATCGATGTTTTCCGAGAGCTTGTATATTTGAATTTATTTTACTTAATTAGATTAATATGCTATTAATCAATTCAATCTTGTTAAATATGTTATAAATTTAATAATTGATTTAATGCAACGGCCAAAAGCGTGATTAAAATCGGTTAACTACATTACCATGCTTACGACAGATAAAGTTTGTTGGTTACCGATTCTCAATTATTTTAATCTTCTTTAAATGTTATAAACGATAAAAGTTTCTAATAATTTTTCACATATTTGTAATAATAACAAATTTAAACCCAAATCGAAATGATTGAAACATTAAAAGGCAAGACAGTGTTGGTTACTGGTGGTGCTGGATTTATAGGTTCAAATTTATGTGAAACACTCCTTTTAAATGATATTAATACAGTTTGTTTAGATAATTTTGCAACGGGTAAACGAGAAAACATAACCCCCTTTCTTAAGAATAAGAACTTTAAGCTTATTGAAGGCGACATAAGAAGCCTTAAAGATTGCCATGTTGCATGTACCGAGGTAGATTTTGTTTTGCACCAAGCTGCACTTGGGTCTGTGCCTAGATCAATAAAAGACCCTGTAACTACCAACGATGTTAATGTTTCAGGATTTTTAAATATGCTTGTTGCTGCCCGTGACGCAAAAGTAAAACGCTTTGTTTATGCAGCAAGTTCTTCCACTTATGGGGACCATGAAGCACTTCCAAAAGTTGAAGAAGTTATCGGCAAACCTCTTTCTCCTTATGCTGTAACGAAATATGTCAATGAATTATATGCAGATATTTTCCAAAAAACATATGGATTAGATACAATTGGTCTCAGGTATTTTAATGTTTTTGGAAAACGTCAAGACCCTAATGGAGCGTATGCCGCAGTAATCCCGCTTTTTGTAAAACAACTAATCAAACACGAGTCTCCCATAATTAATGGAGATGGAAGTTATTCTCGGGATTTCACATACATAGACAATGTAATCCAAATGAACATTTTATCTTTAACGACAACTAACAAAGATGCATTAAATACTGTATATAATGTGGCTTATGGTGAAAGAACGACTTTGTTGGAACTGGCAACCCTCTTAAAAAAACATCTTTCTGAGTTTGACAAATCAATAAACAATGTTGAAATAAAACACCGTGAAAACAGGGTTGGAGATATTCCCCACTCTTTGGCATCTATCGACAAGGCTAAGCTTCTTTTAGGCTATAATCCAAAATATAATATCAATGATGGCATTAAGAAAGCCTTAGATTGGTATTGGAAGCACCTATAACAAATAAAAATAACAAAAATGTGTTGTATTGAAGCAGGTTGTGTTGGCGGGTCAAAAATGGTAATAATCCAAAACAAGAAAATTGCAATTGTAAAAACAAAAAATTGAAAAAATGTACCAAAAAAAGACAAAGACTAATACAGATAAAATTATCAATTAACTGAAATGCATTTCAGTTAAACGCAAGAAAATACAAGTAAAATATTATATCGTTCAATTTGAAATATATCTTATAAAATCAAAGGTTATATTATGGACCTTAATGGCAAAATGGAAAGCACTTAAACACATCACTAGAAAACGTATCAATTGCTAAAAAAACTGCTTATATTTATTTTGAAGGATATTATTAATAAAGAAAAAATTGATGCCATTGAATTTGAATATTATTCAATGCGCCAATAATTTAAAATTATGAATGGATACAAAATTGCTGTCATTGGGTTGGGATACGTTGGACTGCCTCTTGCTAGATTGTTTGCAACAAAATATAACGTTGTTGGTTTCGATATTGACCACAAAAGAGTTCATGAACTATCAAAAGGGAATGATACTACTCTTGAAGTTGAATCGAACGTTTTAAAATCAGTATTAAAATCACATCAAGATGAAGACATTGGCCTTTTTTGCTCATCAAACCTCAATGATATAAAAAATTGCAATTACTATGTAGTTACAGTCCCTACACCAATAGACAAAAACAACAGGCCAGACTTAACCCCTTTATATAAATCCAGTGAAACTGTTGGTAAAGTTTTAAAAAAAGGAGACATCGTTATTTATGAATCTACTGTATATCCTGGGGTTACCGAAGACGAGTGCATTCCCGTTCTAGAAAAAACAAGTGGGTTAAAATTTAATGAAGACTTTTTTGCAGGATATTCGCCAGAACGCATTAACCCCGGAGACAAAGAGCATACCGTAGATAAGATTTTAAAGGTAACTGCAGGGTCTACACCAGAAGTTGGAAAAAAAGTAGATAAATTATATGCCAGTGTTATTACCGCAGGAACCCATCTAGCTCCTTCCATTAAGGTTGCTGAAGCTGCAAAAGTCATCGAGAATTCGCAACGAGACATTAATATTGCTTTCGTTAATGAGCTTGCTAAAATATTTAACTTAATGCATATAGATACCCATTCGGTTTTAGAGGCAGCTGCCACAAAATGGAACTTTTTACCATTTAAACCCGGCCTTGTAGGTGGTCATTGTATCGGTGTCGACCCCTATTATCTTGCCCAAAAAGCCCAGGAAGTGGGTTATCATCCTGAAATTATTTTGGCCGGACGAAGGGTCAATGATAGCATGGGACAATATGTCGCTTCCGAAATCATTAAGATAATGATAGGGAAAGATATTAGAATAAAAGATGCCAAGGTTTTAGTACTAGGAATTACATTTAAGGAAAATTGCCCTGACGTTAGAAACACTAAGGCAGTTGATGTAATTAATCAGCTAAAAAGTTTTGGCACAGATGTTACCATATTTGATCCTTGGGCAAACCCAACCGAAGTAAATCATGAATACAACTTGGAAACTACCCAAATTTTACCAAATGAAAAATTTGATGCCATAGTTTTAACGGTTGCCCATAAAGAATATTTAAAGTTGAACTTAAATTTATTATTAAAAAATAAGGGTTTAATATATGATGTGAAAGGAATTATTCCTTGCTCTAGTTTAAGCTATAGGCTTTAAATAATTTAAAATATTATATATTTAGATTGGTTTTACAACATGTAACATATAATTAACTCAATAAACAATTGCAAATATCTAGATTAAAACATTCTTTATAAGATTCAACCAAAGCTAAAGGGGCAAAAGGCCTATAGGCTTCACTTTGCTTCACCTCTGTATCAATTTATCTTTCATATCCATAAACGTTGGGTTGCGAGTATACTCCTATTACCGAACGCCCAGGACCTATTTCCATTGAACCTTGAAACCTACCAACAATTTTAATATGAGCAAGCAAGGAAGCTCCCCGTTCAAAAAAACCATCATGATATTTAACTTTAACTTTCGCTACATCCAAAACCTTTTTGAGGTTTTTATTAGAATATTTTGTACAAAAATATTCATCAAATTACCAAAATACTTCAATAATCTAAACAATGTTTGATTGAACTTGTGAAAATATCAGAAACAAAAAATCTATGATATAAAAAAAAGCCTCTGGTTTAGAGGCTTTATCTGTATATGCATAAAAATTAAATTTTACATATCGTTAAAAATAGAATGCATCAATCGTTTCTTATCGTTAATGCTTTCTTCCAAAGAAATCATCGTCTCGGTTCTGTAAACGCCTTCTATATCATCCAATAAGAAGATAACTTCTTTGGCGTGTTCCGTACTTCTTGCACGTATTTTACAGAAAATATTGAACTTACCAGTTGTTATATGGGCTACCGTTACATAGGCGATTTCATTTATACGCTCTAAAACAAATTTGGTTTGTGATGTATTATTTAAGTAAACACCAACATAGGCTATAAATGAATAACCCAATTTTTTGTAATCCAACATTAAGGAAGAGCCTTTAATAATACCCGATTCTTCCATTTTTTTTACACGGACGTGGACAGTACCAGCAGAGATTAGTAATTTTTTTGCAATGTCAGTAAACGGAATTCTTGTATTATCAATTAACATATCAAGAATTTGATGATCGATTTCGTCTAATTTTATTCTCCCCATAATTAACTTTTCTTAAATAAAAAGCAAAATTAATACATTTTTGTTAATAATTACACATAATTCATGTACTTTATTTCGAAATTAATGAGATTTTTTCATTATTCAATATTACGCAAACGTTTTCGTAATCTATTTCTATAGCTTCATTATCCACTCCAAGTAATTTATTTCCTTCAGCATTAATCTCCCTGTGTCCAAAATAATTTTCTAACTTCTCAATTTTCAGCACCTTAGGGATAAATTCTATTTTTTTTCCAACTAATCGTTCTTGAAATTGAAAACCAACATCAACAACCTCCTCTCCCACTAAAGTATTTCTTATAATAACATCAAAAAACCATTTTTCATTTTCTGGGATATTAAAATAAGGTTCATAAAAATTGCCGACTACCTCATTCTTTGCAATATAACCAAGTGATGTTATATATGATAAGTAAATGAGTTCGCGCGTTTTTTCCCTGCCGTAATCTCCTGGGAAATGCCCTGCCTCAAAAAGAATTGTGGGCACATTTTCACTCTGGAATGTATCACCAACACAATTTATATTAAATGCATCATCATAAACGCCAACATGGTTGGGAATTACTTCCTGCAAAGCTTTATCCATAACAGCGATTATTTCCATGGCCACTTTTCTGTTCGTTGTGACGTCACAGGCTTCATCTTGTGCTGGGGAGAGAAATGAAACAATCGCGGACTTATTTTTGTTCCCCGCACTAAAAATAGTGCGTTGACCATGTAAGTTGTAGCAATAATGCGGTTTAAAACTATTAAATACAGACCTCAATACTTTACTTTCAGGTTGTGTTAAATTTTGTGCATCCCGGTTCAAATCGACCTCATTGGCATTTACCCGAGTATAAGCGGCAGCGCCATCTGGATTCAAAATTGGAATGATGTATAACGTGCAATTTTCCAGTATGTCATTTAAACCAGATAAATCATTCAATAACGCATTTAACAAATCAAACAAAGACTTGGTTGTTGTAGATTCATTACCGTGCATTTGAGACCACATCAAAACCCTTTTCTTTCCATAACCTAATTTTAAACCATATATTGATTTGCCTAAAACTGATTTACCAATCGTTTCCAAAACAACCTTTTGACCCAATTTTTCTAATAAGGGTTCTATATGATTATTGGTTATGTAACGATGCTGTAAACTGCTCTCTTTGTGTTTGTAAAAAAGGTTTTTTATATAATCAACTTCCATGCGATTTCCTTTAATTGACAAATGTAAACATTTAATAATTTACAATTGTAAACACTTATTTTTGAAGTTTTGTTTACAATTGTGTCATTCTTTGACTATTGATGTAAATTTATAAAGGTGAAATTTATTATTATATTTTAAATATGTTTTAATATATTATAATTCAATATATTATATTTATTTATGTAAACTTTTAATTTTAAATAAAACTAAATAAAAGACTATTTATTTCATTCTATTTAAGTTGTTTTATTACATTTGTAAAACAAAACGCCCCAAACATATATTTACAATGATAAACACTGAGGATTTCATTAAAAGGATGCGAAAAGTGATGGACTATTACGGAGAGTCTGCTTCATCGTTTGCCGAAAAAATTGGCGTGCAACGCTCCAGCATTTCACACATATTGTCTGGAAGAAATAAACCGAGTTTGGATTTTATTTTAAAAGTACTTTCCTCCTTTCCGGAAATTGATTTGTATTGGTTGTTTAATGGAAAAGGAAATTTCCCCTCTGAAGAAAAAAATAAAATTGTAGAAGAAGTAAAAACGCCCGTCGAGGAAAAAACAACAAGTAATCAATTTAAAATCGAAAATTTGGCTGATAAAACGATTGAGCGTATTGTCATTTTTTATTCGGACGGAAGTTTCAAAAATTTCCAGAATTAACTGTTCTGTTTTGTATTTTTGCTGAAACTAATTTTATGCGCTTTCTATACCTAGCTCTATTCCTTTTACTGTTTAATTGCTACGAATCTCAAAGGAATTGCAAAGACTTTAAAACGGGAACATTTTACAGCGAAGTCATTATTGATGACATTCTATACAAATCGGAATTCGAAAGAAGCGAAACTCTTCAAGTTGAAAGTTACAATGGCAAAATAGACTCGTCACAACTAAGATGGATAAACGATTGCGAAGTTATTTTCAAAACAATCAACCCAAAAAACATGGCTGAACAAAAGGACATCCATCTTAAAATATTAACCACAACCGATTCCTCATACACTTTTGAGTATTCGTATATTGGCGAAACCAAAAAACAAAAGGGTGTAGCCTATAAGGCAAAATAACAGTTAATCGAAAGGATAAAGGAAAGCCTCAACCAAATTGAATTTCAACTCTCTGTTTTGCGTTATTTGGTAAGTTAAAAAGATTTCGCCCCAATATTGCCCATCTGAAAAATCAGCAATAATCCATTTGTGATTTAACATCTTTACCGTGTTTATCATCATCTTTCTGCCCTCACTCGCAGCATACGGCACTATTGGGTGATCGCCTTTTACCTCGTTTAATTTGTAAAGCTCGTCTTTAATGAACGGTATGAGTTCATCAACATTATAACCATCTCTTTCAAAATAACTTATGGCATCTTCGTTTCGATAAAGATTAAAATGAGAAAGCTCCAAGATATCATTTTCCAAAACAGCAATGGAATCTTTATACTTCTGGGAAAGGGCTTTATATTTTTCTAGTTTGGAATTTACATCTTCAAAAACCCGCTTTGTATTCATATACTGAAACAACACGAGCAGTATAGAAAACACAAACAAATACATGAAAATTTTCTGTTTCATAATCTTTTATTTAAAACGGTAATTTGCAATTCGTCATAGGCCAAAAACACATTATCAGGCAATAGTTCCTGAACTTCATCATGAAAGCCCAGTAAATGGCTAATGTGCGTTAAATAGGCCTTTTCCGGGTTAACTCTTTCAATAAACTGAAGCGCTTCCTCTAAATTAAAATGAGACCTATGTGGAGTAATCCTCAGTGCATTAACCACAAGAACCTTAACACCTTTTAGCTTTTCAACTTCTTTGTCTTTAACGATTTTCATATCGGTTAAATAGGCAAAATCCTTAAAACGGAAACCAAAAACACTTAATTCTGCATGTTTACCTTTTATAGGCACAACAGTCAACCCATTTAACAAAAACGGCTTGTTTTTAATTCTATTCTCCATTACCGCTGGCGCCCCCGGATACTTGTTTTCTGTAACAAAAAAATAACTGAAGCGCTTTTTAATTTCTTTTAAAACACGCTTATGGGCATAGATTGGCACATCTCCCTGCCTAAAATAAAACGGCCTAATATCATCCAATCCTAAAACATGATCAGAATGTTCGTGCGTAAACAAAATACCATCAATTCTTTTGCAATTGGCCCGCAGCATTTGATACCTGAAATCTGGACCACAATCAATTACAAAAGTATTATCACTCCATTCCACCAAAATAGAAACCCTTAGGCGCTTATCCTTTGGATTTTTACTTAGGCAAACTGGATGATTGCTCCCAATAATAGGGATTCCTTGCGAAGTACCCGTTCCAAGAAAGGTAATTTTCAAAATATCGTAATTTTTAGTCAAAAATAAGGTTATTTTTCCGTTTCAGATAGTAATTTAATATCTTTACTCATATATAGAATTTAACCTGACAAGTATGGAGATTACTATTAAAGGAGATAAAGAATTTGATGATATTCCTTCATTAAAATCGAAAGCACTTCGCATAAACTTAAACGAAAATATTTACGGAACATTTGCTGAAATTGGCGCGGGGCAAGAAACATGTAGGCATTTTTTTAGAGCTGGTGGCGCTTCTGGAACCATTGCAAAGGCAATGTCAGCTTACGATAAAGATTTTAGTGATGCTATTTATGGTGTTGAGGACGATGGGCGTTATGTGACCCAACCCCGTTTAAAAAAAATGTTGGCTCACGAAATGAATCTAATCGAAAACAGGTTAACCCGTGAAAAAAACCCTAATAAAATATTTTTTACTTATGCCAATACGGTAGCCACTATTGATTTTGCAAAACAGTTTAAAGGGCATGGATGGGTTGGCATTAGGTACCAAGTTGAAGCTGGTGCCGATTATAACGAGATTATTTTGCATCTGCGTTTTAAAGAAACCGATGCTAGATTGCAACAGGAAACATTGGGAATATTGGGCACCAATTTAATTTACGGGGCCTTTTATAAATACAACCAGCCAAAAAAACTACTACGCTATTTGTATGACCATTTGGATAAAGACCAACTGGAAATAGACACGATAAATTTTGATGGACCCGTTTTTAAAAACGTGGATAACCGACTAATGAGCTTACAGTTGGTTAAAAATGGTATGACCGATGCGGTAATGTTTGGTCCGGACGGAACAAATGTTTTACCCGCAAAAGTATTTTACAAGAAAAACATATTGGCGCTTCGAGGTAGTTTCCGGCCTGTTACCAAAGTAAATATGGCCATGTATGAGAAATCATATAACATGTTTATTAAAGAAAATAAAGTTGACAAGGACAAAACTGTTGTGGTTTTTGAAATCACTTTGTCAAACTTAAGGGCCGAAGGTGAAATTGATGAACAGGATTTTATTGATAGAGCAGATTTATTATGCTCACTCGGGCATTCGGTAATGATTTCCAATTTCCAGGAATATTTTAAAGTGGTTGAATATTTTTCAAATTACACTAAAGCCAGAATGGGATTGGCCATGGGCGTGAGTAATTTAATTGAAATTTTTGATGAAAAATACTATCGCCACATAAGCGGTGGTATTTTGGAAGCCTTTGGAAAGCTTTTCTTCAAAGATTTAAAGGTTTACCTCTACCCAATGCTTGATGAAAAAACTGGAGAATTGATTACCAGTGAAAACCTGAAAGTTTACCCGAGAATGAAGGAATTATACAAATTCTTTAAATACAACGGTAAGGTTGTTGATATTAAAGACTACGATGAAAAAATCATGAATATTTTTTCACGTGAAATCTTGCGCATGATTTCCGAAGGTGAAACAGGCTGGGAAGATATGGTTCCCGATGGAACAGCAGAGCTCATAAAGGATTACAGATTATTCGGCTATACCAGAAAACCGTTAACCCTAAGCAGAAAGAGGAAAGTACGTTAATTGGCAATAAACAAAAAAGAGACTGAAAGCAGTCTCTTTTTTGTTTATTCATAAATTGATATTGATTTAATCAGTAAGAATTTGGTCTGCGTGCTCTTTAGCCTTTACATTATCAATAACCTTTGAAATAATGCCATTTTCGTCAATTACAAAAGTAATCCTGTGGATACCATCATAAGTTCTACCCATAAATTTTTTCTCACCCCAGACGCCAAAAGCCTCAATGACTTCCCTATCAACATCAGCTAATAAAGGATAAGGAAAATTGAATTTCTTTTTGAAATTACTTTGCTTTTTTTGATTATCTGCGCTTACACCCAAAATAGCATAACCAGCATCGGTTAAAGATTTATAATTATCGCTTAAATTACATGCTTCAACTGTACACGTGGGGGTATTGGCCTTTGGATAAAAAAACACCACTAATTTTTGCCCTATAAAGTCTGATAATTTAACAGTGTTTCCTTGCTCGTCAAAGGCTTCAAAATTAGGTGCCTTATCACCTTGTTTTAATGTGTTCATAGTCTTAACTTTGATTTTTAACAAAAATACAATTTATGACCAAAACAGAGCGGGTTGAATTTGTTATAAATACCTTAAATAATCTTTACCCTGAAATCCCAATTCCTTTAGACCACAAAGACCCTTATACCCTTTTGATTGCTGTACTCATGTCAGCACAAAGCACAGATGTACGTGTAAACCAAATTACACCGCTTCTATTTGAAAAGGCAGACAACCCTTATGATATGGTAAAACTTTCCGTGGAAGAAATTAGAGATATCATAAAACCTGTGGGTTTATCCCCAATGAAAAGCAAAGGTATTTATGGACTGTCCAAAATACTCATTGAAAAACATAACGGAGAAGTTCCAAAAAGTTTTGAGGCTTTGGAGGCTTTACCAGCAGTTGGGCATAAAACGGCCAGCGTAGTTATGTCCCAAGCATTTGATGTTCCTGCATTTCCAGTAGATACGCATATTCACAGATTGATGTACCGATGGAATTTAAGCAACGGCAAAAACGTAGTTCAAACAGAAAAAGACGCCAAAAGGCTATTCCCAAAAGAATTATGGAACGATTTACACCTTCAAATCATATGGTATGGCAGAGAATACTCGCCCGCACGTGGTTGGAATTTGGAAAAAGATGTGATTACAAAAAAAATTGGACGAAAATCGGTAATTGAAGAATATTACAAAACAAAAAAGTCCTGATTCGTGAACCAGGACTTTCCTCAACTTAATTTAGAAGTGCTTCAAACTTCAATTTATTACAACTTATAACACTTAAAGCCTTTGAATAATTTAGAAGAAATTTAACCGTTTCTTCCTTCGGTTCGAGTTTTTCTAATTTAGAATTTTTCTCAGAGTAAATTTTTGCCATTTTATCAATTTAAGGGTTAATTCAAATCAATAACGCAACAAAATTTATTTTATTGTATCAATTGGTTAAAACAATATTATGTTTATCAATAATCTTTCGCAAATTAATCAGGGCATAACGCATTCTTCCCAAGGCTGTATTGATACTAACCCCTGTTTTATCTGATATTTCCTTAAAGCTCATATCGTTGTAAATGCGCATTAACAACACTTCTTTTTGGTCTTCAGGAAGCTCATCAACCAGTCTTCTCACATCGTTTTCAACCTGTTCTTTGATGATTGATTTTTCGGCATTCAAACTAGAATCGCTTAAAACGGAAAAAATACTGAACTCTCCTGTATTGTCAAATTTTGGCATCCTATTGTTCTTTCTAAAATAATCAATGACCAAATTGTGTGATATGCGCATAACCCATGGCAAAAACTTGCCTTCTTCGTTGTAGTTGCCTCGTTTAAGGGTACGGATAACTTTTATAAACGTATCCTGAAAAATATCTTCGGCAACATCTTTATCGTATACCTTGGAATAAATAAAACTGTAAATTTTCTGTTTGTGCCTAACAATAAGTGTCTCAAGGGCTGATTCATTACCTTTAATGTAATGACTAACTAGAGCAGCATCTGTAATAAGTTCGTGTTGCATAAATTTTACTTTTAGCGCATAGAAGATAAGGGCTCCTTTGCTTGGGGTTAAATGTTTAAAAGTAAAAATATGCTATAGGCGTGCGTTGATTTAATTGCTATTACAAAATCAAAGATAACAAGAATCGTTCCTAAAAAGCAAAAATTAACAGTTTTTTTTAACATACCTTTAAGGAATAATGCATTTTTCAGGCTCAATTAGTTATTATATCTTTGCAAAATTATTCCCGAAAACGTCTATGAATCCCAGTATTTCTGAAGTAAATCCAAAAGAAAACATCATTATAAAGGGTGCCAACTTGCACAATTTAAAAAATATTGATGTTGTTATACCACGAAATAAACTAGTGGTTATCACTGGTTTATCGGGTTCGGGAAAATCAAGTTTAGCTTTCGATACGCTTTATGCAGAAGGACAAAGACGCTATGTTGAGAGCCTTTCAAGTTATGCACGCCAGTTTCTTGGTCGGTTAAACAAACCAAAAGTAGACTATATTAAAGGTATAGCGCCAGCTATTGCCATTGAACAAAAAGTAAATTCCACTAACCCGCGTTCAACAGTCGGCACTACTACAGAAATATATGATTATTTAAAACTGCTATTCGCTAGAATTGGCAAAACATATTCTCCCATCTCTGGAAATGAGGTGAAGAAGGACACCGTCACCGATGTTTTAAATTACCTAAAGTCTTTTCCAGAGAGAGAAAAGCTTCTACTCCTTTCTCCCATTCATTTGGAAGAAGGGCGGACCATGGAAGACAAACTTAAAACGCTGCAACAGCAAGGCTATGCCAGAATAAAAATCAATAATGAGGTTTTAAGGATTGACGAAGCCGAATCCGTTTCCAACAAAGATGAAATTAAATTGGTTGTTGATAGGGTAATTGTGCAGCACGATGAAGATTTTTATAACCGATTGGCAGACGCCATTCAAACAGCCTTCTTTGAAGGTAAAGGCGAATGCATTATTGAACAATTATCAGATGACAAGCAACGTCATTTTAGCAATAAGTTTGAGTTGGATGGCATCAATTTTCTAGAGCCAAACGTTCATTTGTTCAGTTTTAACAATCCCTACGGTGCTTGTCCAAAATGTGAAGGTTATGGCGATATTATTGGCATTGATGAGGATTTAGTGATTCCAAACACAGGACTTTCTATTTATGAAAGCGCCATTTTTCCTTGGCGAGGCGAAAGTATGAGTTGGTATAAAGACCAATTGGTGAATAATTCACATAAATTCGATTTTCCTATCCATAAACCCTATTTTGAGTTGAGCGAGGCACAAAAACAATTGATTTGGGAAGGCAACAAATATTTTGAGGGGTTGAATTCCTTTTTTGCCGAATTGGAATCAAAAGCCTATAAAATCCAAAACCGCGTGATGCTTTCGCGTTATCGTGGAAAAACTAAATGTAAAACCTGTAACGGAAAAAGACTAAGGGTTGAAGCAAACTATGTGAAAATTGGTGGAGCAACAATTACAGATTTAGTTGAAATGCCTCTGAACAAATTGGTCAATTTTTTTAATCAACTTGAGATAAATGATTACGACACCCAAATTGCAAGCAGATTACTAAAAGAAATCAATAACAGGCTTTCATTTTTAGCCAATGTAGGGTTAGATTATTTAACCTTAAACCGAAAATCGAACACCCTATCGGGAGGTGAAAGCCAGCGTATTAATTTGGCAACCTCATTGGGGAGCAGTCTGGTTGGGTCTATGTATATATTGGACGAACCTAGTATTGGCCTTCACCCAAAAGATACCGAACGCTTGATTTCAGTATTAAAATCTTTGCGCGATTTAGGAAACACAGTAATTGTGGTAGAACACGATGAAGACATTATGAGAGCCGCCGATATCATAATAGATATTGGTCCCGAAGCTGGAACCCTAGGCGGACAAGTGGTGGCGAAGGGTACTTTTCAGGAGATTCTAAAATCAAAATCTTTAACGGCACAATATTTAAATGAAGATTTAAAAATTGAAGTGCCAAAAACTAGAAGAACCTCAAAATACCATATTGACATCATTGGAGCCAGAGAAAATAACCTTAAAAATATTAATGTTATTTTTCCTTTAGGAATGCTAACCGTTGTTACGGGAGTTTCAGGTAGTGGAAAAAGCACCTTGGTTAAAAAAATTCTTTACCCTGCGCTACAAAAAAAACTAACCGATTTTAGCGACAAGCCTGGGCAGTTTTCTTCTTTAGAGGGAGATTTCAGTAACATTAAGCATATTGAATTTGTTGATCAAAATCCTATTGGAAGGTCTTCACGCTCCAACCCTGTTACTTACATAAAGGCATACGATGATATCCGAAACCTGTTTTCCAAACAAAAGTTGAGTTTAATAAGAAATTATCAGGCAAAGCATTTTTCATTTAATGTGGATGGTGGACGCTGCGAAACTTGTAAAGGTGAAGGCGAAGTAACCATTGAAATGCAGTTTATGGCCGATGTACATTTAGAGTGTGAAACCTGTAAAGGCAAACGCTTTAAAAAAGAAGTTCTTGAGGTTGAATTTGCAGGCAAAAACATTGATGATATTTTAAACTTAACCATTGATGATGCTATAGCCTTTTTTGGAGAAAATAAGCAGTCTAAAATAAAGAACAAATTACAACCTTTACAAGATGTTGGTTTAGGTTATGTTACTTTGGGTCAAAGCTCCTCTACCCTTTCTGGTGGTGAAGCCCAAAGAATTAAGTTGGCTTCTTTTTTGGGCAAAGGTTCAAGCAAAGAAAAAGCACTCTTCATTTTTGATGAGCCAACTACGGGGCTTCATTTCCATGATATTAAAAAACTTCTAAAATCATTTGATGCACTTATAAAAAATGGTCATTCCATAATAGTTGTAGAGCACAACATCGATTTAATTAAATGTGCTGACCACGTTATTGATTTAGGTCCAACAGGTGGTGAAAACGGCGGAAATTTAGTTGCTTTTGGCACTCCTGAAGAAATTGTAACCTTTAAAGATTCTGAGACAGGAAAATTTTTGAAAAATAAAATTTAATTTCCCTTTAAGCGTCTTTTTTTTTTTGAACGAAAAATCTTCATTTAATTTAATTTTAGCTAATCTAATGCCTTTTTAACTACATTTCAAAACATTTAGTCGTTAGTTTTTTTCCTACATTTATTTTTTTTCAATTAATTTTGCGTAATCGATTTCACAAAAAACCACTTATAAAATCGTTCAGCGTTCAAAAATACCACTGAATTATTATTAAATTTTAAATATTAGCATTGCTTAGGCATAAACAGGAGTGCTGTTTATGCCAAAATCATTAACTATAACATAAACTAAATTATGAAAAAACAAATTACATTATTATTGTTTACGTTCCTATTTGCATTGACTTCAAGTCATGTGATGGCACAACAAAATGTCTTGTATATTATGCAAGACGGTACTAATGACGAAGGCAATGGCAGTTCGTTACCAGGTAATGATCCAATAACCAGAATGTTGGAAGCTGATGCCAATTTTACTGTTTCTTGGGTTAAAATAGCCAACGCTGATTTTACGGTTACCGAAATGGGAACTCAAGCGGCTGGAAGCAATGCTGTATCCAGCCCAGTTAGTTTAACTGGTTTCGATTTGATAATAGCTTCAGAAAGTTTGGCCTCTTCCAATGCTGTTTTTAAATTAGGCAACCCATTACACCCTGATGCAATAACAGCTCCTGTTATCTATGGTAAGTCCTATGCCTTTAGGGGTAGTTCGGGAGCATTGGTTACTTCTTCATCTGCTGTTATAAGAACTCAAGAGCTATCTATGACCGTTGTAGATGGTGCAAGCCCGATATTTAGTGGTATTGATGTATCTGGTGGTAGTGTTGAATTCTTAAGAACTACTTCAGATGATAAAGGTAATGTAGGCCCTTATGCTTTTGATGTTGTTGAAAATCTTGAAATATCATCTGCTACAACGCTGTTGGCTTCTGTACCACATCTTACAGATAATGCAACATCTGTTGGGATTAACTACTTCCCTTCAGGAACCCAAGTAGGAACTACTCCTGATGGTATTTTTGCGCAAGACGCTATAGCGTTCCCTTTTAATTTTGGTACAATTAGAAAAATGGATGGCGGTAATGTAACTTCAGAATTGTTAACCGTTTGGAGAAATGCTGCTTACATGCTAACTGGACAAACTGTTCCAACTACATTGTATGTAAATCCAGATTATGATAATTATGAAATTATAGAAGAAACAACGGTTTACGATTTTAGAGATGGGTCAATAATTCCAAATCCTTCTAATGGTTATGTTATCCAGGGTTCACCTGAAGCACTTGCTGCTCCTCAAACCGATAGATTAAAAAGTGCTGATGGCAGATTGGATTACAGACATGCTCCAAATGACAACTTCCATAGTGCACAATATGGTCTTGACATGAAAAATGGTTCAAGAGTACTATTAAAACCATTGGGCACTGCTGTTGTTAAAGTTCCTTTATCTGAATATTCAAGTTTAGACTTTGATTTCAAGATGCCAAATAATAACAATAAGTCTTGGATAAAAGTGAACGGAAACACTCAAACTGGCGGTACTTATGCAGAAATTCTTGATGCCACCGCTACTTCTGGACAAGATTTGAATGAATTCGTTACTATAGAGTTCTTTTCCACAGTTGGTAATTCACAAAATTTAGAATTTTTGGCATCTGATGTCAATCTAGGTTCCGATATCTACTTGCCATATATGGAAGTAACTTACCAAATTTTACGTAAGAAACCTGTAAAGATTCTTTACTTAAATAACGCGAATACTACTGACGAAGGTGGTGAAGCTTCAGTACCTGGCAATGATGCCATTACAAGAATGCTTAATGCCGATGAAAATTTTGAGGTTACCGCAGGAACCATAGATGGTGTTGGAGCGATTTCTCCTTCAGACCTTAGTCCATTCAATCTTATCATTATTCAGGAAAGTGTGTCCTCAGGCAGCAACGCTATGAAACCTGACATAGGACCTCTTGCACTAAAAAGCATTACCGTACCAGTAATTTACTGTAAATCGGAAGCTTTTAGAAACGGAAGGGCAATTACAGATGCAGATGCCGGTATTGCAGGCACCAAAACTAGTATATCAGTAACGGTAGACCCTGCAAACCAAAGTAACCCTTTATTTAGCGGGATAGATTTTTCTGGTGGAAATGATGTCAGATTATTTAAGAGCGGTGCTGCAGATAACGGAACTGCTGGAACAACAGGGCTTAAAGTTCTTAATAACCTAGATATTTCAAATGCTGCAGGAGGAACTTTAGCTACTACTCCTGAGGTTACGGACCCAGCTTCTTCGATAGTAATAAACCATATTCCTGCAAACACGCAATTAGGCGAAAATGCAGCTGATCAAGCGTCTGTAGATATTGTTGCGTTCGCATTTGGCTATGGTGCTCAGGTAAGAGGAGACGGTGCCAATATTAGCCCAGAAGCCTTAACTATTTGGAGAAATGCCGTTTATATGCTTTCTGGACTTACTGTACCAACTACTTTAGTTGAAAACCCTGATTATTACCTTCCAAAAAACGTGCTTTATGTAAACCAAACTGGTGTTGGTCAAGGTGCAGGTGCTTCTGCTCCTGGTGATGATCCAGTTATTAGAATGTTAATGGCTGATGATAAATTTGCTGTCACTTATGTTGAGACTCCGCAAGATGGCAGTACTCTTCCTGCGCTTTCTGGATTTGATTTAATCATTGCCCAAGAAAACATTAGTTCTGGTGCTGCAATGTTTAAGCCAGGAGGAATACTTGGAGTAAGAGATGTTACTGTGCCAATTATCTACAATAAAACGTGGGCGTTTAGAGACGGTAGAGCAGTTACCGATGCTGATGCCACTGTTTTTCCAACGCAAAATGTATCCGTTACCGCAACCAATACTGCCCACCCACTATTCAAAGGAATTGATTTTTCCGGAGGTGATGATATTAGAATTTTCGCAGAAGCTACGGCTAATGATGACGGAAGCACTGGAGGGAACAAAGCTATTGATATATTAAATAATCTTGAGATTTCCAGTCCAGCTGCAGCTACTGTAGCAACGGTTCCGGAAGTTACAGATACAGCAAAAGCTTTTGTGATTAATTACCTTCCTTCTGGAATTCAATTAGGTGAAGATACCAATGATGTACTACAAGTTAACGCTGTTGCTTTATCGTTCAGCTATGGTGCTATGATTATGGGAGACGGTGCGAATATTAGTCCTGAAGCTTTAACTATTTGGAGAAATGCCGCTTATATGCTTACTTGGGGAATTCCAGAAATTCCGGACACATTAGTAGCTAACCCAGATTTCACTTTAAGTATTGATAAAGCTGGTGAAGTTTCCAACGTTTCTTCTAACGTTAGAGCCATTGGAAACAGAATTTATGTTTCAGATGTAAAATCTTCAACAGAAATTAACATTTACAGCATCTCTGGAGCATTAGTTAAATCATTTAAAACTAACACAGATGTAGATTTTAACTTTAACACAGGTCTTTGGATTGCTACAGTTAAAACTTTTGAAGGTGCAAAAGCTGTTAAATTATTGGTTAAATAATTATTGAAAAACAATTCGAAATTTTATGACCAAAAAAGGGATGCTAATAGCATCCCTTTTTTATTATCAGTATATGATAAATACTTATTTAAAACTTATAACCCAGCGCGACCTGTATGTTATTTAACTTAACGGAGGTTCCGCTTGGTGCATTTTCCAATAAATTTGATAAACCTAAATTATATCTGGAAGAAATGACGATGTTATCAGTAATATCATATTTAGCTCCAGCATCAGCACCTAAATTAAAGGACTTTATTCCGGTTGTAAAATGATAAAATCTCTTGACTAAATTAATAAAACAAAAAAGCGAAAACCCCAAGAATTATAACCGTTATGGGTGCGACCACGGACAAAAACAAAAATGTAGTTAAACTGGTTTTAACAATTGTTTTAAACCAGCCTTGTTCATAAAAATGCTTCAACCCCAACAACAAATAAAAGAAGGTTGACAGCATCACTACAAAATCCAGCCAGCCTGGAAAATCATAAATAAAGTTAACAATCAGGATAACACTAAATACCGTAAAAAGAAAGGCAAAATAATAGAAACTGAATACCAAGTGATGCGCGTACAAACCATGTTTTCTGTAGAACAGTTTTAAAATGAAGGCGAAAATGGGTAACAAAAAAAACATGGCAATCGGAATGGTATCATAAAATGCTTGCAAAATGCTTCCACCCTTTCTAGATTTATAAAACTTCAAGCCTTGGGCATATAACCTTCTTTTAAATGCTCCATCACCTTCTTCCAACCCCATCTGCTTATAAATTTCTTCATCTGGCGCCCCTATGGCTATTAGGGAATCAATTGCTTTGGTGCCTAAATCAAAGTTTAAGGTATCACTCGCACTTAAATGTCCGGTTTTTACCAAGGAATCTATTTGCTTTTCAGACATGCCCGTTAAAGCTTTGTTCTTTTTCAAAACATCTCCCATAACAGCCCTATCAACTGAATCCGTTAAATTTTCCTTTGTTCCATCAACACTCGCGGGAGAATCCAAGACATGTTGTAGCGTTAAACCATCTTTGTTTTTTTCATGTTTTAATGTTTTGGCCAAACTATCATCTATACTTTCTATTTGTTGACGCTGAACAAACGAAAAAAGAAAGAAAAACACAACGGTTATAAACAAATACATTTGGGCAGGATGCAAATAAAGTAAGCGTTTACCAGCTATAAATTTTCTTGCCAAGAATCCAGGCTTTAAAAGTAAGGGCAAAAAACTTTTGAAAAAACGGGCATCAAACGAAAAATAGTTACTTATGGTATTATAAAACAAAACTTTTACCGTTAGTTCATCCTTTGCCTGTTGCCCACAATACGGACAAAACTTAAAACCGACCTGAAATTGTTCTTCACAATTTTTACAAGTTTGCAATTGGTTTTTCATTAAAATGATTGGTTTACATAAAAATATAAAAAGAATTTTAACAAGCATAAATTTTAAAGCTCTGGAAATAAAGTGATTATAAATTTGGCACGCAAATTGAAAACCATAAAACAATAGCGGAAGCCGAAAAGCTAAAGAGTAGGCTAATTAAAATCCTATGATTATGAAAAGAGTATTACTAGTATGTGCAGGTTTGTTAATAGGACTAACGTCTGCATCAGCAACAGAGACAACCACCGAAAAACCAAAAACAAAAATAGATATCAATAAAAATTACCGTTATGCAGAGCCTATTATGTTTTTGGAACGGGGCATTGAATTCCTCATTTTTCCAGATGGAAGTTTTGATTTTAACACACATATCAATAATGGGTATTATGATGACACCTATTTCAGGAACAGCAATTCAAGGAGAGGTGGCATCAATGCATCTTATCACGGCCCAAAAGTAAACGTTCAATATAGTTCTGATTTTGACACTAGAGGCGTTTCCATATCAAGAGATAGGAACGGAAAAATTAGACGTATTGGTCATGTGTATTTAAATTATGATAGATATGGCAAAATAACTCGTGTTGGTTCAGTATTCATTAACTATGGTAGAGGAAGAAATGCAACTCTAACACAGGTGGGTGGATTACATGTTAATTACAACCGTTGGGGTGAAATTGTAAGTACCTACGGGAAAGTGAACAGATATGACAGCTATTGTAATTTTTGTGGTGACCATTCTTGTATAGTTAGTCATGAACATGGAAATAGTGGCTATCACCATGATGAGCATGATGCTTACGACGAAGGTTATTATTACTACAAACAAAATGGCAAAGTAAAAAAGCAAAAGAAGAACAAAAGATAATTTCTTGAAATTAGTTATTAGTTAAAAACGAAAAACTCGGAGTTTAAATTACTCCGAGTTTTTATTGTTTGCAATTTAAGATTGAAATGATTTTATATAAAATCATTTAGTCTTCTTTAAAAAAAATAAAATATTGATTTACACGTGTTTAACTCTGCATGTGTTTTTTTGGCACGCTGTTTGTAATTATGTAAGGGTATCATATTTAAAACATCAAATCATGAAAAAGTTTATTTTAATATTAGCAGGTTTAATCCTAAGTGGATTCACTGTTAATGCAGCCCCGACCACAAATACAGAACATTTTGAAACAAGTATTTACAACAGAGGTTATGGTAGCTCTTTCATATTTATTGAAGATGGTATAGAATTTTCGGTATTCCGTGATGGACAATTTGATTTTAACATACTTCGTGGAAATTCACGTTTCAATGTTTCAATTGGTTCACCTAATGTAAATATCAGTTTTAATTCTGGATACGATTATAATACGTATGTACAATACGATGAATTTGGTGCTGTAATTCAAATAGAAAACACCCCTATTTATTATGATTATTATGGTCGTGTAAATCAAATTGGAAACGTTAACATTTACTATAACAATTTTGGCTATATAAATCGTGTAGGTGGCTTATACGTACACTATAATAGGTATAATGTGTTTTCTCACTGTACAGGTTACATTAATGTATTTAACAGGGCTTATGTATACAGACCATGGCACCGTTATTATGTAGTTCCAGCTTACGATTATTGCGTAGTTTACAACAGGCCTTACAGACAATATTACAACCCTGTGCGCTATGTTTATACCAGACCTTTTTATAATAACTACAGACCAAGAACATCTGTAGCGACTAGACGCGGTAGCACCATCGCTAGAAACAGTAGTTATGCAACTGTAAATAGAAGCCGACGAAATGTTACTACAGTTAATAGAACTGCTGATTCTAGACAATATGTGGCAAAAAACAGTGGTACAAGACGATATGATAATACTGTAAATAGAAATTCGAATACAAGAACCGTAAACAGAGAAGCAATTTCAAGAAACAATAGCACAAACCAAAGTACACGTAACAATGTACCTAGCGTGAACAGAGAAGTTAAAAGACGTGAAAGTACAATTACAAGAACGCCCAATGGAAATAATTCTCAAATAAATAATACGAAAAGAACAAGAGAAACCGTTAATAGAACAGTACAGAGAAACAACAATGTAAGTTCAGGAACTATTTCTCGAACTAAAACTAGTACTTCTGTAAAAAAACCAAATCGAGAAAATACTCGTACATATAGTAATAGCAATAATAGACAAGTAGCCCAGCGTACCGTGAGCCAGCCAAGAACAAATCAGCAAAACTCCGTTACCAGGTCTACACAAAACAGAAATATAAGAGCAACACAAAATAGCTCTAGAAATGATACAAGATCATCGACAATGAGAAGAAGATCGTAATAATTTTGGTTGGTTAGTTTGGAAAGCCCTGCGATATGTTTGCCTCAAAGCAACATCGTGGGGTTTTCTGTCTTTAGAAAATTAGCTTAATCGTGCACTAATTCAATTTCAAATATCTTTTTATCAACGTTGAAATATCTTCAGAAAAATCAAATTTCAAAACTATAAAAACATAAACGATGGCAATCAAGATAGATTTCATTAAAATGTTTACAATGGGATGAAACGGAAAATCCCAGAAATAGAACAAAAGTGAGCTCGACACAATCAATATCCCAATTTTTAAGGTAGATTTTGTGAAAGGGAAAATTTTAAATTTCCTGTAGACAAAAAATAATTTTATCGAATTATAAACAAAAACCGCTAAAAATGTTGCTATAGCTGCCCCATTTATGCCATAAAGAGGTATAAAGGCAATATTGAGCAGCACCATTAAAACCACCAATACAACTCCCAAAACCAATACCATTCTATAATAATCACTATTGAACAAAATAGCATTATTGCTTCCCAAAAGTGCATCGTAAAGTTTTGAAATACTAATAACAAAAACCACAAATAGCCCGCCACTAAACTCCTTTGGTATAATCTCATAAAGCTGATTGATGTTCAGGATAATCAATAGAAAAATGAATCCTCCAACCACAAACAAATTCACTGAGCTTTTTTTGTATAAATCACCTAAAGCCTCAATGTCTCTTTCATTTAAATATTTAGCAGACAATGGCAATAAAATTTGATGCATCGCCCGTTGTGGAACAGCGATAACGGCAGAAATAAAAATAGCCACATTGTAGTAAGCAATCTCTTTTATATCAATGTATTGCCCAAGCATTACCTTATCAATGTCCATCAAAACGGTGGCAATAGATCCAGCTATAATAATCAAAAACGAATACTTTAAAATCTTACTTAGATTGTTCACCCTCTTAAAAGTTATTACAGGCAGTTTTATACTAAACGCATAAATGTTCATAATCAACATTCTAATCACATAAACTGTAATCAAACCAGTCATGAATTGATTTAAGCCAATAATTTCAAAATGCAAGGCAAAGAGCAAAACCATGGCTCCCACTCTATGAAAAACTTCTTTCATAAAATTGCCAAAAACCGTTAGCATTTGAACCTTCGCCCAAGCAAAAAACACTTCAAAATAAGCCAAAGAAATAGCAACAATAATGGTATGCCACAAATAGTCTTTAATAATACTGTTACGCTGGGAAAGAAAATTCCCAATTATGTCATAGCCAAAATGCGTTATAATAACCAACGGGATTATGATGCAAATTGGTAAGACCAACATTAAAGTCAAAAAACTATTTAACGAAATGCGCGTTTTAAAAGAGGAATAAAACTTAACCAAAGTATTGTGAATACCAAAGGCCATTAAGGGCATGATTACATAAGCAAGGGAAAGCATATAGCCTACCATGCCATAATACTCATCCGTTAAAAACTCTGTGTAAAGAAACAGGGTATTGATTGCGCCAATGAAAAAACCCAAATAGGTTGAGACAACATTTTTAAAGGATTGCAACGCAACTATGCCCATTATAATAACTTAACTAAAGATTGTGTAAGCGCTTTTCTGTGATACTTTTGCAAGCCGATGGGGTGAGATTGCAACGTATTGTCTTTATACGCTTTGTAATGTTCTAATATAATTCTTTTTAACGAGTCGTAATTGTTGTGGCCAAAGTAGTTTCCAGTGTTGGTTTCCTTAATGATTTTTTCGACATCAGAACCAGTTGGTCCAATAGCAATTATAGGCCTATTAGAAACCATATATTCAAATAACTTACCAGGAACAATACATTTGGTTTCTTCAGAATCAATTTCAAAAAGCAACAACACTTGTGATTGTTTTTGATATTTAATTGCCTCTATGTGTGTCACATATCCAATATTATTCACATAATCACTTAAATTATTGTTTTTGAGAGACTGAAGTACATTTTTACTTACTGTCCCCACAAAATTAAGCTGAAGGTCGTTATTAAAATCACTGTTTTCGCTAACCAGTTCGCTTAAGACCTTCCACAAGTTTTCAGGATTTCTTTTTGATAATAACGACCCAATATGTGCCAACGTGAATTTTGAATCCATTTTGAATTCCACAGGCTTTTCAGTATCGTAACCGTTTGTTATAACTTCAATGGGTTTGGATGTTATATTTTGAAATTCACTTTTTGTCACAAAACTGGTAACCATAATCTGGTCCGCCTCATTTAAAACCTGTCTTTCCAAAGACTTATGCTTTTTTCTGGAAGAATTGGTAAGCTTTAACTGCTTGTGATAGCCTATGGTAGTCCATGGATCCCGAAAATCAGCCAGCCACTTTATGCCTGACGCTTCTTTCAACTTCAACCCTATCAAATGCAAACTGTGTGGAGGTCCAGTTGTAATTACGGCTTTTATGTTTTCCTCTTGAATATATTTCAAAAGATATTCGATCGAGGGCTTTACCCATCCCACCCGGGCATCTGGAATAAAAAAATTACCACGGATAAAAAGCATTAATTTTTCAATCAAGGACTGTTTTTTTTCTTCAGAAATTATGCCTTTACTAATTGTTTTTGAAGCTTTTTTAGAAAATAGTCCAGCTAATTTATAAGGTTCCTTTATGGGGTGTTTTATAACGGTTAAATCCTTTGAAACCCCTGAGGTCAAACTTTCATCCAAGAATGGATAATTAGGATTTTTAGGAACGAAAACAATAGGCGTAATATTAAACTCTGGCAGATACTTGACAAACTTCAGCCATCGCTGAACCCCAGGCCCTCCTGCCGGTGGCCAATAGTAAGCTATTATGAGTACTTTATTCGTCACTTTTAGGCTTCTTAATCTCGTATAACAGGCCCCCAACCAACAGAATCCCCAACAAAATGGAACCAGCCAGAGATATTGCACTACCTTTTTTCACTACATCTGGCTCAAATTTAAATTCTATGGTATGTTTCCCTTCAGGAACAGGCATACCGCGCAAAATGTAATTAACACGAATATGGCCAGCCTCTTTTCCATCAACATAAGTTTTCCAGCCTTTAGGGTAATATATTTCGGAAAACACGGCAAACCCATCATTTTTATTACTTGACTGATACTTCAAGTAATTTGGTTTAACTTTAACTAAATCAATTGAAACAAGTGAATCTAAAACAAAACTATCTTTAATGTTTTCAATAGACTTGACGGCCTTATGAGGAGCGTATATAGCTTTGTTTTTATTGTCCAAACTATCAAGCATCTTAATTTCTTCGTCAGCAGAATCTACTCGTTGCAAATGTTTAACAAACCATGCATTCCCATTGGCTTGGTCATTTATATATGGAAATGTATTTCCTTTATCGTCTTGAGCAACAATATACTTGGTATTTAGCATATTTAGCACATTAAGATTGTTCTGGGAAATATACCAATCAAAAACCTCACTGTAACGCCTTAATTCGGCAGCATTATAACCATTTAAGGAATTATGGAAATAAGAAGGTTTTGAAGGCCCAGAAACCAAATCGAAAACACGATAATATGAGATATCTTTTAAAATATACTTATCAACTTCTGTTGCTTCAAAAGGCCTGCTCATTCTAATACTTGGCACAAAATCCTCATTGTTCACATAGCGTCTATCCACCCCGACTAAATCAAAAAGTATTAAAACAGAAAACGCAACCAGCAGCCATTTCTCCTTTAGTTTGTCCTTTAAAAATAAATAAATAGCTCCTGCCGACAACAAAACCAAAACCAAACTTCTAATGGTGTCTTGCGTAAACAATGTTTTTCTATCGGACTTTAAGGCATCAACAAAAACCTGTCCGTAATTCTGGCGATAAAAACCGTCATTAGCACCGGCAAAATCAAAAAGCGAGGACTTAAACAACAGAAAAACCAAAGCAATTCCTCCAGTTACAATTGTTGTGTATTTCAAAGCGTTGATTTTTTCATCTTTCTTTTCAAAGTCATTGAACAACCTTACCAAACCAAATATTGCTAATACTGGAACACAAAGCTCCAGCAGCACTTGAATGGAGGTAACTGCACGAAACTTATTATAAAGTGGCACATAATCAATAAAAAAGTTGGTTAAAAAACCTAAATTCTTTCCATAGGACAACAACAGTGAAAAAATTGCACCTCCAACAAGCCACCATTTTAATCTTCCTTTCACCAAAAACAAGGCAAAAACAAACAGAAAAAGCACTACAGCACCAATATAAGCTGGAGCTTCAACAATAGGCTGGTCACCCCAATACATAGGCGCTCGTTTTACTTCTTGTGTGGCTTGGGTTGTGGTTGCACCAAGTTTACGAAACGCATCATAAGTGGCCGAGTCTTTTCCGATGTCTTCCCCATTTCCGCCACCCATGAATCTAGGAATAAAAAGGTTGAAGGTTTCGGCAAAACCATAACTAAACTGCGTGATATAATCTTTACTTAAACCTGATGTCGCTTCTTTTGGTGAGCCGTAAGCATCTATGGTCAATTCACTTTTACTGCGCTTACTTTCCTTTACGTACTCCTGTGTAGCCAAGATATTGGTAGCATTAAGCATAATGGACAAAACCACAGCAGCCAACAAAACCCCAATGGATTTGAAATAATGTGGCAACATATTCTTTTTTACGGCATCAATTAAATATGCTACACCTAGAATAATAACCAAAAACATTAAATAATAGGTCATTTGAAAATGGTTGGCAACCAACTCAAGCCCCATAGCAACGGCTGTCAATAAAAACCCCGAAATATATTTTTTCCTGAAAACCAAAACAATACCGCTTAAAACCAACGGCATATAAGCAATGGCGTGCGCTTTACTATTATGCCCAACACCTAAAATAATAATTAAATAAGTTGAAAAACCAAAAGCCAATGCCCCTAATGCAGCCAATTTAAAGTCAACTTTTAGAACAAGTAAAAGTATGTAAAACCCTAAAAAATAAAGAAATAAGTAATCGGCAGGCCTTGGCAAAAATCGTAATGCTAAATCCAGTTGCTTAATATAATTATGCGGATACTTTGCCCCCAATTGGTAGGTTGGCATACCCCCAAACGCACTATTTGTCCAATAAGTTTCTTCTCCAGTTTCAGCTTTAAAATCTTTTTGCTGCTTGCTCATCCCGATAAACTGAACAATATCGTTTTGATAAATAGTCTTCCCCTGCAGTACAGGATTAAAATAAGCCAAAGCGATTGCTACGAACCCCAATAAAATCAGGATATGAGGAATAAAACTTTTAAATGAAAATTGCATGAAATGGTTTTAAGAAAAATGAATTCGGAAATTAGTCAATTTCTTCGAAATCAACATAATCACCAACATCTTTATTTGAAGTTTTCGTTTGCGGCATTTTGTCAATAGTGACCTCGCCTTCCTTTTTTGGAACTTCCTTTTCTTGCTGTCTATGAAACTGTCCAAATTGACCACCAAAACGTTCTTCGGCTTTTTTTGCAGCGTACTTCACTAAATAAGGCGCAAAAATTCTGGAAAGTATTTTTATAGCGTAATAAACAAGTGCAATTATAAGTATGGTTCTTAATAAACCCATTTTTAAATTTTGTTATGATGATGACAAAAATACAATTCTGCACACTTAAATCTGGATGAAAAATGATAAAAAAACCATAAAATATCTATATTTGAAAAACATGTTGACTAAAAACCTTAACACTTTCAGCAAACCTGTAGTTATGAGCCCATTAAAATCTATCGTATTTATTTCACTGAGTTTAGCATCCCTAAAAGGATTTTCGCAATATACCGATGTTATAAATTCAAACCGTCCTGGAGCTTCTAGAAGTGCATTTTCCGTAGGAAAAAATGTTGCACAATTTGAGGTCGGCCCTTATATTATCAAGGAAGAAAGAACACCTATTCCGGTATACGAAGTTTCTGGTTTTGGCATTGATTTTGCGGCGCGATATGGTCTGTTTTTTGAAGAACTGGAATTAAACATTGAAGGCGCCTATCAAAACGACACGAAAACCTTTACCTCAAATCTTAATGCCGAACAAGACCGGGCAAACTTTAAATTTGTTGCTGTTGGTGCCAAATATCTACTCTACGATCCTTACAAAAACGCCGAGGAAGACAAGCCAAACTTATATAGCTGGAAAGCAAATCGTCAATTTAAATGGAAATCTTTAATTCCGGCGGTTTCAATATATGCCGGTGCCAATTATGATTCAGAAAGCAACCCCTATACCGCTCCGGGGATTGAAGGCTTTAGTCCGAAAGTCATGATTGCAACTCAAAATAATTTTTCTGGTGGTTGGGTGTTCATTATGAATTTCATTAAAGACAGGATTGGCACCGACCAATCTGATTTTCAATATATTTTGACATTAACCCATTCCTTTAGCCCAAAATGGGTTTTATTTGGTGAAACACAAGGTATAAAAAGTGATTTTTATGCCGACAACCTTTTTAGGTTTGGAGGGGCTTATTTGGCAGGTGACGATTTTCAGTTGGACACTGCAATAACATTTAACACAAAGGATACACCTTCGGTTCTTAGCGTTAACTTGGGCGCTTCGTACAGGCTCGATTTCCATAAAGACAAAGAAATGGACAACGGAACCTCGGCAAAGGATGAAAGGCAACGCCGCACAAACAGAAAAGGGAAAAGAGTAAAAAATAAAGACAAGGATTCAGCTGAACCCATCAACAGAAGAAAAAAAGACGATATAGATTTTGATTAAATATTTTTCATCGAAACCTCTTCAAAAACATTTATGGTAACACTTAAAGAAGTTAATTCAAAAAAAGACTTAAAAGCATTCGTGAAGTTTCCTTTTAAACTTTATAGAGGTTCCGAATATTGGGTTCCTCCTATCATTAGCCAGGAAATGAAAACTTTTGATAAGCACGAAAACCCAGTTTTTAATGATGCTGAAGCCAAATTGTTCCTAGCCTACAAAAACAAAGAAATTGTTGGTAGAATTGCCGCTATCATCAATTGGTTGGAGGTAAAAGGTCAGAACCAAAAGAAAATGCGTTTTGGATGGTTTGATTTTATTGATGATTTGGAAGTGTCGCAAACTCTTTTAAACGAAGTCGAAAAAATTGGCAAAGAAAACAATCTTGAATATGCAGAGGGTCCTGTAGGCTTTTCAAATTTAGATAAAGTTGGAGTAGTAACTGAGGGATTTGATGCCCTAGCGCCCATGGTAACGTGGTACAATCACCCTTACTATGCAAAACATTATGAAGCTGCCAATTACAAAATTGAAAAAGGATATTCTGAAAGTAAATTCTCTTTCTCAAATGTAGACCCTGAAACCTTTTTTAAGGCTCAAGAGCTTATAAAAAGGCGTTATCAGCTAAAAGCTTTAAGATTCACAAAAACAGAACAAGTCATGCCTTATGCCGACAAGATGTTCGATTTGTTTAATGAAAGTTATGCGTCATTATCTTCTTTTGTGGCTATAAATGATATACAAAAGGCCTATTTTAAAAAGAAGTTTATTAGCTTTATTAATCCTGAGTACATTAAATTTATTGTTGATAAGGACGATAATATGATTGGTTTTGCCATTGTTATGCCTGGTTTTGCTAAAGCTTTGCAAAAAATAAAAGGAAGATTATTCCCTTTTGGATTTAGGCATATACTTCAGGCTAAAAAACACAGTAAGGATGTTATTTTTTATCTCATAGGAATACATCCAGATTACCAGAATAAAGGTGTACATGCCGTTATTTTTAATGAATACTACGAAACATTTAAAGAAAAAGGCATAGAAACCTGCTACAGAACCCCTGAGCTTGATGACAACGAGGCTATCCACAAAATCTGGAAACATTTTGATCCTTTAGTTTTTAGAAAAAGAAAAACCTTTAGAAAGTTTATTTCATAAAAAAATCCGATGCAAAATTGAATCGGATTTTTTCATCATTTTAGTATTTTGTTATATAACTACTCACCCATCGCTGCCATAACTGCTGCAGAAAGACGTTTGTAGGTGCCATTTTCCAATCGCTCACGAATACTGTCAAAAGCATCCAAAGTTTCAGCTACATCCTGTAAAGTATGGGTTGCTGTTGGAATCAATCTAAGTAAAATCAATCCTTTAGGTATAACAGGATAAACTACTATCGAACAGAATATTCCGTGGTTTTCACGCAAATCCTTAACCAGTGCCATTGCTTCAGGAATACTTCCTTTTAGGTAAACTGGGGTAACACAGCTTTGTGTCGTACCAATATCAAATCCACGTTCTTTTAAACCGGACTGCAAGGCATTAACGTTCTCCCAAAGTTTGGCTTTTAACTCAGGCATCGTTCTTAGCATATCCAAACGTTTTAGTGCACCAACCACCAATTGCATTTGTAGTGATTTGGCAAACATTTGAGAACGCAGATTATATTTTAAATAATCTATTATTTCTTTATCTCCGGCAATAAATGCACCAGTACTTGCCAAAGATTTGGCAAAAGTCGCAAAATAAACATCAATATCGTCTTGAACACCTTGTTCCTCACCTGCTCCAGCTCCAGTAGCACCTAGTGTACCAAAACCATGGGCATCATCAACGAACAACCTAAAATTGAATTTCTTTTTAAGGGCCACAATTTCCTTTAAACGCCCTTGTTCACCACGCATTCCAAAAACCCCTTCAGAAATCACCAAAATACCACCGCCTGTTTGCTCGGCCATTTTAGTTGCACGCTCTAAGTTCTTCTCTAAACTCTCAACATCATTGTGCTTGTAAGTAAAGCGTTTACCCATATGAAGACGCACACCATCTATAATACAAGCATGTGCATCAACATCATAAACGATAATATCATCTTTCGCTACTAAGGCATCAATGGTAGAAACCATCCCCTGGTAACCAAAATTTAGAAGATAAGCCGCTTCTTTTTTCACAAAGGCAGCCAATTCATCTTGAAGTTTATCGTGCAAATCTGTATGTCCAGACATCATTCTTGCACCCATTGGATAAGCCGAACCATATTGGGCAGCGGCTTCAGCATCTACTTTTCTCACTTCTGGGTGATTTGCAAGCCCCAAATAATCATTGATGCTCCAAGTAATAACATCTTTTCCCTGAAACTTCATCCTGTTGGAGATTTCACCTTCCAATTTAGGAAACACAAAGTAACCTTCTGCCTGAGACGCCCATTTTCCTAATGGCCCTTTGTCTTTATAAATTTTCTCAAATAAATCTTTCATTTATTATAATCTTAATTGCTATTAAAGTTAAGACATAACTACAACTTAATAAATGCTTTAAGGGAATACAACACCAAGTGTTTAGCAAATTCAAAGAAAGCTTTTAGCTATTAGTTAGTTGATGCAAAATTAAATATTTATCTTCTTTGAACATAATTTTTAATGCTCAATTATTGATAAAATAAAAAAAGAGATGGCATTTTACTAGATATGTAAAATGCCATCTCTTAGTGTGACTTATTATTCTTATTATTTAATGTATTGTATTTTTTGTGCTGAAGCCTCATTGATGCTGTCAAAAAAGCCTTGCTCTTCCATCCATTTATCGCTATACACTTTACTCATGTATCTCGCTCCGTGGTCTGGGTAAATAACAACAACGCAATCTCCTTTTTTGAATCTTCCTTCATCACCTAAATGCAAAAGGGCTTGGGTAGCTGCGCCAGATGTATAGCCAACGAACATTCCTTCGGTTTTTGCAATCAACCTAGCTGTATGCGCACTGTCTTCATCTGTAACTTTGATAAACTCATCAATAACATCGAAATCTGTTGCTGATGGAATTAAATTTTTGCCCAAACCTTCAATTCTGTAAGGGTAAATTTCCTTTTCATCAAACTCTCGAGTTTCGTGATATTTTTTCAAAACTGAACCAAAGGCATCAACCCCTATAATCTTTATATCAGGGTTTTGCTCTTTAAGGTATTTTGCAGTTCCAGAAATTGTTCCACCAGTTCCGCTGCATGCTACTAAATGGGTTATTTTTCCTTGAGTTTGTTCCCAGATTTCAGGGCCAGTAGATTTATAATGCGCATCAATATTTAACTGATTGAAATACTGATTGATATAAACCGAACCTTTAATTTCTTCATGCAATCTCTTTGCTACCTGATAGTAAGACCTTGGGTCATCTGCACTAACATGCGCTGGGCAAACATAAACTTTGGCTCCCATTGTTTTTAGCATATCAATTTTGTCGGGAGAAGACTTTGAGCTTACCGCCAAAACACAATCGTAGCCCTTAATTATACTTACCATAGCAATACTGAATCCTGTATTACCAGAGGTGGTTTCAATAATAGTATCGCCTGGAGAAAGAAGTCCTTTCTTTTCAGCCTCTTCAATGATGTAAAGTGCTATTCTGTCTTTGGATGAGTGTCCTGGATTAAAGGATTCAACTTTTGCATAAAAGTCGCCTTTAAATTTGGAAGCTATTTTATTAAGTTTAACAAGCGGTGTATTGCCTACTAAATCTAATACATTATCAAATACTTGATTTCTGTGTTTCATAAAAGCTATTTATAAACCGATTTTGATGTGCACAAAATACAGCTTAAAACCGCACAAAAATAAAACTTTTTTTTTTATTAACCATGAATTCCCTCTAAATCTAACAAAAAGGCATATTCCATGGCAACTTCCTTTAGACTTTCAAAACGTCCTGAAGCCCCTCCATGCCCAGAATCCATGTCAATATGAAGCAATAATTTATTTGAATCTGTCTTAAGTTCCCTTAATTTCGCCACCCATTTGGCTGGCTCCCAGTATTGTACTTGCGAATCGTGCAACCCCGTTGTCACCAACATGTTTGGATATTCTTTGGCTTCGACGTTATCATATGGTGAATAAGATTTCATATACTTGTAATATTGTTCCTCATTAGGGTTCCCCCACTCGTCATATTCACCTGTGGTCAACGGAATGGTATCGTCCAACATAGTTGTAACCACATCCACAAACGGAACTGCAGCCAAAATACCATTATAAAGTTCTGGATTCATATTAATTACGGCACCCATCAATAATCCACCTGCAGAACCTCCGTAAGCATACAAATGCTCTTTTGAGGTGTATTTTTCGGCAATTAAATGCTTTGAGCAATCTATAAAATCTGTAAACGTGTTTTTCTTGGTGAGCAATTTACCTGTTTCGTACCAATTTCTTCCAAGATACTCGCCTCCCCTAATATGGGCAATGGCATAGATAAAACCTCTATCAAGTAAACTAAGACGGATGCTTGAAAACGAAGGGTCTATGGTTGAGCCATAGGAACCATAAGCATATTGAAGCAAAGGACTTGAGCCGTCTAGCTTTATTCCTTTTTTATAAACCAACGAAATAGGCACTTTTACCCCATCTCTTGCCGTAGCCCAAATACGTTTTGATTCGTAGTTTTCTTTCTTAAATTTTCCACCTAAAACCTGCTGTTCCTTTTTTATCTCACTTTTTTTGGTCTTGAAATTATAATCAATTACCGAGCTTGGCGATGTTAATGAATTAAATCCATATCTCAAAAAAGGACTTTCAAAATCAGGGTTATTGCCAACAAAAGCAGTATAGGTTTCAGAATTGAAGGGCAATTTATAGTCTTCCTTTCCATCCCAACTTATTATGCGCAGGTTATTCAATCCGTTTTCACGCTCATTAACTACTAAATAATCCTTGAAAATCTCAATATCTTCAACAAGCACGTCCTGTCTATGGGGCAAAACATCTTGCCAAAATTTCTTTGCAGTGGTTTTTTCGTTTGTTTTGGAGAGTTTAAAATTGGTTGCACCATCGGCATTAGAAATGATGTAAAAACTATCTTTATAGTGAGCAATGGAATATTCCAAATCATTCATTCGCTTTTGAAATACTTGGAATTTTCCATCGGGCGCATTGGCATCTAAAATTTGATATTCTGAAGACAGTGTGCTTGACGACCCTATGATGACGTACTTTTTAGACTTCGATTTATAAACAAACGTATGGAAGGTTTCATCTTTTTCATGATAAACCTCATCATCATTTTTAGTCCCCGAATGCAGCATGTGCTTAAAAATTTTATGCGAACGAAGCGTTACCTCGTCTTTCATCGCATAAAACAAAGTCTTATTGTCATTTGCCCAAACTGCGCTACCTGTAGTGTTTAAAATCTTATCTGGATAAACCTCACCCGTCATTAAATTTTTTACTTGAACGGTATATTGCCTTCTGCTTACTGTATCAACCGAAAAAGCGGCCATGGTATTGTCTGGGCTTATTGAAATGCCGCCAAGATTAAAATACGCATAATTTTTTGCCATAACATTACAATCGAACAATATTTCCTCAGGGGCCTCCAAAGTTTCCTTTTTACGGGCATAAATGGGATAATCCTTTCCTTTTTCGTACCGGGTTAAATACCAATAACCATTTAATTTGTAAGGTACAGATGCATCATCTTCTTTTATCCGGCCCTTCATTTCTTCAAACAAAAGCTTTTGAAGCTTCTCGCTATGCTTCAGCATTTGTTTTGTATATACATTCTCGGCATTAAGGTATTCAATCACTTCAGGGTTTTCCCTGTCGTTCAACCAATAGTAATCATCAATTCTTGTATCGTTATGAATACTTAGTTGTTGAGGAATTTTTTTGGCAACAGGATGCGATATATTCTTTTTCAAAAGAAAAGGTTTTATTCTTGATTTTTTAAGCCCTCAAAAATAGAAAAATTAAATAGTTTTGCACTGTAACAATAAAATTAATAGATATGTTTGGAGACATGATGAACATGATGAGCAAATTGAAAGAAACCCAGAAAAAAGTTGAAGAAACAAAAAAGCGTTTAGATACTGTATTGGTCGATGAATCCAGCAATGACGGCAAACTAAAAGTTACGGTAACAGCCAACAGAACCATAAAGTCCATTGAAATTGACAGTGATTTACTCGTGGACAAAGAACAACTTGAAGATTATTTAATCCTTACACTGAACAGAGCAATTAAAAAAGCTACCGAGGTAAACGAAACAGAATTGGCCACTGTTGCCAAAGAAGGCACACCCAATATTCCTGGAATGGATTTTTTAAAGTAAGATATTGAACTGCTAGACTTCTAAAGTGTTAGATTTTTTAAAGTTTGAATAACCTTTTCGTGCATTGTATCGGTGTAATCTAAATGGGTAACCATACGCAACTTTCCACCACCCATTGAGATGATGTGTATATCCTTACTGGTCATTTTTTGCATAAAACTTTTTTCATCAACGTCATTATTCAACTCAAAAATAACAATGTTGGTTTCAACAGGTTCAACGGTTTTAACTATTGGTAGTTTGGCTAATACTTTACCTATTTCTTTTGCTTTTTTATGGTCATCAGCCAATCTTTCAATATGATGCTCTAAAGCATACAGGCCAGCAGCCGCTAGATACCCTACTTGCCTCATATTTCCTCCAAAAACTTTCCTAATTCTCAGGGCGTCTTTCATTAATTTTGAATCACCAACCAAAAGCGAGCCTACCGGACAGCCCAAACCCTTGCTCAAACAAACTGAAATGGTATCGAAAACCTCGCCATATTGCTTAGCGGTTTCATTTTTAGCCACAAGCGCATTCCATAATCGTGCACCATCTAGATGAAGTCCAAGTTTGTTTTCTTGACAAACGGACTTAATTTTCAGTATCTCATTAAAATCCCAACACGCTCCTCCCCCTTTATTTGTGGTATTTTCTAGTTCAACCAGCGTTGTTTTGCTGTAATAATAATCTTGGGGATTGATAGCGTCAAATACCTGTTTCGCATTGAACATTCCCTGTACCCCATCTATTAATTTGCAGGACACCCCGCTATTAAACGATGCGCCGCCAGACTCATAATTATAAATGTGGGCGTATTTATCGCAAATCACTTGCTCACCCGGATTGGTATGCAGTTTGATCGCAGTTTGATTGGCCATGGTGCCACTTGGAAAAAACAAGGCTTGTTCTTTACCAAACATATGGGCGATTTTGCTTTCCAGCTCATTAACGGTTGGGTCTTCATTAAAAACATCGTCCCCCACTTTGGCCTGCACCATAGCTTCTAGCATGCCTTTAGTTGGCTTTGTAACCGTGTCGCTTCGTAAATCTATTTTCATTATCAATCATAAAAAAGTAAAGCTATAAAATTATATTAAGATTAGTTTTCCTTTGACTCTTTAAATGCTATTTTTGCTAAAAAATAATTCAAAATGATAACATCTGATCAAATAAAAAATCTTAACACCCGCCTTGACAAACTAAGGCACTATCTTTGACATAGATGCCAAATTAATTGAAATACAAAACGAGGAAGAACAAACTTTTGATCCTAATTTCTGGAATGATTCAAAAAAGGCAGAATTGGTAATGAAATCCCTACGGGAAAAGAAAAGTTGGGTTCAGGACTACAAAAACTCCAAAACCTTAGTTGAAGATTTAGAAGTCATTTATGAGTTTTTCAAAGAAGGCGAAGCAAATGCAGAAGATGTTGAAAAGCGCTACGAAGAAGCATTGAACCTTATTGAAAAACTGGAATTCAAAAACATGCTTTCTGATGAAGGCGACAGCCTAAGTGCTGTTTTGCAAATTACAGCCGGAGCGGGTGGTACCGAAAGTTGTGATTGGGCCAGTATGCTCATGCGGATGTACCTGATGTATGCCGAAAAAAATGGCTATAAAGTAAAAGAACTGAACTTTCAGGAAGGTGATGTGGCGGGAATAAAAACCGTAACTCTTGAAATTGAAGGTGAATTTGCCTTTGGTTGGTTAAAAGGCGAAAATGGCGTTCACCGTTTGGTACGTATCTCCCCTTTTGATAGCAATGCCAAACGCCACACCAGTTTTGCTTCAGTGTACGTCTATCCGCTTGTTGATGACACCATTGAAATTGAAATCAATCCAGCCGATATTGAAATAACCACGGCGCGTTCAAGTGGTGCCGGAGGGCAAAACGTTAACAAGGTAGAAACCAAGGTGCAGCTAACGCACAAACCAACAGGTATTCAAATTTCATGTTCCGAAACACGTTCGCAGCACGATAACCGAGCTAGAGCATTACAGATGTTGAAATCGCAATTGTATGAAATAGAGCTTCAAAAGCAAATGTCGCAACGAGATGATATAGAGGCCAGTAAAATGAAGATTGAATGGGGCAGCCAAATAAGAAATTATGTGATGCATCCCTATAAATTGGTCAAAGACGTTAGAACAGGCCATGAAACAGGAAATGTTGACACCGTAATGGATGGCCATATTGATGAGTTTTTAAAGGCTTATTTAATGATGATGGGGCAAAAAGTTGAGGACGATAATCAATTATGACAAAAATCGACACCATCATATTTGACTTAGGAGGTGTTTTAATAGATTGGAACCCCGAATATGTATACCTTAGGGCTTTTAACGGTGACAGGGAAAAAATGCGTTGGTTTTTGGACAACATTTGCACAAGCGAATGGAACGAAAACCAAGATGCTGGTTACCCCCTGGCCCAAGCCACCGAAGATTTAGTAAAGCAATTTCCTGAACACGAAAACTACATTAGATTATTTTATGGTGAATGGCAAGATATGCTGGTTGGAGCAATTGAAGGTACCGTAAATATCCTAAAAAAATTGGTGGATTCTGGAAGTCAAAAAATAGTCGCTTTAACCAACTGGAGTGCTGAAACTTTCCCTATTGCATTAAATCAGTTTGAATTTCTACAATGGTTTGAGGGCATTGTTGTTTCAGGTGAAGAAAAGACCCGAAAACCTTTTGATGACATTTATCATATCACTTTAAAACGTTTCAACATTAGAGGAGAACAAGCTATTTTTATTGATGACAATTTAAGAAATATTGAAGCTGCAAACAATCTAGGAATAAATGGAATTCACTTTAAAACTCCAGAATTGCTCATTCAACAATTGAAAAAATATAACATAGAATTATAATGATTACTATTTACCATAATAACAGATGCACCAAGTCTAGACAGGGACTAGCACTTCTAGAAGACTCTGGAAAAGAATACAAAATAGTTAAATACCTTGAAGATGTTCCAACAGAAAAGGAACTTAAAAACATTATAAAATTGCTTGGGATTGAGCCCATTCAATTGGTGAGAAAAAATGAAGCAATTTGGAAAGAACAATACAAAGACAAAGATTTGAGTAATTCTGAAATAATAAAAGCGATGATAGAAAACCCAAAACTTATTGAGCGCCCTATCGTTGTAAATGGAAACAAAGCCGTTATTGGAAGACCAACTGAACTTATTTTGGAAATTATTTAATGCTTTTTGTAAGCCAATTTAGGTTTTGCCTACTTATCATAATAAGGCCGTCAATTAGCCTATTATGATAATTATTTACCAACATCCCATGTGCAAAAATGCAAAAACCTGCGTTAAATTACTGGAAACTAATTTTGAAAATGATTACGACGTTAAACATGAAGGTTTAGATTTAAGCGAAGATAAATTCAGGGAAATATTAAAACTATTAAACTGCAAACCAATTGATTTAGTTAGGACCGGCAGCATAGTTTGGAAAACACTTTTAAAGAATCTGGATTTTACCGATGATGAGCTCATTAAGGTCATTTTAAAATTCCTAATCCTCATAAAAAGCCCCATTATTATCAACGGAAACAAAGCCGTTATTGGGCGCACTCCAGAAAAAATATTCGAAATTATTTAACATACTTTTAACCTATTTCATTTAAACCATGTTTTAGTTTATAGGTCTAAACTTGCAAAATGTAACCATGACCAAAACCATCATCCCTCTTTTATTTCTAATATTTTCAATGTCTACGAAGGCGCAGCCCAAAAATTTAGGACTCCCTACAGATAAAAAAATAACGGTTACTGGCAAAGTTGTAGATGCGGAAACAAAAGAACCTTTAGAATATGCAACCATAGCCTTCTTCAATAAAGAAAAAAATAAAATTATTGAAGGCGGTATAACCAATGTAAACGGAGAGTTTAGCATCCCTATAACTTCCGGACTTTACGACGTAACTATTGAGTATATTTCTTATAAAAAAATAACGCTTTCCAATAAAAATTTAAATCAAGACGAAAACCTTGGAATCATTTCACTTGAAATCAATTTAGAAGCCCTTGACGAGGTTGAAGTCATTGCTGAACGAACAACAGTTGAAATAAAACTGGATAAAAAAATATACAACATTGGCAAAGATCTTACCACCGCAGGCGGAACGGTTAGTGATGCATTGAATAACGTACCCTCTGTTTCTGTTGACATTGAAGGTGGCATAAGTTTAAGAGGAAACGAAAATGTAAGGATTTTAATAAACGGCAAACCTTCAGCTATGGCCGGTTTTGGGGATACCAGTGTTTTAAGTCAACTTCCTGCTGAAGCTATTGAGCGTGTTGAAGTAATTACCTCGCCCTCAGCTAGATATGATGCCGAAGGAACAGCAGGTATTTTAAACATAATTCTCCGTCAAAAAGAAACTTTAGGTTTTAATGGTTCTTTAAACCTGACCCTTGGTAATCCTGATAATGCTGGGGTTTCGGCGAATATTAATTACCGTACCGAAAAGTACAATTTATTTTCAAACTTAGGGTTTAGGTATTTTAGTTCTCCAAGAAATAGCTTTAGCGATACTGAATACTTTAATGCCGATGTAGATTTCGATAGAATTATTGAAGATGAAGATGTAGAACGTCTAAATCGCAATTACAACGCCAGTCTTGGCATGGAGTATTTTTTATCTAAAAAAACCTCTTTAACAGGCACTTTTTTCTATAGATATGGCGAAGACAGAGATACTGGTATAAATTTTAGCGATAGGTATAACAGTGGAAGTTTTGACGAACAAACTCGAAGAATTGAAAAACAAAACGAAGATGGCAATAATTATCAATTTGCTTTAAACTACATTACCAAGTTTGATAATGAAGGCCATGAGTTAACCGCCGACATTCAGATAGAGAGTGGCTCAGAAGAACAATTTACTGACTACAATGAAGATTATATTTTCACCAATAAAACAGCTCCTGAACCTTTCCAAATTGAATACATAACCCAAAATGAGGATGAAAAGGAATATTTATTTCAAGTGGATTATGTTAAGCCCATAGGTGAAAATTCAAGATTTGAAGCTGGCTATAGAGGCAACTTTGAAAATTCAGTTACCAATTATCTATTGGAACAAGAAAATCTTGATACTGGTAATTTAGAAGTAAATGATGCGCTTTCAAATATATTTGATTACTCTGAAAACGTCAATGCGTTTTACACCCAATATGGAACCAAATTTGGCGAATTTTCATTTCTTTTAGGCCTTCGTTTAGAAAACACACAATTAAAAGGAAAAATAGATTCTAGATTAACATCGGCAGAACTTGAAGCATTTTATGGTTTTCCAATTAAAACTGATTTTAACAACAATTATTTGGGGCTGTTCCCTACCGTAAACTTAATTTACAATTTATCTGGAAATTCCGATGACTCTGAAGAAAGCATCACACTCGGATACAATAGACGAATTAACAGGCCACGCGGTTGGTTTATCAATCCTTTTCCATCGCGCTCTAGTCGTACAAGAGTATTTCAAGGAAACCCAAATTTGAGTCCTGTTTTTGCCAGCGCTTTTGATTTAGGGTATTTGAAACGTTGGGACAAACTTACGTTAACAACATCGGTTTATTATCAGTATGAAACAGATTCGTTTGAAAGAATTGAAGAAAATACAGGTGCTCAAACATCAGATGGGATAGATATTATAAGAACAATACCTGTAAACTTATCTACCAACAAAAGAACAGGTACAGAACTGGGTTTGCTATACAATCCTAATAAATGGCTTCGTCTTAATTCAAGTTTTAACTTCTTTCAATTTAATACAGAAGGTGAATTTAACGGCAAAGATTATGGGGCCAAAAACACAAGTTGGTTCGCAAGATTTAGTAGCAAAGTTACCTTGCCTTCAAAAATTGATTGGCAAACAAACGTATTTTATAGAGCGGCCAGACAAAGTGCACAGGGTGAAAATCAAGGTATTTTCTCGTTAGATTTAGCTTTCAGTAAAGAAATATTTAAGGACAACGCTACGATATCCTTAAACGTCAGGGATTTGTTGAATTCCAGAAAAAGAAAATCTTTAACCACGACCGAATTTTTTGAAAGATACAGTGAATCGCAATGGAGGCAACGTCAAATCAATTTATCATTTATTTACAGGCTAAACCAGCAAAAAAAACGCAACGAGCGTAGAAACAATATGGGAGGTGATGATGATATGGATTTTGAAGGATAGAAAAAGAAAAATTATCAAACAAAAAAGGAAGCTAAATTAGCTTCCTTTTTTAATTATTTAAAAATCATGAATGTTTAATGAGCCTCTCGTTTAGCTTTTTTTTCTTCTCTCATTTCCTTTAATCTTTCAATTAAAGAACCTCCAATCCAGTAAGGAATTACAAATGTCAATAAGAAAATCATTAACCAAAAACCTATAGTCAAAATGGTCAAGAATGCTAAAAAGCCTAAATACTGGTCAAAATCAAACATAATTATAAGTGTCTTTTAAAATCTAATGCAAAGATACTGCAAAGGTATTTCTTATACAATATCAATATTAAATTTATTAACATACTTTTCCACTAGCTCAATCCGGCTGAGGCGTCATTCTTAAATAAGGTTTTATTTCTCTATAACCTTTTGGAAATAATTCTGGGATTTCTGCATTGGTAACAGAAGGCGATATAACACAATCCTCTCCACTTTTCCAGTTGGCAGGAGTTGCCAATTTACGATAGGCCGTTAATTGCAATGAATCTATAACGCGTAAAAGCTCATCAAAATTTCTTCCCGTTGAAGCAGGGTACGTAATAATCAATTTCACTTTTTTATCAGGACCAATAACAAAAACGGACCTCACTGTAAGTTTGTCATCCGCATTCGGGTGTATCATATCATAAAGTTCTGAAACCTTTCTATCTTCATCCGCAATAATTGGAAAATTCACCGTCGTATTTTGGGTTTCATTAATATCATTAATCCAACCTTTATGAGACTCTAAACCATCTACACTAAGTGCCACAACTTTTACATTACGTTTATCAAATTCCGCTTTATACTTTGCCACCGTACCCAATTCTGTTGTGCAAACTGGCGTGTAATCTGCTGGATGAGAAAATAATATACCCCAACCATCACCCAACCAGTCGTGGAAATTAATAATTCCTTCGGTGGATTGAGCTGTAAAATTTGGAGATACATCTCCCAATCTAATTGTTGCCATAATTATATATATTTTTAGTTAAATTTAATTTCCTACTAAATTAATCAATTTAATATGATTAAATAACATTAGTCTTAAAAAATGATAAAAACTAACATAAATCATACCCAAAGAAAAGTCAAAACAATTAACTTTGCTTTTTTAATTTAATCATTATCAAAATGGCTTTCAGAATAGAAAAAGATACCATGGGCGAGGTAAAAGTACCTGCCGATAAACTTTGGGGTGCCCAAACAGAACGCTCTAGAAATAACTTTAAAATTGGTCCTTCGGCATCCATGCCTTTGGAAATTATATATGGCTTTGCGTACCTAAAAAAAGCTGCTGCTTACACCAATTGCGAACTAGGTGTTTTAGCCATTGAAAAACGCGATTTAATTGCCAAAGTTTGTGATGAGATTTTAGCAAGAAAACATGACGACCAATTTCCTCTGGTAATCTGGCAAACAGGTTCTGGAACGCAAAGCAATATGAACGTGAATGAGGTTGTTGCAAACAGGGCACATCAATTGGCAGGAAAAGTTGTTGGCGAAGGTGAAAAAACCATTCAGCCGAATGATGATGTAAATAAATCGCAGTCTTCAAATGACACCTTCCCTACTGGCATGCACATTGCCGCTTACAAAAAAATTGTTGAGACTACCATACCAGGGGTTAAACAATTGCGCAATACGTTGAAGAAAAAATCTGAAGCCTTTAAAAATGTGGTTAAAATTGGACGAACGCATTTAATGGACGCTACACCCTTAACCCTTGGCCAAGAGCTTTCAGGTTATGTTGCGCAACTTGACCACGGTTTAAAAGCTTTGGAAAATACATTGCCGCATTTAAGTGAATTAGCTTTAGGCGGAACAGCCGTTGGGACAGGTTTAAACACCCCAAAAGGTTACAGCAAGCGTGTTGCTGAGTATATTGCAGAATTTACAGGGTTGCCTTTTGTGACAGCTCCAAACAAATTTGAGGCTTTGGCGGCTCATGATGCATTGGTCGAAACCCATGGAGCCTTAAAGCAATTGGCTGTTTCATTGAATAAAATAGCAAACGATATTAGATTGATGGCATCAGGTCCTCGTTCTGGAATTGGAGAAATCATCATACCAGCCAATGAGCCAGGAAGTTCTATTATGCCCGGTAAAGTTAACCCAACACAATGTGAAGCGCTTACCATGGTTTGTGCTCAAGTAATGGGTAACGATGTTGCCGTTTCTGTAGGTGGCTTACAAGGGCACTACGAGCTAAACGTATTTAAGCCAGTAATGGCCGCAAATGTGTTACAGTCTGCTCAATTACTGGGTGATGCCTGTGTAAGTTTTGATATAAATTGTGCCGTTGGTATTGAGCCAAATCAAGAAGTCATTACAAAATTGCTCAATAACTCATTAATGCTTGTTACGGCATTAAACACAAAAATAGGCTACTACAAGGCTGCTGAAATAGCCAATACGGCGCATAAAAACGGTACGACCCTAAAAGAAGAAGCCGTTAACTTGGGTTATGTAACCGCCGAAGACTACGATGAATGGGTAAAACCCGAAGATATGGTAGGCAGTTTGAAGTAATTCAACTCATTTAATTACACATAAAAAAACCGCTTCGAATGAAGCGGTTTTTTGTTTAAACAAATCAACAATCATCTAATCTAAATCAAAACGATCAGCATTCATTACTTTAACCCAAGCATTAACAAAATCCTTAACAAATTTTTGCTTGTTGTCATCTTGGGCATAAACCTCGGCATAAGCACGTAAAATTGAATTGGAACCAAAAACAAGGTCTATTCTTGTTGCCGTCCATTTAACCGCTCCCGTTTTTCGGTCGCAAACTTCATAAACTCCATTGCCAGTTGGTTTCCATTTGTAAGCCATATCAGTAAGGTTTACAAAGAAATCATTGGTTAAAGCGCCCTCATTATTAGTAAACACACCGTGTTTTGAGCCTGCATAATTGGTTCCCATAACACGCATACCACCAACCAAAGCGGTCATTTCGGGAGCAGTAAGCCCCATTAATTGCGTTCTATCCAATAACAATTCTTCAGGGCTAACTACATAATCCTTCTTCAAATAGTTTCTGTAACCATCGGCTACTGGGTCTAGAGGTGCAAACGATTCTGCATCGGTCATCTCTTCCTTGGCATCCCCTCGTCCAGGAGCGAAAGGAACTGTAACATTCATGCCCGCGTTTTTAATGGCTTTTTCAACACCCACATTTCCTGCCAAAACAATAGTATCAGCAACACTAATACCGAATTCAGCAGCAATTGGCTCTAAAACAGATAATACTTTGGATAACCTTTTCGGTTCGTTTCCTTCCCAATCTTTTTGTGGAGCCAAACGAATACGGGCACCATTTGCTCCTCCTCTGAAGTCTGAACCTCTAAATGTTCTTGCACTATCCCATGCAGTGGAAACCATTTCAGAAATACTTAAACCAGAACTGGCGATTTTCGCTTTAACAGCATCCACATTATAGTCTTTTCTGCCTTTAGGAATTGGGTCTTGCCAAATTAAATCCTCTTTTGGTACATCCGGCCCAAACCAACGGTCTTTTGGTCCCATATCACGATGTGTTAATTTAAACCAAGCACGAGCAAAAGCATCAGAAAAAGCATCAAAATCATTCTTAAATTTCAAGGAAATCTCTTTATAAATTGGATCTACCCTCATGGCCATATCGGCGTCAGTCATGGCAGGGTTATGGCGAACGGAAAAATTTTCAACATCTACTGGTCTGTCCTCTTCCTTAATGCTTACTGGTTCCCATTGCCAAGCACCAGCAGGACTTTTAACAGATTTCCACTCGTGGTTAAATAGCATTTCAAAATAACCATTATCCCATTTAGTTGGATGTGTTGTCCAAGCACCTTCTATACCACTAGTAACAGTATCAGGCCCTTTACCTGTTCTTGTTGGGTTTGACCATCCAAATCCTTGTTCTTCAATAGAAGCAGATTCCGGGTCAGGCCCTAAAATACTGGCGTCACCATTTCCGTGCATTTTACCAACTGTGTGTCCTCCCGCTGTTAAAGCAACCGTTTCTTCGTCGTTCATGGCCATACGTTTAAAGGTTTCACGTACTTGTGCTCCTGTTTTTAATGGGTCTGGATTTCCATTTACACCTTCTGGATTTACATAAATCAATCCCATTTGCACAGCTGCCAAGGGATTTTCCATGGTTTCTGGTTTGTTCACATCTCCATAGCGTCCATCACTTGGCGCCAACCATTCCTTTTCCGCCCCCCAATAGGTGTCTTTTTCAGGGTGCCAGATGTCTTCACGTCCAAAAGCAAAACCATAACTCTTCAATCCCATATTTTCATAAGCAATGGTTCCAGCTAAAATTATTAAATCTGCCCAGCTTACTTTATTTCCATATTTTTTCTTAATTGGCCAAAGCAAACGTCTAGCCTTGTCTAAACTAACATTATCTGGCCAAGAATTTAGCGGTGCAAAACGCTGGTTTCCTGTTCCTCCGCCACCTCGTCCATCCGAAATTCTGTAGGACCCAGCAGCATGCCAAGCCATTCTAATCATTAGTCCGCCATAATGACCCCAGTCGGCAGGCCACCAATCTTGGCTATCTGTCATCAAAGCGTGCATATCTTTTTTCAGAGTCTCGACATCCAATTTTTTTAGTTCCTCTTGATAGTTAAAATCTTTTCCCAGCGGGTTAGTTTTAGTGTCGTGTTGGTGCAAAATGTCCAGATTTAATGCATTGGGCCACCAATCCATAACGGACTTTTCAGTTGCCGTGTTTGCTCCATGCATAAAAGGGCATTTTCCTTGTTTTGAGCTGTTCATAATGTTAGATTATTAATTTTTGAATTAAATTTTTATCGATTCTCTAAATTTACAAATAGCATATCAAAAGAAATAGCTCAAGTGCATTTTTATAAGTTATATTTCAATCGATAAAATTTATATAGAGACAAAACCAAAATAGTTTTTATAAATTCTTTGGAAAAACTATTAAATCAATTTTATGATTTGAAAAAATATTTGAAATATAATTTATTGTTATTTTTAAATCTAAATCTAAAACCTCGGAAATGGCAACTATTACATTGAGTGGTAATGCCGTGGTAACAATAGGAAGTTTACCAGACATAGGGTCTTATATTCCTAATTTTAAATTAGTGGCTATTGACCTTACCACAAAAACATTGGAAGATTTTAAAGGCTATAATCTAATCCTCAATATTTTTCCTAGTGTAAATACCCGTGTTTGCTCTAATTCTGTAAGACAATTTAATGCCGAAGCTAATGAGTTGGAGAATACCAAAATACTTTGTATATCAAGAGATTTGCCTTTTTCACAAGATCAATTTTGCGCAGCTGAAGGTTTAAAAAACGTAATAATGCTCTCTGATTTTAAAACTGGAGATTTTGGAAAAGATTATGGCATAATGATGACCAATGGAAAATTTGACGGTTTACTTTCAAGAAGTGTTATTGTTGTTGACACCAATAAAAAAGCACTTTACACGGAACAAGTTCCTGAAATTGGCCAAGAACCCAATTATAAAGCTGCTTTGGGAGCTTTAAACTTATAATATTTTTATGGCTAAAAAAGAATCATTTTTTGTTAACAGAATAAAAAGCGTAGGTTTTGCCTTCAAAGGGGCTTTTCTTCTATTAAAAACCGAATCGAGTATAAAAATTCAATTCGTGATTGCCATTTTAGTTACAGCTGCTGGTTTTTATTTTGACATTTCATCCACTGAATGGTGTTTGCAAATTCTGGCTATTGCATTTGTAATGGGTATTGAGGGTGTAAACACGGCCATCGAGGATATGGCTAATTTTATTCACCCAGAGTTTCATACCAAGATTGGTATCATAAAAGACATTGCTGCCGGAGCGGTTTTTATTGCTTCAGTATTTGCTATTATTATAGGGCTAATTATCTACATCCCTAAGATTTTTTAAAATAATATTCCCTTAGGATAAACGTTAGTAATTTGTATTTTTGTTGCGTTGTATATGCTAAATTGCAATAACCAATTTCAGAATCTCAATTTGATATCGCACCTTAAATGTCCAAAAGGAAACCCAAAACTAAAAAAACGCCTAAACCGAAGTTAAAGATGCCCCGTTTTAAACTAAATAACCAACAGAAATTGGTATTGGGCAGTTTTTTGGTAATAACTGGTCTACTTTTATTTATTGCATTTGTTTCGTTTTTGTTTACGGGTGAAGCCGACCAAAGTGCACTAACCGACTTTACATCACGCGATGTAAAAACGCAAAATTGGCTGAGCAAATCTGGTGCATGGTTAGGCGACCTTTTTATCCAACGTGGTTTTGGGGTGTCATCTTTTATTTTTTCAGGATTAATATTCTTGTCTGGTATTTATATCTTAATGAACATCAGCAAAGCAAAACTCAGAAGACATTGGTTTTGGGGCGTTTTAATCATTGTCTGGCTATCCATCATGTTAGGTTTTTTTGGAAACAAAAATGATATTCTTGGAGGAACTGTGGGTTTTGAACTGAATAGCTTTCTTCAAGACTATCTTGGCAAAATTGGCACTGCCCTCCTATTACTTTTTGGGTTGATCACCTATTTGGCCATTAGATTTAAAGTTACTTTTGAAAGCTTTACCAATGTCTTCAAAACTGCCAAAAAAGATATAAAAAAGGAATTTTCCGAGTTTGATGAAGATACTTTTGTGCCAGTAGACAACAATCTTTCAGATGAAGCTGAAGCCATTAAGTCTGCCTTTGAATTGTCTCTGAACAATAATGAAGATGAAACGGAGACAACGTCAATTTCAGCTGAAAAAACAAAGGAATCTGTCACATCAGAAGTAAAAGCTACAGAAATTGAAGTAAAGCCAGAATTGGAAATTGAAGTTGAGGAGATGAAGGAAGAAGTTTCGGAAACCAACAACCTCGCTGATAAACTAGTTGCAGATTTTGGACAGTTTGACCCAACTTTGGAATTGGCTAAATATCAATTCCCTACACTGGACTTGCTCAAGAAATACGAAACTGAGGGTATAAAAATAAATCAGGAAGAACTTGAGGAGAACAAGAATAAAATTGTTGAAACGCTTAGTAATTATAAAATTGGTATTGCAAGTATTAAAGCAACTATAGGCCCAACAGTAACGCTTTATGAAATCGTTCCGGATGCTGGAATTAGAATTTCTAAAATAAAGAATTTAGAAGATGATATTGCCCTTTCGCTTTCCGCATTGGGCATCCGAATTATTGCACCAATACCTGGCAAAGGAACCATAGGCATTGAAGTGCCTAATAAAAACGCAACCGTAGTTTCCATGCGCTCAGTTATTGCTTCCAAAAAGTTCCAAAACTCAGAAATGCAGTTACCCATTGCACTAGGAAAAACAATCAGCAACGAAACCTTTGTTGTAGACTTGGCAAAAATGCCCCATTTGCTTATGGCCGGAGCAACTGGACAAGGTAAATCGGTTGGTCTAAATGCGGTTTTAACGTCACTACTTTATAAAAAGCACCCTGCTGAAGTCAAGTTTATTTTAGTTGATCCCAAAAAGGTTGAACTTACTTTATTCAATAAAATTGAACGTCATTATTTGGCAAAATTACCGGACAGTGAAGAGGCCATCATAACTGACAACACCAAAGTTATCAATACATTAAACTCATTGTGTATTGAAATGGACAACCGTTATGAATTGCTTAAAAATGCCATGTGCAGAAATATAGCAGAGTACAATGCCAAGTTCAAATCCAGAAAATTAAACCCAAATGAAGGGCATCAGTTTTTACCTTATATTGTTTTAGTGGTTGATGAATTTGCCGATTTAATTATGACTGCAGGCAAAGAAGTAGAAACTCCCATTGCCCGTTTGGCACAACTTGCCCGTGCCATAGGTATTCATTTAATCATAGCAACGCAAAGACCTTCTGTGAATGTCATTACGGGAATTATTAAAGCCAACTTCCCTGCTCGCATTGCGTTTAGGGTAACATCAAAAATCGATTCTAGAACTATTTTGGATGGCTCTGGTGCGGACCAACTAATTGGGCGTGGAGACATGCTATATACCCAAGGAAACGATGTTATTCGCGTTCAATGTGCTTTTGTCGACACCCCTGAAGTAGAACGAATTACAGATTTCATTGGCTCACAAAAAGCATATCCAGATGCTTATATGCTTCCTGAATATGTTGGCGAAGAAAGTGGCACAGGTATTGATATAGATATTTCGGAAAGAGATGCACTATTCAAAGATGCCGCTGTGGTTATTGTAACAGCGCAACAAGGTTCTGCATCGTTGTTGCAACGCAAATTAAAACTTGGCTATAACCGGGCTGGCAGATTGATTGACCAACTGGAGGCTGCAGGAATTGTGGGACCCTTTGAAGGCAGTAAAGCAAGGCAGGTTTTGGTAACCGACTTAGCTGCTCTGGACAAACTTTTAGAAGATGAATTATAACATTAAAAAAATGAAGAAATTAATTGTAATTTTATTTATCACACTTTCATTCAATGCTTTTTCTCAAAATGACGCCAAGGCCTTGCTCAATGAAGTTTCGCAAAAGGTGAAAAGCTATGATAACATCTCCATTGACTTTAAATATACTTTAGAAAACCTTTCGGAAAACATAAAACAGGAAACTAAAGGCGATGTTGTATTGGCAGGAAACAAATACCGGTTGAATATTCTAGGGGTGACTCGGCTTTTTGATGGCAAAACCTTATACAGCATTAGCACAGAGGATGAAGAAGTGACGATTTCATCAAATAATGAAGACGAGGCGGATGCTATAACTCCGAGCAAAATGTTATCTTTTTATGAAGATGGATATACATATAAAACTGACATCCAGCAAAATATAAATGGAAGAAAAATTCAATACATCAAATTAACACCAATAGATTCCAATTCTGAAATAAAGAACATCCTACTGGGCATTGATGCCAATACAAAGCACATTTATAACTTAATACAGATAGGCAAAAATGGTACTAAAACAACCTTAACTGTTAATTCTTTTAAAACAAACACGCCTTTATCAAAAACCTTATTTACTTTTGAGGCTGACAAATACCAGGATTATTACATCAATAAATTGGATTAATGAATTTATTTACTGTTAGATTCATTGATCATTCATCAAGTATAACATCTGAAATTTCGAAGTGAAATTCGGAGTATTTAATCTCGATCATCGCGTTGCGTGTGAAAATATTAGATCGCTACATACTAACTACATATTTAAAGACCTTTTTCAGCGTGTTTATTATACTCATGCTGATTTTTATTTTACAGACCATTTGGTTGTACATAAAGGAACTTGCTGGCAAAGATTTAGACTTAATAGTAATCGTTAAATTTCTGGTCTATTTTATGCCGAAGCTCATCCCTTTGGTTTTGCCCCTTACTATTCTTTTAGCCTCAATAATGGTGTTTGGTAGTTTTGCCGAAAATTATGAGTTCGCTGCCATGAAATCAACCGGAATTTCGTTACAGCGTGCCATGTCCGGGCTGAGCGTATTTATCGTAATTTTAGGCATTACCACTTTTTTCTTTTCAAATAACGTCATTCCATGGGCTGAGCTCAATTCTTATAATTTACGAAGAAACATAGCCAAACTAAAGCCGGCCATGGCTATTGCCGAAGGGCAGTTCAACCCAATTACCGGAACCGACTATAACATTAAAGTTGAGAAAAAAAGCGGTGACCGTGGCCAGTACTTAGAAGATGTTACCATACACGTTAAAGGCCAGAATGGTAGAACCAATAGTACAGTAATAAAATCTAAAACAGGCGAACTTACAGGCGCAAAAGACTCCAATGTTTTAAAACTTATTTTATTGGATGGGAATCTATACCAAGATGTTGAATCTAACAACAGAAATGCCCGAGACCGAAAACCATTTGCCAAAAGTGCTTTTGAAAAGAAAATCATCAATATTGACTTGTCCGACATGAACAATGTTGATTTTGACGAGCAATCACAGACCGACAAGTACAACATGCTTGACGTAGTTGATTTGAATAAAACCATTGACTCGCTGATTAAAAAAGGAGAAAATGAGCATGAAACCTTTTCCAATAATTTACAGGTGCGGTCTGGGATCATAATAACCAATGAGCCCAAAATAGCGAGAAAGGCGGATAAACCAGAGTACCTTGGTAACATTCTTGATGTTTTCGATACCAAAAAAAAATTGGAGTTGGTTGAAGCTTCAATCAGAACTGTAAATTCTTCGAAACAACTTATAATCTCTAAAGACTTAACCTTAAAAAATTCTAAGTCTTGGCTAAATAAGCACATTATATCCCTTCATGAAAAATTCGCTTTAGGTTTGGTCTGCATTATATTGTTTTTTGTTGGCGCTCCTCTTGGTGCTTTAATACGAAAAGGAGGCATTGGTTTGCCAATGGTTATTGCCATACTTTTATTTTTAACCTATCACTTTATTGGCATTTTTGCCACAAACAGTGCTAAAAATGGAGGCTTTAACCCTATTCTAGCCAGTTGGTTTTCTACATTAGTCATGCTTCCCTTAGGTATATTTTTAACCAAAAGAGCCACTGCCGATAAAGGTCTTTTTGAGTTCGACAATATCCTTGAACCAATAAAACGAATGTTCAAAATCAAGGAAAAAGATAGCGTAGATTATAGATTTTTAGGCAGCTTAAAAAATGATGAATTAGCTGATGTAATTAATAATTATGAAGCGAAAGGGCATGAAAAAGCTGTTCAATTTGAATCTCTAAAAGTTTTAAAAACCAGAGGAATAATAACAAATCAACTTGAAGAAAATGGAATTTCTATAAATGAAGATTTCTTGACATCCGAACAAATAAACAAAGACTATAAAGAACATGCAAGATTTGCCATAACGCTTTATAATATTGGAATCATTTTATTGGTGCTCTTCTTCATATTCAAAAACAACAAGCTACAATCTTTGGCTGAGCCAACAATTCAACTTAGCGTTGTTTCGTTGGTGTTATTTGTCATTTATTACTTAAAATCAATAAAAAACACGTATCAATTTTATAAGCACATTAAAAAAGACCGCAACAAACCCAAGATTGTTCTTTTAATACTTGGGCTCCCCTTTTATGTGCTTATTCACCAGTTTTTAAGGGAGAAAATAAAGGAAGACTTAAAGCAAAATTGTTTAGATTCTTTAAAATAAGCAATATCTTTGCACAATGATTGCAGAAAAAATGACACAAAAAAGCACCTCTGAGTTCAAATTGAACACAATTCAAGAAGCTATTGATGATATTAGAAATGGCAAAGTAATAATAGTTGTAGATGACGAAAACCGTGAAAACGAAGGTGATTTTTTAGCAGCAGCCGATAAGGTAACGCCCCAAGTTATAAACTTTATGGCTACCCAAGGCCGAGGACTTATTTGTGTACCACTTACCGAAACTAGATGTAAAGAACTTGAACTGGATATGATGGTACGTAATAACACGGACCATATGGAAACAGCTTTTACTGTTTCGGTGGATTTAAGGGGAAATGGAGTTACTACAGGTATCTCAGCAAGCGATAGGGCTAAAACCGTTAAAGCGTTGATTGACCGCGATACAAAACCTTTTGAGTTGGCAAGACCGGGCCATATATTTCCTTTAGTAGCAAAAGAAGGTGGTGTTTTAAGAAGAACTGGACATACTGAAGCTGCAATAGATTTTGCAAGATTAGCCGGATTAAATCCCGGTGGTGTTATTGTGGAAATCATGAACGAAGATGGGTCTATGGCTCGTTTACCCCAGTTGTATGAGCTGGCCAAAAAATTGGATTTAAAAATTGTCTCTATTGAAGATTTGGTGGCTTACAGAATGCAACACGACTCTTTAATTGAGAAAAAAGAAGACTTTGACATTGAAACAAGATTTGGAAGTTTTAGGTTAAGAGCATACAAGCAAACCACTAACAATCAAGTGCATATATCTTTAACAAAAGGCTCTTGGAAATCTGATGAAACCGTACTTACTAGAATAAATTCTACGCTAGTAAATAATGATATTTTAGGAACGCTAACCCACGATGCAGACAAACAATTGGACCACATGTTCAAGTTGATTAATGATGTTGGCAAAGGGGCAATCATCTTTATTAATCAGGATGCCCAGTCCATGAACATGCTCAATCGTTTATCTTTTTTAAGAGAAAACCAAAAAACAAATGAGGTAACCAAAGCCCCAAAAATCAATATGGACAATAGGGATTTTGGTATTGGGGCCCAAATACTTCATGACCTCAACATACACAAACTTCGCTTGATGTCTAATAGCGTGCAAACCAAACGTGTTGGTATGATTGGCTACGGTTTGGAAATTGTTGAATACGTCAATTATTGATTCAATACTTCAAAAGTTTTTAGCATATTCTTACTTGACGTATTTGGGACTTCCGATATAAAAGCATATTTACCAGGGGTTAAATCTACCTCAAAATATTGTGTGCTTCCAGCGGGCGCATCGTTGGTGCCTCCCAAAAAAGTAATTCCTTCTGGCAATGGGTCCATTAACCCTGTAGGTGTTGCCCAATTCATCCATGCCTCAAGCATCTCTAAATCGGCATTGGCATCTAATTTAACTAAGTTCACATCATGGCCTACAAAGTTTTCATGAACAATCTGATCCTTATAATGAACAGCAAAAACTTGATTTCCTTTTTTGATGCTGCTGCTATAGGTAATTCCATCAGTACTTGAAATTGTTATATCAATATCGGCTTTTGGCGGTTCGTTGCCACTATCCTCTTCCAGTACATGTATTTCCTTCGCCATGCCCATTGACGTATGGAATTTACCGTCAGCCATTTTTACATAGCATTCCATAATGTAAAGACCCGGAAGTAATTTTACGGTTGTTATGCTGGTTTGTCCCGGAGAAACTAATCCTGAGCCACCGGTAAATACTATTTGTCCAAACCATTCTGGTAATTTTCCAAATTCCGCCATAGCCTTGTCCATATCTCCTTTCATTATAAATTCCATTCCATTATCAAATGGAGGACCAACTTCTGCAATAGTATTTTGAATGTTTTTGCCCTCAGGATACTTATCCAAAAGAAAAAAATGGGCTTGTGTTGATTTGTTTATATACTTAAAAGTATTCCATCCAGAAGGAATAGTATCCATCGATTGAAAATCCATAACGTTTGTAACGATTTCAATATAGTTATCTTTTTTCTCTTTGACTTGCTCCTGAGATTGTTCAATATTGATTTGTTCCTTCTTTTCGTTTTTGCAGTTATATACTAATACAAAAGCAAACAAGAAAAAAAACATAAGATAATTTGACTTCATAATTTATTGGTTTGGTTATTGACTAATTTTATTTTTAACTTATTTAATATAATTTCATTTAAGAGAAATAGGGAAACAACTACGATTCGGTTATTTCCCTATTCAGGATTGATTAATAGCCTCTTTTATTCTTTTATAATCTCGATTGATTTAACAATCTCGTTATTCAGTAAAATGTGCAGGGTATATGTGCCTTTTTTTAGGTGGTCAATACTCATGTATATTTTCTCGTTTATATTATCCTTGGTAGAATTGACCATTTTAAAAACACTCTAAATAATTACCTGCACTGCTAAATTATGCAAATAGAACTTTGTGAGATACAAGAGATGTTTCAGATGATGCAAGATATGTTACAAACATTGAAATAATGTCCACCTCAACATTTTCAAACCTCAGGTGAATGCACTATTTGTGCTGTAAGTATTCGTTTGGCGTACAATCATAAGCCTCTTTAAAGCACTTTATAAAATATGAAGGTGTGTTGAACCCTACTTGATAAGCAATTTCTGAAACCGTAACATCAGAATTTTTGAGCAGCTCAATGGCCAACCTTAAACGTTGAGAACGAATAAATTCTGAAGTGCTCAGCCCAGCAATAGCTTTCAGTTTTCTATGCAATTGGGTCCTACTCATAGCCATGGCATCAGCAAAAGCTTCGCTTGTAAAATCTGTATCCACAAGGTTTTTATCCAGCACTTTTTTTAACCGTTTTAAAAAGTCGGATTCGGCAGAAGAAACTGTAACATCAGGACTAAAATTTAAATCCTTGCTAAAACGTTGCTGTAGTTTTTGCCTGTTTTCAATAAGTTTTTCTACCCGCAATTTTAATTTTTCACTGTTGAACGGCTTAGTAACGTAGGCATCAGCGCCCGTTCTTAAACCTTCAATTTCATTATTGTCACCCACCTTTGCCGTTAAAAGAATTATCGGTATATGACTTGTAAGTTCGTTATATTTTAGAGCGTTGCACATTGATATTCCATCTTCAACAGGCATCATTACATCGCTTATAATTAAATCAGGAATATGTTTTAAAGCTTTTTCAATACCTATTTTTCCATTGCTAGCCTCCAGCAGTCTATATTTAGTTTTAAAAATAGAAACTATAAACGTCCTGATATCAGGATCATCTTCAACAATCAACAGACTATCCTTGTCTTCATTTCCATTCAAGGACAAACCTTCTTCAACATGCCACTCATCTTTTGTTTGTTTCGTTATTATTTCCGTCGGCTTGTAGGCTTCCTTTTGAATTGGAAGAGTGACCGTAAACTGTATTTTATCAGAATCGACACTATTTGCAATGATGCTTCCTTTTGACAGGGAAACCAGTTCTTTAACTAAAGCCAAACCAACGCCAAAACCATCTGAAGCTTCATCATCTTGATAAAAACGTTGAAACAATTTACCTAAGTCCTTTTTTGAAATATCCTTATTGGTGTTAATAATTGACAAAATCAATAATCCGCTCTGCTGGTTAGCATTGAAGATTATATCACTTCCCTTTGGTGCATACTTAATAGCATTTGATAATAGGTTTGAAGTTATTTTTTCGATAACGTCAATATCAAACCATGCCTCATCCAAATTTTCGACAGAACTATTAATAGAAATATTCTTTTCATCTGCTTTGTACTGAAATGCGGTAACAATTTGAATCAAAAGTACTTTTAAATTACCATGGCCTACTTTTAGTTGTGCTTGCCCTGAATCTATCAAAGACAAATCCACCATTTGATTTACCAAATTCAGCAACCTATTGGCATTTTGCTTTACCAAACTCAGTTCTTTTCTATCTTCTGGGTTTAGGTCTTTTTTAGACAATTGGTGTTCAATAGGACCTGAAATAAGCGTTAATGGTGTTCTAAATTCATGGGAAATATTGGTATAAAGTTTGGTTTTAAATTCATCCAATTTTTTTAATCGCTCAGTTTCGGCATGCTCCATTTGCAACTGGGCCTTAACATTCCATCTAAACTTCAAATACTTATAAATACCCAAAGATATAAGTACCGCCAAAAGTAAATAACCTATTTTCATGGTTGTGGTTAAATACCATGGCTTTAAGATGGTGAATGTATAAGTTGCAGGTGTTTCGTTCCATACCCCATCATAGTTTGAGGATATTACTAGAAATGTATAAGTATTTGGTGGCAAATTCGTGTAATGCGCAAAGTTTACCCTTTTGGGTGTAACCCAATTGTCATCATAATTTACGAGCTTGTATTTATATTGGTTTCGCTCAGGTTGTGAAAAATGCAAACTGGAAAACGTGAAGGTTACGGTGTTCTGATTGTAATTTAGCTCTGTATTTTTAATCAATGGACGCTCTTTTGAAAACACTTCAAATTTTGAAATGATAGTTTTTGGCTTTACAGTATTGTAAGTGAGTTTTTCAGGATTAAACCAATTCAGGCCATCCAACCCCCCAAAATATATAATACCCTGTGAATCTTTATAATAAGCCCCTGTATTAAACTCCAAATTTTGCAAACCATCGTATACACTAAAACCCTCAAAATCTTCATTAATGGTATTAAATCGGCAAAGTCCATTATTTGTACTTAACCACAGGTTATTATTGCTATCTGGTAAAACGCCATAAACCACTTCATTGGGCAAACCGTCTTCTTCCGTGTAAGTTTTAACGGTACCATTATCGATGTCATATTTTTTTAGTCCCGCTCCGTACGTACCTACCCAAAGGATATTCTCCATTAGCAGCAATGATTTTATTTTATCATTCAAGGGTTGTATTTTGTCAACTTTATCTGTTTCGATATTCAACTTAAAAACACCACTATTATCAGTGCCAACCCACAAAATACTGTCACTAGCTTTAACCAAAGCTCTTATATTATTGGCCGCAAGTCCTGAATTTTCTTCATTGTATTCCTTTACAATTCCTTTGTACTTGTCGAATAGAATAATGCCGTGTCGTTCTGTAGCCAACCATCTCCTTTGACTTGATTCATCTAATATTCTCCAAATAGTATAATTACCTATCTCGGGATATGTCTTATAGTTTCCATTGGACTCAATTATGTTTAGCCCATAACCTTGGTGCCCCACCCAAAGTTCGTTTTCGTAAAAGTTTAAACTGATTATCCTATCGCTATTTAATTTAGAATTCTCAGTGGTTAGTGTTTTATAGGTTCCTGCTTTTGCATCAAAATAAGCCAAGCCTTTTCCAGAAGTGCCGATCCAAAAATTATGCTTTTCGTCGATTGTAAAACTTCTGATCATATCGACATTAACGCTTTTTGGCACTTGATTGTTTGTGAGTATATTGAACTTAATTAGGTGTTCGTCATAATAACTTGCCCCTGTTCCGTCGGTGCCAAACCAAATAACTCCAGTCATGTCTTCGTATAGGCAAAGCATGTCGTTATAGTGAATGGCAAAAGGGTTGTTTTTGTTAGCTTTGAAATTTTTAGCAGCATTATTAGCTAAATCCAATAAGAAAACTCCACTCCCATAAGTTGCAATCCAAAGCCTATTTTTGCTATCTATGAGTAAATCTTCAATATTCAAATCCTCTGGAAGTTCGGAATGCTTGAACTTAATGAACTTTTTATCATTATTAGCCCTATAAAATAGCCCACTTCCATACGAACCAAGCCAAAAACCGCCAAGACTGTCCTTTTCAAGAACACTAAAGTTTACGTCATTTCCACTTAAGACTGATGTTTTTTCGTAAGAACCATTTGGGCTTACATTATAAACGCCACCAGATGCCGCAACCAACAAATCTGAATCAATTTCATCAATATTATAAACGGTTACATTTTTGTCGTCATTTTTGAAAAGTTGAATGGTATCTTTTGTTTTTGAATCGATTTTGAAAAGTCCATTGCCATAGGCTCCAATAAAGAAATTCAAGCTTTTGTCTTGAAACAATGTGCCAGCCCTAAAAGGCAATTCAATGTGTTCAAAATAATCTTCTTCCGTATTGTACAATTCCAATTTCCCGGAATGGGTAATTATCCAAAGTCTATTTTGCTTATCGATGTATATTTTACCAAGGTTGCTGAAAGTGGCTCGGGTAATATCTTCAAATTGCTTATTGTAGTACTTAAACTCCCTGCCGTTATATCTATTTAATCCGTCTTGTGTTGCAAACCACATATACCCAATGGAATCTTGGGCCATACTTATGACACTGTTTTGGGAAAGTCCGTGCTCTACAGTTAACTGACTGAAAGCTATTTGCTTATTATGATTTTGTGCAAACCCAGCAAATGATAATAGAAAAGTTATTAGAACTGACTTTGTAAAATTCATTCATAGGGATTTATCAAATAAAGTTACAAAATTGTTCTTAACCTTTAATTTAATACTGAAGTAATAAGCTCAACCATTTTATTTGCTCTTTTTTCAACTTCATCTTTTGTCCATGATAATTTTATCAAACAAGAGATATTGCGGGCAATATAATGGTCTGATTTTTCGAATGATTTTTCATTAAGATATCTTAAACCTTCTTTAACTTCTTGAGAAATTGGATATAGAGATTTCAAGTTTTTCAAATGCTCCCATTTTCGGATATAGTGCCAATTATTGTTGTAATAATGAAAACATGCATCTATACCATTATTTTTAAAAGCCTCAGAAACTTTGGTAGTTGTTTCCAAGTCAGGTAGAAAGAAATTTAAAAACGCACAACTTTCTATACCGCCATCAGGAACGGTTCTAAACGTAACTTGCGGAATTTGAGCTAATATTCCTTTGATAATATCAAAATTCCTTTTTTGAATTTCTAGAAATTCTGGTAGGCGCTTAACCTGGGCCAGACCCACTGCGGCATGCAACTCTGAAATCCTAAAATTATAGCCCAAAAATGGATGGGTTTCGGCTCCTCTATCATGACCAATATGGTCATGGCCATGGTCGCTGTAATGGTCTGCATTTAGGTAGTACGTTTCATTGTTTGATACTACAGCACCTCCCTCACCACAAGTGATTGTTTTTACAAAATCGAATGAAAAACATCCGAGGTCGCCAATACTTCCAAGAGGTTTTCCTTTATATGAACCGCCGATAGCTTGGCAGGCATCTTCTATTAAAAGCAAGTTATGGGCATCACAAACAGCCTTTAATTCATCCATGTTGGCCATACTACCACACATTTGCACTACCATAACGGCTTTGGTTTTCGAAGTAATTGCCGCCTTGACAGCTTCGGGGTCTAGCCCTAGTGTATCATCAATATCAACCAAAATGGGGACGGCGCCCAACATCATAATAGCCTCAAAACTGGCCACAAATGTGAATGTTGGCATAATTACTTCATCACCTGCACCAACTCCGGCTGATGCTAAGGCTATTGATACAGCAGCAGTTCCACTGGAAACGAGCTGTACGTGCTTGGAATGAAATGTATTTTGAAGCTCTGCTTCTAGTTCCTTTGCTTTCCAATGGCCTTTTCGCATGCCTTCAAATCCGTAGCGCATGATCACACCATTGTCTAAAACGTCATTGACTTCTTTTCTTTCTAAATCTCCAAATAATTCGAATCCTGGCATAATGAGTTGATGTTTCTAATTTTTTATCGTGGTACTTGCGTTAGGGATTGAGGCAGTTGTTAAAGCTCTCACGCCCAAGGCGTGAAGCGACTGCCGAAAGCCTGACCCTTGGGAACGTCCTAATTTATCACATTTCTATTACCGCTTCTTCTAAAGGCTTTCTGACTTTTTTGAATCCTGAGAACATATCGTCTGCTGCGCGGTACCCAATGGGCAGAAGTAGTACGGTCATTAATCCTTTTTCTTCCAATTTAAGGATTTCGTCGTACTTTGAAGGGGTAAACCCTTCCATTGGACAGGAATCAATCCCTTCCATAGCGCAAACCGTCATTAAATTACCTAGGGCAATATAGGCTTGGTTGGTTGACCAACGTTGGCGCTGTTGCACAGTCATCTTTTCCATCATTTTTATTAGGTCTTCCTTATACGGGCGTAAAATGCTTTCCGGAGTGTTGCGAATACCTTTAATGTTATTGTAATAATTGGTGACATCGTCATGCAAAATGTCTTTTTGTATGCAAATAACCAGTAAATGGGATGCATCCAAAACTTGCTTCTGGTTATATGCATGCTTTACTAAAGGTGCCCTTAACTCTTTGTCTTCAATAACAATGAGTTTAATGGTTTGAAGTCCAAACGAAGTTGCAGTAAGGTTAAATGCTTGCTTTACAATATTTAATTTTTCTTCAGGAAGAATTTTGGTTGCATCAAACTTTTTAGTCGCATAGCGCCATTCAAGCTGCTTTATAATATCCATTTTGAAATAATCTATTTGTGCAAAAATAAGGTTTGTGATTTTGTTTTTTACATAATCTTTTACAAAATATGTGATTTATGGGACTACTAAAATTTATTTAAAAAGTTTGTTTTTTATTTGAAAGAATTAAAAAAGGGTTCTATATTTGCACCCGCATTCAAGCAAATAGCTTGATGAGGCACTCTAGGAGAAATGGCAGAGTGGTCGAATGCGGCAGTCTTGAAAACTGTTGAGGGTCACACCTCCGGGGGTTCGAATCCCTCTTTCTCCGCAAAATTTTAAAAACCTATGGAAATTATCCGTAGGTTTTTTTATTTCCTGAAGATCAATCTCCCATCCGACAAAATTTTTTGCAGTTCCCTATTTAATTTCGTAACTTTCAATAGGTTAAAAACCATTTTGACTTCCCCACTTCAAATACAACTGAAATTAATTTTTTAATACAGTACAGTACAGGATAGAAACTTTATCCAATTAACATAATTTCGCTATGAAATATTTTAATATATCTTATGAGCACATTAACCAAAAATTTTAAACACGTAGATTATTTGTGGGATGAAAACAAAGCATCATCACTTGGAGATGACCAAGTAGCTTTGTTTTTATACCGTTCGAACATATTGGGCGCAGACCTAAGAATCACCAACTATGGTGGAGGCAACACAAGCTGTAAAACCATTGAGAAAGACCCTTTAACCAATGAGGAAGTTGAAGTAATGTGGGTAAAAGGTTCTGGTGGAGACATTGGCACTTTAACACGTTCGGGGATTGCCGGTTTATATACCAACAGATTACGTGATTTAAAAAATGTATACGGTGGTTTAGCTGATGAAGATAGAATGGTTGGACTATTCAATCACTGTATTTACGATTTAGATAGTAAAGCACCATCAATTGATACGCCTTTACATGGTTTATTACCTTTCAAACATATAGACCACTTGCATCCAGATGCACTTATTGCCGTTGCAGCGGCTAAAGACAGTGAAAAAGTAACCAAAGAAATTTGGGGAGACACTATGGGATGGGTGCCTTGGCAACGTCCTGGGTTTGATTTAGGTCTTCAGCTTGAAAAGTGCCTAAATGACAATCCAGGCATTAGAGGTATCGTACTAGGAAGCCACGGTTTATTCACTTGGGGAGATACATCATATGAATGTTATATGAACAGTTTAGAAGTTATTGAAACGGCTTCTGAATACATTGAAAATAAAATTAAAGAAAAGGGTTCTGTTTTTGGCGGGCAAAAAGTTAAAAGCTTACCAAAAGAGGAACGTTTAGAAAAGGCAGCACAGTTAATGCCTTTGTTGAGGGGCTTATGCTCTTCTGAAAAAGGAATGATTGGGCATTTTGATGATAGAGATGTGGTCATGGAATACATTAACAGTAACGATTTGGAAAGATTAGCTCCTATGGGAACATCTTGTCCAGACCACTTTTTAAGAACGAAAATTCAACCATTGGTATTAACCCTTGGAACTAATGAAGATTTATCGGATGCTGATGCTGTTCTTAAAAAATTAGAGCCTGCTTTTGAGCAATATAGAAAAGAATATGCAGACTATTACAATACTTGCAAAAGAGATAATAGTCCAGCAATGCGCGACCCTAACCCTGTTATTATTATCTATCCAGGTGTTGGAATGTTCAGTTTCTCTAAAGACAAACAAACTACCCGTGTTGCGAGTGAATTCTACATCAACGCAATTAATGTAATGCGTGGTGCTGAAGCTATAACAGAATATACTTCTCTGCCAAGACAAGAAGCTTTTGATATTGAATATTGGTTGCTGGAAGAAGCGAAATTGCAACGTATGCCAAAAGAAAAGCCATTATCAAGAAAAATAGCCTTGGTTACTGGTGCCGGCGGAGGAATTGGTAAAGCCATTGCAGATAAGTTGGCCGCTGAAGGTGCCAACATTGTTTTAACCGATATTAATGAAGATAGCTTAAAAGAAGCAAATGCAACTTATAAACGCGATGTTTCAAGCTATGCGGTATGCGATGTTACAAATTATAATTCCATTGTTGACTCTTATAAAAAAGCATGTTTAGAGTTTGGTGGTGTTGACATTATTGTACATAGCGCTGGATTGGCTATATCCAAACCAATTGAGGAAACCACCGAAAAAGACTGGGATATTTTACAAAATGTATTGGTGAAAGGTCAATTTGAATTGGCTAAAGCTGGTGTTGAAGTGATGCGCAAGCAAAACTTAGGCGGTAACTTTATTAGCATTGCCAGTAAAAATGGATTGGTTTCAGGGCCAAACAACGTAGGTTATGGTACGGCAAAAGCTGCGCAGCAACACATGTCGCGTTTATTGGCTGCCGAATTGGCCAAAGATAAAATACGTGTTAATGTTGTTAACCCGGACGGGGTAATAGTCGGTAGCAAAATTTGGGAAGGTGCTTGGGCCGAAGGACGTGCCAAAGCATATGGCATTACTGTTGAGGAACTTCCTGCACATTATGCTAAAAGAAATTTATTAAACGAGATTATATATCCTGAAGACATTGCCAATGGTGTGTTTTCATTAGTTGCCATATTAGATAAAACAACTGGAAACATTGTAAATGTTGATGGTGGTATGGCAAACGCATTTGTAAGATAGTTATTAGAGTTAGTTTTAGTTTAAAAACTTCCATAGCATATTAAAATATATATGGGAGTTTTTTTTTAAAAAGTAAGCACCATGAAAATAGAGCAAAATCACATTCAAGAAACCAATAAAAAAGACCTCCAATCCCACCACGACCATTTTGATTTTTTGGTAAATAGTCTTTCCAAGAAAGGAACAGATGTAAAAAACGTGGTTAATAAACTTAAAGATTTTCAAGTAGCAATTCCTAGTTGGGCGTTGGGTGCTGGTGGCACCAGGTTTGGACGCTTCTCTTTTTATGGAGAACCATCAAATTTAGAGCAGAAAATTCAGGATATTGGTATTTTGCATGCGCTAACCCAAACGGCCGGTGCTGTTTCCCTTCACATTCCTTGGGATGTTCCTGAAGATTATAATGCCATTAAAGATTTGGCTAGTGGCTTAAACATTAAGTTTGATGCGGTTAACTCCAATACGTTTCAAGACCAAAAAGGTGCAAAAGAATCATACAAATACGGCTCATTGAGCAATACAAGTGAAGCTGTGAGACAACAGGCTATTCAGCATAATTTGGATGTTATTAAAATTGGAGACAAACTAGGTTCTAAAAGTTTAACTGTTTGGTTGGCAGATGGCTCTTGTTTCCCAGGGCAGAACAATTTTCAAACGGCGCTTCAAAATACCGAGAATAGTTTAAAAGATATCTACAAAGGCTTACCAAATGATTGGAGTATGCTTATTGAATACAAACCTTACGAACCCAATTTTTACAGTACCGTAATTCAAGATTGGGGAACGTCCTTTATGTTGGCAAATGCATGCGGAGACAAGGCATATTCGCTTGTAGATTTAGGGCATCATTTACCAAACAGCAATATCGAGCAGATTGTTTCAATCTTAATGTCTAAAGGAAAATTAGGAGGCTTCCATTTTAACGATAGTAAATATGGAGATGACGACTTAACTGTTGGAAGCATTAAACCTTACGCACTATTCTTAATTTTCAACGAATTGGTTTATGGTATGCAAAACAATCCGCAAAACCCAGATTTAGCTTGGATGATAGATGCCAGCCATAATGTGAAAGATCCTTTGGAAGATTTAATCCAATCTTTGGAAGCTATTCAAGAAGCTTATGCAAAAGCCCTTTTGATTGACCAAAACGAATTAAAATCTGCACAATTGGCCAACGATGTGGTTAAATGCCAAGAAATTTTACAAGATGCTTTTAGAACGGACGTTAGACCACTTTTGGAAAAAGCAAGACTGGAAAGTGGCGGAGCATTGAGCCCAATAAAGGCATATCGCTCTTTAAATGTTAGAAACAGATTGATTAAAGAAAGAGGTAAACATACTGTAGCAACAGGCTTATAATAATTTTATGGTTAATGTAACAGCCGTATTTGATATTGGTAAAACCAATAAAAAATTCTTCCTTTTCGATAAAGATTTCAAAGAGGTTCATAAAGAATACATTAAGTTTGATGAAATTGAAGATGAAGATGGTCACCCTACAGAAAACTTGCCTGCTCTTCAAGAATGGCTAAAAAAGGTTTTTGAAAATATACTAAAAGAATCAAAATTCAATATTGAAGCCATCAATTTTTCAACCTACGGTGCCAGCTTCGTTCATATTGACGAAAATGGAGAGGTTTTAACGCCCCTCTATAACTACACCAAACAGATTGACAAAAGTGTTGTTGATTCGTTTTTAGAAAAATATGGCCCAAAAGAAGAATTTTTAAAAACTACAGGCTGTTTTGATTTAAGTCTTTTGAACTCAGGTTTGCAATTGTATTGGATAAAACACACCAAGCCAGAAGTATTCAAAAAAATTAAATATTCGTTACATTTACCACAATATCTTAGTTATATCTTTACAGGCATCCCTTTAAGTGAATATACCAGCATAGGATGCCATACCGCACTTTGGGATTATGCCAAAAAAGATTACCATGAGTGGGTTTACAAAGAAGAATTACACAAAATTTTGCCCACAATAGTTTCTACTGAAACCAGTATAAATATGAACTACAACGGCAAACGCATTAAAATAGGTGTTGGAATACACGATAGTTCATCAGCACTACTTCCCTACGTGAGAAGCGTCAAGAAAAAATTTGTTCTGGTTTCAACAGGTACTTGGAGCATTACCCTAAATCCGTTTACCGATAACCCAATTGTTAGCGATACCGATGCCAAAGATTCTATAAACTACATGAGAATAAACGGAAAACCGGTAAAAGCCACCCGTTTATTTTTAGGTAATGAATATAAAATCCAAGTCGCCAAACTAGCAAAACATTTTGGCGTAAGCGAAGATTACCATCGGCATGTGAAGTTTGACCAAGATGTATATTTTGAAATCATGAAAGATTTCATACACATGTTTAAATGGGAAAGCATTGCAAGTGAAAATATGCCCACAATAAGCGAAATTACCTTTGATAAATTTGAACACGCCTATCACCAGTTAATGACAGAGCTTGTTTTATTGCAGGTTAAAAGCATAAAAGATGTTGTTGGTGAAGACGAAATAAAAAGACTGTATATAGATGGAGGTTTTAGCGATAATGACCTTTTCGTTAAACTATTATCACATCATTTCAGAAATATGAAATTAAGAACCACCGACTCGTCGTTAGGCTCGGCATTGGGTGCCGCAATTTCAATTTCCGATAAAAAATTAAATTCAAAATTTCTGAAAAAAAATTATTCATTAAAAAAGCATGTCCCTTTTATCATCAGCTAAATTAATTAATAAAACATGATTAATCCCTTGAATTTAAGCTAAAAAATTCAACCGTAATAACTGGTGTTAAAGTCAACAAGCTTTCAATTAAAAAGTTAAAAAGATGTCAAAGAATATTAAATTAGAGCATCCCAGAGACCAGATTACAAGGATTATTAGCCGAATTTATAAACGCGGAATGACTACAACCTCTGGTGGTAACATTTCAATAATTGATGAACACGGAGATATTTGGGTAACACCGTCAGCTATTGATAAAGGCTCATTACGAGCATCAGATATTATTTGTGTTAAGAAGGATGGAACCGTGGTTGGAAAGCACAAGCCTTCTTCAGAATTTCCATTCCACAAGGCCATTTATGAAGCAAGACCCGATATAAAATCGGTGATACATGCTCACCCTCCTGCCCTAGTTTCTTTTAGTATTGTTCGTAAAATACCGAACACAAATATTATCTCTCAGGCCAAACATGTCTGTGGCCCAATAGGTTATGCAAAATATGAGCTTCCCGGAAGTAACAAGTTGGGAGACGTTATTGCAGAAGAATTCAAAAAAGGCTTTAAAGCTGTAATCATGGAGAATCATGGTACGGTTTTGGGTGGCAGTGATTTAACCGATGCCTTTGAGCGCTTTGAAATGTTGGAGTTTTGCGCACGAACAATCCTCTATGGTTCCCAAATAGGAACACCTAATTATTTAACTGATGAACAAATAGACAATTTCCACAAGCAGGCTGCCCATATTTTACCAGAAATGGAACTCACGGAGCATTATCCTGAAGAAGTTGAAAGACGTTTGCAAATTTGTAAAATTGTTCAGCGTTCCTGTGAGCAAGGTTTAATGACTAGTTCTTATGGAACGGTATCAATGCGTTGGAAGGATAACGACTTTCTAATTACCCCAACCAATGTAAGTCGTTGGGACATGAGCCTTGAAGATATAGTTCAAATAAAAGACGGAAAAAGGGAAAAAGGAAAAACTCCGAGTAGAGCCACCTGGATTCATCAGGAAATTTACAATAACAACCCTGATGTAAATTCTATTATCATGACGCAATCTCCCTATTTAATGGCATTTGGGGTTACTAATTCTTATTTGAATGTTCGAACCATTCCTGAAAGCTGGATATTTCTGCAGGATATCCCAATGGTGAAATATGGTACACACTTTAAATTCAATAACAATTCCGATATTGTTGAAAATTGCACGACCGCATTGATTATCGAAAACGACTCAGTGATTGTAACTGGCGATAAGTTACTTCAAACCTTCGATTACCTTGAAGTTGCGGAATTTAGCGCTAAATCGATTGTTTTAGGAGCATCATTAGGCGAAATGGTTCCTATAAATGATGACCAAGTAGAAGAATTAAGAGAGAAATTTTTATCATAAAAAACACCACAAAAAATTAATACTAACTAAACACAAATTATATGGCACTATCCCACATTGAAGAAGAAATTATTGAAGACATTGCAGGAGGCGAATTTGAAAGAACCCCTGTACCAAAATCAAATCTAAAAGGTTGGAAAAGTTTCTTGGGCATGTATGCCGGGGAACACGCGGCCGGAACTGAATTTATGATTGGTCCACTTTTCTTAACTGCTGGTGTAAGTGCGTTCGATTTACTTGTAGGATTGTTTCTTGGAAACTTATTGGCTGTTCTTTCTTGGCGTTTTTTAACGGCAGAAATTGCAGTTAAAAACAGACTTACCTTGTATTTTCAACTAGAAAAAATAAGTGGAAAGAACCTTGTCACGGCTTATAATTTGGCTAACGGCATACTGTTTTGTTTTCTTGCGGGGTCTATGATTACCGTTTCTGCCACTGCAGTAGGAATTCCATTCGATATGCCTATGCCAAAATTAACAGATACTTTGCCAAATGGCTTAACTTGGATAATCATTGTGCTTTTGCTAGGTGCCGTTATATCCATTATCGCAGCAAAGGGTTATGACACAGTTTCAAAAGCCGCCAACTGGATGTCTCCTGTTATTGTGTTGGCTTTTGTTGCTTGTGGAATCGTAGCATTGGGCCAACTTGGAGTCACCAGCTTTTCAGAGTTTTGGGATATTTGGGGTGAAGGCGGAGATCCTTTTCCTGGGCAACTAAAATACACGTTTTGGCATGTATTGATTTGGTCTTGGTTTGCTAACAGTGCCATGCATATTGGTATGTCCGACCTATCAGTTTTTCGATTTGCTAAAAAAGCAAGTTCAGGCTGGACTACAGCAGCGGGGATGTACGTTGGGCATTATATGGCATGGATTGCAGCCTGCTTGTTATATGCGGTTTACTTAAAAACACCCGAAGCGCAAGTCTTTTTATCAAACGGTGAAGCTCCTCCAGTTGCTCCGGGACCCTTGGCAAATAATGCCATTGGTATTTTTGGAATTATTGCTGTGGTTTTGGCTGGATGGACTACGGCAAACCCGACCATTTATAGAGCGGGATTGGCTTTTCAAGCTATTTTACCAAAACTTTCAACGGCCAAGGTTACAATTCTAGCTGGTACTATTGCTACATTAGCTGGCTTGTTTCCGGCTTTTGCTATGAAACTTTTAGATTTTGTTGCCTTATATGGCTTTATTTTAGCCCCAGTGGGTGCCATAATCGTTTTTGAACACTTCTTTCATGAAAAAGCCGGAATTATAAAAAACTATGCTGATGAAGCAAATATCAAATTTAATAAGTCCGTTCTTTGGGCATGGGCAATTAGCTTTGGTTTGTTTTATTTAATATCAGTTCAGTTTAATATCTTTTTATCATTTGTAACACTGCCTGCTTGGTTATTATGTGGTATATTATTTTTAATATTCAGCAAGAAATTTCAAAAGCAAAATCAGTAGTAAACTGTTTAAAGAAGATATAAAAAAATCGGAACGTTCTTATTTGAATGTTCCGATTTTTACTTTATTAAATAATTTACAGTAAGCTAAGAATACTTTAATTTTTAACCAACTTCAACGTAGTAATCACTTCTTTCCCAATCACCTTTAAAAAGTAAATGCCACTTGGTTTATTTGAAATATCGAGTACAAGTTCTTGAATGTTGCTGTGTTTTTGAGATGAAATCAATATGCCATTTATATTTAATAATTCTGTGGTAACCTCATTCATTTTGGATGGCAAAATAACGTTAAACTTTCCATTTATTGGAGTTGGATAAACTTTAATGGCTCTAGTTAACTCATCCTTTTGGGTTGACAATGTTGTTGTTAAGTTACCTTCTAAACTAATATAATCGTACATTATATGACTGTTGGATTGATTAGATGGCATGAGAAAGGAAAGAATGTTATTACCAGCCTTAAACTTATCATATGGGATATCAAAAACCTGAACTCCATATTTAGCACGGTTGGACTGTCTTAACCATGCATTTCCTCCTGAAGGAACATCAGGGTAGGATTGATATATGTCTTGTCCATTTAATGAAAACCAAAATTGTGCATGATCTACACTCGCGAAGGCCACAGTAAGTTTGGCGTTACCTGTGGCTGGAATATTGTCTGTTAACGTAAAATTGAAATTCCAGTACCATCGGTCTCTCGCTCCATCAGAGGCTATATATTTTGTGTGAACGTATGGTAAAACATTAGCCCAATTACTACTCGATACATCATATTCTACAGGATTTGGAAAAGTGCTTTCAAATTTGTCTTCCACAAAACCTTCACAGTAAGCAAAATCTCCAAATTTATATTCGGCTGCTGTTCTGTTGGGTACGCCAATTTCCCAAACCAAATCGCCATGATTTCTGGGAACATTCCAGTTCAATGCTCCTAAATCTGTGGTTTGATCTGATAAAACAACAACATCTTCCATTTTGAACTCACCAACCTCACCTGTTTTCAATGCAAATAGCGAGTAACTTCCAGGTCGAACATGTTCTATATTAAAATCGCCATTAGCATTTGTTTTAACCCAATACTGATAGCTCTTACTTTCAAACTGCCAATCTCCACCAGAATCCGGATTTAATTGCGTTACCCCAATCCAAACATTACTTCCGTCTAAATCTGGTTTTTCAGAATCAGTAATCGAAAAGTTTCCAACTATATTTCCTCGATTATTCGCTTGAGGGTATTCTGCTATATCTGTAAGCCATGTATATGGCCATTTTGCACGCTCGATAGCAGCTATTTCTTTTGCATTTTCCCAGTTTTTACTTCCTGTATCCTCGAAGGAGGTATAAATTAAATAAGGCCCATAGATTTTAGACCATTCCTCACCCTGAGGAATTGTAAAGCCCTTAGAATTATAATGTACTTGGTTGAACAAAACATGTATAATACCTGAAGCGGCATTTAATTCGTGACTTGTTGGTCCTTGGGGGAAATATTCATGGCTTCCAAAAACCACCCATGACCCTATGTTATTATAGTTGCTAGCGTGCCCCCATACTGGTAGATCCAAAATATTTTCTGAATACTGATATTTGCCATCATATTTTCCAGCTCTTACTCCTGTGTTTAATTTTACAATTTCTTGAATGCTGGTTGGCGACGCATTTTGGTAATCATAAACTGATGGCATTTCCCAACTTTTTTGTTCATTAACATAAATCCGTTCTGCCAGATATTCTGCTTCGTCATGGGCTATCCATAGCACTTGACGCCATATTCCTAAATCAAAATCAGGATATTCTGCTGGATGATTTAAAATATTATAAGAGTATAGTCCAGTATCTCCTTTTTTTAGAACATAATGAACATCAACATCAATTGCAGGCAGAAGGTTATCTTCCGAATAACTTCTCTTAAAGGAAACATCAATAAAATCATCTGTTTCTTCCTTAACCGAAAAATGGTAATTTGTAAGCCTGGTGTATCCGTAAGAACCATTAAAACTAAAATAAGCTCCTACTCTGTCGTTATGGCTATAATTGGTTTGAGCCAAAGTTTCTATGCCATTAACCTTTAACGATGTAATATTGGCCGTTGCCTTATCAATGGTAGCAACCAAAACACCATTATCCAAAACAACATAATTGCCATATTCTTTTATTAAACTGTCAGGATTCTTCGCGGTTGAAACAATGGTTTTTGCCCCATCAAAAACAACCTCTAAAACTTTACCTTCTGGGCTTATTATTTTATTAGTTGAAATATAATCGCTTAATTTATGCGAATGGTCTCCAGCCACCATCAAGGCACCAATACCTGAAATTTTGATAATACCGCTTACACCTATGTTAACGTCAGTAGATACATTAACTATACCTCCAGTAATATTCAAAACACCTGTTGGGCTAGTTCCTAATGGACTTGTACCCAATTCCAAGGAAGTCCCTATAGAGAGCGTACCTCCTAAAATGTTGGCCACGGCATGACCTCCGTTATTATATCCTAGATAAAATCTATTTTTACTATGTATGGTTCCGCCATTTACGTTTAACGTTGCATCGTAACCATTACCAAGATAAACAGCACTTCTAATATTTAAATCACCCGGCGAGTTAATCGTTATAGTTCCATTTAGGTAACTATTGCTCCATGGTATTAAAACACCATTGAAAGTTGAGTTCGAATCTGTATAGGTGTTTAATGTGCCTGGTCGATAATCAACATTGCCTGCATTGCCTCCAATCTGAATAGGGTCATAAGGACTACCAGGAACAATTATTAAAGAAACGCTTTGTACATTAGAAAAATCAATAGTTGAATCGTTCCAATTGTCAGGGTTGTAAAAATCCGAATCAACATTACCTTCCCAAACAATTGTTTGAGCATTTATGATTAATCCAAAAGAAACGCTAAAGAGCAAACTGAAAAATTGTTTAATCCAAGTTTCCATGTAAAAAATCTTATAGCAAGTTCATTTCGTTATATATAAGTAGGGGTGTGTATTAAAAATACACACCCCTACTCCGTTAATTATTCCGTTTAGTTTACTACTACTTATTTCGTAATAAATTTAACAGATTTTGAACCCTCTGCTGTTTTAACAGTAGCAATCCAAAGTCCAGATCTAAATGAAAAGTCTATATCTTCATTAGTTTTAATAGACTTAACTAAAGACCCTGTTAGGCTGTAAATATTAACCTGAGTAGCAGAAGTGACGTTAGAAACATAAATTCTGTTACCTACAGCTTTAACATCTGTAGAGATTGAAGAAGACAATTCGTCTCCAACGCTTAAGTAATCAGGATTAACATAAAGCGTATTTGGTGACATCATACCTGTTAAGTGGTAAGCAGCATTTCTCCAAATAGTCAATGCCGCAGATGAAATATTTTCACCATCACCCAATGCAATAGCTCCATAATTCATTGAAAACGCAATTACTGGTGCTTGAAGCACATCAGCAGCATTTTCACCTAATTGAACTCCTGCACGCAATTCATTAAATACAATAGCAGCAGACGGTGTTACTACGTCAGCAGTAATTTCAGCATGCATTGAAGCTCTGCTACCACCGATAGTATTATTTACAATATCAATGTTGTTAAGTATTTGGAAACCTTTAGCACCGCCACCAGCAGTACCTATATCATCAGTACTTAAATCTGCAAATATCTGGATATCGTCTCCACCAGAGAAATCAATACCGCTAAATAGTGGATCTGCTTTTCTAGTTGCATCAGGCACTTGAATAGATAATGATGTAGACTCCGTTACAGCAGCATCTGTTTCTGTGATACCAGCTTTTCCTGCAGCCCAAGCATAAGTTTTGTTGATAATGGTTGGTATCGCAATATTTTGGATACCACCAGAACCAGTCCAAATAGCATCACCAGAACCAAACGTTTCTTGGAAAATAGCTAAATCATATCCAGAAAGATCAATATCACTTGCTGGGTCCACAATAACAGTTACATTGAAGTTAGCATCAGCTTGAAGCATTCTAATGATAGCATCATTATCAACCGCTGAAGCTCCAGCAGCCATGGTTTTACCTTTTGTTAAATAGGCAACCTCTTTTGGAGCTGCAAGTGCAGAAGCAGTAATTGTAGTATTTGTAAAGTCAAAACTAGGTGCATTTATAGAGTACCCTGGTGCAGCCTTAAGTTTACCGTCTGCCACCCAGGCATCTACCAATCCTCTCGAGTCTCCAACAAGCAAAAGGCTACCATCACCTATTGTAACATGACCCGCTCCTGAACGATCAGCACGTTCATCTAAAGCCATTCCATTAAGAGTAACAGTTCCTGAATTTATATTCAATGCACCATAACGATTATAACCTCCTATTATAGCTCCTTGAGCTGTTGAAGTAAAATCACCTCCATTAACATTGAACTCTGCATCTCCGTTATCTGATAATATCAAGTAGTTTTTAGAATTGAAAAGTCCTCCGTTAATATTTACTACAGAGTTATTATCTGTTTGTCCGAAACGTGCTTGGTTTCTTAGGTTAACATCAGCACCGGCCTCAAGCGTTAAATCACCACCCATGTAGTTTCCTCCACCACCGTAAATAGCTAAAGGCACAGAGATGGTAATCGGGATTCCAGAATAACCATATAAATGGCTAATTGCACCCTCTAAGAAGTTATTGTAGGGATCAAATTCTTTTAATGACATACCTGCTAGAACTGGCGCATTAGGAGCTCCTTCACCAACAATAACATTATCTGAATCATCAGGAACAATACCTAAATCCCAGTTTGCAGGATTAAAATAATCTGAATCAACAGCACCTGTCCAAGTTACGTCATTACCCGGGTCGTAAGAAACCACCAAGGTCATGTCTGTTCCGCTATCATAGGCAGCACCAATTAACCTACCAGGTCTACATGTAATTTTTCCGGCGGCCACATAATCGCTGGCCCAAGTTTCTTGATTGCCAGCAATCATCAAGGTACCACCATTGATAAACAATTCGCCGGTTCCTGCACCTGCCTCATTAATGGCAAAACCACCAGCAACTGTTAATGTTCCCCCATTAAGATTAAGTTTACCATTTCCGGCATAGCCTCCCAGAATAACACCATTTGTTGTAGAGGTCACTTCACCTCCATTGATATTAAACGTACAATCACCACTCTCTCCAATAATCAATTGGTTTTTGGTGTTTAAAAGCCCCCCATTGACGGTAATAACAGAAGGATTTCCGGCTAGACCAAAACGTCCTTGATTTCTAATGTTCAAATCGGCACCATCATTAAGTGTTAAGTTACCACCAAAATAGTTACCTCCACCAGCATAAACCAGCATAGGCCCTTCTAGTGTTAATGTTCCACCCGATCCGTTTAAATGGTTTACATAATTGTCTCCATTACCAGCATCCATCAAAGATGTGATATAAAATGGCTTAATTGTAGTTGAGTCTATAACTACATCATGGGCACCATTAGGGATAACCCCTAAGTCCCAGTTGGCCGCGTTAACAAAAACAGAATCAACTGCTCCTGTCCAAGTAATTGTTTGCGCGCTTAAAGCCCCCACAGCGAAGACTCCGACACAAAACGTTAAAAAGTTCTTTAGTAAAGTTGTTTTCATCATTTAGTAAAGTTGTTAAATAGTTAATGAATTTTAATTAAAAAAGATTATCCTCTAAATATAAGATAAAAATCAATCAATGTAATCGATTATTTTCTAAAAATATGAATGAATTTAAGCTTAGCTATCCTGTACTTACCTGTAATTTACGGGATGCTAGATGAAATGCATATTTTACGGATGTACTGCCTACTGGTTCATTATTTTCTTCAATAATGCCATTGGAACTTTAAAAATCGTGCCATGTCTTGTTCCTTTTGGGAATTGAATCTTATCTGAAAAATCTTCCCAGGTTATTAGGTCCGAAGATTGAATAGCACCATACTTGTGGTCTCTATATTTGTCAAAATAAACCACCCAATTTCCATCTATTTGAACAGCCGTTGGCCCTTCTGCCCAATATTTTCCAGTTATAGGTTCACTAGCTTCTGAATATGGACCAGTAAGATTATCACCAAAGGCAATCTTTAAATTTTTTCTGACAGGAACCTTTGTTTCGTCTTTTAAAAACATGATATATTTATCTTCCATCTTGTGAATGGTCGCATCTATAACATTAAACCCTGGGTCATAAAGTAACTTTGTTGGTGTAAAGGTTACAAAATTTTTTGTGGTTGTGTAGTACATTCTATGATTGTAGCCAGCATCCTCTTCTATTTGAGTTTCAGGGAATTTACCAATAATAGTACTGGCCCAATAAACCATATACTCTTTATTCACTTCATCGTAGGTAACCTCAGGCGCCCAAGTATTGCGCGTGCCGTTTTCGTGTTCCATTACTGGGATAAATTTCTGTTCAGACCAATTAATTAAGTCTTTGGAGTTGGCATACCCTATCCCTTTATCTGTCCAACTCACGGTCCAAACCATATGGTATAAACCGTCACCTCCTTTTATGATACAGGGATCTCGCATAAGTTTGTCTTTGCCTACTTCTGGTGTTAAAAATGACTCATCATTTTTGAGCGATTTCCATTTAAGCCCATCTTCACTATAAGCCAAATGCAGACCGTCCTCGCCATTGCCCTTAAAATATGAAAACATGTAAACCTCCTTTTCAGGAATAAACTTATGTACAACCAACCAATCTTCACAAGCCTTTGGCCAATTAAGGTGTGTGCCAAATCTACCCAACCCAAAACCGTGTCCGCCATTTTCATAAATATGCATCTCGGCAGGTACTTTATTTTCTTTTAATGCCATATAGTAATTGATACTGTTTTCAATTGGAACGGCACCATCATCGGTGGCATGAATTAAGATAGTTGGAGGCGTATTTTTATCGACTTGTTTTTCATTAGAATATTTTTCAATCAATTCCTTTGAAGGATTCTTTCCAAGAAGATTCATCTTAGAACCAGCATGGGTAACACCATCTTCCATGGAGATTACAGGATAAATCAACATGGAAAAATCTGGTCGCGCACTGGTTTCGCCATTTTTATAAACGTTATCACTATAATGCGTTGAAGCGGTTGAAGCTAAATGCCCTCCGGCAGAAAAGCCAATAATTCCAATTTTGTTCGGATTCAAATTCCACTCTTTTGCATTTCTTCGTACCGTCCTAATAGCTTCTTGAGCATCTTGAAGCGGACCAATGGTTTTCTCTTTCATTATCAAATCACTTGGCAATCTGTACTTCAAAACAAAGGCAGAAATACCAATAGAATTAAGCCATTCTGCCACTTTATCACCTTCTTTTAAATGGGACAGCACACCATAGCTACCACCAGGGCAAACAACTACCCCCGCGTTATCTACCTTTTTATTATCAGCCAAAAAGATTTTAAGAGTTGGTGTAGTAACATTTCGAATAGCATTTGGGTTGCCCTCGTTATCCAACCTGAAATTTTCTTTATAATCACTATTTTCAATCGCATTGGGTACTTTGTCCCAAAGAGGGATTTCTTTGTTTTGAGCTGACATATTTATTGTGCTTTCAAAAAGCAACACTAAAAGTAAAACTAATTGGTTTTTAAAGTTTTTCATAAAATTCAATTTCTACTATTCGTAATTGGCCTTTTTTATTTTCGGTATCTGTTTCTTTAAACATATCCAATTCCTTGTTGGGGTCTACTTCAACTATTTGGTTGAATGCATCACTATCGATATTAATTCCTATTAACTCAATGGTAATCTCATTAGATAAAACTGGTTTTAAAGGCATGGTGATATACCCTAAACTTCTTTCTGTTTCCCCTTCATAAACCAATTGATTATCCGCTAAAATACGAATTGGGTAGCTTTTTCTGCGCCAACCCGAAAATTTCACAACACATTCGTTTACCAATGATGGTTTCGTTAAGATATAGGTGATTTTCCCTGTTTTAATCCTGCCGTCATTGCGCCATTCGGTTAATTCATTGTCGTCATAACTATTATAAACCATATCTTGATTTGATAAAGCTTTGGCATGACTAATGAAAACGGGGTTCCGTTTTACAGAATAAGAAGGCGTTTGTCGTGTTGTCCCGCGCTCTAAATACGATGGCAACCTATGATTGGGTAACTGAGTAGAAAGTCCGTTTTCTGACTCAAATGGAATCGTATTAAAAATGATTTTGTCTCTTTTTAAACCCTGTGATTTTGCCTCAATGCTGATTTTATCTGCTTCAAAACTTGAACGAATCATCACTCGGTTCACCCCATTTTCAACAGGAAGATTTTTAGAAAGAATATAATTATCTGGCCCCTTAGCAATACCGCCCAGCCAAGTAGCATTTCCTTTTAATGAGAATTCAATTAAGCTATTATCAATTGGGCATCTGTGGCCGTTTTTATCTACCACTTCAATATCTACCAAAGCAACATCAGCGCCATTGGCCAAAAACCCATTGGGGTTGATGTGTGGGGTCAATTTTATTCGAAATGGTTTTCCTGCTGTTGTTTTTTCATCCTCACTCAGTATATTTCCACTAGCATCATAACTCACTGCTTTTACTCTACCACTTTCCCACTGAATGTTTTTAAAAGTGAACAAAAAACTATGACTTTTTTCACCAAGACCTTTAGATTTTCCATTTACAAATAGTTCAACCCGTTCACCTGAGGATACTACGTAAATATTTTTGACGACATCCTTGGCATAGTTCCAGTGGCCTAAAATATGGGTTTTATAATGTTCAATATCTACCCAACCGTCCCACATAACTTGATGGGCAAAATACCCATCTTTTGGAATTCGCATAGGGTCGACTTCCCCGCTTCTTCTGTAATTCTCGGCACCCCTGAAATGCGTATTTGTATCTGAAAAAATAATATTTACCCCTCCAGAGCTTACACGATGGCCTGTACCAGGACGTTCAACGTAATAATCATTCCAACGGACAACATTTTCAATGGCATGTGAATCTTGATTACGGTTGTATGGGCTGGCATCAGCCACTTTACTTCCGTTTACATTGGTATGTGTGGTGCCACCATCACCATCTTTGTGGTATGGCGGACTGTATTCATCCCAATATTTTCTTAAGCCTTCGTCTCGTGAATATTCAGTTGCCCAAAGTGGTTTACCCGCACTTTTGTTAATGTAAAGCATTTCACCACCGTATTCTGCTTCTTTACTGTCCAACATTTCACGGGAGCCGATGGCCCGCCCACCATGAGGATCATACGTGTTTCTGATGCTTTTCATTTCATGCATGTGGGGCTCGCTTATCACTTCATTGCCACATTCATAAAAAACAATGCTCGGGTTATTTCTGTTGTAAATTATGGCATCCCGCATTAATGAAACCCTTTGCTTCCATTGGGTACCTTGTGAATCTCTTTCGGCATCACCAGCAGGCATAGCTTGCATTAAACCTACCCTATCGCAGGATTCCACATCTTGTTTCCATGGTGTTACATGCATCCACCTAACCAAATTGCCATTGCCCTCAACAATCATTTTATTGCTGAAATCACTAACCCATGCAGGCACGGACATGCCTATTGCTGGCCATTCGTTACTGGTGCGTTGCGCATACCCTTTAATTTGGATGACCCTATCGTTTAAAAGAACTTCTCCGTTTTTGAACTCGGTTTTTCTAAAACCAGTCGTAATTATCACTTCATCAACTATTTTTCCATCAACCTTTAAACAAGTTTTTACGTTGTATAAATAACCATAACCCCAACTCCAAAAATTTAGATTATTGATTAATTGACTGGATTTTAAAATTGCTGTCTGTCCTGAGTTTATTTTAGATTTTTCAGATGAAAATGAAGCAACTTGCTCCTCATTCATGTCGTATACTTCTACATACAAAACTACTTCCTTGACTGCTTTAAAATCGTTTTTGACCTCAGTTTCAACATGCACCGCGGCACTTTTATCTTTTACATCGATGTCTTTAGCATAAACATAAACGCCAGTAGTTTTCAAGTTGGAAAACAACGGCAAAGTTTGATATAGTTTATTTGTGATGTGCAGATACACGTTTTTGGGAATGCCACCGTAATTGGCGTTAAAATTGGTATTGTTCCAACGGTAAGTTGCACCAGTAGAAGATTCACTATACTTCCAATCGTTATCAATACGAAGGGCGATTACATTTCTGAATGGATAGGGTTTTACCAATTCAGATACATCAAAACCAAAGGCCATGACACCATTTTCGTGCATCCCCACTTTTTGACCGTTTATATAAATTATTCCACCTTGACGAATGCCTTCAAATTCAATAAACACTTTTTTATTTTCGGCATGTTCTGGCAATACAAATGTTTTTCTATACCAAACAATTCCAGTTGTAAGGTCATCAATGGCTTTTAAAAATGCCTCTTTTTGGTTATAGGCATAAGGCAATGTTACGGTCTTCCAAGTTGAATCATCAAAATTATTGGTTTCAGCTTGACTGAAATCACCAGATTTTAATTTCCAGTCGGAATTGAAGTTGTACTTCCCCCTAACAAATTCTTGAGAAAATGAGAGCGAAGTATAGACAATCCAAAGCGTTAAAAAAAGTTTTCGTTTCATTTTGATTATAAGTTAGCTTCAGTCCTGTACGTATTGCTTATAGCCAGTTTTATTATAGGTTTAAACTTGTTTTTGCCCCTTTTTCTATTATTATTTTTGGTATAAAAAACCTTTTGTTCGATTAACCTCTAAATGGTTTTTACAAATTCCACATCATCAATTTGGCAACTGGCATGGGCTTTTCCATCGGCGTAAAAGCCAATTTCTACCTTTCCGTTTTTTACTTCGACTTTATTTAAAGTGATTCTTGTCCAGTTTCCATTTTCACTTTTTAAGGATTGACTTTTATGTATGCCTCCGCTTTCGGCGTAAATTTCCAGTTTATTAAATTTTGAATTGGTCTTGACCGAAGCCGATAAATAATAGGTCCCGCTGGTTAACTCAACAAAAGGTGTCGATTCTATCATTTGATAAACCCTGCGCTTAAAAGGAACTTTGTCCTCAATATTTAAACTTTTTTCACCTATTACCTTTTTTCGGTCTTCCCTCGTATTGAAATAGTTCAATTGTGGCGATTCATCCTCTCCAACCAATACCGTATTTCCTTGATAAATGTGGGTTATCCATCCCGTAATATGCGCCTGAATGGGTTTAACCGGAGAGGGAATGGTCCTGCGGTCGGCTTCGAAGCTTGGGTTTTTTACATAGTTGTTGTCATCGGACACTTGCCATTCTCCCGTAGTTTCATTCAAATCCCATGAATTCAATGAATTAAAAACCGGGTTATCTTCTTCAAAAGACAATGGCATCCATTGGTTAAAACCCAAGCCGTTACCGGCAAAATTGGCCCAACGGTCGCCACAATACATTACGGTTTCCTGTTTTGTACCTTTAACGTTTACAAAGAATCCGGTTTGGGTAATGTGTGCAAAATCCTCTATACAACCAGGTGTGATTAGCATTTCATCGGGTTGGTATGGCCCTCTTATATCATCTGCAACCAAATAATAAGCATACGATGAATCCCAGCCATAAAGGTTGGAAGCAAACACATAATACTTACCTTGATATTTAAACATACAATTGCCTTCGCGCCCCTTACCCCTATAAATCTCTGTACAGTCGAGTAAATTGACCTTACCGTTTTTCACTCCTATTTCAGAAATATAAATTTTATTTCGCCCTTGGCCATAAGAATATACCAAATAAGATTTTCCAGTATCATAATCGATAAATACGGTTTGGTCACCTGTATTTGGTGTGCCAATCATATCCGTCATATCCAAACGTTGATGCCATCTAAAATTTCCTTTGGGCGAATCGGACAAAGCAATCAACACTCCGTTATTGTGCTGAATAAAGAGCGCATATTTATTGATTTCATTTAAAAATGCTACACCCAATCTGCCCATCCAACGGGTACGCTCATCATGCTTTAGGGCTTCTTCCAGTTTTAGGACGTTATTTTCAAAGGTCCAGTTCACCAAATCTGTAGAACTGTAACAGGATACAGCCACAAAATTATCTTTAGGTTGTGTGTATGAAGGATCCTGACGGTACAGTTCAGCTTCATTATAATGCGCACCATACCAAAAATATTTTTGCACGCCAGTTTCAGGGTCAGGAAATTCAAAAATACCACCGCCCTGACTAAAAATTGGCTGGCCATCAACGGTATTCCAAAAATGATCGTTTTTAATATTAAAGAATTGTGCAAAAACCGAATAATTCAAAAAAAACATAAATAAAATGCTTAAATGCATTTTTCGTGTAATCTTAATGACGATCATTCTTAAAAAATATTCTAGGCTTTATTTTGAATATAAATTGTTTGATATAAATTATTGAATTCTATAAATCTCTGCTCCTGCCAATAAAAAGCATCCTAAACCATAATCTTCAAAATCTGGAACTTTATCGTAAGACAATGGCTGCCCATCCTTTGGTTCTTTTCCGGTAGATTGCAACCAACCTAAAAAGCCATTTTTGTGTAAGGCGTCTTCAGTTATGGCTGCCCATCCTTTTAACACTACGGGTAAATACTTTTCTCTATCTAAAATACCGTTATTAATCCCATAAGCCATTCCATAGATAAATAGGGCAGTTCCTGAAGTTTCCTTGCCACCATAATGTGTTGGGTCATGCAAGCTTACATTCCAAAATCCATCTTTACGCTGGATGGGAACCAATGCTTGAGCCATCGATTTTAAATCCATAATGTATTGCTCTCTGTGGGGTGCATCTTCTGGAATAATGGCCAACGTTTTTGCCAAAGCTCCAATAACCCAACCATTTCCACGGCTCCAATAAGCATCCTCTCCATTAGGTTCCACATAAGGCGGGTCAAAATCAGCATCACGCCACCAAAGTCCATCTTTCGGGTTGAACAAACCATTGTCCCCGTGCTTATCTCTTGTGTACATATACATGTCGTACATTTTTTCAAAGTAACGCTCATCGTTTTCCAAAACGCCTAATTTAGCAAACACGGGCATGCCCATTTGTATGGCGTCAATCCATGACCAATCATCCAATTGCGGCGTATTCAACAACATATTGATGCAGGCTTTCGTGTTTTTTAATTTTTTAGAATCAGGTTCTAAATTATACAAATCAATATACGTTTGCGCAGCACAATAATCATCCGCATTACGGTTCGCATTACCGTTTCTAAATCCCCATTTGTGGAACTCAGCCCATTCATAAGCATATTGGTAATATTCTTCTTTTGGATAGATTTCATGTAATGCCATCAAGCCCTCGTAATAAACGCCACGCGTCCAAATATTACTTGGGCGTTCCTTATTTGTAACTATGGTTTTACCTACATCAGGCCATTTTTCCATGAAGTATTTGTTAGCCAATTGCATATGCTGCAAAATTTCTTTTTTATCTGGAATTTCTTGAGCCGTTAAAAGTTGTAACGATAAAAAAGCGATTAAAAAATAAGCGATACGTGTATTCATTTTGTGTGTTATTTTAAAGCTGTTAATGTAACAGGACCAAGAATACCAGAAGGCATTGGGTTCCATTTGGTGGCATCAAATTTTTGGTAATCTTTGTTCACCATGTTAATTTCGTAAAAGTTTTTCCATTCTTCACCTCGTAATTCCTTAGCTCGAATTCTATTGGCTGAAAGGTTAGTCACCTCTAAAGTTAATGTATTCGTTCCTTCAAGAAGTGGGCCGATATTTATTTCGAAAGGGTTTGCCCAAAGCGTGCCCATATAATTACCATTTACCCAAACTTTGGCGCTTTCCCTAACATCACCCAAGGTTAACCTCCAATTTTTAATAGATGCGTCAGGGTTTTCGAATTCGATTTCATATTTGGCGGTTCCTGAAAAGTTCTCAGTTTTTTCGCCTAAAGTTGTCCAAGAGACAAGTTCTTTCATATTGGCATTGTCGGGCAATTCTGGACCACCGTGTAAAAACGAAATCTGCCAATCGCCTTCAATATTATAGGTTATGTTTGTGGATTCTAAATAATTCCAATTTTCGATATTGGAACCTCCTCCAGTCCTTAAAAACAAAGCACCACCGGGTTTTACGTTTATTCTAACTAACGTTTTTCCATTTTCCTGTTTTACTTCAGCCTTACCATAAGCCTTCGATTTTGGGTCTAAAATCAGTACATCCTCAGATTCACTATTAATTGGAATAAATTGATTTATAGTTTTTGAAGTATGGTTGACTAAATAATAAATCTTGCTTCCGTCGCTATCTCTTCTAATATATTTTAAACCTGTTTCAACCAATGTTTCTGGGTAAATATTGGCTTCACCTAAATCGGAAAAAACATCTTTTGAAGGTTGAGCGATTGTTTTATTATTTTCTAAAAGCAGCTTCAATTTGTTGTTTTCTTCTTCGTAATTATTGAAGCCTGGGACCGATTCTGGAACATCTTGAAAAATGATATTGGCACCTTGTTTCTTCAAATCGATTAAACGATCTAAAGTCTTTAGTGGCATATATTTACAGGTTGGTACAACTAAGGCTTTGTAGTTTCCACCAGGTAATTGAATCGTGTTATTTTTAACGGTAGCCTTCGCAATAAAATTATCCGAGATAAAATCCAGTGCATATCCTTTTTGCATCAAGCCTTTTGTGGTGTTGTAAAATGGCTCATGGTGCAACCATTCTTCCAATGAATGGATTTTAAACTGAAAAAACAAGCTTCCTTTCAAATAAGTATTCCAAACATTATAAATAGGCCAATACAACAAAGTTTCGTTATCTGCTTTTCCTTCTTGCAATAAAGATTGACAATTGGCTATATACGAAAACAGTTGGTTTTCATCTTCACCAATAGCCAAATTAGGATTAAAATTTACCGAAGCGTAAAATTTCCAACCAGGCCATGCAGCCCGTTCTGGCGAATAGGTAGTTCCGTGTAAAAATACATGGTTTACACCGTTTAAAAACAAATCTTCAACTTCGGGTTTACATTGTGATAAAGCGACTTTAAAATGGTCGCGTAACCAAGTGAATGTTTCAGAAGATGTTAATGGCTTACCTGAAATATGTGCCGCCGATGACGAAAATTTAAGCATAACAGGGTCGGCATCACCTTCACGGATATCTTCCATTTCTCGTCTCAAACCTGGAATATCATAGGGCATAGAACCAAAGGTTTCACACTCTGGAATGTCGGCTGAGGCATACAAATCGATTAAATTGCCTGGTGAACCATGAGCTTGTAACCTAGATTTAAAATTATGATTGTTTGCCCATTGCGTCCAAGGTTCATCGAATTTATAAAGCAATAAATCTGATAAGGTTTCTCGGTAATCACTTTTTACGCGATTGCCTTCGTCTGTGTCTTCTTCACTTAACAATAAAGGTAAATGCGGCTTTAAATCGTATTTTCTATATTGCTGAAAAGCTTCAAAAAAGTTAGGAGTAAAATCGGTTCCATAAACTTCATAGCTATCATTAAAAATAGATCGGATTTTTCCCGAGAAACCAATAAAAGCTTCGCCAAAAGGTTTTACGTATGTATTTAATGCCTCTTCAGAATAATGGTCTAATGTAAATCCTTTTGCACCGGGAGCAGCACGCTTTACTTGTTGTCCTGTTTTTCCCGTGAAGACTGCAATAATAGTGTAATTATCGTCTTTGGCTTCCATAGTAATTTTATTGTCTTTCAATTCGGAAGTTAAATCAAAATAAGCGCCACTTTCTCCATAAGCCAAAATATAATTTAAAGTAGCGGGCTGTCTTTCTCTGGGGTTTTCAACCTTGATTTCCCTTGAAAAAGTTTCTCCCTTTTTTACTTCATATTTTTGGGTGATTAACTTAGTTGCAGCATATTCTCTAGTTACTTGGGGACCGCCATAGGGCCAACCTGTTCCCAAAGTTAAATCGACTTGCATTCCCAAACTATCGGCTACTTTTGTCGTATAGCTTAACATGCGCATCCATTTTGTAGACAGGTAATCAATGAAGTTTTCTTCCTCACCTTTTACACCATAAATAGGAGCGATTTCAACGCCACCAATACCAACTCTTTGCAAATCGATTAAGTTTTGTTTAATGTTTACAGAATCTACGGCACTGCCCATCCACCACCAGCGCGTCCAAGGTTTTGTTTCTGATTTTATTTCAGGAAAAATACTCACATCAGCTATTTCACTGTTTTTTGGCCCTGAACATGAGCATATTAGAATACCCATCAGGGCAATAACTATAAGGTTGTTTTTTCGCATAGTTTTAGTTTAGTGGTGTTTTTTTATATCTACAGCATAAATTTGAGTGCTTCCTTCAAAGTTAGCTCTAAAAATAATTTGTTTTCCATCTGGAGAAAAATGGACGTTAGGCTCTAAATCGTAATCATGGTTTTTCATATTGACCAATTTAGTGGAAACCAAGCTATCTCCTTTTGGAACAAAATGATACAACCACATGCCATCTTTGGCACGTGCTACCTGACCAGGGTCGCCGCCATCACCGGCAAATGTTTTTTGGTCTGGTGATATATTAAAATGAATGGACCACTCATCTCGTTTTAGGGCGTATCTCGTTTCTTCTTCTTTAACTAAATGTTTTCCTGCTAAGTAAAATGTGACACTCCTTGGAATTTGAAGGTCGAACCAAATGGTTTTTCCATCTGGACTTAAGAATTCGTGACCAGCTATTTCCCTTTCCAACGTTCTTTTGTGCATCAATTCGTTTTTTCCCGTTTCAATGTCAATTGTCCATATTCTATCTACTTTGTGCCATGGACCTTCGTGACAATACATTAAAAGCTCCGGATTGGTTGGTGAAAATTGGATGTGGTTTAACCAAGCATTTTCGGAATATATCGTATTGAAAGCTTTGGTGTTTACGTTTATTGTAAATAAACTGCGTTCGAGTTTGGCTTCATAAATTTTATCAAAATAACTTGACTTAGCCGGGTTTTTTTTAAAAATCTCACTTTCTTCTTTGGTAATAAGTGCTCCCGCCAAAAGGGTTTCGTCCGCATTAAGTGTAGAAACCGAACCTAAAATACTATCCTCAAACTTGTAAATAAACTCTGTTTCATGCGTATCTATATGCGTGGCAAAAACACTATCCTTTATTTGATAAAAAACTTTTCGGGTTTTAGGGCCAACTATTTCACCTCTTTTCCCTCCAACCCTATCGGTTATTTGGTCAATATCCTTAGTTTGAAGATTAATAGTAAAAAATTGACTCCCCGTTTCAGTCTGTCCCGCAAAAACCATCAAATCTTGCTTACCATCCTTTGATTTTAAAAACGGATTATTATGAAAATAAAAACTACGGTTATCTCCTTCCCTGTCAACCAACTTTTCAACCTTATGCCCTGTTGCAGAATCTATCCAAACTTTCGCCAAGGAACTTTCTTTCCCTGTTTCCATCATTGGAATTTGAACCAATTCACCCTTTGCAGAAATAGTGTCTTTTGATTGATTTTCTTTGCATGAAACGTTCAGTAGAATAAGAAGTGCTAAAGTTGGCGGTAAAAATTTCATAAATTTAAGATTATTGTAGTTTATTTTTCAGCGGTTTAATTAAATGCATTCTACCCGTAAATTACGTCAAAAAAAATTTTTAATAAAATTAAGCTTCTCAATTATGTATTCTATCCTGTGGCATCCTGTTTTCTTTCTACATTTGAGACCTATCTCTCAAAAAAATAACGGTTCTTAAAAATTTAGCATTTCGGCATAAACTGTTGATATCCGCATGATATATTTATTTAATAAATGTTTTGACTATCAATTATAAACAATTTATATGATTAACCATGTAGGTACAGGATACATGCAGAAACTTTTCTAAATAATTTGGCTAAAATTTTAGAAACCATAATTTATTAAATAATTTAAATTGTTTCTTATCTTTAATGCAATCGATTGTATGAGATACAAATATGGATTTAACTCTAAAATTTTAAAACCAATTATTAACTAAACTAAATTTTACATGAAAAACAAAATGACTCTTTTGTTGAGTATCCTGGTGTTTGCATTAATGCACACTTTAGGTAATGCTCAAGAAAAAATTGTTACGGGGACGGTAACCGATGTCTCCAGCATTCCTTTACCAGGCGTAAACGTAATCGTTAAGGCCTCAAGCAGAGGAACAAGTACTGATTTTGACGGAAACTACAGTATTTCTGTAGCACCTGGTGAGACCCTTACATTTTCTTACATTGGGTTTAAAACAACAGAAGTTACTATTGGAAGCGATAATGTGTACAATATTTCGCTTGAAACCGATAACGCACAACTTGATGAAGTTGTTGTAATTGGCTATGGTACGCAAAAAAGAACGAGCGTAACCGGTGCCGTAGCTTCTTTTGAAGCTGAAAGCCTGGTTGAAAGACCTTTGGTAAGAATGGACCAAGCTTTGGTTGGGCAACTATCTGGTGTAAGGGTTAAACAAACAAGTGGTGTTCCTGGGGCAGGATTTACGATTCAAGTTAGGGGTACAGGTTCTATAAACGCGAGTAACGAGCCTCTATACGTCATTGATGGTTTTCCATTGGATACTGATGGACAGCCTTCAAACATAAACCCCAACGATATTGAATCCATCCAGGTTTTAAAGGATGCCTCATCCACTGCAATTTATGGTTCTCGAGGATCTAACGGTGTTGTTTTAATTACAACTAAAAGAGGAAAATCTGGAAAGCCAAAAATCACTTTCAATACTTATGCCGGTTGGAACGAAACTGTAAAGAAATTAGATGTCCTTTCTGCTGATGAATGGGTTGAGCGCGCCATTGAGCATCAAAATTATGCCTATGTTAGAAACTTTGGAAGTCAAGGTGCTACCTCTAGCCATACAAACGACCAAAGACGTGCTATTTTAGGATTGGCTCCTGGTGAAATTAATACTGGTTATATGTATGACGAAAGATGGTTGCAACCAGGGCATCCCGGACTTGATTATGTTGATTGGCAAGACCTATACTTTAGAAAAGGGTTTGTACAAAGTTATCAGTTATCTGCAACAGGAGGTAACGATATAACCCGTTATTATGTTTCAGGTGACTATTCTGACCAAGAAGGAATAGCAATTGGCGTAAACAACGAAAGATTTAATTTAAGAGCAAACATAGAGGTTTCACCAAATGACAAACTTAAATTTGGGCTTAATTTAGCTCCTTCATTTGGCACCATTGATGATCCAGGTGTTGAAGGAAAAGATGCCATTACACACATTATTGTAGGTATGACTCCTGTGGTAGAATCCTCAGTTGGTGCGCTTTACACAAATACAGGTGAGTTTTCAAGATATGCTTGGGCGGGAAGTAGAGTAAGTCCGTTGGCAGAAGCAACGTTTAACCAAAGACAAATCAAACGTTTTAGAAACTTGGCTACTGTTTTTGTTGAGTATGAATTTTTGGAAGGCCTAAAGTACCGCGGAACCATTAACTCTGACCTTCAAATGAATACAACCACAAGGTTCACTCCTGCTTGGATTACAAGAAACAGAACGGCTTCAGGTTCTAAATCTGGTGACACAAGAACTTCTTTTGTTACAGAGCACACTCTAAATTACATGAAATCCCTTGATAACCATAACTTCAATTTATTAGCTGGTTACTCATACAATGAATTCAATTTTGATGACTATTCTATCAGTGGAACTGGTTTCCCTTCTGATGATGTAGGAACATTAAATGTTGCTTCAACAACTAGTGGTAGCACTACAAAAAGTAAAAACACTTTACTATCCTATTTTGGTAGATTGCAATATAACTTCAAGGAAAAATACTTCTTTCAAGCAACATTAAGACGTGACGGATCATCGAGATTTGGCGATAACACCAAATTTGGTACCTTTCCTTCACTTTCTGCTGGATGGAGGATTACTGAAGAAGATTTCATGAAGGACAACGATTTATTTAATGAACTTAAATTAAGAGCTAGCTGGGGTCTTTCTGGTAACAATAACATTGGAAATTATGAGCACATCGCCAACTTAAGCAACACGAATTATAGCTTTGGTGGCACTTTTGCAAGTGGGCAATCTCCATCTAATTTTGCAAACCCAGATTTAAGTTGGGAGAAATCAGAATCAACCAATATTGGTTTAGATATCGGTATGTTCAAAAGCAAAATTTTTGCTTCTATAGAATATTATACCAAAAGAAACTCCGATTTACTCCTTAGCATTCCGGTACCAACATCAAGTGGTTTTTCAACCGCCCTTACAAATATAGGAGAGGTTTTAAACCAAGGATGGGAACTTGAATTGACTTCAAGAAACATTACAAATAGTGACTTTACTTGGACAACCAATTTAAATCTTAGCCACAACACAAATGAGGTTAAAAAGCTTGGACCTAACAACACACCTATTTTAGGAGGTGCATGGGATATCACACATAATATCTTAGAAGTTGGTAGACCTATGTACACACTTTATCTTGTACAACAAGATGGTTTATTATCAACAGAAGACATTAACAACGGAGTTCCGATGTATGGAAACCAAGAAGCTGGTGACCCAAAATATGTAGATCATAATGGTGATGGAGTTATTACAGCGGCTGATAGAACCTACTCTGGCCATCCAGACCCAAGCTATATTTGGGGGATTACTAATACGGTTACATACAAAGATTTTGATTTATCCGTACAATTACAAGGCCAATGGGGAGGAAAAATTTATTCTACATTCGGTAGAGCCATGTACAGAACAGGAATGGGTGTTCCAGATAACACTTTAGGATTGACCAGAGACAGATATGTATGGCAAGAAGGTGCCGTGGTTACAGAGGCTGATTTAGCTGGCCATACAAGAAAATCGCCTTCTAGCTTCGGGCGAATTAAAAACACAGATTGGTTATACGATAACGACTATTGGAGAGTAAGAAATATAACTTTAGGTTATAACTTGGGTGCACAATTTCAATCTGATGTCATCTCAGGGGCTAGATTATATTTTACTCTTGAAAACTGGTTTGGAGGAGATAAATACGATGGTGGGTTTAATCCAGAGGCCGTTAATAATAGTGGAGACGATTATGGCGCATTCCCATTGTCTAAGTCTATTATCTTAGGTCTTAATCTTAACTTTTAAAATAAAAAATTCAGAATATGAAAAAAATAATATTATTAGGCCTTTTATCAGTAATGGTATTTAGTGGCTGTGAAAGTGAGCTAGACCAAGCTCCAATATCAAATAGAAGTGCGGCAACGTTCTATAACAATGAGACTGATTTTGAACAAGCTATAGTTGGTGTTTACAATGCCTTGAGCTACCATTCTGGTTCACAATTTTATCTATCCGAAGTACGATCAGACAATGTTTACATTGCGGGATTAGCAGGTGTTCGTGAGTGGATTCCAATTACCAATCTTTCAAGAACTTTGGGGAATTCAATTACAAGGACAGCTTGGGATGCCCCATATGTTGGTATCTTAAGAGCTAATACTGTTCTTGATAAATTAAACGAAGCCGCTGTTCCTGACCAAACAACAAGAAACAGAATGGAAGGTGAAACCAAATTTTTAAGAGCATTCTTTTATTTTGACTTGGTTCGTTTTTTTGGTGGAGTACCTGTTATTGATCGTATAATTACACCTGCGGAAGCCTTAGAGATTCCTCGCGGCACGCCACAAGATGTTTATGATTTAATTGTTTCTGATTTAAAAAGTGCAATTACCCTGCTGCCTAATACGCCATCAGAAGCAGGCAGACCATCTTCAGTTGTTGCTAAAGCGCTTCTTGGTAAAGTTTATTTGACCATGTCTGGGCCTACTTATGGCATCTCTGGACCTGGATTAGGAGTAGATATGAAATCAGATGCATTAACACTATTTAATGATGTTATTTCAAGTGGTCAATTTGGCGACGTTCCCAGTTATGCTACCATTTTCAATTCAACATCTGAGAATAACGCAGATATCGTATTTGCTATTCAAAACATTAATGATGGTACTGGTGGAGATAAAGGTATTGGAACCATATTACCTACTTTAATGTATCATGAAAGTTGGGCTAGAGTACATTTGCCTTTTGCTGGTGGTAGCCCTAGCGACGGTATCGTAACCCCTTCAAACCAAGTTTTAAACTCGTTTGAAGCTAGTGATGTCAGGGATGATTACTCCATTTTAAGAAGTTGGGTTGATGATACAGGCGGGCTTAGTACAGATGCCATGATTGTGAAGTATTTAGATCTAGATTCAAATGATGAGCCTATAGCTTCTACCCTTCCCGTTGATCGCTTTAATTGGGGTGTTGATTTCCCAGTTATTCGCTACACCGATGTTCTACTTATGAAAGCAGAGATTCTGATTCAAACCGGAGGTAGCCAGACAGACATCGACAAGATTATAAATGATGTTAGAAATAGAGCGGGCTTAGGAACTGTTTCAAATGTAAATCTGGATGTGCTTCTTGAAGAGCGAAGAAAAGAATTCTATGGAGAAGGTTTAAGGTTCCATGATCTTGTAAGAACAGGAAAGGTGATTGATGTTATGAATGCTTGGATAGCGGTTGATGATGCTGCTGATGTCATGAACCAAATGGAAGCAAACTTTATAATTTATCCGATAAATCAAAGTCAATTAGAGGTAAGCCCTGGATTGTATGAACAAAACCCGGGATATAATTAATAGCTTTTTATTTTAGTTTAATTTTTTGATTGTAAAAAGCGCTACTATAATTTGGTAGCGCTTTTTTTATAAAAATGCAGTACAGAACAGGATGGAACTTTATTAATTATCAAATAATTTTGAGAATATTGAATAACTACTTTATATGAGGTCTATCAAAATTATTTTTGGGGTTTGTTTATTTTTTCTAGGAAGTTGCAATCAAAAAACAGAAAAAAAAGGAGTCGAAAAATCAAATCCCAACATTCTTGTAATCATTGCCGATGATGCAGGTTGGAACGACGTGGGTTATAACGGTTCAGAAATAAAAACACCAAATATTGATTGGTTAGCAAACAATGGGGTGCAACTCAATCGATTTTACGTTAACCCAACGTGCTCTCCATCACGAGTTTCTCTTTTAACTGGAATACCGTCTAGCAGAATAGGTGTAGTTGCTCCTATAAGTGGCAAAAGCACAAAAACACTTCCCGATTCTATTACAACTTTACCACAAGCACTTAAAAAATACAATTATCAAAATGCTCTATTTGGGAAATGGCATTTAGGGTTGGACATATCTAATGGGCCAAACGCCTTTGGTTTTGATTATTCATATGGGTTCCTTCATGGGCAAATAGACCAATACACACACCGATACAAAAACGGCGATGCTAGTTGGTACAGAAATGATAAAATGATTGAGGAGGAAGGCCACACCACGGACTTAGTTACCAAAGAAGCCATTGAGTGGTTAACGACGAAACGAGATACTTCAAAAAACTTCTATGTACAATTGGCGTATAGTGCACCACATTTCCCCCTTCAGGAAGAAGACAAATGGAAAGAACCCTATCTGGAAACCATTAAAGATGACTCGCGACGAGATTATGCTGCAGCCATGGCACATTTAGATTTTGCCATTGGAGAAATCATGGAAACCTTAAAACGAACTGGACTAAATGAAAACACCTTGGTTATTTTTATGAGCGATAATGGCGCTATGGAAAATTGGTTCCCAACCTATCAGTACAATGGCGCTCATGGCCCGAATCCAGTTTTAGGAAATAATGACCCATTGCGAGACTGGAAGTCATCAAACTATGAAGGAGCCATTAGAGTTCCTGCTATTTTGTATTGGGAAAATCATTTGAAAACAGGAGTAAATCCAAATTTTATCTCGGTCTCAGACATTATGCCAACCATACTTTCTTTGATTGAAAAAGATATTCCAAAAGGTGTTGAGGGCGTTAATATTTGGCCTTCTATTGAAAACTCCAATATTACAACTTCCCATGATATTTATGTTCGAGGACATAAACAGGAGTGTTTAATCCATCAACCATATAAAATCATTAGAACACGACATAAAGACGGCTCACCAGCAGACTTTCAGCTTTTCAACATTGTAAATGACCCCAAAGAACAACATAATATTATCGATGTAGACACTTTAATTTCCAACAAAATGAAAGTTTTGCTTCAGAATCAATTTGCTAAAGACGACAAAACAGTTAACGTTGAGTTGAAATAACCTAAAAACACAATGAACTTAAAATTCATTTACATAATATTATTATTGTTTTGTCTATCCTGCAAATCACAAAACACACATAAAAATGTTTCAAATTTAGCAGACAAACCCTTGTTTCGAGACCCCGTTTTTGATGGCGCAGCAGACCCTTCAATCGTCTGGAACAAAAAAGAAAAAAAGTGGTTTATGTTCTATACAAACCGGCGTGCTAAAGATTCTACAGCAAGTGGTGTAGCATGGGTACATGGTACAAAAATTGGTATTGCGGAATCAAAAGACGGCGCCCATTGGGCGTATAAAGGTACTGCCAACATCAATTACGAATTAAATAATATAACCCATTGGGCGCCAGACGTAATGGAACACAATGGAGTTTACCATATGTATTTAACCATTGTCCCCGGAATATTTGAAGATTGGTACCATCCGCGATATATCATTCATTTAACAAGTAACAATTTAATTGATTGGAAATTTGAGTCAAAACTAAATTTGGCCTCAGAGCGCTGCATTGACGCCGATGTATTTCGGCTGCCCAACGGTACTTGGCGCATGTATTATAATAATGAAAACGATGGTAAATCTATTTATTATGCTGATAGTGAAAACTTGTACCACTGGGTAGATAGTAGCAGAAAAGTTATAAAGGACCGAGGTGAGGGCCCTGTAGTTTTTCAATGGAAAAACAAAAACTGGATGATAAACGACGCGTGGAGAGGGTTGGGCGTTTATTCTTCTGAAGATTTTATAACATGGGAACGACAACCAAAAAACATTCTACAAACACCGGGAACTGGAAAAGACGATAAGGTAAAGGGCGGACACCCAGATGTTGTTGTGCAAGATGGCAAAGCATATGTTTTCTATTTTACCCATCCGGGAAGAACACCCGAAAATGAAGACGTTGATAGTTATGAAACCAGAAGAAGTTCAATTCAAGTTGCCGAACTTGAATATGTCAACGGAGAAATTATTTGCAACAGAAACAAACCCGTTAACATCAATCTTAAACCAATAAAACAATGAACAACAATACCATTAGAAATGCTTTTAAAATGAAATTGAAGCCCGGTTTTGAAGCTGAATACAAAAAACGTCATGATAAAATTTGGCCAGAGCTGAATGCCTTACTTTCTGAAACGGGCATAAAAGATTACAGCATTTTTTTAGACGAAGAAACCTTAACACTTTTTGCTGTTCAGAAAATCTCTGGAGGTTTTGACCATGACTTTCTACCCAACCATCCAATCGTAAAAAAATGGTGGGCTTATATGGCCGATATCATGGAAACCAACCCAGACAACTCCCCTATTTCCTTTTCACTAAAGGAAGTTTTTCATATGGATTAGAAAAATCCATTTATAAAACAAAAAAAAAGCAGGTTTCTTAAATTTAAGGAACCTGCTTTTGTTTTCAAAATAAAATAATTGCTACTTAACGGTAATTAACTTTGAATTCGATTGTCCCTCATTATCCATTAAAACCAACAGATAGTTTCCTGAACTCAATTCGTTTCTTTTTAAAACAAATGAATTATTTCCTGCAGCCAAATCCTTTTTGTCAAAATCTAGAATTTTCACGCCCATTAAATTATAAACAGAAACACTTAACTGGGATGATTGCTTTAGATTGAAAACAACATTGGTTTCTGTTGAAAACGGGTTAGGATAATTGACAAAACTACCATTAACCAAAATATTATTAATGCCCAAAGTACCTGTTTCAAGGTAACCTAAATCTGGTGCAGCACCGTTAAACGGTAAGCCAACGTCAATTCCAGCGTCAATAAGGTCGCTACCAACAGTTAGCCTCATAAAATTAACATCTGGCAAACTACCATCTACTTTTCTAGGGGCAGTCATTAGTTCAGTAATATCCAAGCTTTCAAAATCTGCTGAATTGGTAACTAAGCCATTTTGCCAACCATTGTTAGTTATATCTGTTGCGGTTGCATTATAACTATCGTTACTTCCTCCAGAAAGGGAAACAGAATTCTTAATAGTTAGTGAACTAGCAATATTGGTACTGCTGAAACTTATATTTCTACCATTGCTGTAAGCGGAACAGTTATAAATCTCAACATTTCCTCTATTACTATTGTGGTCAAACCCGTCAAAAACATTACCTGCAGCAATACAATTTTTATAAATGGCATTGTGCTTGAGTAACTTATCATCACTTCCACCTGTTTTAAATCCATTACCATCACCACCGCCAATAGTCCCATTTTTTAAGTAACCATTTCTAAAGGCCCAACAATTCTCATAAGTCGTAGTAATGTTATCAGCACCTCTTAGATATCCGTCCCAACCGTCATCAAGGTTTTGCCATGCCCGGCAACCTATAAATTTATTGCCTGTCCCTGCATCCAATTTACAAGCAAAACCATCAGCGTTTTCTACTAAAGAGTCAGCATTATTATAAGAATCACAGTTTAACACGGTATTATTTGCCGCTCCATTGCCCATTTGCAGGCCTGAATCTTTACACTCACTAAAAGAACAAAATTCAATAAGGTTGTTACTGCCACTAATAAACAAGCCGTTATCACCTGCACCGAAGACATCAAGACCCTTAATATGCCAATAATTAGCAGATAAGGTAATAGCTCTGTTTGAGGAACTTTCAGCCATTGAGGAAAAATCGAAAAGTGGCCTAGAAATATTATCTGGGTGTGGAAGTAATGAAATTAAATTTCCGTTGACTCCATTTCTGTTAATAGAAAACTTAGAAGTGAAATTATAGGTGCCTTCCATCACATAAATAATATCACCTGGACTAGCACTTGAAAGCGCTGTAAAAAGCATCTGTGGCGTGCTTACAGTAGTTTGTGAAAAACCTAACAAACAATTAAACAAGATTAAAAATAATAGTAGAGTTCTTTTCATGGGAATTATTTTATTGATTGTAATACAAAGATATGAACTTTATCAATCGAAAACTCTATTGGTTCATTTTTTGTAATCGATTGCTTTAATCAAAATATTATTGAACAAAAAAACGGGAAAACTTAATAGCTCACCCGTTTTTTTAGAAATTTTATTCAAGTTGGTATTTATTGAAGACTTATTAGACGGCTACTCTTTACATTATCCGAATTCTGTAAAATGAGCAGATAATTACCTGAAGGCAGACCGTTTCTCTCTAGAACAAAGGAGTTCTTACCGGATGGATATTCTTGTTCAACTGTTTCAAACACTTTAACACCCAATAAACTGTAAACCAAAACTTTAATTTTTGATGGCGATTTTAAACTGAACACAATATTAGTTTCATCTGAAAACGGATTTGGATAGTTGGAAAAACCTTCCAGTAGTTCATTTTTTTTTACACTGAGTGTCCCAAATTCATTATATCCTAAATCAGGGGCAGCTCCATTAAATGAAAACCCTATATCATAGCCTGCATCAATAAGGTCACTTCCTGGTACCAACTTTAAAAAATCAGTATCAGGCAGGCTACCATCAGCTTTTCTAGGTGCTTTCAGCAATTCGATATCATAAGCTACAAAATCATCTGGCGTAACGGTAACACTCAAATCAAAATAATTATTGTTAAGTATACACTGTGGTTTATCAATATTAACCACTTCTTTGCCAGTTGAAGCTCCAGCTCCCAAGTTATTCGCCATTACATGTCCCCATCCCGGAACATCAGTGCCGTAATCTGTAGGATTTAAAGCTTTACAATTTAGCATGTTATAGTTTTCAGGATTCTGAAAGGCTGTATTATTGTACCAATAATTCCCATTTAAATGATGATTAGCATAAAAACCGCGCAATCTATTTTTTGCTGCGATGCAAAATTGAACTGTGTTCATAGGAATGGGCGCATATCTATCAACAACTTGCTGATATGTCTGTGCCGTTTTACCATAGCCTCCTGCTTTAAAACCAGTACCGTCTCCACGAGAAATTAAATCACTCCCTGTTCCAGATGCGGAAGAATATCCATTATAGAAAGCCCAACAATTTTCAATAAGTACGGGTTCTGCAGAATTAATTAAATCAAAACCGTCATCACTATTTAACCATGCGCGGCAACCTCTAAATACATTTCCAGTATCTCCACCACGCACATGACAACCAAAACCATCCACATTGCCTCCTACTCCTCCTTCTGAGACCGAATCCCAATTTTCGTATGCATCACAATTTAATATTAAATTGTTGGAGCCATCTAAAATATAAACTCCAATGGCCATATTGTTGTGCATACTTATATTTTCTAGAATATTGTTGCTCCCTTTAATTTCAAAACATTCAGATTGTGTATGCGTTGTAATAGTTACCTGAACACCTATTATTTCAATGCCTTTAATATGAATATTGCTACCGGTAAGATAGAATGCGAAAATGCGTTTGTCTGCCGGCTTAATATTCTGGTAGTCAAAAACTGGTTTTTCATCTTGATATGAAAAATAATTAATCCCATTTTTATTAAGTTCTGTTACATAAGCCCAAATTTGATAGTAACGTTGTATCTGGTCCTCACGCATCGTGTACAGACCTCCGCGGATATAAACCGTGTCTCCATATGAAGCCAATTCTTGGGCTCGTTTAATGGATTCTACAGGATTGGCAAAACTACCATCGTTGGCATCATTTCCATTGGGTGCCACATAATAATCTGTAGCAAATGAGAATAATGTAAAACCTAAAATGGCTAGAATAGTAAAGTATTGTTTTCTCATTTATTTTTTATTTATAAAATTAATTCTTTAAAAACTTGTTATCAAGATTAATCGTGTAACTGCCTTATTAGAAGATAAATTTCACTTTATAAATGACCAAGGGAATTATACTACTTTGCAATTACCTTTAAATTTTTATTCAAATTTTCACCAACAATGTTTAGAATATAAATTCCTGACAGATTCTTGTCTTCAACATTTAAAACAAAATTTCCTTTGCCAGTAGTATCCAAATTTTCCTTTAAAACTACCTTACCTGTAATATCAGTAAGGGTCGCTAATATTTTAACCGAACTGTATTTATTAAGAACAATATTAATTTTTTGATCTATCGGATTTGGAAAAACCGCGATACCATTATTGAAATCAAATTCTCGACTACTTAAAGTACCGTTTTCATATAGGCTAGAAACTTGGGCATCACTCAATGCATAATTAAATATTATAAGCTCGTCCAATTGTCCTTTATAGGGTGCCGGCGCCGTGCCATTTAATAGCTCTAATTCTCCAATATTGCCTACTATTAAATCACTTACCTCTGCAATACCTATAACCCCAGTTTCGTCCAATTCAGCAACAAAATTTCCGTTTCGGTATAATCTTAGTTTATGCGCATCAATATCTCGCATAACCACAACATGCACCCAAATACCTGAATAAAATGGTGTTCCACTTGTTGACAACTCTTTTTTGGTTACGTTATCATCAATGGCAAAACGAAATTCACTATTCTTAAATTCAATATTAAAACGCTTTCCTGTCGATCCAGTAGTTGTATTTGCTGTAAAAGACCCTTTACATAAGAGATAGACACTATTTGTACCCGTTGGCAATGAGTTGAAGGCCGCTTTCATCCAAAGTGAGATTGAAAAAGAACTGTTATTAAGATAAATTTGATCTTGATTTGGAATATTAACTATAAAATCATTATCTGGAGCGGTTGAAAAATCCAACGCATTACCTTCTTTGCCCGCAACTCGAACACTAGCATTATCATAGTTAACGTCCAATACGCCATGATTGGCATAAGCTGAACCATCTATTATTTCACCACCATCCAAAGGTGATTCATCAAATGACCAATAGCCCACCATTTCCGCAGGTATATCGGCTATTGTTCTAAAGTTCCATACATCGCCCGAAACAAGTCCTTTGTTGTTTGAAGCGTCTATTCGCCAATAATAATTGGTTTCTGTGAATAAACCATTAACTTGAAAAGAGGGACTTGCTGAATATGCAACATCCGCCAACTTTACAAGACTTGAAGCATCTTCCCCAAAATAAACCTCAAAATTCTCTGTATTTGAGCTTCCACCCCATCTTAAGATTACACTACCTCCTGAGAGTTCAACAAAATTGAAACCATTGTTTGGCATTGGTGATGTTGGTTTATCAGGCGCAGAAGGAATTGCTGGGGTTGCAACTGAAGTAACGGCACTGTAAATCGAGGCTTCCTGACTATTAACAGCCTTTATTCTATAGAAATATTGTGTGTTTGGAATTAAGTTTGAATCATTGTAGGATGTTACATTGGCACCCATTTGAGCAATTTCTGAAAAAGAATTTCCATCTGTCGAACGCTCAATCACAAAGTTATCTTCATTATCTGAATTGTCATTCCAATTAACGGTTAACGAACTGCTCGGCGGTGTTTCAGCTGAAACTAAATTAGTAAAATTTACATTTGATGGCGGAATGATAAAGTCTGGAGGCGTTTCATTAACCAAACCATTAATATAAACTTCTATGTTAAAATAAGGAGCATTGGATATGCTAACCGCCAAAGCATCAGCGCCATTATTTTTATCTAATCCGTTGGCATCCTCCCATTCATCCGGCATTCCGTCATTATCAGTGTCTTGGGGTGCCGGTGCGCCATAAACATGCCCTACCCCACCATTTATAAAAGGCAAATCGGTTTCGCGGTAAACATAAAAGGCTTCCGTTCCTTTTGAGGTTAAATCTGCAATCATTAAACTATCCACTTGGTCGCGTCTAGGATATGATGCTCCAACATTTAAAACCACTCTATCAAAAGCTTGTTCCGCGGTCATCGGAGCATCTTTAACAGGATAATCATATGGCGTTGGTTGAAGGCTCATGGCATCACCCGTTGGGTATCCAATCAAATCCTCTGGGACTAAAGTACCGTCCAAAATCCCATTTTTGTTGCTGTCAAAATAATTTCCTGAACCAAATAAATAGAAGTTCGAGTTTCCCCGGTTAAAAGGCGTTGATAAACCATCCCCTGTATGTGGTCCGCTGATAAAATAATTATTTATAATATTTACATTGGAAATTCCAGCTGAATCGCCACCCATAATATAGGCATCTCCAGATTCAGTATGTCCATAAGTATTCCCATAATTGCCCCAGTTGTAAACCACATTGTTTACAAACTCGTTGATGCCTTTTACTTTAGGATTACGCGTTTTATTGCTAATGTATAAATTTCCTATTATACTAATTTTTCCATCAGAGGGTTGCATCAAACCACCCGCGGAATGATTATGACGGTGCAATCCATGCCCAATTATTGAATTTTGGATGGTTATATTATCTGGACTTGTTCCCTTACTATCCCAGTTTATGGAGAATACTTCATCTGTTCCCCAAGTAAAGGTCATATGGTCAAAAATCATATTTGCACCATTTGCCAAACCCGAAGCATCTTTATTTTTTGCCCATCCACCAAAACGAATACGAATATAGCGCGCAATGGTATTACTTGCACCTGTAAACATTACCCGCTGGCCATAAAAAACAATGCCTTCTCCAGTAGCCGTTTGTCCAGCTATGGTAGTATTCTTGGGTATTACAATATCTGATGCCACATTGATGATACCACCTACCCTAAATAAAATAAAGCGTCCTTCTCTACTAACGGCATCACGGAACGAACCTGGTCCACTATCATTTAAGTTGGTTACCAAGTAAATCTCTGGATTGGCATGGCCTCTTGCCCCGGTTGTATATCGACCAAAACCTGTTGCTTCCGGAAATGCCAAGGTTTGCGCTTTTAAATTTATTGAAGTTGTAATGAGTAACCCAATCAAACACAAATCAAAAGCACCTTTATGTAGTAAAATATTTAGTTTCATAAATAGGATATTTGTCTGTACTTTATGTAAAAAAGGCCCTAAACTAAGTAATTAAGGCCTTTAAGTTTATGATTATGAAAAAGGCTTATCCATTGATATTAATAGATAAGCATTAAACTTTTTTTCTATTCCTCCTCTTTCCAATTAAAAGGCAAAAACCAATTCTCTTGGCTCATTAATTTTGAGTGAACATCATCTGCATTCGGATTGCTTTCTTTTGAAAGTTTTTCATAAATCTTATCAGCTAAAAATGCAGGATCGTTTCTTCGCAATGCAACACGTACCAAATCTCCCCAACGATTACCTTCAAAAGCCAATTCAAGAGCACTCTCTTCAATAAGGTTGTCTTCAATTGATATCAAACTATCTCCAACCACTTCCTTGAATTCAACATAGGCTCTTCCCCGTACACCATCGTTACGGTGCCAATCGCCTCTGTAATATGGAAAATCACCCTGTCTCCCATCAAAATTATAGGGAAAAGGTAGATTTGTTTGCTCTATATCAGTAACATCTTCCTCTCCCGGAACACCATACTCGGTTTGAATACCATTATTCAAAAGGGTATTGGCTAACCTATGTTGTCCGTCACGATTAGCGGCTTCGGCATATCGCAAATGTAATTTAGCAGCACGGTACAAATACCAATCACCATCTCTTACAAACTCGTCAATAGGAAGTTGGCTTGTAAAGTCTAAATATCTATAGAGATATTTCATGATAACCTCTTGATCGTTAATCACCTTATACGAAAACCTTTCTCCTCTGGCATCGTAAGGGATAAGGTTCCGTTGTGTTTGGTCTTTCCATAAATCAATAGCCCGTTGTGATGGTTTTAAAAGATAACTTCCTCCTTGGTTTGAAAACAAATCTATAAATGGATTTTTTGGTGCAAAATTAGTGTCAAAAGGCAATGACCATATCCACTCAGTATTCCATCTGGCATCTTTCTCTCTAGCAAATATTGACCGCCAGCCTCTTTCATTACTATCCACCAGCCCTGTGGCATCTTGCTCTCTAAAACGCAAATAGCCCACGCATAAATCGTCGTTGGTACTAACGTTACGAGAACCCACACGGTATGTATCAAAAAGCACGGCAATATCACCACTGCCAGTGCCTGTTTCCATGACATTTTTGTAGTAGGTCGCGGCTTCTAAATAATTTCCCTTCCAAAGTTGGAGATCTCCGAGCAAACAACCTTTGTTTATGAAAAACTTGGCTGTGTTGTAGCCATCTACATTAATGACCAAAGAGCTGTCTCCACTATAAGGGTCAGTATAAGGTAAACTTTCAGTAAAGGCTACCAATTCATCAATAAGTTGATCCAATGGAATTTTAGGAAATTTATCGGGGTCACCAATGTCATTGATGTCCTCTATCGGATCGGTAATATAGGGCACATTACCATAGTGCATACCCAATTGTAAATATAACCAACTGCGCAAAGTACCAATATCTGAATAGCGCTCATTAAACTCATCAGGATCAAGTCTAAAATCTGCACGCATTAACCTAAAATTCTTGAGAATGTCATTGCAGTTATTTATAAGCTCATAGAAATCTTTTGGATTAGCGTATGGGTTGCTCACGCTAACTGAATGTTCATGTAGCTCTTGAAAAGTTAAATCGGCGTTTTCCGTTGGGCTGACTAAATCTGCTCTTAATTCATTTAAAACAACATATTTCTCGGCAAGCCCCATTAATTTTCCATAAAGACCAACAATTGCAGCATCTGCATCAAAAACATCACGGTAAACTTGATTTTCGTTTAGTTTATCCTGAGGCTCAACTTCCAAAAAATCTTGACAAGAGGTGAAACCGATTAATGTTGATAGGACTATTAAACTAAATTTTCCTTTAATATTTTTTATAATCATTGTTTTCATTTTTCTAAATCTAAAATCTTTATAGTCCTAAACGCAATCCTAATTGAACTGAGGTGAACTGCGGCATAAGCCCAATATCTGCACCTTGACCAAAAATAGATGAGGTTGCACTAAATTCTGGGTCATAACCTAAATAATCTGTTATAGTTAACAAGTTATTACCTGAGGCGTAAACTTTCACGTATTTTATGATGCCAGATGGATCTATCTCAATATCATAAGAAACTGTCAGGGTTTTAAGTCTTAAGAATGAACCATCTTCAATCCATCTACTTGAAAAAGAAGAATTCCCCAAAGGGTCTCCCCAAACCGCCCTTGGGATTGCAGTTTGTTGCCCCTCAGCCACCCAACGGTTGTTTATAGCGATACTCTGATTTTCATAACCGCTCATTTGCTCCAAACTTTGACGTACCCCATTATAGAGATCGTTACCTACAGAAAAATTGAACAGACCAGAAACACTTAACCTTTTATAGTTGAATACAGTACTTATGCTACCTGTAAAATCTGGATTAGGATTTCCAATAACCTTACGATCATTATCATCTATAACATTATCGCCATTTAAATCTTCAAATATTACATCGCCTCCACTAAACGGCATTAAACTACCATTTTCCATTCTACGTGATAATCCAGCTGCATTGGCTTGTGCCGTTGTGCTGTATACACCATTTGCTTGATACCCGTAAAATAGATTTGCATCTTGGCCTTCATCGGTTATATAAGTGGCACCTCCAAAATGTGTGATTATTCTATCATTAGGAATACCTAAAACCTCATTCTTGTAGGTTGATAAATTAACACCCAAATCCCATTTCATGTCAGGCGTATTTATCAACCTAGCATTAAGTCCTAGTTCAGCTCCACGGGTTCTCATATTTCCACTATTTGACACTATGTAATCAAATCCACTAGTGGTATTTAGCGTTTGATAGGTAATCATATCCGTAGTTTCGTTATCGTAAACATCAATTGAGAAATTTAAACGTTCATTAAACAAAGCAATGTCTGTCCCTAAATTTAGCTTACGCACTTTTTCATTTTGCAGTTTAGGGTTTCCTATATTACCTCTTACCAAGCCCTGAATTCCCAATAAGTTTTGGGAAACATAGAGTTGCTGTGCCGTGTAGTTACCTATATCGTCATTACCACTTAAACCAACGCTTGCGCGAAGTTTGAACAAATCTATACCAGAGTTGTTCATGAATTTTTCAGATGAAATTAACCAAGCTGCTGAAAGTGACCCCAAAGAGCCAAACTTAACATCTTCCCCAAATCTACTGGAACCATCATAGGCTGTGTTCAGCGTAAAGAAATATTTATTAACGTAATTATACTCTGCGCTTAAATAAGCATTCACCCAGTTCCATTCGCCCAGTGCTCCACCAACTTGTCTTAATAGGTTACTACCTGCTCCAACCGTGGTAAAATCATCCGTAGCAGAATTAAACCCAAGTCCAAGATCGCTCTCTGATTCATTTGATTGGGTTCTCATACCTAATCTTACATGAAAATTATGTTTAAAATCGATGCTCTTGTCAAATGATAAATAACCATTTGTGTACAAGGAATATAATTTTTGAACCTCGCTTCCACTTCTGTTTTTCCCAATGGCAGTTGGTAAAACAATATCAGCGACCCCAAAATCAGGAATAAAGAAGGTTTCTCGCTCTTTGTTATATGTTAACCCTAACAATAAATTAGCCTTCAAAGATTCGCTGATGTCATATTGGAAATTTAAATTTCCAAAGAACCGGTAATTTTTGTTTATTCCAATACCATTTTGCATGATTGCAACAGGGTTACTCACATTAAAAATATCTACGTCTGCCAAATTCGGTGATACCTCACCAGTTTCGTTAATGGCATTTACCGCTACAAAAGGTGCTTTGGTTAAGGCCAAATATTGTTGGCTCGTTTTGTATGACAATCCTTGGTCATTTTGATTTTCAGTATTGTAAATAAATGATAAATTAGCATCTACCGAAAGTTGGTCGGTAAGTCTCAAGGCTGCATTTAGTCTGGTACTGTATCGCTTCAAATCTGAATTTCCAGAAATTCCTTCGCTATTTAAATAACCAACGGAAATTCCATACTTAGCAATATCATCACCCCCTCTAATTTTTAAATGATAACTTTGGTTTTGACTTGATCTAAATACTTTATCCTGCCAATCGGTATTATTATGGTACTGGTAATAAACCCCACTATCGCGGTTATCAAGCATCCAGGGCATATTTGCTATCTGTTCTTGAGTATCACCTCTTGTTGCCATTAATTGCGATAAATATGTTCTGTAATCGGCTGCACCCATAATAGGCAATGGTCTAGGGTCTTCATTAACACCGCCATACATGGTGAAATCAATTTTAGTACTCAATTCCGTTGGGCGGGTTGTGGTAATGATAATTACACCATTAGCCCCTTTAGTACCGTATAGAGATGATCCGTCCTTTAATACCGTAACATCTTCAATATCTTTAACTTCCAACATTGAAAGTGGCGAAGAACTATTATACTGAATAATGCCAGAACCATAGTCCTCATCATCGTATATCATTCCATCAAGAATAATTAATGGTTTGTTGGTAGCATATAGCGAATTAAACCCTCTCAATGTTAAATATGCTCCCGAACCAGGAACACCTGAATTACCAACACTATTTAAACCAGCAATGCGCCCTTGAAGAAAATTCCCTATTGTTTGGTTTACTGGATTGCCCCATTGTTCTTTTTCAAAATCTAAAACTTGTGCTGCCTTTGGATTGTTGTACTGTAATTCTTGAGCATTACCAGGTAAATTGGCACTTTGATAAAATTGGGAATAACTAGCTTCATATAAAGCAATTTCAAAACCACTTTTTCTTCCATTGAGAGGAAAAACTTTGGATTGGTAATCTTGACCACTAACAATGAGCAGTGCGCTTAAATGTGGAACATTTATTGAAAAACTGCCATCTTCCTCAGAAATTGCCGCAGAAAAATCTTTTACAGCAACATTTATACCTGAAATTCCTTCTCCAGTTACTGCATTTTTAATCAAACCTTTAATTTGAATACCTTTATTGGTTTGAGAATCTACAGCTGTTGAATCTGAAGCATTTTGTGCGTATAGATTCCTGTCAATTCCACCGAAAAACAGTATGCCTAGTAGAGTGGTTAGTTGTAATATTTTGAGCATAATTATTGGTTTAAAAGACATTTATTTTATTACTGGAACTAGTTTTAAATAATCAAGGGTTAAGGTATTGTTGCCGTTAACACCTGTGTTTGCAGCTACAAGCGAAATAAGGTCAAGCCTACCGGCTTCATCAAGAGTAAACTCTCCAATTAAAACTTCATCATACACATTAAGGCCTACCTCATATTCTAATTCGGCTATTGGATCTACTACTGAACCGTCAACATCAACAGTACCACCAACTCTTAAAGTTTGTAAAAATGTATTACCCTGAATATCGTTAATTGCTCTCCAATAAGCTTGGTATGTTGTACTATACATATCATTGGCACTGTAGTTTATGGCAAACTGCGGCACCCCATGATTTTGCACCATGATGTCATAAAACAAAATGCCGTCTGGATCTTCCTTTTCCCTGTAGAATGTGTTGGACCTTCTATCATTTTGACTAAACCCAGTGGGTTCTTCCCCTTCTATTTGAGTGGTAAGTAAACGATTTTCAAGCGGTACTTCCATAGCGCTCATTATGTAAACGATACCGTTACTTAATAATATCTCGTCAACAATATTATCTTCATCGACTGGCACTTCTACACCAAAGTGTGAGACAAATTGTGTAGTTGAAAGGTTTTCCCTAGCAATAGCCTTATGAAATGCCATATCCCTAGCGGTAAAATAGCTCGCATAGGTTCTGGTTGAATCAGCTGTGCCTTTCATCAAGTAAGGTTCCAGATTATCCACTTCAGCATTGAACCCACTGTTTTCCAGAAGAAATAGAGTGTACTTATTCTTCTCATTATTTAAATTGTAAACATTTGTTAAATAGGAATTCCTCAATGAATCCGCATAGAGCTGATGAATCTCCGGTTCATTGGCTTTAGCTATACTATCATTTCTGTAAATATCAAAAGCATTGAGAGAAGTTAAGAAGGAACTCATGGTATTACTCCCTGCTTGGCTTTTAACATACTGCCAAATATTTAATCTCGGCTCTAATGCCTTGCTAATGACATGAAATAATCCATTAGAAGCATATTGATCAGCAGTAACTACCGGCGCATCTTCTATGATATTACCGTTTCTAAACTCCAAATATTTATTGGAAAGCATCTGTACGGTCACGGTATCGGCTTCGGTTACTGATGAAAACGCTGTAAGTGCAATATGGTTTCTTACAAATAATCGCTTTTTATCTAAATCACTCAACAAGTTTGCATCAACCTGAGACATGGCATCGTTAGTTGGTGCCCAAACTGTGTATGTTTTGGAATTGGAAAGTACCCCACTTAAGCCTGTTTCCTCCAAAAGTTTTCCAAACTCACTGGTTTGAGAAGTACTTTGTATTCGCTCACTTAAGTTTTGATTAAGATTTTGATCGACAGTTTTACCGTGATCATCCCATGGATCTGAACAGGAAGCTAGCGCAAAAAAAGCGAAACTTGCAATAAATATTTTTGTGTATGTTTTAATTGATATCATCCTTAATGGATTAAGTTTAACCATCGCTATTTAATTATATTTTCTATTCATAAATTAAGCCGTCCCCACCTGACTGGAATTTAGGGTATAATTGATCCATATCAACAGGCCTAAACTCTACTACATCTATCCATGTCTCCCCGTTTCTACTATCTTGCACGGCTTCAAATTTTAATTTATGTCGTCCTGTCGTTGGAACATCAACAATACCAACCAATCTACAGTTAAATCTGTTCGTAAACGGTTCAATATGTCTTTTGTAACCCTGTGATTCCAAAACGCGTTCTGGTAAGTCAGTATTACCATATTCCGTAAAGTTTACACGTCTAGCAAACGGAATATCGTTAAAGGAAACTTCACAAGCCGGTGAAGATCTACCATTTTGTCGGTAAGACACCCAAACTTTATATTTCCCTTTAATAATTACTGGTGTGGTAAATGTAACCGGATCAGTGAAGCCATTGCGAAAACGTGTTAATTCTATTACATCTCCATGCCATGCTCTATCAAGATAGGCCCCATCTCCAATTGCTGCAGCTCGATATACTAACGATTGGTCATCAGGCCAATCTACCTCACTTAGCTCACTCTTTTTTAATGAAACTGAGTTGCCAGGTTTTCTAAAAACCGAACTTAATTGTCTAATTTCAGGTTGATCACCAACATCAAAGTACACAGGAGCAGGGAATCTCTTTTTTATGAAAAAATTGTCTTTCATCAAATGAAAAACACCATTGGAAGCAGTGTTATCACTTAAGCTACGGTTTATTTCAACGCCTTTCTCAAAAATTCCATTAAATGTTACTTCATTAACTAAAAGTGAATCTGCCGACAATTTAACCGTTATTACTTCCAAAGGCGCTTTAGTAAGTAACGCCGGAGTTACCGCAAGGTCTGCCAAGTAATTCAATCCAGGTAAAACACGATAAGCCACAAATAAATTGAGGCTATCTTCTGGGTTTAATGGATCTCCTAAATGGCTATATCTCGTCTTTAGGTCATCTAAGTTATTAAATCCGCTTTCTTGAAAAACCATATTGGTTTGTGCCAAGACGGTAAGATGACTAGATATGCTATCTGCATCATAAGTAACTGGTTCATCAAGTTTATCGTACCATCCGGTTGCTTTTAAGGCTTCAGAAAAAAGTGAAAGTGAAGGGTCCTCATCAATACTCTCGGCCAAAGTTTTATTAGCAACGCGAAGCACCTTATCCAAAACATGTATTATACCATTTCCTACCTCAATATTGGAATTGATAATGCTGGCATCCTTATTCACTGTTATACTTGATTGTCCATCTATAAATGCCGCACCAGTTATTAGGAATTGCCCTTGTAAACTTGGACTTGGTATTTTTCCATCAGTAAAAGACGTTGTATTAACAGTTTCAGGTAAAATATGAAGCTTTGCCAGCTCTTGAAGATCTTCCAGAGGAACATCACTTATGGAACTAGCCCCTAACTCACTAAGCAATTGCGTTACGGCCTCATTCGTTGGAAGAAAAAGTGTATATGTTCCATAGGTATTCATGAACGAGGCATAATCGGTAACTTCCAAAATCTCTAAAAATAACGAATACTCCTCGTTAGCTCTCAAGAACTCAGTAATATTCAAAGTCTCATCAGTGGACTCCTTATATTTTTGAGTGGTACAGTTCAGCACTACTATGGTGACTAAAACTGTGAGCCCTAATCTCAACAAATTGGTTAAATTAAATACTTTTTTCATGATTGCACTTTTTTATTTGTAAAAGGGGTTTTGAACGAGCTGTTTATTGGTAAACAGTTCATTCTCATTAATAGGAAGATAATGACTGTTTGAGTCTCGCAGTTTGGCAATAATACTTTGTTGCTGATTAGCAGGAGCGCTTCTCAACGCCACAGTCAATAAAATATCCAAATACGCATAGTTTTCTTTACGCGCATTGCGTAAAATATCAAACCATCGTTTACCTTCAAAAGCCAATTCTCTTGAACGTTCGGCTAGAATATACAATCTAATACCGGCTGTGTCATCAACACCAAGTTGTTCTTCGGTTAACTGAATAGCAGCTCGTTTTTCCCGCAAATCTGCGATAATATCTAGGGCTTCACTTCCACGACCTAGTTCGTTTAAAGCTTCGGCCTTCATTAACAGCACATCGGCATAACGATAGATAAACCAATGTGTGTCTGATTCCTGAAGTGATTTACGCTGATCTTCATTAAGACCAGTATATTTATAAATTTCGTTGGTACCTGGAACCAATGAGGCTCTTTCTCCGCGAATATCTTTATTAAATGGGTCTTCAAAATCTATCCCAAATACACTTTCAAGTACCGTTGGCGCAGCCAAATATTGTGGGCGTTGCAAAAAGATACTGTAGAATGGGTTGAGGTTTTGGGTAGTATATTGAAGTTCAAAAATGCTTTCAGTTGAATTTCCTCTAGCAAAAACCGTAGTAAACCATTGTGGACTTGCTTCAATAAGGGCAAAATCTCCAGAATTAATTACTTTGTTGGCCGATGCCAAAGCCGAATCATAATCTTCTTGCCATAAATAGACATCCGTGAGTATGGCATTGATTGCATTTTTAGTAATTCGACCCTTGTTAGACGCATTACTTTCATAATCTTCAACTGCGAAAACTTCCGCTGTAGTTAAATCTAAAACCACTTGGGCAAATATATCTGACTGTGGGGTGGTAGGCAACTGAAAGTTGTCTTGGTCAGAAAGGGTAGCGTCTAACTTAAGGGGTACATCCTTGAATGAACGTGCCAAAGTAAAATACAAGTAAGCTCTTATGGCTAAAGCCTCGGATAAATAATTATTGAGTTGTGTTTGCGTAAATGTTGGATCATTATCCAAAACTCCCGGTGCTAAATCAATAACTGTATTGCAAAAATTTATGATTCGATAAAATTGCGACCATGTTGTTAAGCTATTTGCTGGTAAAATATTTGAGGTCAATATCTCCGATTGCTCATCTGTCATGAATCCTCCTGGGCTTACCATGTCTCCTCTAAGCTCACCATACATGAAAATATATTCTGCAAGTGTGCGATCGCTTTCTGAAGGAGGTGTATTTAGCATTGAAGAATAGATTCCGATTATAGCAGACTGAACGTCTTCCTTCGTTTGCCAAAATTCCTCTCGAATTGTTCCGTTTTCAGGTTTTAAATCTAAATAGCTATCGCAAGACAAATTGATCAATACCATTAGAAAAGACAGCGTATATATAATTCTTGTTCTCATATGAGTCAAATAGTTTAGTATTAAAATCTGGTTCTAAGCCCCAGTGTGAAACGACGTGTTGGTGGTGTTCTGGAATAATCAATAGCAATTCCAAAAGGATCTCCACCCCTCATATTTACCTCAGGGTCCTGACCTCTATACTTTGTAAAAGTTAAAAGGTTATCTGCCGTGAAATACAGATTTAAATCGTCAAGCTTTAATTTCTTTAAAAACTCTTTATCAAAATTGTAACTAAAGGTCGCCGACCTGAAACGCAGGAATGATGCATCTTCAACATATCGGTCAGATCCCAACCAGTTGTATGCTGCTCCATAAACGGCACGTGGCATATTGGTAACATCCCCTGGATTTCTCCATCTCGATAAGGTTGCCGTACTTTGATTATCGAAAGAATACATGTTGGTTGTTAGCATATCCGTTCCATTCACAATATCGTAATCCAATCGATACGTAAAGAAAAGTAACAATTTAAATTTTTTGTCAAATGTAATTGATGGCCCAAAACCACCCGAAAATTTCGGGTTGCTGTTTCCTAAGTAAACCACATCTCTACTATCAATGTTACCATCGTGGTTTACATCCTCGTAAATCGCATCACCCGGTTGGAATACGTAGTCTATACTTGGGTAATTGAACCTCATGAATACGGTTTGCCCATTAGGCCCTACAATAATATTCCCATTTGCATCACGTGCCTGTGTTGATGCCAAGTCTGGATATACACCTTTAAATCGGTATCCATAAAAAGAGCCAAATGGATTATCGGTTTGGAGGAATCTTTTGAATTGTCCATTTCTATCAACATTTCCGCTTTCGCTAGGGAAAAACTCAGAAATTTCACGAATGATGTTTTCATTTCTGGAAATGTTAAAGTTGAAATCTACTTTCCATTTATCAGTTTTAATAGGTGTTGTATACAGACCTACTTCCCATCCTTGATTGTCTATAACACCAACATTTTGGTCAGAAATATTATTGTAACCTGAAATGGTTGTTACATCAAGATTTTGGAATAAAAGATCTTTCGTACGGTTTTGATAAACATCTACATCTATCTGGAATCTCTTATCGAACATTTGAAGGTTTATACCTAAGTTCTTACCTGTAAGGGTTTCCCATCTCAAGTCGGTTAGTTCCATGTTTTGAGGGTAAACACCATTAAGACCTAGATATTCTGAGTTGAAATTTCCATAAATATTAAAATAGCGATAATCATAACGCGGTGCTCTACCAGATTGTCCCAAACTGGCTCTAAAACTAAAATCATCAACAAAATCAAAACTTTCCATAAATGGCTCACCAGAAACCCTCCAACGTGCTGAAACAGATGGAAAAAGCCCATATCTATTATTCGGACCAAATTTAGAGTTTCCATCACCGCGTAACCCAACGTTTATTATATATCTGTCCAATAAACCATATTGGGCATTTATTAGAGCAGCCACACTGCGCGATTGGCTGTTGTTATTATACAGAGCCAATTCCGCATTCTGCGTTCTTGAAGGCACTGAAGGATCTGTTAAAAAAACCGATGCCGTATTGGAAGTAAGCACCTGATGTGATTCATATCGAAAGTCATTAGTTTGCAAGGACAAAATGGTCTGCAACTTGTGATCTTGACTACCAAGATTAGGAGTGTAAATAAAATTTGTTTTAGTAGTAACACTGGTAACGTCAACATCTGCATCCGATGCCTGGTTTACCACTGTTTCTGTAAAGGGTCTTCCTGTTGCATTTTGAGGTAAAAATGCCTTTGCTTTTGTACTGTTGAAGTCATACTGAAGATCAAAAGTGGAAATTAACTTGTTGGGAATAAAATCTACTTTTAAGTTAAAATGAGGTACAATTCTATACCCAGTTTGCTGGTTTGAAGCATATTCCGCCAAAGCCACAGGGTTATAAGTACGGGGATATGCTCCCTGAATATTCTGGGCTGGAGAAAAATAATTTGGCGTTAGATCTCCCAAGTCATCATATTCATAAATACTCATATTTGGCATTTTGGTATAGGCAACACTTCTTACTCGGTCTCCACTACCCGTTCCGTTCACATAATTTCGCTCTGTATCGGTATGGGTATATGAAATGTCTGCCTTAAAACGAATTCTATCAGAAACCACATAATCTAAATTTAAACGGCCATTAATACGCTCAAAACCAGTTCCTTTTGTTACACCTTTTGAATTATAGTATCCAATGGAGGTAAAATATCTTGCTCTTTCACCACCTCCTTGTAATGATAAGTTATGCTCACCTGTTGTACCGGTTTGGGTAATGGCTTCAACCCAATCTGTATTATTTCCATAGTTTTTATACCAATAGACTTCTTGGGGATCGTACTGGAATTCCTTAACCGTTAGCGTATTTAGTGGTGCCCCAGTTCTATTCATAAAAGCTTCTGGAATTAAAATAGAATATTGGTCTCCGCTAAGCATAGGTATAGTACGTGGTAACTTAGAATAAGTTCCCGTAAAACTGTATCCAATTTTTGGTTTGCCCACTGACCCTCTTTTAGTATTAATAATTAAAACACCACTAGCGGCGCGTGCACCCCACATGGCTGTTGCCGCAGCATCTTTTAATATGGTAATACTTTCAATATCAGTAGGAGCAATATTCAAAAGTGCGGCATAACCTTGTTCATCAGCCGATCCAAAGTTAAAATCTTCTGGAATCGACGTTTCGTATGGCATACCATCCACAACCACAAGCGGATCTGAAGATCCAGTAATTGAGGATGTACCTCTAATCCTGATTTGCATACCTGCTCCAGGGTCACCAGATGTTGCAGTAATATCAACACCGGGCACCCTTCCTTGAAGCGCCTCATCAATAGAGGCAGCCTGTGTATTTTCTACATCAACCGCACTTATAGTAACGGCACTTGTGGTTAAATCTCTGGCTGCGATATTTAAAAGTCCGCTTTCGGGTGTTTTCGTTGCACTAATTACAATTTCCTCAAGACCTTCAACATTCTCAACCATATTAACAATAAAATTTCTTTTTGTTCCTATGTTTAAAGTCTGGGCTTTGTACCCCAAAGTTGAAATAACCAATTGGTGATTGACATTCTTTACTCGGATGGCAAAATTTCCATCAAAATCAGTTACTACACCGGTAACAGTACGTTTTTCTGCATCTTGTTCAATAACGGTAGCTCCCAAAAGCGGCTCGTTGGTATTGGCATCAAGTACCTGTCCCCTAATAACTTCATCAGTTACCTGAGCATAGCCCTGAAGGGAAATAAGGGAGATTAATACAAATGAAAGACGGTAAAATAAGTTGGTAAGTTTATATTTCATTTTATTCCGTATATAAAAGATAATTGTCTATTAAATGAATTAAAGTGCGGTCAGCCAAATTATTACTAGAACTAGGGACATAATTCGCTATTCTGCCGGCCGAATCTATAAAGCTAAGTTCTCCTGGTGCACTAAAAACATTAATGTAGGTTTTGTTTCCTTCAAAATCTTTTAGCAAAGTTTCGGTTTGCCCATTAATTAAACCATCGTCAGAGGCTGTACGAGTGGCCAAAATATGGTATTTGATAAAATCTTCGATTTGTGTTCTTTGATCTGGATCGGAGGGATTACTGTTTGCTGGTAAAACACCATCACTAATAGCTTGTGATATGGCAGCATCACTAGGAATAGCAAAAGTATAAGAAGTACCCAACTCTATGCCATCAATACTTCCAGTGGCTTGATCAAATAATGACGAACTATATAGGTAGAAAAAGAAATTCAGGTATCCTTTCGGCTGTAGAGCCAAAGCAAATAATTCAAACCCGGGTGTTACTTCGGTAAAATCTATAACATCATCAATATAATAAGTACGCCCATTATTTTGATCTTCAAACCCTACGATATTCACTCGTTTTTCTTCTTGTAAAATTTCACCGCCTACAATCTGCACTTCCTCTCCACCGGCAGCCCAAATTTGATTGTTTTCCCATTTAATATACTCCCCTGCCAAATCAAAATCACCAGTACGAATGATACCAGAACCCGAAAGATCATCCATCTCTCCATTTGGTGTTGGAACAATACCATTATATAGCACTCTTAATAAACGTGATCTGGCCAATGTACCCGCAACGGTATTTCCAGTTTCTGGATCTGTATAAACCCATTCACTTCTGTTAATGTTGTATTCATAGCCGTGTTCCCTGAGTATTTCGTCTGTAGGGAGAAATAGCGTATACCTACCTGTAATGTTACTTATTATTTCCCGGTAACCGGAACCATCATTATATAGGCGTGTTGCCAAAGTAAAATCTGGGTCTAAATATGCTGAAGTGTAAACACTGTAAAACAAATTGGATTCCTGAACTTTATTTGTACCATAGAAAAATCCATTGCTTAAAACATCTGCTTCAATAATATCTGTATTGATATCAAAACGCACATCTTCATCCAATCCATTGCTGTAAGTCGCCAAAAGTGATGGCCAAACAGCATTTTGAACCATATGTGCATTGTATAAATCCTCGAATATGTATTTTGGTAATTTATCAAGTGCCGTGTAATTTTTCAAGAGCACCTCATCAATAAATTGCTGAAAGACTGTATTCTCTGGTGCAAATAGTGTGTAAGCATCAAACTGGCCATCATTATCAGCTTCCTTAATATAGTTTTCGTTATTAGGTGAAAAAAACAAGGCAGGGTCATAAACCTTTACATATACTTCATCAGATTTTCTGGTAAAATTTTGATAGGTATCCGTTGCATCCTGATCAAAAATATATTCAACCAAATTGGTTTCCAACAAATCTCTGAAAAGACTATAATTAGAACTTTCTTCAAGTTTCTGGTCTAAATTGATTGGAGGAAGCGAAACTTTATCTACTTCATGTATGATACCGTTTTCAGCAACAATATCCGCCTGAACCGTTTTTCCTCCTAACACATTGAACCCTGTGTACGTTTCACTTGGATAAAAATATTGATAATCAAATGCACTTAAACCAAGTGCATCCATGTACTCCGAAACAAAATAAGTAATATATTTATTGTTATTGTCACCTGGAATGTAATAATCAGCACCCGGAGCATTATTTCTATTTGAACCAGCAACTACTATTTGGTTTCCATCAACAGTTTTGGTTTGAAAGCCATCATAGTATGCCGTTCTTCGTCTAAATGAATTGTCTTCTTCCCAACCTGTCCTCGATTGGTAATCTGACAGCCTTTCTGTTCTGAAAGCATTGTAAATTAAGGCAAACCTAACAATCTTAGCGGCAGTTGTTGAATCGATGCTGGCTACACCAGATATGCCTTGTTCTTGGAAAAAATCGGCAAACGCATTGTCATTCGGCGCCATCATAGTCCAATAGCCCGATTTTCCTAAAATGTCTTTGTAACCGGCCTTTTCAATTAAAGCTGTAAGGTTGGTAAAATTACCGTGAGCCTCCAATTGCTGAAAAATTGGATCTTCTAAATCGCCAGGTCTTGCATAATAGTTATCAAATTCCTCCTTACTACTACAATTAGAAAGTAAAAATACAAGTGGCAAGAAAAATAAATAGCAGCGTATTTTTTTATTCATTATTAGTTGAATTGATTTATAAAGTTGTTAAAATGAATTAGTTGGCTAAAAACATGTTAAAATAACACTTCTTTAGAAATTATTTAACATAATTTTAGAAAATATTTAACACTCAAAATTATGATTATACAGCAATAACACCATCCTGCACCATCCTGTACATCTAATAATTATTGTCTTTTATTTTATGATATAAGAGATATTATCCTCTCTTATTTTTCAAATTAACTATTTATTAGGGTAAACACAACCTCTTAAGAATCCTAATTCTTTATTTTTCCTGATTAATTTGGCAACTATTGAAGCTGTAAAAGTTGCTCCCTCCAACCCTGTATGCGTGTGGTCCTTAGGAAAGAACCCCTTTACCTTTTCTTTACCCAAGTCTTGATACCTTTGAGCTACGGTATCGCTTAAATCAATATAAATTGCGTTTTCGGCGTTGGCAGCTTCCTTGGCCCATTTAACGTATGTATCGAATCTTTGTTCAACTTTTCCATTTGGCCATTCGTTACGAGGGGTTAAACTCAAAACTACAGGTATAGCACCTTTTTCTTTAGTTTCACGAATCATTTTCTTCATATACCATCCGTAGGTATGTACTATTTCGGTAACGCTATCTCTATTAACTTCCTGAGTTTCTTCGCCCATTCCTTTTAAAGACCCTCTATATTTGGCTTTATCAATATTTCCAGCATCATTGTGCCCAAATTGGATAAATACATAATCACCTTCATGAAATTCTGCTTTAGCTTCATCCCATAAACCTTCAAAAATAAAGGTACGAGTACTTCTACCTCCTCTAGCTTTGTTAATGACGTTGACTTGCATGGTATCGCAAAACTTTGGGAAAGCCATACCCCAGCCTATCGCATTTGGATTACTACTATTCGCCATGGTGGAATCACCAATTAAAAAAATATTCTTCTTTTTGGGTAACTTAATTTTAGGGTTTTCAAGAATATAATCTTTTAAAGAATTATCTGTTTTCTTTAATTCACTGCCAATTATTGACGCAGCCATTGCAGCACCTTTGGCAGATGTATGTGTATGGTCTCGTTTATAAAAATAGGTTTCAGTAACGTTTTCTTCACCCAAACTTTCCATTTTACTGACCATTTTACCATTCAAATCAATAAAAGTAACATCGTTTCTCTCGGCTATTTGTTTTGCCCACAAGCCATAGGAATTGTTGTTTCTTGGAACTTTTCCTTCTTTCCAATCGTTTCTTGGAATGGGTGACATAATTACCGGAATTGCGCCTTTTGCTTTGGTATCCTTTACGACCTTTTCAATATACCAACCGTAGCTATGCACTATTTCATGTACGCCAGTTATCATATTGTCAATTTCTTCCGTTTCATCTCCAATACCTTTTATAGTACCACGAGCACGAATGGTATCATTTACAGGACCATTATCGTTGTGCCCAAATTGAATCAGAACATAATCGTCTTGTTTAAGCTTACTGTTTACCGTATCCCACAATCCTAAATTTTGAAAAGTCCTGCTACTTGTCCCTCCCAAAGCATGGTTTTCAAATTTTACTTTTGAAGAATCCAAAAACTGACCGATAAAATCGCCCCAGCCCCAGAGTCCTCCATAACCATCACCTTTACCATTTTTAACTGTGGAATCCCCAACAGTGTAAACCGTTGGTTTTACATTAAGTTGCTGCGCACAACTAAAAAATGAAATCGAAAATAGAATGATGAATAAAAACTTGAATGCTTTCATATAATATTTTTAAATGGATTAATTGCCTCTAAAATCGAACCATATGGTCATGGGAATACCATCATCCCCACTTTTGATTCTAATATTGGTTGGTTGACTTTCGGGCCCTTGATGCTCCAAAGGCTTAAAGGCCCTCATGGCTGGAATTTCATACATAAATGAAATATTGCCCTCAGGAAAATCAGGTTGCGGAAAGGTTTTTGAAACCTCGTTTATAGGTAAATCGGGAGTAAATAATCTTAAGAACAAGTTGTCGTTTTCGCTAAAGAATTTATAGTCTCCAGTTTGAGTTTTAAGGTTTCCAGCAACAAAATTGGCATGATAGCCTTTAAATTCAGGGTACACCAAGTTTTCAAAGCTTTCACCTGTTATGGTATTGTTGTAATCTTTCTCCCAAAGTCCGAATTCTGTTCCCTTAATCCTGTTTTTCCAAACGTGGTAAGGCCCATTTCCTATAAACTTGATGCCTTCTACACCTTCTTCAGGAAAATCGAAGGTAATTCCAAACTTGTTAATTTCACCTTCAAAAAACGCACCATCAAAACCATTACTTCTTCCTGCATCTTTTAAAACAATCATTTCCATTTTTAACCGACCGTCATTAAAAAGAGTCCATTTTGCGGAATGAATTCCACCATTGTACTTTACATCAAAAATGGCAGCATCATCTGTTTCCTCCACGGAAACATTTTCTATATCAGCTTTCATCCCAATAGGCTTTGGTCCATTTGCAAAAGGCACAATGCCATTTTTATTTTCAATACTGATTATTTCACCTGTTTTGGCATCGAATTTTGCACTAACTGTTTTGCTTTTTAAAAGCACCTCATCATCAACCTTTGTGGCTTTGGCAGACTTTTTTACCTCATTCTTTTCAATAAACTTTTCAGCAAAATAAGAAGCTCTGTGCATTGGCCAAGACCAAGTGTAAATTTCCCTTCCATGATTATCGTGAGCAGTGATTTCCAACCAATCGCCCTCAAAAAAGTTTTCGGGAACCTTAAATTGGATTTTTCTGGTTTCGCCAGGCTCTATGCTTTCAATTTCAATTGGGCTTGACGCAATAACTTCAGCTTTAGCATCATTGTATAAAATGCTTTTATCGGCCTTTACAATCTTGTATGCCAACTTACATGCATTGAGATTTGTAAAAATGTATTCATTTGAAACTAAAAACGTTCCATCAAATTTTGAGGTTATTCTTTTGGGTTCAAATTGAATGGGTGACCAAACCTCCTTCACAGTAAAAAAACTGCCTTCCTTTTCTCTGTGCGGACCTAAAACACCATCGGCAGCTAGGTTTCCTTTCGAATCGTATTTTTGCTCGCCTGTCCAATCGGTTCGCAATACTGCTTCGTCCAACATGGCCCACATAAATCCACCTGCAAACAAAGGACTATGTTTGTAGCGTTTCCAAAAATCCTCCAATCCTGCTCCAATGCCATTGTCGTAAGTGCCATGCATAAATTCGGTTGGAAGAAACACATTCTCGCCATTATTAAAACGGTGCATACCCGTTAAATAGGTTGGGTAATGGTGTGTGTCCCAACCGTTAAAATCTGCCCATGGATGGATGACGATGCGCTTTTGTGGGTCGTATTCGTGAAAAACATGGTCTATTTGGTAATTCCAGCCACCTTCGTTACCGTGGTCCCAAATAATTATTGATGGATGGTTTACATCACGCTGAACAGTTTCCTTTATGAGATTGGTTCCTGTTTTGGTATCGTAGCCATTTTGCCAACCAGCAACTTCATTCAGCACAAAAAGCCCAAGAGAATCACAAACTTTAAGAAAATGGGTGTCTGGCGGATAATGAAAACGCACCGCATTCATATTCATATCCTTGATTAGATTGACATCAAGAATACTGATGTCCTTAGTGGTACTCCTACCGGATTCTGGCCAAATGGTATGACGATTTATGCCCTTCAAAAGAATTTTTTTGCCATTAACATAAATGCCGTCTTTTTTTAAGAACTCTATGGTTCTGAAACCAATTTCTGTTTCTGAAGTGTGCAATACTTGCCCATTATTCTTTAGTGACAAGGATAAAGTATATAAATTTGGAGATTCTGGATTCCAAGGTTTTACATGGTACCATTTGGCTTCGATGGTTTGAAAATCTGAATCATCTTTTAGAGGAATGGTGACAGATTGAAAATTTCCATCTCCTCCAATTGGACTTATACTAGCCTCAACAACCGAGTTTTTCGGAACATTTACCAAATTTAAATCTGCGCGTAGCGAACCATCCATTTTAGCATCAATAGCTATGTGCTCAATGTACGATTCAGGTGAAACCTCTAACCACACCGGGCGATAAATACCACCAAACAACCACCAATCTGTTTTTCTTTCGGCATTGTTTACCGAGTTGTTACTTGAATGTTTTGAAACACGAGCTTCCAATAAATTCTCACCTCCATAGTTTAATAGTGTTGTGATGTCATGTTTAAATTCATAAAATCCACCTTGATGGATATCACCAGCCGATTTTCCATTTATTTTTACTTCAGTATCAGTCATGGCTCCACCAAAAACAATGGTAATGTTTTTTCCTTTATAATCCTCTGGGATATTAAACTTGTATTTGTAAAACCCTTCTTCCTTACTTGGTTCATCTTGATTTAACTCTTTGTACCAACGTCCATAAGTATACTCACCAAAACCTTCCAACTCCCAATTGGATGGCACATTTATAGTTGTCCATTTTTTACTGTTGTTTCCGTCTGTACACATGAATTCCCATGTAACAGGATTTTCAACATCTTTACCCGACAAGTATATTTTTTCGGTTTCTTGAGCCGATAAAGTCAAACTTAAAAGCAGAATGATTACAAAAAGGGTGTTTAGTTTAGCGGTATTTTTTGTCATATTATTTAATTTCCATCAGGTTTTTCTATTTCAAAACGGGTGCTCATTGGCAAGGCCCAATCATTAAAATTATCAGGTTTTTTTGGATTAAAAGCGGGGATATTTGGTTTTAAAAACTTCACAAGTTCTAAATCTAAATCTTTTATGCCTTCCACCACACATTTTGCAATTTCGTTTGCCCCAAAACTGTTAAAATGTGTGTCATCCTCTAACTTCTTATCTTGCCCTGGAAACGTGTTTTCTGGATAGTGCACAAAAGCATTTCTTGAAGATTCGGCACCCCAACTTTCGTACATTGAACGGGTCATGTTGGTTAAATCTATCAACGGCACTTGCAAATCGCTTGCCACTTTTCGCATCGCATCGGGGTAATCGCCATGTGTATGCTTTAGGTTGTCATTATCATCAAAATAGCGTCTTTCGGTTGGCGTTAACAGTAAAACCTTGCCTCCACGCTCTCTAAAAGTGCTGATATATTCCTTAAGCAAGTTGGTGTAAAGCCCCCATGCACCATTACCTTCACCTTTAATTTTTTCATCATTATGTCCAAATTCAATAAAGAGATAGTCACCAGGTTTCATAATGGTCATTATCTTTTCCAATCTTAAAGCGCCTTTAAATGCAGGTAAAGAGGAACCAGATTCTGCATAGTTGGCAACAACAATGTCAGCATTTAAGTAATTGGTAAATAACTGCCCCCAAGATGCCCATGGCTCCACATCCTGGTCTGTCACCGTAGAATCACCCGCCAGAAAAATGGTTTTTATGTTATTGGCCAATTTGATTTCGATACTTTTAATGGCTGACATTCCTAAAAACTCTAACGTTAATTTATCATCCCAATTTAATTGGCCTTTGTCCCGGTCTTTAACCTTTATGTTTTTATCAACATTTATTTTTGGAGTTCTCACATTAACCACAAACGAATATTGAACTTCATCCCTTTTCTCTGTCACAATTTCTTTAAGCATCAAGCGTCTAGATTCTGCCTTTACGGTAGTCTTGGCACATTTCTTTCCACCTAAAACCACATTAACTTTATAATTGCCCTCAGGTAGTTTTACCGAAAAATAAACGGAAGTTTCACTTATTATATAGTCTTTTTTGAAATTTACATCTTTTCCAGACCCAAAATCGAATCCGTAGCCTAAATTTTCATTGAAATTAATTGGGTTTTTGATTGAAATAGCATAGGGGCTACTAGTTTTTTTTCCGAATAAAAATACTTTGTTAAAAGTCTTGTTTTGAGCATTTGCACTCATTAAACTTAATGAAAAAAGTATAAAAATACACTTGAAAAAACTTGGCATAAATTAATTTTCGACTAAAATATTCTTAAAATAAAAAAGATCCATCCTGTACTATGATGAATCTCTAAATTTATGAATTTAAATCTTTAATTAAAGTGAATTACGTTCAATGTATTCAAAGACGTTTTTAACCTTTTCTTTTTTGTTGTTTAAAACCATGTAGGCCGCTGTTTCTCCCATGGCTTTAAAGTGCGTACTGACTACATTAATTCCCAAAAGGTCTTTTAACGGTGTGTCATTATATGAAATTATGCCAATATCCTTCCCTAAAACAAGATTTTTTTCGCGCACTTGTCGCATTAAATTCACTAAATCATTTTCTTCAATAATGATATATGCATCTTTGCTGTCAAGTTCCATATCGTCGTATATTTCGTCTAGCACCTCAAAGTCAAAATTGAATTTAGAGCAAAACTTTCTAAACCCATGCACAATCCTTCGTGGATATGGATAAACCGTTTTTGAAGGGTAAACCAAAACCAGCTTGTCGTATTTTTTAAGCTTTTCCAATCCTGTTTTAAGAGCATTATAAATATCTTCTTGAAAATCTTGGTAAACCGCACCATAATCCCCTTGAACCCCTATTTTGTCATTGTCCAAAATGATAAGTTTGTCCTTTGGTATCCTTTCCATCATTTTAATGGCGCCATTTGTTGCACTAACATGGTTTAGCTCTTCTGTTTTAAAATGAGGCATAATCACATAATAATCAAAAGCGTTCAAATTTCTTTCCAAAGTTCTTTCAAAAATAGATTCCTCGCAGTGATAAATTGATAAAGTAACATGTGCGTTTATTCCAACGCTGTTAACAAACGAGTTGTAAATCATCATTTTATAGGAACTCAGTTTATTAATCATGAAGAAGATTTGAATTTTTGAAATCAAATCTGTTTTGGCCGTATAATATCCTTTTCCCTTTACTGAAACAATCACCTTTTGCTCCTTTAACTGTTTATAGGCTTTTTCAACCGTGTCTCTAGACAGGTAACAGGACTCACTCAACTCATTTATAGAGGGTATTTTTTCTCCAATTTTTAATTTTCCTTTTGAAATATCGTTAATAATTGAGTCCACAATTTGCTTGTATTTTGGAACCCTTGAAGACTCATTAATTTTTATTTCTATGGTTTGAGACATAAGTACTTTAAGTATTAAGTTACATGCGAAAAATGTAGATAAACAAAGCTAAATAAAATCTAATCGATAAGTAAATATTACACTCAATATTATCGATTACAATTGAATATTCCTTAAATTTTAACACCTTAACAAAAAAACTACAAATATTTAAAAGCTCATGTATGTACAGGATAGATTCGCTTTAAGATTGTTATAAGTTTACATCTGATTCTATGTGGAAGTCCATAATTCATTACTTTAGTTGAGACTCATTACAAAACCGAACAACTGAACACTTGAAAATTAGATTATTAAATGAATAAACTCACCCTTACACTCACCTCTTTAATTATTTTATTACTAGGTTCTTGTAAACAGCCAAACGCCAATACTGAAGCATCCAAAACAAGTTACAAACCTGATTGGGTAGATAAAGTTGGTGCACATGATTTTAAAATTTCTGGCAAAACCTATTACGTAAATGATTTTGGAGCTGTTAACGACGGAAAAACATTAAATACAGAAGCTATTCAAAAGACTATTGATGCTTGTGTCAAAAACGGAGGAGGAACTGTCACTTTTAAACCAGGTGATTATTTAATGGGCGCAATATTCATTAAAAGCAACATCAAATTTGAAGTCCCCAAAGGTGTAAATATTTTAGGAAGCGAAAATATTAAGGATTACAAAGAAATTAACACCAGAATTGCAGGTATTGAAATGAAGTGGCCTGCGGCACTGATTAATGTTAGAAACGAAAAAAATGTGGTTATTGATGGTGAAGGCACAGTTGATGGCCAAGGCAAGGTATTTTGGGATTATTACTGGGATTTACGCAGAAACGATTACGAACCCAGAGGATTGCGGTGGATTGTTGATTATGATGCCAAGCGCCCAAGAACTTTTTTAATCTCTAATTCAAGTGATGTGGTTTTTAAAAATTTGAATATTCAAAGAGCTGGCTTTTGGACCGTACAAGTGCTTTATTCAAAATTTATTACCATTGATGGCCTAACCATAAAAAATAATATTGGAGGTCATGGCCCAAGTACCGATGGCATTGATATCGACTCCTCTGAATGGATATTGGTTCAAAATTGCGATATTGATTGTAATGACGATAATTTTTGTTTAAAAGCAGGTCGTGATTGGGATGGCCAACGCGTTAACAGACCGACAGAATATGTTGTGATTAAAGACTGTATGGCACGACAAGGTGCAGGATTGTTCACGTTGGGAAGTGAAACCGCTGGCAGTATTCGGCATGTTTATGTATCGAACATTAAAGGTTTGGGTACAAAAAATGGGTTGAATATAAAATCGGCCACCAACCGCGGTGGAACTGTTGAAGATATTTATTTGGAAAACATAAAAATGGATAGCGTACATACCTTTATGCAAGTGGGTATGAATTGGAATCCGGCTTACAGCTATTCCAAACTTCCGGAGGAATTCAACGAAAATGATATTCCCGAACATTGGAAAAAAATGCTGATGAAAGTCGAGCCCGAAAAAGGCATTCCAACGTTTAAAAACATCACATTGAGTAATATTAATGTTAAAGGTGCCACAACGGCCATAAATGTTAGCGGAATCGAGCAATCTATAGTCGAAAACGTAACACTAAACAACGTTTATATTGAAGCCAAAAAGCCGGGACAAATTAGCCACAGTGCCAATTGGACATTAAATAACGTAACGGTAATTGCGCAAGACGGCTCTAAGGTTTCACTGGAAAACACCTCAAATATTGAGTTTCCAGAAACGGTTTATTCAAATAGTAAAAATTAATTTTTCGTAAAATGGCAAACCCAAAACAATTGCTGTTTTTGTCAGCTATCTTTTTAATCATTTTAAGAACACAAGCCCAAGACACCCGGAGTTTTAAGATCTTTCAATTTCCAAAAGATAAAATTCCAACTATAAATGGAGATACTTCTGATTGGGATTTAGTACCAAAAAGTTATACCGTCGGTTTAGATGAACTTTGGGATGACAGTGGAAAACAACCCGTTGCAAACCCGAAAAATTTAGATGTAAAAGTGAAAATAGGTTGGGTAAAAGGGCTAAATCGTCTTTACTTTCTATATGAAGCTTATGATGATTACTGGGATTTTTCGCAATCTGGTTTGCATAACGATACTTTTGAAGTGGTTGTAGATGCCGACCAATCTGGCGGTCCGTTTATAGATCGTTTTCACCCTAACAAAAGTTTGAATATTATGGAAGCCTACTATTCGTACCATGGTGTTCATGCCCAAAACTACCACATTTTCACTCCAGCAAAAGACAAGGATTGGACCATGGTTTGGGGCAGTCAACCCTGGATAAAGAATTTGCCCTACGCCAATGCCGCTTACAACTATAATTTTAAACCCGGTGAAAGCGGAAAGCTTATTCTTGAGTTTTGGATAACCCCTTTTGATTATGCCGGAAATAACCCTGAAAGAGCCATAAAATCAGTGTTGGAAGAAAATAAAAACATCGGTCTTTGTTGGGCTATTATTGATTATGATGATGTTACCAAGGAAGAAAACAACGGATTTTGGAACCTTTCAAAAGAGCATACTATGTACGGTAATGCATCTTACCTCTTGCCCTTTAAATTAATGCCTTTAGAACAAGAATTCACTAAAGATATTGATGCTAAATGGTCGTTTAAGATTATTGATATGGAAAACAGAACCGTTGCTTTTAATGATGAATCACATGGCGAAATAGATTCATGGCATTGGGATTTTGGTGAAGGGAACACGTCAATAGACCAAAATCCTGTTCACCAATACGAAAAGGAAGGAAAATATGTTGTAGTTTTAGAAATCAACGGTCCCAAGGGTACTTCAAAATTATCGAAGGTTTGGGATGTAGCCATAAAGTAATTCAATAATGTCTTCCTTCAACACCATAAACGTTCTCAAAAGCTTCATGGTACTCATCATGTTCACCATGGGATGTTTTGCCCAGGTAGAATATAAAACGCAACCACAAAGAAAAATACATTACGTGCCAGACGGCGAAAGTTTTATTCTAAAAAATGGCACTCGAAAATTCAACCGTGCTTTATATGGCACAAACACTGGTTTTCGAGTTGAAACAGGTGATTTACCTGAATTTGCCATGTATTTGCCCGGAATGGGCGGTAATTTTAAGCTGGGCATTTCAACAGAAACTTCCAGTAAATGGCTCCCCGAATGTGATTCCATAAAAACTGTTTACACCCCGGGTGTGATGCACTATGAAGTTCGAGATAGCCAATTAAACCATGAGATTATAAAGATTGACGTTGCTGCTCATGCCACAAATGAAGCCTTTTTGTTAAAGGTGGAAACAGAAAATATTCCCAAAGACATAAAACTTATTTGGGTTTACGGGGGAGCAACGGGCAAAAAATTTCATCGCGATGGCGATATTGGTGCTGACCCAGAATCGGTATTTTATATGCTTCCTGAATATTGTGTCAATAATCAATATGAAGTTAAAAACGAACATTTTAAACTCGAATTTGGTTCTGAAAGTAATAAGCAAAAAACTGGCAACAACCGAACTATTTTAGGTTATTTTCCAAAATCAAACACCAAAATAGTTAACGCTGATTTAGAAAAATCCCCTAAAGGCCTCTATAATTCCACATCAGATGGCTTACCTATTATAATTGGTGAAATTGTATTAAAATCATCAGAAAAACTATTTTGGAAACTAGAAAATGAAGGTGCCTATTCAAAGACTCCACAAAATCAAATCGAATTAGAATTCCAACAAGTTCTTGAAAAAGCAAAACAGCTTAGAAATCGAGTTACCTTAAAAACTCCAGATCCGTACATCAACACTTTAGGTGGCGCATTGGCAACTGCTGGTGATGCCATTTGGGAAAGTCCCGCTTACTTACACGGCGCAGTGGCTTGGCGTATGCACTTAAATGCATGGCGAGGCGCCTATGTAGCGCATCCATTAGGTTGGCACGATAGAGCCCAAACGCACTTTGAAAGTTATGGAAATTCACAGGTTTTAGAGCCCGAAACTGGTCCTGTGGTTTTAGATAGCTCTAGAAATTTTGCCAGACAGAAAGAGGTTTTAGGTACCGCTATGTTTAGTCGCGGATATATTAGCAGAAACCCCAATAACAATACCAAAGCACATCATTATGATATGAATTCCGTGTTTATTAATCAGATTTTACGTGGATTTCAATGGACTGGCGACTTGGAATTCATGCGAAAAATGTGGCCTATTATTAAACGACATATAGCTTGGGAAAAGCGTAATTTTGATGCTGATGGTGACGGACTTTATGATGCCTACGCTACCATTTGGGCTAGCGATGCCTTGCAATATTCGGGTGGAGGTGTAACTTATGCCTCGGCTTACAATTATTCAGTAAACCATTTGGCGGCAAGTATAGCGAAACTTCTGGGCGAAAACCCAGAACCTTATTTTGAGGAAGCAAAACATATCAAAAATGCCATTGAAAAGCATTTATGGATTGCCGAAAATGGGGTTTTTGCCGAATACAAAGATTTGCTCGGGCAACAACTTTTGCATGATAACCCAGGTATTTGGACGATTTACCATGCATTGGATGAGAGTATTGCCAACAGCTTTCAGGCGTATCAAGCTTTAAGGTATATTGACACCCAAATGCCACATATTCCAGTAAAAGCAGAAGGTTTACCGTTTGAGGATTTAGAATTGATTTCCACCAGTAATTGGCAACCCTACACTTGGTCTGTCAATAATGTGGCACTTGCTGAAAATCTGCATACAGCACTGGCTTATTGGCAAGGAAACCGAAAGAAAGAGGCCTATAAATTGTGGCAAAGTGCTTTGTTGGAAAGTATGTATTTAGGAGCTTCTCCAGGCGGATTTCAGCAACTCTCCTATTATGATGCCATTCGTGGTGAATTGTACCGCGATTTTGCCGACCCAATTGGAATGGCTGCACGTTCATTAGTCGAAGGTTTGTTTGGAATACAACCTAATGCTATTGAAAAGACATTGTTTATCAAACCCGGTTTTCCAAAAGAATGGGAGAATGCTTCGTTAGAAGTTTCTGATATTAAAATTGCTTACTCGGAAGAAAACAACAGTTCTAAATATTTAATCGAATCTAGATTTAAAAACGAAATGAAACTTCATTTAGAAGTCGACGCTACTCTCGATGCTATTGAATTTGTGAAAGTAAATGACGAGAATACGACTTGGAAACTTGATAAAAATGTTGTTGGAAACCCTAAAATAATCATTGAGAGTCCGTATCAAAAACATTACAACATTGAAATAAAATGGAACGGCGAAAAACTGGAACAACCAAAATCACAATTTGAAACTCAAATAGGTGATTCAATTAAATTTAATGTTTCAAAATCAGAAATTATTCAAATTCAAGACCCGCAATCCGCAATTTCAGAAATAAGCAAAACCTCCAATCAATTCAATTTTAAAATAGAGGCAGCAAGTGGAAACAAAACATTTTTTATTCAGTTAAAGCAAAACGAAGTTCTTTGGTGGCAACCGATTTATTTGAATATTTTGGAGGACAAAGAAAACTCTAAATTTCAAAATTGGGATGAAAAACTTTCAGAAGAAACCATTTTTGAAACCATTCCATTAGAATCTATTTTCAACAATAAAGTCACCAATGTTTTTGAGGAAAAATATTTAAGTCCACGACCAACATCACCTACTTTACAATTACCGACTCAAGGTATTGGTAATTGGTGCTATCCTTATGTAAAACCTAAAATCGATGATTCAGGATTACGTCAAAAAGCAGGAGAAAATAATACGATTATAAGTCCGCAAAACATTCCTTTTACAACGCCTTCAGATAAAACCAAAAACAATATTGCTTTTGCTTCTCAATGGGATAATTTTCCAAAGTCAATTGAAGTTCCCCTTTCAGGACAAGCTTCCCATGCGTATTTTATGATGGCTGGAACAACAAACCCAATGCAAAGTCGGTTTGTTAATGGTGAAATTACAGTGAACTATACAGATGGCTCTTCAGAAATCCTTCATCTGAAAAACCCAGAAAACTGGTGGCCGATTGAACAGAACTATTTCATTGATGGGTTAGCATTTACAACCGATGCGCCAAAACCGCCCCGAGTGTATTTTAAAACAGGGGAAATTACCAGAGATTTTAAAGATTTTATAAGTATCAAAGGATTTACTGATTTTGGAGTTGATGGTGGGGCTGGAACGATTTTAGATTTGCCTTTAAACCCAGTAAAAACAATAAAATCATTGGAATTAAAAGCTGTCGCAAACGATGTGCTTATTGGTTTAATGAGCGTAACATTAGTGAGAGAAAAATGAACAGAAAAGAGTTTTTAACATTTACATTTTTAACGTCTTTAGGCGCTATGCTTCCTATTAATGCATTTAGTGTTTTAACCCAAAACCGGTGTCCAAAACTTTCCGATTTTGAAAAACGATTATCGCCAGTTGGAAGAGCTTTAGAGTTTGAGGATTATTATGTTTGGTGCAATAGCCCCATTGAAGGCCCTGATGGAAAAATTCATGTATTTTTTTCACGTTGGCCAAAATCAAAAAGTATGAGTGGTTGGACACATGCCTCGGAAATCGCTCACGCTGTTGCCGATAAACCTGAAGGCCCGTATGAACATGTAAGCACTGTTCTAGCACCTCGAGGTGAGGGATTTTGGGATGCCACTACCTGCCATAACCCGAGCATTCATTATGTTGATGGAAAATATGCTTTGTTTTTTATGGGAAATTCCAACGGCAAGCTGGATACACAAAGGGTTGGCTTAGCAATTGCTAATTCACTATATGGACCATGGAAGCGACCTGACAAACCGTTGTTGCTACCAGGAAAAGTAGGTGAATGGGATGACCATTGCACAACAAATCCATCATTTTTCAAACATCCAAACGGTGAATACTGGTTGTATTACAAGTCGTTTGATACTGAAGGCTACGTCCATCCAAAATTTAAAATTAAAGGTAATCGTAAATACGGTTTAGCAACCTCCAAGTCGCTATTTGGACCTTATAAAAAATATGACGGCAATCCTGTTATTGACTATCATGAAATGGGAAACAATCAACAATGCGAAGATGCTTATGTTTGGTATGAAAATGGCAAATTTAAAATGCTGGCCAGGGATTTAGGGGTTTATGGTATTGATGTTGGTTTATACATGGAATCGGATGATGGCAAAGATTGGTCAGAACCTGAAATTGGCTATCAACAACTTAACAAATATTTAAATCAGCCACCTGCGCCAAAGCATTTGAATCGCTATGGTAGAGCCGAAAGACCCCAACTACTTTTTCAAAACGGAAAACCAACCTATTTGTTTACGGCTTCACAAGGTGGCAAATACGAAACAGCCTCGGGCTTTATTTTTAAAATCAATTCATAAAACACTCCTGAAAATGAAAAAATCAAACTTCCTTTTACTACTAATACCTTTAATTTTAATTGCATTTTCTTGCACTAAAAAAGAAGAAAAGCCAAATAAAATTGACCGAAAGGCAGTAGTAACCAGACACAACGTAAAAATTTCGGAAGTAGACACCTTAGGTTCATTAAATGTGGGAAACGGTAAATTTTCATTTACAGTAGATGTTACAGGATTGCAAACGTTTCCTGAATTTTACAGTAATGGCGTACCGTTGGGAACGCAATCAGAATGGGGTTGGCATACGTCGCTAAACACCGAGGATTTTAAACATGAAGAAACTTTAAAAGCCTATAATTTTAATGGAAACCCAAACAGTTTGTACGCCATACAAAATAGAGAGGATAAAAGGGCTATGGCAGCAGCCGATTATTTTAGGGCTAATCCACACCGACTTCAATTGGGAAATTTTGGATTGGAAATCCTTAAAAAGGATGGCTCAATAGCTAAACCTGAAGACATTAAAAATATAAACCAAGAATTGAATTTATGGACAGGTAAAATTGAAAGCGCCTTTAACGTTGAAGGTGTTCCCGTGAAAGTCATAACATATGGTGATTCAAAAACCGATGGCATTTCTGCTAAAATAGAGTCTCCGTTACTTAAAGAAAACCGATTGCAATTAAAGTTTAGATTTTCTTATCCAACCAACGAATTCGCCGATAAGGGCACCAATTATTCACAGAGTAAAAAACACACCACCGAAGTTAACAAAGAAAACGGAAACTCTTTTTTGTTTATCAGAACTTTAGATAACGACCAGTATTTTGTATCCGCCAAACTATCTTCAGAGGCCGAACTTTCAAAAATTGAAGACCATTATTATACTCTATTACCGAATTCGGACGGAACTTTAGAAGTGACCGTGCAGTTTTCCGCCGAAAAAACTAATTCAGTTTTGAATGATTTCAATGTTATTGAGCAAAACAGTATCGCTCAATGGGAGGAGTTTTGGTCGTCTGGTGGCGCTGTGGATTTCTCAGAGTGCACAGACTCCAGAGCTTTTGAGTTGGAACGGCGCGTGGTATTATCACAATATTTAACACGTTCGCAATGTGCTGGACATTATCCTGTGCAAGAAACAGGGTTAACCTATAACAGTTGGTACGGAAAACCACACATGGAAATGTATTGGTGGCACGCGGCGCATTACCCACTTTGGGGGAGAACGGACTTATTAGAAAACAGCATGCATTGGTATTTTGATGCATTTGAAGGCGCCAAAGAAATTGCCCAAAGACAAGGCTATAAAGGTGTGCGCTGGCAAAAAATGACCGACCATGCCGGTGGCGAAGCGCCATCAAATGTGGGGTCGTTTTTAATCTGGCAGCAACCTCATGTTATCTATTTGGCTGAACTGATTTACAGAAACAACCCAACATCAGAAAACTTAGAAAAGTATAAAAACTTAATTTTTGAAACTGCCAATTTTATGGCATCCTTTCCTAGTTATGATGCAGAAAATGATAGATACAATCTGGGAAAGGGTGTTATTCCAGCCCAAGAGTGTTTTGACAAAACGGAGACTTTTAATCCACCTATGGAACTTTCCTATTGGAAATGGGGATTGGAAAAAGCCCAAGAATGGCGCAAAAGATTAGATTTAGAACCCAACAAAGAATGGCAAAAAATAATTGACAAGCTGTCACCAATGGCACAAAACGATGGTGTGTATTTAGTTGCAGAAAGTGTACCGAATTCTTATTCGGAAACGAGCGAACATACCATTGACCATCCTGCCGTTTTGGGGGCAATTAGCTATCTTCCTCAAAATAATTACATCGATATACCAACAATGAACAGAACGTTTGATGTTGTTAATAAAGTTTGGACATGGAATCACACTTGGGGTTGGGATTTCCCATTGGAAGCTATGGCAGCCACCCGATTAAACAGACCTAAAGATGCCATAAATGCATTGTTCAGAGGTGAAATCACGAATACTTATTTGCCAAGTGGACATAATTACCAAACACCAAGATTAACACTTTATCTGCCAGGAAATGGTGGTTATCTTTCTGCCATAGCATTGATGTGCGCCGGTTACGATGGTAATACCATTGATAACCCAGGTTTCCCAAAAGATGGTACTTGGAATGTGAAATGGGAAGGTTTAAAACCTATGCCTTAACGTTTATTTGATATTATTTTTGCTTATAAATTCAAATAGAATTAATTTTAAGCTATAAAAATACATTGATGAAACTTCACCTTTTAGACCGAAGTAACCTTTCCAACAGTTCGTTTACCACCAAAGTAAATGAGTATCCTTATTTTTTAAAAATATGGCATTATCACCCGGAATTAGAATTGGTTGTGGTTTTAAAAAGTGAAGGAACTTGCTTTGTTGGTGACAGTGTGGAAAAATTTGGCATAGGAGATATTGTTTTAATCGGAAAAAATTTGCCGCATATGTGGTTAAACGATGAAGGCTATTTTCAACAATCTTCAAAGGAAACAGCCAAAGCCATAGCTATTCATTTTAAACAGGATTACTTGGGTCCCAAGTTTTTTGAAACCCCAGAGATGATTTATATTTTGGAACTGTTTGAACGTGCCCGTTTCGGCATTAAATTCTTAAATATTAACAAAAATCTAATAACCGATATTCAAAATATGCTGGAGCTAAAAGGCTTTGAAAAAACAATGGCTTTTCTCAATATACTCAACAGTTTGGCAAAACATAAAGACACGAAACGGCTTTCCAGTCCCGGTTTTGTTAGCTCTTTTCAAACTTCAAAAAGTGACACGCAAGATATAGTTCACGCCTATATTTTCAAGAATTTTAATCAAGACATCACATTAAATAAAGCGGCCGAAATTGCCCATATGAATCCTTCTGCTTTTAGTAGATATTTCAAAAGAATAAACCAAAAAACATTCTCACGGTACATTACGGAAATTCGCATTGGTTACGCCTGTAAATTGCTATTGGAAAACAAATACAACATCTCTGCAATTTGCTATGATTCAGGTTTTAAAAACATTTCCAACTTTAATAGACAGTTTAAACTCATCATGAACTGCACGCCTTCTGAGTATTTACAAAAATATGAAAAGCGATAAGACCTATTTGTGATTAATTGCTTAAATGTTAATAACTACGGAATTAAAGCAAAAAAAGTATCATATAAAATCAATTATTAGGAAGATTTTCAATCTTTTTCAAGCTAATATTGTAACTTGATATTCTGCTAAATTAAAACTAAACTTACATGTCTAAATTCAGTTTAAAAAATAAAGTTGCCGTTGTTACCGGAGGTGGAAGTGGTATTGGCGAGGCTATTTCGCTGACCTTTGCCCAACAGGGTGCCAAGGTTCATATTCTCGATTTCAATTTGGAAGCGGCCGAACATGTTGTTTCTCAAATCAAAAAACTTGAATCTTCAGCCGAAGCCCATAAATGTGATGTTTCAAATCAAAAAAATGTATTTGAAGTCATTAACGGTATTTTGAAAACTGAAAACATAAACATATTAATAAATAACGCAGGCATTGCACATGTTGGCAATATTGAAGCTGTTGAAGAGGCCGATTTAGACCGACTTTATAACGTTAACATTAAAGGTGTTTACAACTGTTTAAAAGCAGTAATTCCATCCATGAAAAGTCATGGTGGCGGTGTGATATTAAATCTGGCTTCCATTGCATCATCAGTTGGTTTGAGCGACCGTTTTGCCTATTCCATGACCAAAGGAGCTGTTTTAACTATGACTTATTCTGTGGCCAAAGATTATATTAACGACGGTATTCGATGCAACAGTATTGCTCCTGGACGTGTGCATACGCCTTTTGTTGATGGTTTTATAAGTAAAAATTACCCAGGAAGAGAAGCAGAAATGTTTGAAAAACTATCTAAAACACAACCTATTGGGCGTATGGGCAGCACACAGGAAATGGCAGATTTAGTGCTATTCTTGTGTTCTGATGAAGCTGGCTTCATTACAGGTTCAAACTATGCCATTGATGGTGGATTTGTAACACTAAACGGATAATCACTCAAAATATAAAACGAAACTGATGAAATTAATACGATTTGGAGAAACTGGTCTGGAAAAACCAGGAATTCAACTGGCAAACGGAACAAAAATAGATGTTTCCACCTTTGGGATGGATTACAATGAAGAATTCTTCGGAAACGAAGGCATTGAAAAATTAAAAACTTGGTTGGAAGCTAATCAGTCCAACTGTCCAGAAATAGACGACAGTGTTCGCCTAGGACCTCCTTTAACCAGACCTTCAAAAATAGTTTGTATTGGCTTGAACTATGCACAACACGCCGCTGAAGCCGGAATGGAAGTACCCAAAGAACCAGTTTTGTTCTTTAAATCCACCACGGCTATGGTTGGACCCAATGATGATATTATGTTGCCAAAAAACAGCACAAAAACCGATTGGGAAGTAGAACTTTCTATCGTAATTGGTAAAAAAGCATCTTATATTGAAGAAGATGAAGTTTTAGACCATATTGCTGGTTACGTTTTGCACAACGATGTAAGCGAGCGTGCATTTCAAATTGAACGTTCAGGGCAATGGTGCAAAGGAAAAGGATGCGACACCTTCGCCCCTGTTGGCCCTTTCATTGCCACTACAGATGAAATTCCAGACCCTAACAATCTGAATTTATGGTTGAAATTGAATGGTGAAATTATGCAAAACAGTTCAACTTCCGATTTTATTTTCAACGTGCAACAATCAGTTAGCCATATTAGTCAATTCATGACTTTGCTTCCTGGAGACATCATTTCAACCGGAACACCTTTTGGCGTTGGTTTAGGGCTTAATCCTCCTGTTTATTTAAAAGCTGGTGATGTTGTAGAATTGGGTATCGAAGGTTTAGGAACTTCAAAACAAAGAGTAGTTCCTTTTAAAAAATAGAACTCTAGTAATCTAAAAATCTAAGAAGTCTAAAAAATGAAAGTAGGGCTATTTATTCCGTGTTATATCAATCAATTATATCCTCAAGTTGGAAAAGCCACTTTGGAACTTTTGGAAAAACTGAACGTAGAAGTTGTGTATCCATCAGGGCAAACCTGCTGTGGGCAACCCATGGCGAATTCGGGTTACGAATCGGAATCTGTTGGCGCTTGCCACCATTTTGTGAATAATTTCAAGGATTTTGATTACATTGTAACACCCTCCGGAAGCTGTGCCTATCATGTAAAAAAGCATTATAACATTATTCCCCAAACCAATGATGTCACCAAAGTCCGGAACAATGTTTATGAGCTTTGTGATTTCATTTTAAATGTTTTAAAAGTTAAAAAATTAGGTGCTTATTTTCCGCATAAAGTTGGCGTGCACAAAAGTTGCCACGGACTCAGAGGCTTGCGTTTAGGGTCATGCTCGGAACGCGTTACTCCAGAGTATTCATACATTGAAGATTTACTAAAAGAAGTAAAAGGTGTTGAATTGATACCAGTAAAACGAAGTGATGAATGCTGTGGCTTTGGAGGAACCTTTGCGGTTACCGAAGAAGCCGTTTCGGTAAAAATGGGGAAAGACAAAATTAAAGACCATCTGGAAAGTGGCGTTGAAGTGATTACGGCAACCGACACTTCTTGTTTAATGCATTTGGAAGGTTTGGTAACCCGCAACAAACAGCCGCTTAAAATCCTTCATATCGCCGAAATTTTAAATAGCAACCTTTAATTCCAACCATTAAATTATGAGCCATCCACAATTAGCAAGCATATTTAATAAAGACGAAAAGAAGGTTAATTGGCACGACAAAGCCCTTTGGTTTGTGCGCCATAAACGCGATATGTCGGTTCATCACGTTCAAGGTTGGGAAGAATTACGAAATTTGGGGCATGGGATAAAAGCACATATGCTTTCAAATTTGGATGCTTATTTAGAGGAATTTGAAGCCAATGCCAAAAAAAACGGTGTAGAGGTACATTGGGCCACCAATGCCGAAGAGCACAACCAAATCGTCCATAAAATATTAAAGGAAAACAATGCTAAAAAGGTTGTAAAAAGTAAATCGATGCTTACTGAAGAATGTCATTTAAACCCTTATTTAGAAGCGGATGGTATTGAAGTAGTCGATACCGATTTAGGTGAACGTATCGTGCAATTGGCCAAAGAGCCACCCAGTCATATTGTATTGCCTGCCATACATAAAAATAAACATGAGGTTGACGAGCTTTTTCAGGAGCATTTGGGCACAAAACCCTGTGATGGCGACCCTCAATATTTAACGGGAGAAGCGAGAAAGCATCTGAGGCAAAAGTTTATTGAGGCCGATGCCGCCATTACAGGCGTTAATTTCGCCATTGCTGAAACCGGTGGATTTGTAGTATGTACCAACGAAGGAAATGCGGATATGGGCGCACATATCGCCCCAATACACATTGCTTGCATGGGTGTTGAAAAAATCATCCCAAAACTGGAGCATTTGGGGGTGTTTTTAAGATTATTGGCGCGTTCGGCAACTGGGCAACCTGTAACCACTTATTCATCGCATTTTAAAAAACCAAAAGCAGATAAAAAAATGCACATTGTTATTGTGGACAATGGCCGTTCAGAACAATTAAGCAGACCCGATTTTAGGGCTTCGCTACACTGTATTCGCTGTGGTGCCTGTATGAACACCTGCCCTATTTACAGACGCAGTGGTGGGCATAGTTATGATGCCACCATTCCTGGGCCAATTGGTTCCATTTTATCACCTGGTAAAGATTTATCAAAACATAGTTCATTGCCGTTCGCCTCTACCCTTTGCGGTTCGTGCAGCGATGTTTGTCCAGTGAAAATTGATATACATGCGCAATTATACAAATGGCGACAAATTATTACCAAAAACACGCCTCAGCCTTTTATAAAAAAGAAATCCATGCAAATGATGGGCAATATATTTGCTAAACCCAAGAAGTTTGAAAAAATTGGAAAAATAGCCCGGTGGTCGCTTAGAAATTTACCTAAATCGCTTATTAATTCCAAACCCAACGCTTGGGGAAAAGCCAGAGACCTGCCCGAAGGACCAAAACAAAGCTTTGATGAATGGTATAACGAAAGGAAACAAAACAAAAACAGTTAGGTTATGGGAAGTAGAGCAGAAATATTGGCAAAAATAAAGGCCAATAAACCAGAGTCGTTAGAATTACCAAATATAGACCCGTTAATTTTTGATGAGGGTTTAAATCTTGTAGAAGAGTTCACCAAAAAAGTAGAAGTTGTGGGTGGTAATGTGCGTGAAATTAAATCGAACGTTGATGTGATTTCACATGTCAAAACATTTTTCCCCGATTCAAAAGTTAACTTTTCAACTTTAGAAAAAACTACAGATTTCAACACGTTAGATTTAGCCAGCATTAAAAGCCCACAGGATTTAGAAGATTTAGATGTTTTAATCTTAGAAAGCGATTTGGCCGTGGCCGAAAATGGCGCGGTTTGGGTTGCAGATAGTCAACTTCCGTTTCGGGTTTTACCTTTTATTACCAAGCATTTGGTTTTGGTAGTTTCCAAAAAACACATTGTTCCTTATATGCACCAAGCTTATCAAAAACTGAACAATGCACCAACCGATTTTGGCGTGTTTATTTCTGGACCATCAAAAACGGCTGATATCGAACAGTCATTGGTTATTGGGGCACACGGTGCTTTAAGTTTGACGGTATTTTTAAAGTCTTAAAGTTTTCTGGTTTTTCAAAGCTTAAAAATACGTTCCATAGCTATCCATTTTTCGCCATCTCTTGCCCAAGGAATAGCCTCTTGAAAATCCCACATTAAGTTTTCCCATTCTTGTACTTTTGGGTTTTCCGCATCCATTTTGGCTTTTCGTTCAGGGCTAAAAGTATCATCAACCTCCATAATCATGAACAAGCGATTTCCCGTCAAATAAATTTGCATGTCAACAATACCAGCGTCTTTTATGCTTTGAGTGATTTCAGGCCATGCATTTTCGGCTTTATGATGCTTTTTGTAATCTTCAATAAGCTTGGAATCGTTTTTTAAATCACAGGCGTAGCAGTATCGTTTGGTTCTCATGTGTTTATTTTTATTGTTTTTCAATGGTACATATAACATCTAAATAATCATCCTCTGAGTGGCTAAAAATTAACAATGGATGTTTCATTTTGAAAATCTATTTTTATACACACCCATACCGTAATAACCAATAACTACAAAGCAAAGTGCCGGTAGAATGAATGAAAAATTGACCTCAGGAACGCCCATAATAGTTATATCTTTATAGCCAATGCCTCCCAAATCTAGAATCATACCTTGAAACGTAGGCATAAGCGCACCTCCAACAATGGCCATAACCAAAAATGCCGCTCCAAATTTGGCATCTTCACCCTGTCCTTCAAGCGCAATACCATAAATAGTTGGGAACATGATAGACATGAAGAATGAAATGCCTACCAAGGCATAGAGGCCAACCATACCAGTTACAAACATAGTGGTTGCCGTACACACCAAAGCACCAATGGAAAAATAAAACAATAGTTGACCACTATTTACATATTTCAATAAAGCGGTTCCAACCCATCTTCCCGTTAAAAAAATCACCAAGGCACTGATTCCATAAGTTACTGCCGATTGGTTATCAATACCAATAGATTCAGCATATTGGTACAAATAAGTCCAGCACATAATTTGTGCACCCACATAAAATGCTTGGGCAATAACACCCCAAACAAACTTTGGAGATTTAAATAAACGCCCAATGGAATTGCCGATATGAACCCTAGTTTCCTGTTCTTTATTTTGAGGCATTTTCATCAAAGCGATTAGTACAAAAAACCCAATAACTACCAACCCTAAAATCACATAAGGATTTCGAATAACCTGCAAATCAGAAGTTCTTACAACCGCTTTGGCCGTTTCGCTAAGGGTTTCATAAACCGATGAACCATCAGGGTATAAATCATCAGACTGCAAAGACCCCAAAATAAATTTTTGAGCAACGATAAGACCACCCAAAGCTCCAATAGGATTAAAAGCCTGAGCCAAATTAAGACGCTGTGTTGCTGTGCTTTCATCTCCCATGGACAAGATATATGGGTTAGCCGTGGTTTCCAAAAATGCCAAACCAAACGTTAAAATATATAGTGCTGCCAAGAAAAACCCAAATGCCTCAAAAGCCGCGGCAGGATAAAATAATATGGCGCCGACTGCATATAGTGCTAGTCCCAACAAAACCCCTTTTTTGTATGAATACCGATTTACAAAAATGGCCGCTGGCAACGCCATGGTGAAATATCCGCCATAAAAAGCTAACTGAACCAAGGACGCCTGAAAATTATCAAGCTCCAAAACCTTTTTAAAAGCAGAAACCATAGGATTTGTTATATCATTGGCAAAGCCCCAAAGTGCAAAAAGTGAGGTAATTAAAATAAAAGGAATAAGAACCGATTTGGTTACCACTGGTATTTTGTCATTCGTCATAAGTGTTAGTTTAGTTAGTGCTATTTTGAAATTGATTTATTGTTGAATTTTATTCAGTGTCTGTTAAAAGTGAGCGGTCTAAATGCACATAGCCACCATCTACCGTGATGAACTGCCCCGTGGTATGCGATGCTCTTTCTGAAATGGTGAATAAGCATTGGTCGGCTATTTCGGCTGGCGTGGTCATTCTGTTTTCCAACGGAATTTTCTTTACTATGGACTTTAGCTTCTCCTCACCGTTTTCCAAAGTTTTTATCCAATTATCATAGGCCGGTGTCCAGCTTTCGGCAATAACAATGGCATTGCAACGGATACCTTCCTTTATTAAATCCACAGCCCATTCACGAGTCAATCCGTAAACACCGCCTTTTGAGGCCGCATAACCCGAAGTACCTCCTTGACCTGTGATGGCCACTTTAGAACCAATATTCAAAATGTTGCCTTTCACCTTTTTTATCATGGGCAGACAGTACTTTGTCATGGCGAAGTAGCTCACCATGTTCAATTTTATAGAATACATGAAATCTTCCATTGGGCTATCCAACCCCGCTCCGTCATTAACACCTACATTATTGATTAAGGCATCTACCCTACCGTATTTTTCTTCAATAACTTTGGCAGCTTTTTGTATTTGTTTGTAATCGGATAGGTCGGTTTTTATAAAAATGGAATCGATACCTCTTTCTTGAAGTTCTTTTTCATAACCAAATCCACGGTCGTTTCTACATACAATCACTGGAATTGCACCCTCGTTGGCCAAGTGCTGTACGATGGTTTCGCCAATACTTCCCTTAATTCCTGCCGCCCCAGTAACCACAACGACTTTATCTTTTAATTCTAAGTTCATTTATACTTAATTAGTTTGTTGTAAATTATAAAATTGAATGGCATTTTTGCCCATCACTGCTTCTTTTTCGTTTTCTGAAAGATTGGTAATAAATGCAGTTATAATTGCTTTTACTTGGGCATATTTTCCAGCTACCAGGCATACAGGCCAATCGGAACCAAACATAATACGTTTTGTTCCAAAAGCATTAAAAACCAAGTTTAAATAGGGCTGTATCTGTGCTTCCGTCCATAACTTGTAATCAGCTTCAGTTATCATTCCCGAAACCTTACAATATACGTTTTCGCATTTAGCAATTTCTTTCATTAAGGTGGCCCATCCATAAAAAAAACCATCTTTTATATAAGGTTTTGCGATATGATCTATCACAAATTTTTGGTTTGGAAAACGTTTTACAAACTCCAAAACAGCTCCCAATTGATGTGGAAACACCAAAATATCATAAGTAAACTGGTGTTTTTCAAGAGCTTTAATACCCCTTAAAAAGTTTGGTCGCAACAAAAAATTATGGTCAGGTTCACCCTGAACTACATGACGAAATCCTTTTAATCTCTCAAACGACGTATACTTTTCCAAAACAGTTTCAATGTCATTTCCCCTTAAATCTGTCCAGCCAACAACGCCTTTTATAAAATCGTTTTTTGAAGCTAAATCCAATAGAAAATCAGTTTCTGCCAATGTTTGGTCGGCCTGAACAGCCACACAACCATCAACGCCATTTTTCGCGTAGACTTCTTTTAAGTCTGACGGCATAAAATCCCTTCGGATAATGGCCATGTCGTCATCAATCCAATCGTGTTTTATAGGTTCGTATTTCCAAAAATGCTGGTGAGAATCTATTGTCATTATAAAATTTTAGTTAAAACTTACCGTTGCTTTAATCACGCCTGTTTCTGGCTTTAACCAACTATCAAAGTTCTGAATCATTTCTGTGAAATCTACGGAATGCGTAATAAATGAATCTGTTGGAAATTGATTAAGCACACTAATGACATGCTCAAAATCTTCTGTCGTGGCATTTCTGCTGCACATTAACGTCATCTCCTTGGCGTGGATTGCTGGGTGATTATATACCAATTCTCCTTTAGACAATCCAACCAAAATAAAACGACCACCGTGTGCCATATAACTCGGACAAGCCTCTAGGGCATATTTATTCCCAGAGGCGTCGAAAACAGCGGTGCATAAATCGCCATTGGTTATTCTAGAAATATCTTCAACAGCAGTTTCACCAGCTTTAACAACATAATCTACACCAATTTTATCTTTGGAGTAGGCCAATCGTTGTTCGTTCATATCAATGGCGATTACTTTTGCTCCGGCAATTTGCGCCAATTTCATAATACCGATGCCTATGGGGCCACACCCAACCACGGCAACGATTTCCCCTTTTAGGATATTGGCTCTCCTTATAGCATGTGCTCCGATTGCCAAAGGTTCAACAATGGCCATTTCATTATCTGAAAGCTTGTTTGCAGGCAATAAAATATTGTTTGGAACAGTGATTTGCTGTTGCATACCGCCATCGGCATGAACACCCAAAACCCTAATATTGGTGCAACAATTTGTTTTTCCATTTCGGCAAGCAATACATTTACCACAGCTTACATAAGGCATGACTACCACTTTATCTCCAGCCTTGATACCCTTTTCATTGTCATCTATTTCTAAAACCTCAGAGGCCAATTCATGTCCTAAAATTCTGGGATAAGTAAAAAATGCCTGGTTACCACCGTAGGCGTGCAAATCTGTACCGCAAATGCCTACTTTTTTTATTTTCAACAGGGCTTCGCCTGGTTTTCTAACAGGAATTTCTTTTTCCTTAAGTTGGAATTCTCCTGGTTTTTCACAAACTATGTATTTCATTTATATTTTTTTTCAATATAATTAATTCCATTTAAAAGCAAAATATTTGCATGTATCATCACTAGCATTACTAATTCCGTGAAGCAATTGAGAATTTGCAAAATATAAGTCGCCAGCCGATGCATTATATGTTTCACCATCAATCATCATTTCGGTATCTCCCGATAAAACCAATATAATTTCCGTCTCAATATGGGTATGTGGTTTGTGGCTAAGACCTTTTCTATTCAATTCGGTAATGTGCATTTCAAACCGTTCGCACATTGAAGTGGGTCTGTCAAAAAAAGCAATACCGCCACCTTTTGAACTGGGTTTGTATTCTAAATTTTCTATGTTATAAACCACTGTGCCAACACTTTGTTCCCCTCTTTCAATATTCATTGGCTTTTTAGATTTATAGCTCATAATATAATATGTAAGATTTCCATCTCCCACATTTTCAATGGAATGTACTTCCTTTGGCATAAATAACACCACACTTCCTGGGCCTACTATTTCACTTTTTCCTTCATTGGTGACTTTCATCAAACCTTCCTTTACAATAATGCATTCTTCAATATCATCATTGGCATTTGGTGCATTTGGCTTTGCTCCGGGTAATTGTGTTGTGGCATGAATTTCCAAATATTCAAAGTGAGGTGATGTGCCTTCAAGAATAGGTCTTGATTCTCTGTCTTCGCTTTTATTTACAATTAGTTCGTTCCATTTATAAACTCCATTCTTTACAGGTTCCAATTGCGCATGCATTGTAATTGAACAAAAAAACAAAACGCAAATTGCAATTTTTTTTATCATAATTTTATGTTTAACCTAAAATTCTTCAACAATTTGACTGCCTTCCATCCAAGCAATCATGTTTAACACTAAATAATTCCAATTTTGGAAACCTTTGTTCAAAAGCGGCTCTCCTGTTTCGGGTTCGTAGTATTCATGTAGAGCACCATTTTTTTCAAAATCCCTTCCAAATAGCCAAATAGTTTTTGACGCCAATTCCTTAGCCTCATCAATAAAACCATAATCCTTTAAACCTTTATAAACCATATAATTTGAAATGCCCCAAATAGGTCCACGCCAATTTGATGGGTTGGCACTTGCTCTCATGCTATACATTTTTTCCATTTTGGAAAGGGTACGTACTCCAGACTGCGAATTAAATGTTTTAGAATTTAAATAATGCTCCTTAACAATACGTTCAGCTTGCTCAGGAGTGGCGACTCCTGCCCACAAGGCTAAAAATCCAGACCACACTTCGATACGTTGAATAAGGCAATCATAATCACGCGGATAACCACTGTGAATCATAAACTCTTTGCCCAAAGTGTTATCCAATCTATTCTTTGCTGGGGTTAAATTAAGATCTACACTATAGTAAAATCCATCGCGCTCATCCCAGCAATGTTCTTGAATGGCAGCTTTTAAGTTTTTGGCATCCTCTTGAAACTCTTTACCAATTTCCACTTGATTAAGTTGTTTTGATAAATAAACCATAGCCAAAAGCTCTTTGTACATCAAACAGTTCAAATAAATAGAGCCAGAACTTTTTGGTGGTCTGAAAAAAGTACTTGGGTCGTTATCCACACCGATGGCCACATCGTTTTGCCAATAATACAACCCCGTGGCTTTATGGCGATGATACGTTTTGTAGTTGTTCACAAAGGCCTGTAAATAATAGAATTTCTCCCTAATCCATTCAGCATGTCCACCGCTGGTCTTTGTTAAAAAAGCAGCATGTTGCGCCAACACAGGTTTATGCATGTTAACATCATAAATATTTTCAGACAAAATATTACGTGGGTTGGAATCCTCCCAAATTACAATGGGCAAATAACCATCCCACTCTCCGTAATGCAAAAAATTAAGCACACAGCCCTGTTCATATTTAATGGCTTCCTTTTTGTCCTTTTCTGAACCTATATCCGTTAGAATTTGTCGAAGCGCAATATTACTTAACCAAGAATCCCAATCCCACAACACATTGTCATATTGGTTGCTCCCTGGTGTTAAAAACGGATAAACCAATGAACCGCTGCTGGGGCGATACATGTTTTTATAATCTTTATAAACATAGCTTTTTATAATGGAAGCATAGTTGGAAATAGAATTCTTTTGACCATAAATCAAAGAATTAAAAAAAAGGATAATAAAAGTTATTGCATATCTATTCATTAAAATTCTGGTTTAATTGGTTTTGCGTTTTTTAATGCATATTCCGCATGTTCCATGCCCAGACCGGGCGCTGTAGGTACGTTTAAGTAACCATTTTCAACTTTTATTGCTGGCTCAAACAAATCCGCCGTAGCTTCCATTCCCGTTTTAAGCTCTTGAAATAATCCAATATTTGGTGTGTAACTACTAAAATTAACCATTTCAGCATATCCTGCGTTTCTATTGGATATGTGAACAGTAATAGGCTTACCTAATCTATCCGCCATTTTAGCAACTCGTGACGCTCGAATAAAGCCGCCATAATAATGCAAATCTGGTTGGACAATCTGTAGAATGTTACCTGAAATAAGTTTTCGAAAACGATATTCACTAGATTCTTGCTCTCCACCAGATATTGGTATGCTGAGAGCATCTGCAACTTGCTTTGTTTCTTCAAAGTTATCAAAACGGCATGGTTCCTCGAACAAATAGGCACCAATACCCTCAAGTCTTTTACCAATCTCAATGGCGTTATTTACACCGTACGAACCATTAGCGTCTGCCTGAATTGTTATTTTATCACCTAATATTTTTCTGGATAACTCAATCAAACCTTCTGTTCTATTAAGAAGAGAATCTTTGTTTCGACTCATTCTACCACCAACTTTAAACTTGACAGCTTTGGCTCCGGTTTCTTCTATTCTTTGTTGAAGAACCTCAATTTCTTCTTCTGGTGTTGTGCCACGGTTTCCACTAGCGACATATATAGGAACTTTATCTCTTTGTTTGCTCCCGAACAAATCGCTAATATGTTTTCCTTCATATTTACCCAACAAATCAATAATGCTACCTTCTGCCCATGCAACACAACACCACAATGCCAAACCCTGCATTTTATAATTACTGTTGTGGACATATAATTCATCTAATAATGTTTCTATTTGCAACGCATTTTTTCCGATAAAAAAAGGAATAATCGATTTTAATAGTATTGGATAAAGAATATCGACATGTTTATTGGTAACTGAGATTCCCTCAATCCCATCTTTAGATCTAGTTCGAACAAAATAAGTTTCGCCCAAATTAACCAACTCCATCGACTCAATTATAATAGGCTGTTTCGATTTGTCTATTTTTAATTGTGGTTTGTTGCATATATCAATAAGTTCCTGTTCTTCAACCAAAGTATCTTCCTTGCCAATATTTGCACAAGACATTAATGATATCGCCAAACTGGACACCGATGTAATTTTTAAAAACTTTCTTCGGTTATAAACCATAAGGTTAATTTTAATTTTGCTCTAAAACATTGTTGGTTGGCGCCCACTTTTTTTGCCATTCCGGGTATTTTTCCAAAACATTTTGTGGCTCATAAGTGTACCAGGCATAACCATTTCTTCGCTCAACACTAACTTCAGACATGGAATACAAATACTTGCTATTTCGGTCGCAAAATAACGGCCTACCAGTTCTTAATTCATAATAGCGTGTCCAAATGGGAGCTGCTGAAGAATCAACCACAACGCGCCTATCTTTACTAACCGTTTTATACTTAGACTCGAAAGGCTCTATGTCAAAAGTTTCAACTCTAGTGTTATAAATTTTAGAGTCTTCAAACCACTTTACAGCACCTTGAATGGATTTTATAACTCTTTCAGTTGGATGATCTATTTGCATCAAAAATAAAACTACCGGCACACTTTCCTTGTTACAGATACTTGGTGGCTCAAAAGCACGAGCCCATGCAGGAGACAAATTTATTTCGTCATGTTGTTGGCACCAAGCTGTTAGTGTTCCATTATTTTCAATTTGCATGGTTAAAATGCATTCTAAACCTTTATTATAAGACTTTGTTACTTTTTTCTTTAACTCCTTATCTATAAACTGAAAATTTGTGTCATTATTAATTACTTTTTTCAGTAAATTCATTATACCCATATAGGCTTCATCATTAAAGGTTATGTGCCTACTGTAATTATCTTGTAAAGGGTAATATTGCGGCCATCCACCGTTTTCATATTGTGCATCAAGCATAAAGTGAATTCCCCTTAAAGAAGCTTCTTTATACTTTTCAATTTTAGTTACCGTATACACCTGCGCCAAATAAAATATGTGTGGAAATGTTGTTGAATTATCAAAAGTTGTGTATAGAACATCTTTTGTTTTTTCAACGTTTTTTACCTGTGCTGGTGTTAAAATAGCACGCATGTCATAGTTTTTTGGCCAGCCACCGTTATCTCTTTGAAACAAGATAATGTTATCAGCTATTTTGGTATAATCAGACTCCAAGTATCTTGTTTGATTGGGCACGGGGTCTACAAGGCTGTGTTCGTTTTTAATATTGTACCAATGTCCAATTCCATCAGCGAACGGCCTTGTACTAATCCTGGTATTTGTTTCTTTTCGGTTTTGTGCATTCAGGTAATTTCCTGAAGAGAGAACCACTACTAAAGAAAATAAAATACAATAAGCCTTAATTTTTCTATGATACATTAATTACCATTGTTAAGTTAATCGAGTGATTTATAAATGAAATTATCAAATTGAACCTGACCTTCTCCAAAAGCAAACAACCCCGCTCGGAGACTTAAAAATTCCCCGAAAACATTGTGATTAAATCCACTTGCTTCAATACTTCGTTCAACGCGGGACCAATTTTTAGCATCACTACTAAAATAAAAACTAACTTCATTTTCATCATTTAAAATACGCAAATAACCATGATTCCCAAGCATATTGGGTTCATTGATTTTTCTTCTTTGTCTGTTAAACACACTAAATCGTTCTTTGCTTGCAGAAATATGCATGTTTGCCACTTCATTGTAATACAGACACAAACCAAACTCAACATCATCTAAAACAGTGAACTCAACCTGTACTTCATATTTTCTATCTCCACTGTTCACCAAAATTGGAGAACTATCCGCAAACGATTTTCCTTTGGCTTGAAAAAGTAGTTTACCTTCCATGAAACTAACCCTATCTAGATCATTATCTTTATAAAACTGCCATTGAAGATTTAACTCCTCGTTATCAAAATCGTCACTCAAACCATGCGACGCCTCTGAAATTTTTAGTTTAGGAAGTTCAATATCATCTGAAGCCTTAATGTCATCAGGCACTTTAAACCAGCCATCTTCAGTCCATTCTATGGGCAACATTAAAGTTTGACGACCCAAAGTTTGAAAATGCTTTTCATAGCCATGATACATAATCCACCATTTGCCATTAAAATCATCTACCAAAGTTCCATGCCCTTGGTTCCACCAGCGCTCACCTCTATTTTCAGTGTGGACAATGGGATTATATGGTGAATTCTCAAAAGGTCCGTAGGGTGATTTGGCACGGGCAGAAACCACCATATGCGCTGTGGCCGGACCAGCGGTTCCTCCTTCGGCCGTAGTTAAATAATAATAGCCATCTTGAACGGTTGATTTTGGAGATTCCAAACAAAAACACTCAGTGCTCCATTCTTTTGGAAATTGCCAGCCTTCATAGTTTTGAACAGGTTCTTCAGCTGTTGCCAAACCATCATCCGTTAACTTTACAACATAGCCGTGTGAAAGGTACAAATAACGATTTCCGGCTTCATCAACCAGATGGCCGGGGTCGATATATCCACTTAAATTTAAATTAATTGGCTCGCTCCAAGGACCATTTGGCGTATCAGCATAAACTACCCAATTGGTTCCCCCTGCAGGAAAATAGATGTAATATTTATCGTTTACAAACACCAAATCTGGCGCCCAAACAGAGCCAACATTTTTAGTTAAGGCATGAGAAATACGTTCCCAATTTACCAAATCAGTTGAATGCCAAACAATCAACCCTGGATAGTAATTAAATGATGAATGCGTCATATAATAATCGCTTCCTACTCTTACAATTGAAGGGTCTGGATAATCCCCTCCTAAAATGGGATTTGAATACGTTGATTGCTCCGTCGCTTCTTCATCTTTACCATTTGTTCCAGATTCATTTTTGCAATTAGTAAGCATTAATACTGAAAACAATATTCCAACTACGATTAAGGCTGATTTTAATTTCAGTTTTTTTATTATAAAATATACCATTAGAACCATTCTATTTTTAAATCTTTTATCAACGTTGCACCACTACGCACCGTTCCTGTATGTTGAAAACTTATTCCCCCATAACTGTTAGGCGTGATTTCAACTTCCATATCAACTACTTTTACCACTTCGGATGTATCGTGTTGCGTAAAATAGTCTTCAGTATTTTCTGCATGAGCCATCAACTTATTGCCTTTAATCTCAACACTAATTTTGCAATTGGGACGATAACACGACGCAGAAACGGGTTGGCTTATTGCCGAGGCAGCGCCATTTTCATATTTCATTAAAACAAAATCAATTGCATCACTATACTTTGTGGTTCTGATTAATCGTAAAGCATAGCCATTCACGATTTTGGTGTCCATTTTGATACCAATATCCATATATTGCATTCTAGCACTGCTAAAACCTTGACCAGCCGTTTTAGATGGTAGGGCCACAAAACTGATTTTCATATCACCAAAACCATTCCCAACAGGTGTGTATCGCATTCTAGCTCCCTTGGTGTTTTGTACAAAACCTTTAACTCCTGCTGCTCCATTAATACCCTCACCATAATACCAAGGGTCTTGACTGTTATCAGCTTCCCAATTAAATTCTTTGGTATCTTCGGGTGCATAACTATCTAATGACCAAAAACCTGGTAAAATTTTTGGTTGATACTTACCAGACATATTCTCTAGATTTGGTATTAAAATCTTGGAATTTACTTTTACCTCTTTAGCTGAAATTGCTTTTTTGTAAACCACAGATTTCACTTCTCCTGGAATGCAACGTAAATGCTTTGGCGCTATGCTCGCCATAATATAATAACCAATATCCCCTTCAGAAAGTTGATATGTTTTCAAAGGGCTATCAAACCTTGAAACAGCGATTTCAATCGGTTCATCTCCATTTGCATTTTTACAGCGATACCAACTGATTATAGACTGGTCTTCAAAAGTCATATCTAAATCATAATCCAAATGAAGTTTACCCTCTTTTGGTTTACTAATCGTTGGGTGTTTTTTGAATGTGGGCGGATTGAGCAATGACGGTGCAATATAGAGCACTGTAGCCGATTCTAAACCTGATAGTGTAGATGCTGTTACAATAACTTCTTTGGTTTCGTTTTCATTGTTCGTTGGAATGACCAAGCACTTGCCATCTTGATTGTCCTGCAATTTTACAAACGACATGAATTCATCTGAAACTTGCCAGTTTATGGCTTCGCTTTCAACTTCAAAATTACCAAAACGATTTACCGTCGTTTCAAGAATCAAACTGTCTTTTCCTGTTTCTAGTTTTTGTTGTGTTGGTTTTATGATGAGTTGTGTTGGAATAGAAGAATAGTCTATACCTGTTTCTTTTTCAACTTGCTCAACAAGAGGTCTTATGCCCATTGGGTCCCAATTATCATTTCCTCGAAGTAAATTAAAGGTATTGTAAATAACCGCATTGTTATAATCAAAACGATAGGCATTGAGCAGTGGTTTCTTTGAAATATCTACCGTTGCATCAGGGTTGTTTTTGCTGATTAAAACAGGGCTTCCATTTAAATTCACATTACTTTGATAATATCGCGTTTCTAAAGCTGGAATATCGCGCCAACCCAGATATTCTAAATTTTCAGCTGAAAACCGAGTATCAATAACTGCTATAGTACCGTTAGCTTTCGCAAAATATTGATTGCCTCGTGTGTATGAGGTTATATCGCAATTTAGGAAAACAGAACCTGTGCCATCTGTTCTATAGAAAGGTTTTGAAGAATAAAAATCAAAAGTACAATTGAGATAGACAGCACTTCCATTAAGCGCGTCGTCAGTCATTTCAAAATGACATCCATCAAATAGCGTGCGTTCACTGCCCCAAAACGGACCTAAATTCAAGCGACTTATAAAACGTGAATTTCTAACCACAACTTTATCTCCGTTCGAGAAAACAAGCTGTGCCTGCACGATAGCTGAGCCACGTTTTTCTCTGTTCAATTTTGGATTTAACGGGTAAACCAAATCGATGTTGCAATAATTTCCAAAGGTGATATTCTCTGCACTAATTCCATCACCGTTAATTCTGAACATGGTAAAATTACCCTTAGAGCCCATGGTTTGTCCTCGATTACTGGCTAGAATTACATGTTCCGGATTGTCTGACAACCCTTGGAATTTTAACCATTCACAATTTATTTCCAGTCCTATTGGTGACCCTCCAACTCTATCAGGTAATCTAATTTCAGGGTCGTCTGGATCATCAATCCAGTACACCCACGGCGCAATGTAGAGCACCATGGGGGCTTCTTCCGTTCCGTAGGTTAGATGCTTGGAAGCTTCATTAACTGAATTGTAGACAAACTCATATTTTGCAGCCTCGTCGTTGCTCAATTGTCCATCAATAAATAAAGCCATTGGTCCTAGGTCAATTTTCTCGCCTTTATAAATAATGTAGGTTTTATTAAATTCTAAATCTTGGTATAAATCACCTTGATAACTTTGGGAAAAACCAGCCTGTACTATACCTAGAAAAATAATTAAAGTAGTTATTTGCTTTTTTATGGATTGATTGATGAACATAAATGTAATTTTTATTTATGAAGCCATGCCACAGCTGGACCTTCTGAATTTGCCGTTAGGTTTTTTGTTGTTTTATTTACACTCATATTTGTTTTTGTAATCTCACCTGTTTTGACATCTATCCAATCCAGATTATAAGAATTAGAATCGTTTTTGAAATCTACTTGGACTTGTCCATTTTCGCTAAAAATGATATACCCTAGTCCTTTCTTTTCTAGCACATAAGATTTTCCAATTGAATTTTCAATTGTATAACTTTTCATTTCAATAGCATCTTGAAAAAAAATTGCATCATCAATTAGTGGTATTGAAGCTAAAGAACCACCAGCCATAAAGATTGCCCAATTTGAAAAAGGTGCTCGTCCTTGAGAAAACACCACAGCTTTATAGGGATATTTGTTTCTATATTCAACTACAGCCCTGTAAATCTGGTCGAATGATGTTTGTCCGGGGTCAAGTATTCTTGCATATTGGCGACCAGCAAGACTAACACCTCCAGGGGGTGCGTATAAAGTACCATCTTCCCTATATTTCCATTGAATAACATCAACAACATCAACCAATTTAGACCTTTTTCTATCAGATAGAATAGCATCTTGCACGTCTTTTGTACCTGGTAGCATAACAAGCACATCTTTTTTATTTTCCTTTTCCCAAGAGGCAATTTCATCTAACCAAAACTGAACAAAATGCACAGGCCCAGTATATTCCCATCCTAAATGGTGAATGATGTTTTTGTTGTTTTTAAATTCCTCTAAACTTTTACGAATGTATTGTTTGTGGAGTCGATTTCTAACAACATTGGTAGTATCGTAAAATTCCTCAGCCATATAAATACGCTTATCACCAGCGTAAGCAGGGTTTTCGGGAAATCCCGTATTGTTTATATTGTTTGCCGTACGCCATGGATAATCTGCCCAATGTGCCCCTTCTTCAATAATATTGTGTTGTAAATAGTGTTCTTGAATAAAAAGCAATCCATTTTTATCGGCTAAATCTGCAAATTGTCTTAAACGTATCCAGTACCATGAATTCCAAGAATTTAAATCGTATTTGCTCAACCTGTCAAAAGCTTCTCCCTGTCCACTTCTACTAAACGGTTGTTCATAAAATGGTGCCCAAACATCGGCATCCGCACGTCGTGTTCTAGCATGGTCATCTCTTCTTCGTTCATACCAAAGCGACGGGAAGCTTTGCATTACAGAAATGTTTCTGGTTTGCATATCGCTTACCAAAGTATCTAAATTGTCCGTTAAGCCACGTCCTTCTCTTCCTGGTACAAAGCGTACCAAATTGGGTGCTGGTCTTTTTAATTGAGATGGTCTGGTTGAACCGCGCCAAAGTGATGTTCTTTGCCGCCCTCCAGAAAGAATCTTATTTTCTTGAACAATTTTACCGTTTTCAATTTCAACTTGTGAAGTTGCTCCAGCAGACTTTTTTATTTCTGGTATTTTGGTTTTATCCCAAATTATAGCATTGGAAATATCAGATTTAATGGGGTATTCCTCAATCATTTTATCAATCCAAACATCCATTATTAAATCTGGTGTTTTGGAACGTTCACTAAATTCTTTGGTCATTTCCGTTACCGGAGCCGTAGTGCTGCTAGATCTGTAAATCAGTATTTTATCTTCCTCGTTGAACGTTTCTCCCGTTCTTGCCTTTAATTGCGCATAATATAAACTTTCAGGTTTTATGAAGGTATGTTGCAGTTCATGATGCCCTTGTCCATATCCTTGTGCCCAACTACCATATGCCCAGTTTTGAGCTTCGGGTGGTTTTGATAGATAAATCTTTGCCGCTCTACCTTGCCAACTAAAAGAGTTTGCTGCACTCCATCCGCCTCCTTGTCCATCAACATCACGATAATCAAAGCTAATACTTCCTCCATCAATCGTCATTTTATCAAACAAAATACCGTTTGACCAACCACCTATTGTTCCACTAAAATTATAAGGCATATAGGAGTAACATTGCACGAAGGCATTAGGCCCAGACGTTGTAAAACCTACAGAAAAAGCATGGTACCCATATTCAGCATAGCAACGTTGGAACAGCACTTGCTGACCAAGGGTTTGAAAGGAATAACGACGATAATTGCCTATTTCTCCAATTGGATTAAGTGACTTACAATCTTCGACTGTTATTCGTTTGGCTGTATCCCAAATAGCTACTGTAGAACTTACAAAATTTTCTGTTGTAACACGACGAACCCAAGAATCACGGACATTTTCTAAAGTTATGGCCATCCAGCGGTGGTTTTCGTCTTTTAAATTAAGCGTATCAAAAGTTGAAACACATCTCAAGTTTTCAATTCCAACATGGTCAATTCTTCCTTCCCAGATATATTTAGCAACGGTAGAAATTCCATATTTTAGATCTAAACTATTAGTTAAGGGTGCATCAATAGTAACTGAATTTGGCGTTACATCAACAACTTCTCTATCCCAATTCATATCGAAATCTCCAGGCTCCCAAACAGTAAGCGGATAATCTACATATGCCCCAATTTTATCTGCTCCAATGCTCTCAATCCATTCCTTAGTTGATGGCCGATTTATAATGATTTTATCTCCCTTTTTAAATGGATGAGCTACCGAAAAGGTCAGAATTGAAGTATTTACAGGAAAGTATTTGTTTTCCAACTCAATTGGTGTATCAATTGAGCGATTATTTTTTCCTGCCACTTTTATAAGCGTCTCTCTACCTTTTCCTATGGCCAAAAGTGTGGTTCCATTTTCCCCAGAACCGCTTCCCCTTAAAACCACACCACTAGAAGACAATTTTAAACTTCCATTAATTTTATAAGTACCTCTGTTAAGAAGTATTGTACCTCTTAATCCATTCTCATCCTTTGGAAGACCAGACACGTAATCAATTGCAGATTGCAACAGTGAAGTGGCGTCTTCATTGGTTTCTGAAATCACTAACTTGATTGGTACATTGGGAATTTCCTTTTCTGATGCCTTATAGCCACAATATGAATAATCTGGAACACGGTCACCATTGGGTTGAATTTTATATTCTAAGTTCCCTTCATCAGTTATATGAATCGGAGAATCTTTTGTTGTTTTAAAATGAAGAAAGGCAAACGAAGGGCAAACCAAAACGATTAACAAAACATAGATTTTTATATGTTTAGTCCAGTTGGTTTTCATAATTTCTTTTTATTTTCTCAGTTATCTTTAGCTGTTATTTCTTCAAAATAATAGTACAGGCATAACAAATAGAACACCTGTTCTACAATAAATTTATTGCACAATAATTTTTTGAGTACGCAAAATTTGTTTTGATTTAGATTCAATGATTTTCAAAATAAAAATTCCTTTTGAATTAATTTTCAGATTGTTATCTACACCTCCTTCAATAATTCCATGAGATACTTCTTTCCCTAGAATATCAAATATTTTATACTCCGATTTGTCAAAACCGCCTTTTATCCTAATCGAGAATGTTCCGTTATTGGGAATTGGCCAAATCTTAAAATCTTCAATTACTTTTTTATCGACGGACAATGTAAGGTCAACACCATTGACAATGTTCACGGTACGCGTCATACTATCGCCTTGTGAGTCGGTCACAGTAAAGTCGAAAGACCCCATTCCTAATGCAATTGGAGTAAATTCTAAAACGTTTCCTGCCAAATTGGTTGAGCCATTAACCACGTTAGAAATTTGATACGAAGGACTGCTTTCAAATCCTCTCGACAATTCTTGCAGATTTATACTAATCATAGCTCCAGAATCTGTGCTAAAGTGTGGTAAGCTCATCCATTGCAAGTAATAATCCATATTGGTGTAGCCATCGCCATTTTTATCATCATTGGTCTCAGAAAAATCGCCTGCTCCAGAGTTTATAGAGGTATTACTAGCATACATTTCCCACCAGTCTGGCAAACCATCACCATCGGTATCCCAATCTGTTCCTCTTAACACCTCTGGATAATCTTCATAGCCTCCAGCATCAGCTTCATCATCAGGAAATCCTTTTTTACCTGTATAACTGCCGATTACTGAATATGTTCCTGCCAGAGTTTCATTTATCATTCTAATATCATGATCATCAAAAACAGGTTGTGTACAACCAACATCTGATAGCACCATTTTATATGCATTGTCTGCGGTTTGCGTCGTTACGTGAGAAGGAAAAAACGGTGCATTAACAAACGTTTCATAGGTTGTATTAGCCCCGTTGGAGTCTCTTGACCTTCTTCCATAGTCCTGGTTAGTTTCATCAAAATATCCGGGCATTTTATTACCATCAAAAAAAGCACGTTGCATACCCAAACCAACATTTTCATGGTCTACAGTTAATGCATATCTCGTAAGTTCAATTCCTGGACCTGGTTTATAATAATTACCAACAAAATTTAGCTCTTTAGTGCCACCATCTGTAGTGCGTGATCCCCAATTGTAAACAACATTGTTGGTAATATCCAAAAGACCTGAATAATAACCGTTGCCATCCAATCCTCCAGCCAAACTCCAGTTACGACCGTAATTATGAGCCAATAAATTATGATGAAAACTACCAACATCACCACCAATTGATGCCGCATAGCCGTGTTGTGTACCAACAGGATAATTTTGATGGCCTGCCGCATTTAAGGCTTCGGAAATAAGTGTTCGCTGCAACGTAATATTATGAGCTCCACGGGAACTAAAAGCCTCATCAATGGTCCAACTAATAGAACAATGGTCAATAATACTGTGGTCTCCTCCTGTCATTCCCATACCATCGTATGTTTGCCCACCACCCAATCTAACACGAATGTGTTGGGCTATACAATCATCTCCTGTAACTCCAAACGGTGCTCTTGCCAACGTTATTCCTTTTCCCGGTGCAGTTTGACCTGCAACGGTTACGTATGGTTGATTTAAAACCAATCTTGAATTTAAATCAATTCGTCCAGAAATATCAAAAACAATTGTTCTTGGACCGATGTCATTTGTAATGGCTTCCCTAAGACTTCCCGGGCCACTGTCATTTAAATTAGTTACGGCTACTACTTTGCCTCCTCGGCCACCACGAGCAAAACGCCCATATCCTTCTGCTCCTGGGAATGCTAACTGAGCAGGACGAAAACGCCAAATACTGCCCTTTTGTATTTCTCCTCCTGGAAACACCTCATCTATTCGCCAAAAATAAGTATCTCCAGTGTACAAATTGTTTATTTGATATGAGGGAGCAACAGAATTTCCTTGGTATTCACTAGAACTGGTTGTAGCATCATTGACCAAGTCGAAATCTGCACCGAAATACACATTATGGGATGACGGGCCTGCATCTGCAGGAGTCCATTCAAGCAATACGCCACCAGAAGATAATTCAACATGTTCATTATCATGGGCCGGAATAGGGTCTTTGGCCAACTTAGCAGGGTCTGGCGTGTTCAATTCAAACCCATTAAGCATTACGTTGTAAAAATCATAAGACCCTGAGGTATCCGCGGCAAACAAAATAACCACGTCCGTACTTGCAGCAGCAGTAAATTCAATATAGGCATAGGCAGCATCTGAAGTCTTTTTTGCTCTTACACTTGGCGCTAAGTCATTGATAACTTGGTTTCCATCAACAGAAATATCAATCGGGCTATAAGTATATGCTTCACTGTCTACCACATTTAAGTACATAAGTAACGTATGATTTCCGGCTTGCAAACCACTCATACGAAACTCAATTTGTGCGTTTTGTCCAGTTTGCAAATTATTGACTGTTACCCCATCACCGACTAATCTTGCATAATAGGGTGCTTGTACGGCCGCCTTTTCCCAATTGGTTCGCAACTGGTTACCATAAGTGCCAACACGCTTAATTGTAAAGGTAATTCCATTCTCAGTTTTGCTTGCGGAGTCGGCCCCTGGCACAACCCAAGACACGTATGCAGGGTCGTTAACCTCTGACAGAGATCGTCCACCCTGATCAAAATCTATTTTCACCACAGGATTTTGGGCATAAACGCCCGTAACTGTTATAATCAACAGAAAAAACAACTGTTTATAGGTAATTTTCATAGCTTGTTTTAATAATTTCATGGTAGTTTTTCTTTAGCTTAATTTTCTTTTGAATTAATAAAATTGATTAGCAATTTCATGTTTCTAATATAGGTTCTTGTGGAAATATACTCTTGATTGGTTTCATTGGGAAAAGGGGATGTATCAGTTTCATCTCCAACTCTTGTAGTTGCATATTTATCGGTTTGAGAAGTATTCTTTCCATCTCCAATATATGGGTTACTAATATATGCCCTTGTTGTGAGCCATCTATTTTGACTATCCAAACCATTAACAACTTCTTCAACTTGGGATGCTTCAACCTTAAAGTTAAACGCAAATCGATTCAAATCATAATAAGTCTGTGGAGTTCCTGGAAACATAAATTGTTCAGGAATTAATGGTGAGTCTTTTGTAACTTCTTCAGCTGAAAGAACTAAAACGTTTTGATATTCGTTTTTTAGTTCATCTATCCTAACATAGGCCTTGCCGTAATAATGAGAAAGTAAATTTTTATCATCCTCATCCACATAGTACCGCCCAAATTTCACATTAGATCCTTTTCTATGCACATAAATAGGCTTGTTGGTTTTTGCATCGATAAAAGTTGAATGTGTTCGATGTCCTTCAATTTTATCTTCTGGTAGCTTCACTTCTTCAAGCCATTTAATGGTTTTTGGAATACCCTCAAGATATTTTTTGTCGCCGGTTAACCTGTAAAATTTTATGAGTAACATGGCATTTTCACAAGTTGCGCTTGGCAAAAAGGCGGCTGGTTCGTATGTACGGGCACTAGCAGCTTCCATGTTCATATTTATTTGTTGGCCCCAAGCACCACAACTATCTTGGGATATTTTATAAAAGTCCATACCGCGATAAATTGGATCCAAAAAACGTTCTTGACCCAACACTAAGTAACATTGCATAAGGAAGTTGATGTTTTCCCAAATAACGTCATCATTAAACGTGTAAAAAGATGAGTAATCCGGAAATCCCTGCTTTTCGAAATCATGTCGCAAAGGATATCGTTGTGGCCAACCTCCTTTTGGATATTGGCTTTTTAAAACAAAGTCTATTGCTTTATCGAGAGCGGGTTTATATGTTGGGTCCATTTTTTCCAGATAAATTCTTAATAGAAAGCGAGCAGCATCAGTGGTTACATCATCATCAAAAGTAGAGTTACCATAATAATGCTGAAACTCTTCTAGGCGCCAACCATTTTTTCCGATGGTATTATACCATTGTTTAAGCGACCTGTCTCCGGCGAAATCAATCATATAGTTCCAACCACCTTCCTCACTTTGCCCCCAAATAATAGCTCTGGCAGCTTTTTCCGCGGCTTTATAATAATATTCGTCTTGAGTGGACCTGTAGGCATCTAAAAAGACATGCCCCATGCTAATGGTTCCAGGGTTTTGCAGCCAAATCATGGTTTTATATGCTTCCATTTCTCCCCATTGTCGTGAAAAATCAGGCATATAAAACCATAAATAGCCACCATTAGTGCTCACCTCTTCAACCATAAATTTGGTTGCCTTGATCATGGTTTCCTCAACTTGCTCTTTAGAAATTTTAGACTGACCCTTTAGATTCCATCCAAAAAATAGAAGCGAAACAATGGGTAAAATATGGAAGACTCGTCTCATTAATTTACAAGTTTTAAAAAACTTTCAGGGTTTAGGGGTTTAGGAGTAATTTTAATTTTATCTATGGAACCTTTATACCAAGAACGCTTATTTAAACGCACGCCTACCGAGCTTTTACCTGTTTTTATGGGTGAAAAGCTAAAAGATTCAGTTAATTCTAAATTTCCATTTACATAAGTTTTCATGCTATTTTTACCCACAACTAAAGCCACATGATGCCATTTACCCAATGGGTGAATAAGTTTTTCATCAAATAACGCCAATTTGTTGTAGCCAGAAGCCACAAACCCATCAAAATACCAAAAACCATCTACAGCCCTGATTTCAAGTAACATTCTATCTCCAGAAACTTCTCCCATATGAACAATGCGCTGCTCAAAATCGCCATCCATGGCCGGATTAAAAATCATTTCAACGGTGAATTCTTCAAAAGATATAAGTGGATTTTCGTCTAAAAAAACGGCATCGTCACTACCATTGAAAGAGACTGCCTTTCCAAATGGGGATTCAACAATTTTTGGATTACCATTAATTTCACTAGTATTGGGCTTATCCTGAACCAGTTTAGCTAAATCCCAAACGAAAACATCATTAGAATTTTGACAATTAAAAACACTGAAGACCAAGCAAAATGATATTAAAATTCTTGTTCTTAGAGAGCCAAACCCTCTATTTTTTGATGTTGTTTCCATCTATACCAAACGATAAATGTAATCGATTACTCAAAGATATCTAAAAAAACAAAGGCACTCAAATTAAAAATCTTAAATATGACTAACAAATTATTAAATAGTTTAATTGACCGATTAACAAATTAATTGTTGTAACTACCGTAACTGGTAACGCAAAAGGAAACGACCAATAAAATCAACCCAAGGAGCAATGTAACATAAGTTTTCCTTTTTACATTCTTCCATTCTTTCATCAGAACCCCGACAATGTAACTGAAGAAAATTAGCATAGACATATGCAATACCCAACTCGCAAATTTATACTCGCCCATTCTAACATGTCCTAATCCATAAAAGAAAAATTGTAAGCACCATAATGCTCCCGTTAATGAAGATAGCGACCAGTTTCTAAATAGGCTGTTCTTTGATTTACCATTTTCCATTTTGTTGGGAAGAAATTCCTTAATAGTTCCTTGCCTGAAGCCCGCAATGATGTACCAGACAAAGTTTGTCACAAAACAACCGATAGTGGACACAACGAGTTTTGCATTTCCTTCAAAATCTCCTGCGCCATGTTCAGCGGCTAAATCTGCAATGGGCTGCCCGTATTCCAACGACAAATTAAATACGCCCGAAAGCACCCCCGCTATAATGGTTAAAATTAAACCCAAGAACATATTAAATCCTGCTTTGTTGAGCTTTTCGGCATCTAAATCCTTTTCTTTCTTAAAACCAGACCACCCACAAATAATAACACCCAAAATGGATAAAATCATTCCTAAAAGCACAATGCCTCCCCCAGGTTTATTGAAGAAATCGCCGAGTCCTCCAAAAACAATTAAAGGGATAATCGTTCCCACAACGGCTGAAATCCCAATAGCCAATGTATAGGTAAGTGAATACCCAATATGGTTAATCGCCTTACCAAAAGACATGCCTCCAAAGCCATAAATTGCACCAAAGAAAAATGCCATCCAAAATGGTTTGGAGGGCGCTTCTGCTATTATTGAAAAAAAGCTTGGAACGGTGAACCAAGCTAACAATGTAGGCACAATTAACCAAGCAGATATCGATTGAGCCAACCAAAAGGTATTCCAAGACCAGCCCTTCGTTTTTGTACTAGGTAAATAACAACTTGCAGCAGAAATTCCACCTACAGCATGGAGAAGGGTACCCAATAAGGAATTTGGTGAACTCATTATAATTTAGTTTTTAGTTATTGCTTTTTTCGGCTTTATGCTTTTCTTTTAACAAGGAGTAAATGGTCGCAAACCAAAACTACTTCCCCTCGCTGATTGATGATTTCCACATGCTCGGTTACAGTACCCATTTCTGGTCTTTTAGCGTCGCCCTTTTCTGAGATTGTAATTTCTGAATGAATGGTATCACCAATATGAACAGGTTTCACAAACCTCAAACGGTCATAGCCTTTTGAAAAAGCCTCGGGGTTTATTTCTGATGCAGTCAAGCCTATTCCGATGCTAAAAATCATCGTTCCATGAGCGATACGCTGACCAAAAGGTTGTGTTTTACACCATTCTTCATCCATGTGATGAGGAAAGAAATCGCCCGTATGGCCCGCGTGAACCACAAAATCGGTTTCAGTAATAGTTCTGCCCAGCGTAACCCGTTTTTCATTTAGTTTATAATCTTCAAAAAATGTTGATTTAAAATACATATATCGTTTAATTTAATTCAGTTAGTTTTATTCCACCATTATTACTACTCATGTAACACGCCTCCACCACTTTCATCGTATCCAAAACATCCTGAACACTGGCATGCAAAACCTTATCGGAACCTTCTTTAAAACGCATTAGATTGGACATGGTACCAATAAACGCCTCAGGAAACCAAGAACCCTCGAGATTTAACGTTTTCCATTCGGGTTCTTTGCCTTCTTCTATAATGATGTATTCAAAAGCATCGAGCAAGCCATCCGGGTAGTTCATCAACAAACCCATTTTTGCTTTAATTGCTCCTTTTGTGCCTTCCCATTTGATGTAACTTTCTTGATGCTTTGTAACAAAATCATGGTCGTGGTTCGTGTTTATTTTTACACTCATGGTATCACAATAATCTAAAATAATTGTGGAACGGCACGACGATAAATCCTTTTCTGGATGTTTCCAAGTTCTTGCCATAACCCGTTGAGGATTGCCTAAAAACGACCGGATACAATCTATATAATGCACACTATGGAAAAGTATTTCCAACCGCGGATGTTGTTTAATTACTGGAAATAGTTCCCATGGTGTTTTTACAGTAACTTTAAACTCCAAATCGTACAAATCACCTATCAACCCTTGGTCTATAATATTTCTAGCAGCACTTACAAAAGAAGCAAAACGCAACTGAAAGTTGATGCCTGCAACTAAATTTTTACGTTCACATACTTCAACAATATCCTTTGCCTGCTTGTAATCATTCCCCATGGGCTTTTGGATAAGTACTGCAGCACCATCAGGTAATTGCTCTAATATTTCAATGTATTGATCTGGCAACACTGTAATATCGTAAACCGCATTTTTAGGAGCACTCTTTACGGCATCGGCAACGGTATCAAAAACATGCGGAATACCATATTTTTCGGCCATGTCGCGTGCCTTTGAAATGGTTCTATTTGCTATACCAAACACCTGAAAACCTGCCATTTTATACGCTGGCAAATGGGCATCTTTTACAATACCACTCGCACCAATAATGATGATGGGCTGCAGTGTTTCGGGCAATAATGGCTTATAAGTAATATTCATTATATTATAGTAGTTTTTTGATGTTGTATTGCGTGTCTTCCAGCAGTTGTTTTGAAGGAAGAACACCTTCAATGGCACTTAAAACCATATGGTCTATCAATTCTGCTACTTTTGGCCAAACAGGCGTTTGAGGCAATGTCATGGCATTTTCATGAAGCATACCTAGTTTATGGTAATATGGTATGGTATTGTTGATTTCAGCGTCTTTCCAAGTCGATTTTCGGCACCCAATACCACCTTCATTTGTTTGCAATTTATCACTATTTGGAGTTGTAGCAAATCTTAAAAAAGCGTAAGCCAGTTCTTTATATTTACTCCCCGAACCAATAGTATAGAGCCAATACACATTTAGAGAAGCTGGATTAGAAGTTTCATCATGAGGCAATTCGGAAATATCCACTTTACCCTTAACTTTCGATGCGTCTATCACTTCGCACATTGAAGCAAACCCAAACCAGTTAATGGCCATAGCGGCTTCACCTGTTGCGAATGCCATACCAGCTTCAACCGAACCAAAGTCTTTTGATTTCGGATGGGTCGTTTTTTGATTATTCACAATTAAACGGTAAAAATCCAACGCTTTAGCTGCTTCTGAAGTATTGATATTAATTTGACCGTTTTTATCTAACAGCGAGCCACCACGTGTCCATAATTGCAGGCAAAAATCGAATACCATATTGTGACCATCTGGGTAATTGGCAAATACACAACCGAAAAGATTGTCCTCTGGTCTATTAAAAAATTCTGCTATTTGAGTGAATTCTTGCCAAGTTTTTGGTGGTTTCAAGTCGTACCCATATTGTTTTTTAAAGTTGATTTGTTCTATTTCATCTTCAAACAAATCTGTTCTGTAAATTAAACATTCGGGACCGTCGTGAAAGGGTAAACCGTAAACATTTCCATTGATTTCTTGAAGATGCAATAAAGATTCATGCCATCCGTAAGGGAAATCTTGAGGTGGGTTTTGTTGAATTAACGGTGATAAATTTTCAACGGCTTGGGCATTAACCGCATCAAAAATCCAATCGGTGTTGATGTGGGCAATGTCCCAATCACCTTTTTGAAGTCCTTTATTGGCTAATGTTACTTCATATAAATCATGTAACTCCATCGGAATCATTTCGGCTTTAAGGGTTAAGTTATTTTCAGTACAAAACAACTTCCACAACTTCTGTAAGGCGGTTTCAAAAGGTTCAAATTTTCTAACGGCAATTCTTATCTTATCCATGCATCAATTCTTCTAAAATTTTATCGTTATGCTCTCCTAATTTCGGGGACCCTTTACCCGAAGTGAATAATTCGCCATCAATTTTTATGGGGCATCGAGTAGTTTCGTATGCATACCCATCCCCCATGGTTGCTTTTTGAACAAAATCCAGTACCTTAAAACCTTCTTCTTTAAAAAGCTCTTGATAATTCAACACTTTGGCACACCAAACATCGGCAGGCTCGAGCACAGACAACCAATAATCCGCTGTTTGGGTTTTAAGATGTTTTGCCAAAACGACCTTAATTTTATCGCGTAAAGCGAATTTATTTTCAGGAAACTGAAGCAACTCATCACACTTAAGAAGTTGCGCTAGGACTGAAATGGAACCCATGGCCAAAGCCAAATACCCCTCTTTCGTTTTATAGATACCATAAGGAGCACCTAAGTAGGCATGGGCGTTATTGCTTTTGGTGCGAACGGGCAGTTCGCCACCGTCATTAAAAAATGTTGTGATGGTTTCAAATTGAAAATCTATGGCCGATTCTAGCATGCTTACCTGAACCAGGGCACCGAAATTATTAACCGCTTTTCTATATAACGCTGCCAAAATACCTTGGGCTAAATGCGCGCCTGCCAACATATCAACAATTGATAGCCCCATGGGTACAGGACCATCGTTTTGATTTCCTGTTAACCAAGTTAAAGCAGTAAGCGATTGCAATAGCAAATCCTGTCCGGGATGCTCTTTTAAATCGGTATGGTTGCCATAACCAGAGATTTCGGCATAAACCACATTTGGGTTAATGGCTTTTACGTCATCGTAACTCAGGCCAACGCGTTGCATAACATCAGGTTTGAAATTATGCATTACCACATCTGCTATTGTCAAAAGTTTTTTGATTGTTTTTAAATCGGACTCGTTTTTGAAATCCGCGGCAAAGGACTCTTTATTTCGGTTGATGGTATGAAAAATGGACGATTCACCATTCATGATTAAATCCGAAGTATAAAGTGAGCGACAAATATCACCTGTTCCTGGTTTTTCAATTTTTATAACACGCGCACCCAAATCGGCCAACCGCAAACTGGCTGATGGTCCAGAAAGAAACTGGCTAAAATCTACTATTAAATAATTTTCTAAAGGCTTCATCAATTGCTTAAAAATTGTTCGTAAATCTTTTCATTATCCTCCCCAACCTTTGGAGCTCCCTTTTTTGAACTTAAAATAGTTCCATCAATTTGAATAGGACTTCTTGTGGTAGTCATTGTTTCGCCTTCAGTATATACAATGGTCTGTCTTAGCTGTAAATCATCCATAAACGCTTTACTGTTCAAATCTTGATAGTTTAATACTTTTTCGCACCACATACCTTTTTTGCGCAATGCTTTAATCCAATAATCTGAGGTCTGTATTATTATTTTTTTGCTTAAAATTTTTCGGATGGCAGCACGCGACCTAAACCATGATTTTTTATCGGTATACTTTCCTAAATCAACCTCAAGAATACTTCCTAATAAAAGCAAATCGCCCATGGCCAAGGCCAAATAGCCATCTTGGGTTTCGTAAATCCCGTAAGGCGCACTTAAGAAAGCATGGGCACTACCCCGCACGTTTCCCCTATTAGCCAGTTTTCCACCGTTGTTTAGAAATATGGTAAGCGCCTCAAACTGCACATCGAGAATAGACTCCAATAAACTCACCTCAACCAAAACACCTTTACCTGTTTTTATTCGTTTTAACAATGCTGCCAAAATGCCTTGAACAAAGTGATTACCACACATTAAGTCGGCCACAGCCAAACCAAATGGTACAGGCCCTTGAATACTTTTTCCACTTAACCATGTTAACCCAGAAAGTGATTGCACCAATAAATCTTGCCCAGGTTTGTTAGCCCAAGAGCCTTTATCTCCGTAGCCTGTTATGGCTCCATAAATTATTTTAGAATTGATTTTCAATACATTATCAAACGACAAGCCAATTTTCTCCATAACGCCTGGCCGGAAATTGTGTGTCATCACATCGGCTTGTACTATGAGTTTCTTTACCTGTTCTAAATCTTCAGGATTTTTTAAGTCAGCTGCAAACGATTCTTTATTTCTATTGATGGTATGAAAAAGCATACTGCTATCGTCAACATATAAATCCTTTATGCTTAATTGCCGACAAGCTTCACCTTTCACAGGGCGTTCAATTTTAATAACGCGAGCTCCCAAATCGGCCAATTTTAAACCAGCTGATGGCCCAGCCAAAAACTGTGAAAACTCCAAAACCAATAAACCTTCTAGTGGTTTCAATCTTTATTACATTAATATGTTAATGATTCTCTGTAAATTTCGTTCATTTTATCAACGGCTGCTTCAATAGACACTCTTTCAGTCATTGCCTCATGAATAACAGGACTTGCTTCATCCTGAAAATGCATATAACCGTAATATTGTGGACGCATAGTAGCTTCATCCAGCGTTTGCAAAGTGTCTTTAAAAAAGTCTTTACACTGGCTGTTTACTTCTTCACTTAACCATGATTTACGGTGTCCGGGTTGGCCCCCCGACTCAAAATACAAACCCGATTGTGTTTTTTCCAAAGCCGTAAATTCAGCATATTTCATGGATATGTTAGCATGTTCCGTTTTGGCAGATACGGCAATACCCGCACCTCCCAAAGTAGAACGAAGTCGTTTTCCATTAAAGGTTACCAAACCTCCTGCTTTTAAAACATGGTCTGCATAATTCTTTTTTGAGTAATTGGAATACCCGTAATTAAACGGACTATATACAATATCATTTGTTTGCGTCATACGCTCATAAATCTTTATGGGATTCATCTCCAAACAAAACGAAGGTGCTAAATCCAATAATTCCTTATAAGATTTTACAGCGTCAATCATGATTTGACGTGGCGCCACTTCAGTTTTATTTTCAAAAACTTCAGCACCCAAAGCAATGCACATCATGTAATGGTGCATTAAGGTATCGATTGGAATGGAAGCAAAAGCCACTTTTCCTGTTTTTGTCAACGCCAAAAGGTCCTCCCAAGTTTTAGGTAATTGAACGTTGTGCTTTTTAACCAAATCTTCCCTCCAAGTTGCAATGGGTGTTGCTGCATCGGTAGCCAAAGTCCATTGCTTCCCATTTACATGATAACTAGCATAGGATTTACCCACGCTATTTTTGGCCAATTCCGTTAAAAAATCGTTATTTAAATAATCATCAAAAGGCAACAAAACCTTATCGCGCGCCGCTATGGAAACATGCGGATTGTCCATAATCAGTAAGTCATATTGGCTGGTCAAGTCATCCAAAGGCGCATCAGCAAAGGCTTGTAGCGAACGCTTTTCCCAGGTAATCCTAACATTTGGGTTGAGTTCCTCAAAACGTTGTGCGGTTGCCACCACCGAGGTAAACCCCCGGGTATGGTTCCATGCTATGCCTTTTAAGTGTATCATAAAACTTATTTCCTTCTAAATATACTAATTAAACAATCCTTCCGGCCATTTATAACTTCCGGGTTTTAGGGTAATATGGTTTTTGGGATTTGAATTATATTGCATCCGTACAACTCCCAAAGCCAATTCTTCCGTTGGAGTGAACGAATTCCAACCCAGTGCATGAAGAATATTGTACGCCGTGGCACCTCCTTCTATAAAAATTTCATCAACATCTGTATTTTCTAAGAGATGCTTAACAACAGTGCTGAGCCTGTTTTTTAAAATTTTCGAACTGTCTTCAAATAGCTGAATATCATCTGAAACACGAAGGATTAGTTTCTTGTGCTTATTATAAACTTCACGTAAATTATCACCAAAAGCATTTATATCATCTGCATCAACCTCTTTTTTAATCATTCCGGTTGAAAAATATTCCAACTGACAACCTTTAGTTTGAAGCATTTTTGCAAATTGAATGCTATCAGGATGCATACTCCCCGAAACCAACAAATAGCCTTTTGAAAAATGCAGTCTTTTTAATTCCGTTTTGTTTGAAGCGATGTTCAAATGGATTAAAAATTGCTCGAAAAAAGCTGCGCTTCCGCCAATGACAAAATCATCGTGATAATGTTTTAGATTTGTCATTAAATCTTCTTCAGAATTGCAATCTGGAATGTAAATCCCTTTTGAATCAATGTTTGAAATATTCCCCGAATAAACTTCGATATCTTGTTTTGAAGTTCTACTCAGAAACAACTTTTTAACTGATGATGTTTTTGCTGGAAAATCTGGGTCTGCCGAAAATCCCGTGTTCTCTATTTCTACATCATTTACATAATATATACCATCATTGATGACTCGATTTGAAACTGGATTTGAGGGCTGCAACAATACGATTTCTTTTCCAGAAGCATCCATTAATGCAGCTAGTTCTGTTAAAACGTGCCCTCTCAATACCGAATCACATTTTTTAAAAACAATTTGATTTTTGTTTTTTTGAATGACTTTTTTAGCCAATTGGCAATGAACTTGATAAGCCTCCGTCTCTGATAATGAACGTGAATCCGTTGCAATAATATCCACTTTCGCTTCCCTTTCAGACATAGTATCAATACCAAAAGTTGTATCAATACCATAACGTAAACAAATACCTGCGATTTCAGCTGCTCCGGTTAAGTCATCGGCTATAACGGTAATCATTATTTTTTGTGTTTTGCCATCACAATGGCGTAATCTATCGCAACCAACATGGCATCGGCAGAAGCGATTCCTTGTCCTGCAATTTCAAAAGCCGTTCCATGGTCTACTGAAGTTCTAATAATGGGCAATCCTAAGGTGATGTTCACACCTTTAACACTTTTCATCGTTTCCTTTTCGTTGTCCCACTTAAATCCTTCCAATTTAAAAGGAATATGCCCTTGGTCGTGATACATAGCAATACAGCCATCAAACTTACCTTGAACAGCTTTGACAAACATGGTGTCTGGCGGAAAAGGCCCTTGGGCGTCATAGCCTAATTCACGAGCTTCTTGAATAGCAGGAATAATTTCTTTTACCTCTTCATCTCCAAACAATTGGTTTTCACCTGCATGCGGATTTAACCCTGCCACAGCAATTCTAGGTTTTTCAATACCGAATTTTTGGCAAGCATCATGCAACAAGGTAATCACTTCAAAAACACGTTCTTTTTTACATAAATCGCAGGCTTGACGTAAGGACACATGGGTGCTTACGTGAATAACCCGAAAGTTTTCATCAGCCAAAAGCATGGCGTATTTTTTGGTTTTGGTGTAATCGGCATAAATTTCGGTGTGACCAGAATATTTATGTCCAGCTTTGTGAATGGATTCTTTGTTTATAGGTGCCGTAACGGTGGCATCAATTTCTTTTGCCAAAGCTAATTTTATGTTTTTTATCACAGCCTCAAAAGCCGCTTTACCAGCCATGCCGGTCACAACCCCAGGCTGTAATTCCTCTATGTTTACATTTTTTAAATCGAAAACATCAATGGTTCCATGTTCAAATTTGGCATCGCAAACGTTTTGTATGGCGTTGATTTTTAATGATGATTTCAACGCTTTGGCTTCGTTTCGCATGGTTTGTGCATCGCCAACAACCAAAGGGTTAGATCGCTTGTAAACATCCTTTAATGCCAATGTTTTTATAATGATTTCTGGACCAATTCCTGCAGGGTCGCCCATTGAGATTCCTATTTTTGGTTTCATATGTACCAATTCTAAAGTAATTTTTTATAAATATTTATAGCATCTTGCCTGGTCACTTCTCTAGGGTTATTTTTCAATAAACGAGTTACTTTCATAGCAATATCCGCCAATTCAGGTAGTACATCCCCAGTGATTCCGATTTCAGATAATTTTTGGGGAATACCGCACGCTATGGACAATCCCTCTATTTTCTCTATTCCTAATGATGCTATATTTTCATCTTTTCCGTTCCAAGTAATTCCTAAAGCTCGGGCTACTTCAGCATGTCTTTTTGGATTGGAAGGAAGATTAAACCTTAAAACTTCTGGCATCAGAATAGCATTTGACAAACCATGGGCAATATGAAATTTACCGCCCAATCCATATGATAAAGCATGAACCACAGCAGTATTAACAGGCCCTAAACACAAACCACCGTACATAGAACCCAGCAACATGGCTGAACGGGCTTCAATATCCTGTCCGTTTTGATAGGCTTTTAGTAGATTTTCAGAAATTAACTGAATACCTCTTAATGCATAAGTGTCAATCATTGGATGAGCAAACTTATTGGTGTAAGCCTCAATGCAGTGAGACAAAGCATCTATACCTGTTTCGGCTGTTAATTTAGCTGGCAAACTTACCGTTAAAACGGGGTCGAGGTAACAGGAATCTGGCACTAAATATGGACTTATAATGCCACTTTTGGCATTTGTAGCCTCATTCAATAAAATGGCATTTGGCGACACTTCACTTCCCGTTCCCGAAGTGGTTGGAATACAAATCAATTTTGCTTTTCTTCCATTCAAAAAACCAATGCCAACAACATCCTCAAGTTTCTTCGTATTGTTGATGAGCGCAGCCATCAACTTGGCACAATCCAGAACACTTCCACCACCAACACCGATTACACAATCTGGATTAAATCCTTCATTTTCATCCATTAATGTATTGAATTGCGCAAATGTAGGCTCGCCAACAAATTTATATTCTACTAAACTCACGTCTTTATTTTTTGAACGAAGAGTTTTAACGGTTTCCGCCAAAGCATTCATTAGCGGTGTGGCAACTAGCAGTAATATTTTGTTTGAAGTTTCCAAAATGGAATCTTCAGAAAGTTTACCTAAAGAGCCTTCTCCAAATTCAATTTTTCCAGGTTGCAATAAGGTTATTGAATTCATGTTCAAATCTTAATCTTTATTTATTTTTTAATTTAAAATAACCATAAATGGTCAATTCATCTTTAACAGGTTCAGATTTAAAAAGGAAGCTTGCCAAATAGCCAACAACCAATACGATTAAATGGCTATAAACCCCCAACATGTATTTGTGATGTGGAAAATTATATGAGCCAAAGTCCAAAATCAGTGAATCGTTAATTTCAGTAGTGGTCAAAACAGCATATGCAGTGAACACTATGCAAACGAAAATACCGATATGCAACCCTTTTTTATTTGCTCTTCTAGAGAATAAACCTAACATAAAAATGCCAACTATTCCTGCGGAAAAAATGGCGTATAATTTGAATACTACACCTAAAACTCCTTGACCATCCCAGGCGGCATAAAGTAATGCGACAACCAACATGGCTATACCTGAAAACAACACTAATAAACGCCCTACCATTAAACGTTGTTTATCGGTGCAATTTGGATTAAAGCGCTGATAAAAATCTTCAACACCAATGGCCGCCAAACAATTCATGTCAGAGTCCAAACTAGAAACTGCTGCAGCAATAAGTGCTGCCAAAACCAAACCAACGGCACCAATTGGTAATTCTGTTCCGATGAAATAAGTAAAAACTTGATCCGACTTTAACCCCTCTGCTAAAACCGCCCCACCTGTATTGTAAAAAACAAACAACAAAGACCCAATCAGCATAAACAACGCCCAAACCGGTACACTAGCGAACACCCCAATATAAGCTGCTTTTTTTGCATCTTTATCACTTTTGGCGGTAAGGTAACGTTGAACAATGGTTTGATCGGTTCCATACTTTTGCAATGCATAAAAAGCACCATTTATTACCAAAACCCAAAATGTGAGTTCTGTAAACGTAAAATCGTATGGTCCGAAGTCAATTTTCTTCATAGCAAAAGCTTCATCAATCATGAAACCTGCTCCACTTTCGGATTTGAACAAGAGTATGCCAATACACAACAGCCCCCCTCCAATAAGCAAAAATCCTTGTATAACATCCATCCAAATTACAGCTTCTATTCCACCTAATAGGGTTAAAAGGATGATTATAATGGTAAGGCCAATTATAAATGTGGTCACATCAATCCCCGTAAGGGTGGCCAAAGCCAAACTCACCAGATAAAGCACCGTCCCCATTTTGGAAAAGTGGGTCAATATAAACGCAACAGAACTATATAGTCGAGCAAACGGACTAAAGCGGCGCTCAAAATATTCATAGGTACTCAATCTGATTACCTTTCGGAATAGCGGTACAATAACCCAAACCAATCCTATCAGCACAATAGGCACCATTAAACCCTGAACCAATAAAATCCAGTTCGATTTATAGGCAGCAGCTGGATATGCCAAAAACGTAACGCTACTGATTAACGTTGCAAAAATGGAAATACCAATGGCCCAAGCAGGAATAGTTTTGCTTCCTGAAAAATATTGATCGGAACTTTTTTGACGATGTGCAAAGTAAAATCCAGCCCCTAAAGTAAAGGCTACAGAAATGACTACAATGACAATGTCAATCCAGTGAATATTTAACATATTAGTTTAGTTTAGCTAGTTTTATTCCACCTCGGTTAAAGGTGGCATCATGGTTTTATTACACAATCCTTTTTTATTCATTAAAGCCTTTAAAACCGCCAAGGATTGACCCAATGTTTTGTCTTTTTGATATTGTTCTGCAATAGCATCTGTTTCCTTTTGCCATTTTTCACATTCTTCCCAATCTTTATTCAATGCAGCTTTATACATTTTTTTATACATTTCTGGAACATAATTGCCCGTGCTGGGTACAATACCATCTGCCCCCAATTTTAGGCTACCATAACTTTGTGCACCCCATCCGCAGAAAAAAGAAAAATTTTCGTCATTGCTATAGAGGTCAATACAGGTTTTCATTCGTCCCACATCACGTTCAGAATCCTTTAAACCCCAAATGTTTGGGTGCTCAGATAATTTTTCAACCACTTCTAAAGGAATAGACATTTGCGTTGTCGCCTTAATGTTATACATCATTAACGGGCCATAAATATGATTTGCAAGGGTTTCATAAAAAGCAGTCATTTGGTTTGGCGTAAGACCATAATAGGAAGGCAGTGTTGCCACAACACAATCGGCCCCTAAACTAATGTAAGTGTTTCCGCGCTCAATAAGATTATTCACGTGGTTACCAACCAATCCAGCATAAATGCATTGCCCTTCCGATTTTGCTTTAACAGATGTTTCTACCATCCTGTAACTTTCAACTTCCCCAATAGAGCTGGATTCACCAGTAGTTCCCAAAACAAGTGGGTGTATTCCATTCTCAGCGAAAAGTTCAACTATGAGCTTTACCGAATGTAAATCCACAGTTAAATCCTCATTTAATGGGGTAATCATGGGTACAACAACACCGGAGAAACGTTTCTGCATATTGATGAAAAGGTATTTAAAAATTGCAACATGCAATATTGCCATTTAAAAAATATTTCGGTGTTATTTTTGAGCGTCGACCGATTTTGTAAAATTCACAAGTGAATTTTTCTTTCAAAAGGACATAAAAAAATGTGCGTTTCTTTGTGAAACGCACATTTTTTGCTCGCATATTTTTTTATAAATTACTCCCTTTCAAATTGTTGAAGTGTTTTCGTTATAATATTTACACAATCCAATAATTGCTCTTCGGTCATAACTAATGGAGGTGCAAAACGGATAATATTACCATGTGTCGGTTTTGCTAATAAACCATTGTCGCGCAATGCCAAACAAATGTTCCAGGCAGTATCGCTATCTTCATCATCGTTTATCACTATGGCATTCAATAAGCCTTTCCCCCTAACTAGGTTAACAATATTACTGGTTTTTATGTATTTGCTCATTTCTGTTCGGAACAATTCACCCAAAGTAAAAGCGTTTTCGGCTAAATGTTCATCCTTTATTACCTCCAAAGCGGCCATGGCTACAGCGGCTGCCACGGGATTTCCACCAAAAGTACTTCCGTGGTTACCTGGTTCTATAACATTCATTATTTGATTATTTGCCAAAACCGCAGAAACTGGATAAACACCACCACTTAGGGCCTTGCCTAAAATTAAAATGTCCGGGGTTACATGCTCGTAGTCTACTGCCAATAAATTTCCTGTGCGTGCAACACCGGTTTGGACTTCGTCTGCAATAAACAAAACATTATACTGCTCACATAGTGCCTTTGCTTTTGCAAGGTAGTGTTCGCTTGGCACATAAACACCCGCTTCGCCCTGAATAGGTTCTACCAGAAAACCTGCCACATTTGGATTGCTTTTCAGAGTCATTTCTAAAGCATCCAAATTATCATATTCAATTTTAATAAAGCCCATTGTATATGGGCCAAAGTTTTTTCGGGCAACTGGATCGTTACTGAATGATATTATGGTTGTTGTACGTCCGTGAAAGTTATTTTCGCACACAACGATTTCAGCTTCATTTTCATCAATACCTTTTACTTCATATGCCCATTTTCTACATAACTTCAAGGCGGTTTCAACAGCCTCAGCCCCTGTATTCATTGGTAAAAGTTTATCGTATCCAAAGTATTCGCAAGCAAATTTTTCAAATTTACCGAGCATGTCATTGTAAAATGCCCGTGAAGTTAAGGTTAGGGTTTGTGCTTGCTGTGTCATGGCATTAACAATTTTCGGGTGGCAATGCCCTTGGTTAACCGCCGAGTAAGCCGATAGGAAGTCGTAATATTTTTTTCCTTCTACATCCCAAACATGAACACCTTCACCTTTTGCCAAAACCACAGGTAATGGATGGTAATTATGTGCGCCATACTTGTTTTCTAAATCTATCGCTTGTTGCGAAGTTAATTGGTCTAAAACAGCCATTTTAATGAAATTTAAATTGATAAAACAACCATTCCTTCTGTACCTTTATTCTTTCGTGGAATCCGAAAAAGCAGCGTGGGAGAGAAATCATCCCTGGATAGGCGTGCAAGTTAGTAAATATTAATGGCTCGCAAAAGTCTTATTCTGAGATTTTTGCTGACAGTGATGACACCTGTAATTCTAATCTTTTTATTTCGCGAATAACAGCATTTTTGTGAATTTGCATCCAAATGTAGATTTTAATCATGCTCATGGTTAAAAAACACATAATTACTGCACCTACCCATAGAATTAAATCATTTGTTTTTTCAACATCCATGGTTTGAATAATACAATAAATAAGAAGCCCAAAAACCAAGGCATTGAAAATATTCATAACTAGTGCCACCCAAGAGTTTTTGCCTTTAAACACGCCCCATAGCATTTGAAAGAGGTTTTGTTCATCCAACTCATCATAAAACTTTGCTTCTTCTTCTGTAAGCGTTTCTTTGATTAATTTGTCAATGTCTTCCATCTTAGTTTTCATAATTTATATTTTTTAATATTGTTTTTAATTTTTCTCTAGCATGGAACAGTCTCGATTTTGCAGTTCCAATTGAAATATTTAGCATTTCACTTATATCTTTTAATGAATAGTCTTCAACATAAAACAACTTAATAACAACTTGTTGCTGTTTGGGCAACTTCTTTACAGTTGCTAAAAGTGCACGCTTCAAATCTTCATAATCCGTATTTACAGTTGTGGTTGTCAGTTCTTGTTCATAACTATAAACTTGATGTTTTTCAATCGTTTTATTGTTCAAATTAATCCAATCAATAGATTTTGTATAGACTATTCGCAAAGCCCAACTGCCAAAACTTTCAGGAATTTTAAGGTCATTGATTTTGGCAATAATCGTCTTCCAACTGTCCTGAGCTATGTCTTTTGCTACATCGGCATCTTTAACCAACCAAAAAGCTTTTTCACAAAATGTTTTGTGCCAGTTTTTTACAAGGCCATTCAATGCGTTTAAATCGCCCGCCTGATAATCTGAAACTAACTTACTGTCTCTAATTCGTTGCTTTGCGCTCATTAAATAAATCCGAACTTATACCTTAAAGACATAGAAAATCTGAAAAGGTTCATTTTATTTTGTGGAAAAAGGAATTCAACCAAAGTTAACAGAAATAAAATGATATTTTTTTCTGGCAATTATTACTTTTGCAGCATGTCCAGAAAATTAGCCAAGAAACAAATCTTTGAACATATTAAGGTAATGGATGCGGGTGCAAAAGGGAAAACCATCGCTAAAGCACCAGATGGAAAAGTTATCTTTTTGTCCAATGCTGTGCCAGGTGATGTAGTTGATGTTCAAACGTTTAAAAAACGAAAAGCTTACTACGAGGGAAAAGCAATTCATTTTCACACATATTCGGAAAAACGCACGGCCCCTGTTTGCGAGCATTTTGGAACATGCGGTGGATGCAAATGGCAGGATATGGCTTACGAACACCAATTGTTTTACAAACAAAAGGAAGTTACCAATAATCTAACCCGAATCGGCCATATCGAACTACCTGAAGTCACACCCATTTTAGGTTCAAAAAAACAATACTTCTACAGAAACAAAATGGAATTTTCGTTCAGTGACAGCCGGTGGTTAACACTTGACGAAATTCAATCTGACAAAGATTTAGGAGATAAAAATGCGCTTGGTTTTCATATTCCCGGTATGTGGGACAAAATTCTGGACATAAAAAAATGCCATTTACAGGAAGACCCATCAAATGCCATAAGAAACGCGGTTAAGCATTTCTCAATTGATAATAATTTGGAATTTTTCAATACCCGAAACCAAACGGGTTTTTTGCGCACTATGATGATTCGCACGGCAAGCACAGACGATGTTATGGTGCTCATTCAGTTTTTTAAGGAAGACAAGGCAAAACGTGAATTGCTTCTAAATTTTGTTGCTGAAACCTTTCCAAAAATAACCTCATTACTTTATGTTATCAACGGAAAAGCTAATGACACGATTTACGATCAGGAAATCATTTGTTATAAAGGTTCTGACCATATTTTTGAAGAGATGGAAGGCCTTAAGTTTAAAATCAATGCCAAATCTTTTTATCAAACAAATTCAGATCAAGCTTTTGAACTTTATAAAATTACACGTGATTTTGCAGGTTTAACAGGGGATGAACTCGTCTACGATTTATATACCGGAACAGGAACCATTGCTCAATTTGTTGCCAAAAAGGCAAAGAAGGTAGTTGGTGTTGAAGCCGTGCCTGATGCTATTATTGCCGCCAAGGAAAATGCACAATTAAACAACATAAATAACGTTGAATTCTTTGTGGGCGACATGAAGCATGTTTTTAATGATGATTTCATCAAAAAACACGGGCAACCCGATGTTATCATTACCGACCCACCACGTGATGGTATGCACAAAGATGTTGTGCAACAAATATTGAACATTTCACCAAAGCGTGTGGTTTACGTAAGCTGCAACAGTGCCACACAGGCAAGGGATTTAGCTTTAATGGACACGATGTATAAGGTTGTAAAAACACAGGCCGTTGACATGTTTCCACAAACTTTTCATGTTGAAAATGTAGTACTTTTAGAAAGACGATAAATGAAATATTTTAAAATACTTATCATTCCAATACTATTGATTGTTGGATTGTCCGTTGGCTGCGAACGCGATGATATTTGTCCGGAAAGCACACCAACAACCCCTCGATTGATTATCGATTTTTTAGATAGTGTAAACCCCGATAACAAAAAAAATGTATTTGATATTGTTGTTGCAGGTGTTGGGAATGAATTTATTCTCGAAGGCTATAATTTTGTTAGTGCCTCAACCCTAATGTTACCCTTAAAAACGGATGACAACACCACGCAATACGTTATTTTTAAAGAAGCGGAAGTAAATGAGAACGGCACGCCTGACGACAATACGGATGATTTTGTTGATGGCAATTCAGATGTCATAACTATAAACTATAGCAGAGAACAAGTTTTTGTTTCTCGTGCCTGCGGTTACAAAACCATTTTCAAAAATGTAACGCTCACCATTGAACCCGATAGTGATAATTGGATGCTATCCAGACAACCTTTAACCGATAACCAATCTGTAGAAGATGAAACAACAACGCACTTTACTATTACACATTAAAAGTTTTTTAGTGCTTTTTTTGTTTTGTGCATCGGTTAATGCTCAAAATGACACTATTGCAGAAATTTCAGTTGATACTACAAGGGTAAAACTAAAGTATGGGTTAAGATTGGGTGGCGACATTGGAAAACTTATTAGAACCACACTTGATGATGACTATAGTGGTTTTGAAATCCAAGGAGATTATCGCATAAAAAAAGACCTCTACATTGCCGGTGAAATTGGTTTTGAAGAAAAAAGCACCATTAACGATTATCTAGATATTACCAGCAAAGGCAGTTATATTAAAGCCGGTGTTGATTACAACATGTATGAAAACTGGCTTGATATGGACAACATGATTTACGCAGGCTTTAGAATTGGCGCCAGTACATTCAGCCACGATTTAAACAGTTTTACGGTTTACAACACCAACCAATATTGGGAACAATTTACGTCAACCGAAAACGAATCTTTTAGTGGTTTAACGGCCATTTGGGCTGAAATCATGTTGGGCATTAAAGTAGAGCTGTTCAATAATCTCTATATGTGCCTTAATGCACAACTGAAAGTATCAGCCAGTGAAACCGAACCTAATAATTTTCAGAATGTTTATATTCCGGGATTTGGAAAAACCTATGATAGCACAGGTATCGGGGTTGGATATAGCTACTTTTTATCCTACAGGATTCCGCTTTATAAAAAGTACAAACAATCAGCTGAGGCTAAAAACTGATGATTTAAGAAATTTCTATTCGAAATCCTTAATGGTCATTTTTACGAGGTTGAGGATTTTTTCAAACTGCTCTTCCAAAGTCATATTTGAGTTGTCTATAACAATGGCGTCTTCAGCCTTTACAAGTGGAGAATCTTCTCTATTAGAGTCAATATAATCACGTTCCTTAACGTTTTTAAGTACATCTTCAAATACTACTTTATCGCCTCGGCCTATCAGTTCGTCATAGCGTCTTTTTGCTCTGGTTTCTGGTGATGCAGTCATGAATAACTTAAGTTCTGCATTTGGAAAAACCACCGTACCAATATCTCGGCCATCCATGACAATACCTTTATCTTCCCCGAGTTTTTGTTGTTGCTCAACAAGTTTTTGGCGAACCTCAGATATAGCTGCCACTTTACTGACGAAACCGGAAACTTCCAAAGTCCTGATTTGATTTTCAACATTAACCCCGTTCAAATATACTTCGGCAAAACCCAAATCTTCCCTGAATTTAAAACTAATATGGACCTGTGGCAGTTGGTAAATAAGTGCCTCAACATTAAAATCATCATTATTAATCAATCCATGCTTCATAGCATAAAGTGTGACCGCTCGATACATGGAACCAGTATCAACATAAACATAGCCCAGATATTTGGCCAATTGTTTGGCCACGGTGCTTTTTCCTGTTGATGAAAATCCGTCTATGGCAATAGTGATTTTATTCATAGTCAAGGTTAGAAATGCCAAAAGTACTCAAAATACTTAAAGAAGTTCTTCTATTGCAAATCTATTTGAAGCCCTAGGAAGTTTGAATTGGCTGCGCTGGTATATTTGGCATGGGTAAAACTAAAGCGCATTTTATTCATTTTTACAGAAATACCAGCAGAAAGCCCTGAAAAGTTACGCTGGTCCAATATTCTTAAATCTTCACCTCTCCGAAAGTTATAGCCCAATCGGATGTTAAAACCTCCTTCTGGAAATACTTCGGCACCTATAATGGCGTGCCGTATAACCTGCCCAATAAACCCTATTTTTTCGTTGGTCTGGTTTCCTGACAAATCGCTTGTGGTTCGTGCTGGGTTTGGTCTTGAAATTGGCCATTCTTGCAAATTGTCTAAAGTAACATGCCAACGAATAGGCACGTTTTCCAACCTTTGCGACATGCCAAAAGCAACCTCAAAAGGCAAAGATTCGTTTAAACCAGCATATGTTGTTATTTGAGAACCCAAATTTCTGATAACCAACGCTGCATTAAAATCTAGATATTCATCAATGAAAATCAATCCCAAATCTACTGCTGCCCCTAGGGAGCTATACTGCTCTAACTTTGAGGTAATCAACTTTAAGTTTCCTCCAAAATAAAAATCAGAATATCCTATTTGGGTAGCATAACCCATTGAAAGCGCCGTTTCACTACCAGAAAAGGTTCCTGTGGAATTTCCATTTTCGTCATACCCGTCAAAAGAACCATAATTCACATAGGTAACTCCGCCGTGGAACGTTTGCGTGTGCCTATCAACGGTATAGGCGTATGCGGCTGTACCATAACTAATACCCCCTAAATAACTGGTATAATTTAGTGCCAATTGGTTATCCATTTCCACATTAATTGTCGCCGGATTGAACAGGCCTTGGGTTACGTCGTAATCAACATTAGTCAACACCTTGCCCCCTAAAGCAGCCTGACGTGGAGAGGACACCAAGTTTAAAAACTGATAGGTATGCTCACCTCCAACTTGTGCCAAGGCCATAGTAGGTAAAGCGAAACAGAAAAATGGGATAAGTTTTTTTAGCATATTTACGACGCAAAGTAACTAAATCTATCTTAAAACGATAGCATGTATCTTTTATTTTAAATCACAAAAAAACCTCGAAAGTTTTCGAGGTTCTTTGTAATAAACGCTATATTTTTTTTGGATTTTTCACTTTTTGATGGGTCAGGGCTATATTGATGACCTCGCTCATATCTGTAACATAATGAAAGGTCAGTCCATTTAAGTATTCTGGTTTTATCTCCTCAATATCGCGCCTGTTTTCCTCGCACAACAATATTTCTTTTATTCTTGCCCTTTTAGCTGCCAATATTTTTTCTTTGATTCCACCAACAGGAAGCACTTTTCCACGCAGAGTAATCTCACCTGTCATGGCCAAGCTTTTCTTTACTTTTCTTTGGGTGAACAGCGATACCAAAGAGGTGAGCATAGTAACCCCAGCACTTGGTCCGTCTTTTGGCGTTGCGCCCTCGGGGACGTGAATATGCACATTATATTTATCAAATGCATCCGAATCAATACCAAATTCTTCAGCATTTGATTTTATGTATTCCATGGCAATTGTAGCCGATTCCTTCATAACCTTTCCCAAGTTACCTGTAACGGTTAATACTCCTTTTCCTTTTGAAATAATCGATTCAATAAAAAGAATATCTCCACCTACCCTTGTCCAAGCCAAACCTGTTACTACACCGGCTACATTATTATTTTCGTATTTATCACGCTCTAATTTTGGTCCACCCAAAACTTCAATAATGTCTTCATCGGTCACCTTGATATTGTATTTCTCTTCCATAGCAATATTTTTGGCCGCATGGCGAACCATTTTTGCTATCTGCTTTTCCAAACCACGTACACCAGATTCACGGGTATAACCCTCAACAATTTTTTCTAATTGAGGTTTTCCAATCTTTAAATCTTTTGCAGACAAACCATGCTCTTTAAGCTGTTTGGGTAACAAATGGCGTTTGGCAATCTCAACCTTTTCTTCAATGGTATAACCGGTAACATTGATGATTTCCATTCTATCAAGCAATGCCGGTTGAATGGTAGATAAACTATTGGAAGTGGCAATAAACATAACCTTTGAAAGGTCGTAACCCATTTCCAAGAAATTATCATAAAAATCGCTGTTCTGCTCAGGATCTAAAACTTCCAACATGGCAGATGATGGATCACCTTGGTGTGAATTGGAAAGTTTATCTATTTCATCCAAGACAAAAACCGGATTGGACGTACCAGCCTTCTTTAAACTCTGGATAATTCGACCTGGCATAGCGCCTATATAAGTTTTTCTGTGCCCACGAATTTCTGCTTCATCGCGTAAACCACCCAATGATATTCGTACATACTCGCGTCCCAAAGCTTCGGCTATTGATTTGCCTAAAGAAGTTTTACCAACTCCGGGAGGGCCATAAAGACATAAGATGGGCGATTTCATATCGTTACGTAGCTTTAAAACTGCTAAATATTCAATGATTCTTCTTTTAACGTCCTCAAGTCCAAAATGGTCCCTATTTAAAATCTTCATGGCACGTTTTAAGTCGAATTTATCTTCGCTATATTCGTTCCATGGTAAATCCAGAAACAGCTCCAAATAATTGCGCTGAATGGAGTATTCTGCCACCTGAGGGTTCATCCGCTGCATTTTGGCCAATTCCTTATCAAAATGTTTGGCCACCTTTTCATCCCAAAGCTTTTCTTCGGCCTTCGCTCTCATTTCCTCAAGCTCTTCATCATGACTTACACCACCCAACTCCTCTTGAATGGTTTTCATTTGCTGATGAAGGAAATATTCACGTTGCTGTTGGCTCATATCCATTTGAACTTTAGACTGTATGTCATTCTTAAGTTCAAGTTTCTGAAACTCAACATTCATATATTTCAAGGTAGCTAACGCACGCTTTTTAAGATCGTTTATCTCTAAAAGCTCTTGTTTTTCGGCCACTGAAAGATTCATGTTTGACGATACGAAATTCACCAAAAATGAGTTGCTCTCAATATTTTTTATGGCAAATGACGCTTCACTAGGAATGTTCGGGCTTTCCTTAATGATATCTAAGGCCAAATCCTTAATGGAATCGATAATGGCCATAAACTCTTTGTTTTTAACGGCAGGTTTAGCCTCAGGAAGGTCTCTTATCGTCGCATTCATATAAGGTTCCTCTGTAATGACCTCGGCAACCTTAAACCTTCGTTTGCCTTGAATAATAACGGTTACGTTACCATCTGGCATTTTAAGAACACGTAAAATCCTAGCAACAGTTCCTGTTTCATGAATGTCTTTGGCCGTCGGTCTTTCTACAGTTTCATCTTTTTGGGCAACAACACCTATTACCTTCCCGCCTTTGTTGGCATCATTAATAAGTCTAATGGATTGGTCTCTACCTGCTGTGATAGGAATAACTACGCCTGGAAACAATACCGTATTGCGCAACGACAAAATAGGCAAGGTTTCAGGGAGCTCTTCATTATTTATGGCCTCCTCATCCTCAGGTGTCATTAATGGAATCAATTCTGCATTTTCATCAAAATCTTGCAATGACAAACTGTCAAGATTCATGATATTCGCTTTCTTCATATATTATATTAAGCCAATCTGTCATTAAAACCAGATTGTTCTATTATTTAATTAAATCAAATTTTTGTTAAAATACTGAAATACAAGTGTTTAAAGATAACATAATTCTTTCAGTCACTATATAAACTCAATAGCTATGCCATAGATGGAAAAACTTAAAATTTTGAATGCAGATTTACATTTTCCCCATTTTCTTCAAAACAAACAATAAGACAATAGGAATGGCCAATAACACCACCATAAGTAAATTGTACTTGAACAACCATGGTGAAAGGACCAAGGTAATTAAATAACCTCCTATGGCTCCACCAAAATGGGCATCGTGGCCTATATTGCCAACCCTATTTTTCATGCCATAAATGGAATATAGCAAATACCCTATACCGAAAATATAGGCGGGGATGGGAATCGGGATAAAAAACAGATACAAACTCATATCTGGCCTTAAAAGTATGGCGGCATAAACAACCCCAGAAACTGCACCGCTTGCCCCAACAGCACTGTAATGGTATTCATTTTTATGGAAATAGAGTGACAATAAATTACCTAACAACAAACTGCCAAAGTATATGAATATGAATTCCGCAGTATTTAGCAATGCAATTACCACATTGGCAAAAAAATACAACGTAAGCATATTGAACAATAAATGTTGGGTATCGGCATGGAGAAAACCTGAACTAAAAATCCTTATTTTTTCACCACGTTTAACTCCACCCACGTTAAATTTGTATTTTTCAAAAAAGGAATAGTCGTTAAAACCTTTGTACGATATAATCACATTGGCAGCGATTAAAACGACCGTTATTAAATCTAATTTGCCCATAAGGAGTAAACGTTTAAATTTGAATTAACATATATTTGCAAATCTAAAATTTATTCATGCAATTTCTAGCTTATATTCTGGTTTATCCTTTTTTGTGGATAATTTCCATATTGCCTTTTAGATTGCTTTATTTCTTATCAGACGGCTTATATATTCTTCTTTACTACGTTATTGGATACCGAAAAAAAGTAGTTTCAGATAACTTAAAATTGGTGTTTCCAGATAAATCTGAAGTAGAATTAAAACGAATTAAAAAGAAGTTTTACAAGCATTTATGCGATATGTTTTTGGAAATGGCCAAAACATTATCCATTACCAAAGCTGAAATGCAAAAACGCTTCAAAATTAAGAACCCAGAAGAATTGCGACGTTTGGAATCATTGAACAAAAGCATTATTTTAATGTATGGGCATTATGCCAGTTGGGAATGGTCGGTTGAAATCCAAAACCATATTAATTTTGAAGGATTTGGGGTTTACAAAAAACTGGCTAACAAATACTTTGATAAATTGGCAAGAGACATTCGCTCTAAATTTAAAACGACACTGATAAGCACCAAAGAAACCATTGCAACCATAAACCAAAACGAGGCCAAAGGCATAAAAAGTATTGTGGCTTTTATTAGCGACCAGTCTCCAAGATTGAGCAAAGACGTATATTGGGGTGAATTTATGGGGGTAAAAGTACCCTCCTTCACTGGCGCAGAACGTTTGGCAAAAAAATTAGATTTGACCATTGCCTACTTAAAAGTAAACAAAGTAAAACGTGGATATTACGAAGCTGAATTTATGACCCTTACCGAAGAACCAAAAAAATATAAGGATTATAAAGTGACCGATATGTTTTTGCGCGAGGTTGAAAAACAGATTTATGAAGCCCCAGAATATTATTTCTGGACCCACAAACGCTGGAAACATCAAGCTAAGGGATAAATACCTTCAAAATTAGAGACTAGCGCGATTCTTTTACGCGCTCTTTTTAGCATGCTTTGTCAGTAGCTCCCTAAGCTTTACCACTTCAATGGGCTTGGCAAGAAAATCATCGATTCCTACCAGTTTTGCATTATTGATGTCTTCTTCAAAGGCACTGGCCGAAACAGCAATAATAGGTGTTTTGTTCATGGCATATTTAGCGGTTTCCTTAATGAATTTTGTAGCTTGGTAACCATCCATGTCCGGCATATAAATATCCATAAAAATAATATCGAAATCCAATATTTTATACAGTTCAACTGCTTCCAATCCATTTTTGGCAAACGTGCAATCCGCCCCTTGGCGCTCGAGTAAAAACTTAATAACCTTTTGGTTAGTTCGGTTATCTTCAGCCACTAAAACACTTAGTTTGTCCATTAAAACAGGCTTAAGGAATTCTTCCTCTACTTTCAAATTCAAGGTCTTTTTAAGCTGCAAGCTGAAGTGAAAAGTTGACCCTTCATTTTCTTTACTCTCCAATTTCAACTGGCCTCCCATAAGTTTTACCAATTTATTTGAAATAGTCAAGCCTATACCACGCCCCCTATAATCTTTAAATGTTAGCTGGCTATCTGCATCATCGGGATTACCCATAATTTGTTTTACCTCATGCGGTCGCATACCAATGCCCGTATCCTTAATATAGAAAGTGACGATTTGATCATCCTTAATACCCACGGACTGATCTACTATAATTGAAACCTTTCCGGAATGTGTAAATTTGATGGCATTGTTAATTAAGTTGATAACTACCTGCTGAATACGGGCAGAATCTCCCATGAGCAAAAACTTATCTTTTTCTTGTGGTAAAAACTTAAATTCAAAATCCAAACCTTTTTCCCAAGTTTGGTACTCAAAAACCTTAAACAACTTCATTAAATCGGACCTCAAATCGATGGTCTTTAGGTTCAAAGACACTTCACCCGTTTCAACTTCCGAATTATCGGTCACCATATTAACCAATTGCAACAAATGTTTTGAAGAGTATTCGGCAATCTCAACTTGTGCTCTTTGGTCTGTAGTCAAATCGGTTTGTTTCAGCATGTTTAGCATGCCTAGAATGGTACTTAAAGGTGTTCGCACCTCGTAACTCATATTGGCCAAATAAACAGATTTTTCATTGGCCAAATCATCAGCGGCATGCAATTCTGCTTTTAATTCATCTATTCTGAGCCTAAGATTAGTAATTATAACCTCATTTTTTAAGATGGTCTTCAAAAAATATTGCAAGCCAAATACCTGAAGAATAGCAATGATGAACAAAAGTAAGGCTGCGCTTTCAGTATAAATTTTCCCTTCGATGACACAAAACCCAACAATAAGAATAGCGGCAATAGAAATAAAAATGAAAAGGGATAGTTTCCTCTTCACTTTGATAGATTCTAAAAATTTTGGAAGAAAATTCACGATATGGTGCTTTTAACAAACTTATCCATAATTATTACAAATTACAAAACTATTGTTTACAAATACCAATGCAAAATATTTTAAATTTCATTATTTTTACTTGTGAAAGCCTTTGTATTGCTTAGATAAACATATGGTGATAAAAATTTAAATTAACGAGAAACAAATGCATTAAAAAATTAAGAATGAGGATAGAATATGATATAAAATTAGGATTCAAGGATGTGATGATAAGACCTAAACGTTCAACGTTAAAAAGTAGGTCTGAAGTGAATTTAGAGCGCGAATTTAAATTTTTACATAGCCCAGTTGTTTGGCGAGGAATACCCATTATGGCAGCGAATATGGATACTGTTGGGACATTTATGATGGCGCAAGCTCTTTCTGAAAAAAATCTTTTTACTGCAATTCATAAACATTACTCCATGGCAGATTGGAGCGTTTTTCTGTCAAACTTACCTCAAGGTGCCGAAAATAATATCGCCGTTAGTACGGGAACAAGCCTTACCGATTCAAAAAAGCTTGCAAAAGTTTTTGAAATAAACCCAAACCTAAAATTCATTTGTATTGATGTAGCCAATGGCTATTCTGAACATTTTGCCCATTTTGTAAAACAAACAAGAGAGCTATATCCTGAAAAAGTCATTATTGCAGGGAATGTAGTTACCGGTGAAATGGTTGAAGAATTATTACTTTCTGGGGCTGATATTGTAAAAGTTGGCATTGGTCCAGGTTCGGTTTGTACTACACGGGTAAAAACGGGCGTTGGTTACCCACAGCTTTCAGCAATCATAGAATGCGCTGATGCAGCGCACGGTTTGGGCGGACAAATTATTAGCGATGGTGGATGTACTAGCCCTGGAGATATTGCAAAGGCATTTGGCGCAGGGGCAGATTTTGTTATGTTGGGTGGCATGCTGGCCGGTCATGACGAAAGTGGTGGCGAAATGATTGAAAAAAATGGCAAACCCTTCAGAAAGTTTTATGGCATGAGCTCGTCAACTGCAATGGAAAAACACGTTGGTGGCGTTGCTGATTACAGAGCCAGTGAGGGTAAAACCGTTGAAGTAGCCTATAAAGGTCCGGTTGAAGGCACCTTACAAGATATTTTGGGAGGTTTGCGCAGTACATGTACTTATGTGGGGGCATCGCGACTCAAAGAGCTCACCAAACGAACCACTTTTATACGTGTGAATGAGCAAGAAAATAGGGTTTACGATTCATAGAAACATCCCCTTAAAATTTGTCTTAAGTCGCATTAATGATTTTAAAATAATTAAAGCTTAAATTCATTATATTATCATTTTAGATTGTAAAAATTTAAAATCTAATTAATAATTTAACGAAATACACATTAAAATATACAAAGCTGTAATTTTAGTGTATTTTTATATTTGCGTATCTGGCTAGACCAGCAAAAAATCAATTTCTTTATGGCTTTAAAAATTGTAATCTCTCATAAAACCTTATATAAATACGATCGTTTAGTTTCACTTTCTCCCCATATTTTCAGACTACGCCCGGCACCGCATAGCAGGACGCCCATTGAGGCCTATTCCATTAAAATAAAGCCAGAAAACCATTTTTTTAACTGGCAACAAGATCCTTTTGGAAACTATTTGGCCCGATTGACCTTTCCTGAAAAAACTAAGGAGCTATCTATAGATGTTGAAATTATTGCTGATTTAAAAACCATAAATCCGTTTGATTTTTTTGTTGAAAAATATGCCGAGGATTACCCTTTTAATTACTTGGAAACCACTAAAAAGGAACTGCTTCCCTATTTGGAGATCACGGATAATGGCCCACTTTTACAAGAATTCCTTAAAACCGTTGATTTATCGCCACGAAAAACCATCTATTTTTTGATTGATATCAATCGGAAGATTTATGAGTTCCTCAATTACAATATCCGGATGGACCCAGGTGTGCAAACCTGCGAAGAAACCCTTGGGCAAAAAAATGGATCATGCCGAGATTATGCCTGGCTATTTGTTCAAGTGATGCGTCATTTAGGTTTTGGTGCCCGTTTTGTTTCTGGATATTTGGTACAATTGAGCAGTGATGAAAAATCATTGGACGGCCCGTCTGGCCCTGAAGAAGATTTTACCGATTTACATGCTTGGACCGAAGTTTACATTCCCGGTGCCGGGTGGATAGGATTTGATGCTACCTCTGGTTTATTGGCTGGTGAAGGGCATATTCCTTTAGCCTGTACGCCATCATTTGAAAGTGCTTCGCCCGTTTCAGGAATGACAGATGTTTGCGAAACCGAATTCTTTTTTGAAAATTCCGTAAAACGAATTTTCGAATCGCCAAGGGTTACAAAACCTTATACTGAAGACCAATGGAATGCCATTTATAATTTAGGTTTTAAAGTTGAGGAGGAATTGGAAAAAGGCGATGTACGTTTGACTATGGGTGGCGAACCAACGTTTGTTTCCATAGATGATATGGAATCACCTCAATGGAATACAGATGCCGACGGACCTCATAAACGTGAGTTGGCCAAAAACCTGTCGGCCAGACTATATGACGAATTTGGAAAAGGTGGCGTTTTGCACCAAGCTCAAGGAAAATGGTATCCCGGCGAACCACTTCCCAGATGGTCGATAGAAATTTGTTGGCGAAAAGATGGCAAACCTATTTGGAACACGAAGAATCTGCTATCCTTATTTTCAGATAACCCGAAATTGCCAAAAGATGCGGATAAAAAATTCTTAAAAACGCTGACCAAATACCTTGGCATTTCCGGTAAAAACATAAAACCCACTTACGAAGATAGTTTTTATTTCCTTTGGCAAGAAGGACAAATGCCGGTGGATATTGACCCCACCAAAGAAAACGGCAATTTGTTGGTAAAAGACAAATTAATGGACATCCTAAAGGAAGGCAGCTCAAAACCTGTGGGCTATGTTCTGCCTTTAAATAATTCAGAAGGTGTTTGGTACACGAGCGATTGGAAATTTCGAAGAAAACACATTTTTCTGGTTCCTGGAAATTCACCGATTGGTTTAAGGTTACCGTTAAATTCACTCATCCAAAAACCAAAACAAAAAGAGTTCCCAAGGTTTGAACCCGACCAATTTTCAGAACTGGATGCATTACCCGTTTATTCAAAAACGGTTGAAAAGCGTTTTGAAAAAACTCAAACCAAAGGCATTGAAAAGCCCAAGTTTGAATATTTTGTAAGAACAGCTTTGTGTGCCGAAGTTCGGGAAGGCAAACTCTATTTATTTTTACCTCCTTTGGATACTGCTGAGTTTTATTTAGACCTTGTGGCATCGATTGAAGCAACTTCAAAAGAGCTTAATATTCCCGTAATTTTTGAGGGTTACGACCCACCGCACGATAACCGAATGGAATCGATGAAAATAACGCCAGATCCTGGAGTTATTGAGGTGAATGTGCAACCCGCAAAAAACTGGAAAGAACTCACATATAACACGCTTACCCTTTACCATCATGCCAAACAATCTCGTTTGGGTACTGAAAAATTCATGCTAGATGGTAAGCACACTGGCACTGGCGGAGGAAACCATGTGACCCTCGGCGGCGTATCTCCAGCAGACAGCCCATTGCTTCGTAAACCTAGTTTGCTCAGAAGTTTGCTGACCTTTTGGCAACATCACCCGGGACTATCTTATTTGTTTTCTGGGGCTTTCATTGGCGCTACCAGTCAAGCACCCAGAATTGATGAAGCCCGTATGGAAAACCTGTACGAGCTGGAAATTGCCTTTAGCAAAATTCCAAAAAATGGCGAAGTTCCGTTTTGGTTGACCGATAGATTGTTCCGTCATTTACTCACCGACTTAACAGGAAATACACACCGCGCCGAATTCTGTATCGACAAGCTTTATTCACCGGATTCTTCTTCTGGTAGATTAGGTATTTTGGAGCTTCGTGCGTTTGATATGCCGCCACATCCTCAAATGAGTTTGATGCAAAACTTATTGGTAAGAACCTTAGTGGCTTGGTTCTGGAAAGAACCCTACGAACACGATTTGGTACGTTGGGGCACTCAGTTGCACGATAAATTCCTTATAGAACACTTCGTTAGGGAAGACATAAAAGACATCGTTAAAAAGCTCAATAAAGCTGGATATGCATTTAAGGAAGATTGGTTTGACCCATTTTTTGAGTTCAGATTCCCGCTTCACGGCATGACTACAATCAACAACGTTCATTTTGAATTACGTGCCGCCATAGAGCCTTGGAATGTGCTTGGAGAGGAAATGTCTGGAGGCGGAACAGCCCGATATGTCGATTCATCGGTAGAACGCGTCCAGATAAAGGTTTCCAACTTCATTAGTGAAAGATATGTTGTAACTTGCAACGGTGTAAAAGTACCGCTTACAAGTACCGGGGTAAAAGGCGAATACGTAGCCGGAATTAAATACAAGGCTTGGAATCCATACTCGGCATTACATCCCACAATCGGTATTGATGCACCTTTAGTTTTTGATATTGTTGATATGTGGAACAAGCATTCGGTTGGTGGCTGCACCTATTTTGTGGGCCATCCTGGAGGACGTGCCTACGAAACCTACCCTGTTAATAGTCTTGAAGCAGAATCAAGGCGGATTAACCGTTTTTGGGATTTAGGCCATACGCAAGGCGATATTGTTCCAGATAAAGGTGGCACTATTACCAAAGAAGAATATAAAAACATGAGAAAACAATATAGTTCCAAAAAGTTTAAATATAAAGAGCTACCTGTAAATGCTGAGTTTCCGGTAACCTTAGATTTACGAAAAAAGTAATACCGAATGCCCACAGATTCAAATATCCTATTTCAAAACTATTTTACCGATTTCAGGAATTACGATGAAGTATTGAAATCCAATATGTCCATAAATCCGAATTGGGGAAAATTGTTGGATAATCTGTCCCAAATGGGCACCAAAAACCTTGTGGCCAAACAAAAGGAAATCAATTGGCTCATGGATGAAAATGGGGTAACGTATAATGTTTACAACGACCCTAACGGTATGCGTCGCTCGTGGGGATTGAACATTGTCCCTTTTTTGGTCCATCAAAACGAATGGAAAATCATTGAAAACGGCATTGCCCAACGTGCAGAACTTTTAAACCTTATTTTAAAGGATATTTACGGCGAGCGCCTGCTCATTAAAAATGGCATTATTCCGCAAGAAGTTATTTTTGCCCATCGTGGCTTCTTAAGGCAGTGCGACCAAATTCAGTATAAAACCTTAAAAAATCTGCTCATCTATTCATGCGATTTGGCTCGAGGTCCGGACGGTCGTATGTGGGTAGTGAGTGATAGAACCCAAGCACCTTCAGGCATGGGCTATGCGCTTGAAAACAGATATGCGCTGAGCAGGGTATTGCCCAATATTTTTCAGAATATCAACGTAAAGCAACCCTCCGCGTTCTTTTATGAGCTTAACCAAATGCTCATAGAAGCGGCGCCTCAAAACAGGGACAATCCGAGTATTGTTATTTTAACACCAGGCCCACACAACGAAACCTATTTTGAACATGCCTATATGGCCTCATTTTTAGGATATCCGTTGGTAACGGGTAACGATTTAGTGGTTAGAAATGGTAAGCTCTGGATGAAAACCATTAAAGAGCTGAAACAGGTTGATGTGGTTTTACGCCGTGTAGACGATATTTTTATGGATCCGTTGGAACTTCGTGAAGATTCCTATTTGGGCGTTGCCGGTTTGTTGGATGTGGTTCGGGAACAACGTGTGGCCATTGTGAACCCCATAGGTAGTGGCATTTTGGAAAACTCGGGATTGATTCCTTTCATGAACACCATTTGCAACTATTTTTTCGGTCAGGATCTTATTTTGCCGCAAATAGCTTCGTGGTGGTGCGGACAGCAAATTGAATGCAATTACGTGTTGGAACATTTAAGGGATTTAGTTGTAAAACGTATTGACCGCTCCAACCGTGAAAATATATTCTTCTGTGAATTTTTGGATGATACGGCCTTAGAAGATTTACGCAAGGAAATTCTTTTAGCGCCGTACAAATTTGTGGCCCAAGAAAAAATCATGTTTTCTACCGCTCCCGATTTTAGAAATGAAACCTTAGAGCCCCGAAAAGTGATTTGCAGAACCTTTGCCATTGCTAAAAGAAACAGTTATAAGGTGATGCCCGGCGGATTGGTTCGTGTGGCCCCTGAGCGGGAAACCCTATTTGTTTCCAATCAACGTGGCGGTATTAGTAAGGATTTTTGGGTCATTTCGGATGAGGAGCAATCAAGTATTCAAAATTATGCCTGGAACAGCTCCTGTCGAATTTCAATTGCCGACATTAACGATTTACCAAGCAACACCGCCGAAAACCTCTATTGGTCTGGCCGGTATTTAGGTCGTGCTTTGGTAACCGCACGCTATCTGCGTATGGTGCTCAACAAAATGAACCAAGAGCAGTACCACAGTAAAAAATTAAATTCCGAGAGTTTAAAATTACTCTACAAGTCCATCACCAACATCACCTCTACCTTCCCTGGTTTTGTTGGTAAAGGCGGACAAGAAGCCATGAAAAACCCATTGGGCGAAATCATTTCTTTAATGACCGACGAGCAACGTTGGGGCAGTTTGGCACAAACCATGTTCAGTTTTGGCAATTCCTATTACTCGTTGCGCAGTTTATGGTCTAAAGACATGTGGCGCGTTTTTGATGGCATCAACAAACAATGGAGCCGATTTAAAGAAAATGAAGATCGTTCCATTATCGAACTCACCAAAGTTTTGGACCGCATCATCACCCGATTGATTGCCTTTATGGGGCTTATTGAGGAAAGCATCCTGGTAAACCAAGGATTGTTGCTATACTTTATTGGTTTGCAGGCAGAACAAGCCATGATGAGCATTGCCAAATGCCGTTCCCTACTTATTTTTGAACATGAAGAACACTTGCAATATGAAATTTTGGAATCCTTACTGGCCAGCCACGAAAGTTTAAACATTTACCGCTACAGCTACCGCTCGTATTTGAGTTTAGAAAACGTTATCAACTTAATTTTACTGGATAAGGAATACGCCAAATCCTTGACCTATCAAATTGGGCGCATCAAAAAAGATATTTCCAGATTACCGGAATCTAAAGGGGCTTCGTCCTATCAAAAATGTCAGGATAAAATAAACGAGGCCTACCAACTGATTCAAAATTTACAGGTTTCATCGCTTTTACAAACGGATAGCACAGGTTCGGAACGTAAAAATCTGGAAGAGGCCTTGTCTAAAATCAGTGATTTGCTGCACGACACTTCCATGGCTATTTCCGATACCTATTTCAACCATTCGTACCAACAAAAACAATTGGTGAACCAAAATTTCCCGTTTTCGTAAATGATTTATCAAATTTCGCACGAAACCAGTTATAAGTATGAGCATGGGGTCACCTTTTGCCACAACATAGCAACGATTAAACCCAAAGACATGCCCGGGCAAAAAGTGTTGGACTATAAATTGAAAATCAGCCCCAAGCCCACTGAAATTTCAGAAAAATTAGATTTTTTTGGCAATACCATTACACGGTTTTCCATACAGCAACAACACAGCAAACTAAAGGTTAAAGCAACAAGCAAAGTATTGCGGGATTATACCATGGAACCCAATATTTACGATTCGCTTGACGGGCAAAATATTACCCTGCACCAAGCGCACTATGCCTTAAATGGGTTTCATCCAGAATTGGTGAATGCCAAGCAGTTTATTCTGGAATCCATCTTAGTGGCAAAAATTACGCCCGAAATTAGGGCCTATGCCGAAGTATCGTTTACGCCCAACCGCCCTATTTTTGAGGCCGCTTACGAACTCATGCAACGCATTTACACCGATTTTGAGTTTAACACCGCAGTTACCAATGTGGCCACGCCCATTCATGAGGTGATGAAAGAGAAAAAAGGCGTTTGCCAAGATTTTGCCCAAATAGCCATTGCCTGTGTGCGCTCTGTGGGTTTGCCGGCACGCTATGTAAGTGGTTATATTGAAACGCTGCCGCCACCGGGCAAGGAAAAACTTATTGGTACCGATGCCTCGCATGCGTGGTTTTCGTTGTATATACCTGGTTTTGGGTGGGTGGATTTTGACCCCACCAACAACCAAATACCCAAAAACCAGCATATTATTGTCTCCTATGGACGTGATTACTACGATGTGCCCCCACTAAAAGGTGTGATTTACAGCACTGGTAAAAACAAAATGAAAGTAGCTGTAGATATTAGGCCTGCGGTTTAATATTTTTCTTTTGAATTATTGTTCTTGACTTTGTGAAAAACTTCAAGTACATTAGTATGTTTACATTCGTAGAATTATACTATTTCAAAACTAAAAACTTATGTGCGCAAAAGACAAATCAAAAAAGTCCAGTTTACACCCAATGAATGCGCAAGATTTCTCAGAGATAGAAGATTGGTCTGGATATTATAATGCGGTTATCGGAAAAGGAGCTAGAGATACTTTAATTACGGCCCTAAATTCATTTGAGCAGGAGGGCTTTCATAATGGTTTTGCAGTCGATTTAGCTGCCGGGGAAGGACGAGATTCGCTTGAACTACTCAACAGAAACTGGCATGTATTGGCAACTGATAATCACCCAGAGGCATTCCCGCATTTATGGGCAAGGGTGCCAGAAAAATTGAAACCTCATTTAACAACAACAGAGGTGAACTTCTGCGATATGAAGTTTCCTGACAGCGATATGGTAAATGCTAGTTTTGCTTTACCGTTTTGTGAGCCAGAAGACTTCAAAGAACTTTGGAATAAAATTGTAACATCAATCCGCCCAGGAGGACGATTTGCAGGACAGTTCTTTGGAAACAGAGATTCTTGGGCTTCACTTCCAAATAGGTCTCATCATTCTCGTGAAGAAGTTTTAAAATTACTAGAAGGTTTTTCAATAGAAATGATGAGGGAAGAAGAACGTGAGGACCCCCCGGAACTCAGAAAGCCAAAGCATTGGCAAATATTTCATGTAGTTGCCAAGAAACATTAATAAGTAAAGAAATGTGAAGAAGCCTGGATAACCTATTCATCCACAGAAAATCTTCCAAAATTCCATTAGAAACCTTAAATTTTTCGGCCCACAGACCCTGTCTCACTCGGCACCAACTCATAAACAAAATCGGGGTTGATGTTTTCCTCTTTTCGGTGGGAAACATATAAAATAGCGGTGTTGCTTTCGGCTGCAATTTTATTAATAAGGTCGGCAAAGAGTTCGGCGTCGACATCGTCCAAACCGTTGGTGGGTTCATCCAAAATTAGTAAAGGCGGATGCTTTACCATGGCACGGGCAATCAATACCAAACGTTTATGTCCGGCGCTGAGTGATAAAAAATCTTTGTCTTTTTTATCGAACAAACCCAATAGCTTTAACCAATCATGGGCAATAAATATTTGCCGTTCGGTGGGGTATTTGTACAGCCCAATAGAATCAAAAAAACCCGAAAGTATCATTTTCTCGATAGAGTCCAAACGTCTAAACCCGCGCAACATTTCAGCAGTGTAATGTCCAATATTATTTTTTATTTCCCAAACGGTTTCGCCACTACCCTTTTTTCTACCAAACAGCACAATATCTTGGTTGTAGGCTTTGGGGTTATCACCAGAAATTAAGGTGAGCAAAGTACTTTTACCCGAGCCATTTGGCCCAAGCAATTGCCAAAACTCGCCTGCCTTTATTTCCCAAAAAATATCCTTTACAATAGAACGTTCGCCATAGGCAACAGAAACATTGGTCAACTTCACCAACGGATTAAAGGTTTTCGTGGAAATGTGTTCCGGACTGGGCAAGTCGTTAACAAATCTGGAGCGCGGTTGGGAACGGGTAACGTCCACCACTTTTTTTGGAATCCCATTTTGCAAGGTGTACTTTAACTTTATAAACGAAAGCATATCTCGCTTTCTATTGGCTATTTGGATGATGGCAGTAGTAGCACTTAATTCCTCCAAAGTTTTGACAATACTTTCTTGTGTGGCTACATCCAAACTGTCAAAAACATTATCAACCACCATATAATCCGGGTTTTGGTTGATGAGGTGTCGTAACAAGGCTTTTTTGCGCTCGCCTTCCGAGGAATTTTTAAGACTGTTTTTGGTATCGGTCACGACGCTAAAATCGTCGTGCCGAATTTCCTCTAAAATGAATTGATTTAGGGTTATTTCAGAAAAAAGTGTCGATTTTAAACCTTTTAATTCTGGAATAAGTTCCCCTGAAAGCACCTGTTCAATAAGCAAGGGCTTATTGTCTTGATTAGAAATATAAAAGGCTACATGTGCTTTTTGCGGCATTTTGACGGTTTAACTGTCATGCTGAACTTGTTTCAGCATCCCATCACGTTGGGAAGTTAGCTTTACTTTATGAGACCCTGAAGCAAGTTCAGGGGGACGAGCAATATGATTATTGCTCTACAAATTTTTAATGTGGTAGGTTACCAAGCCTTCAATGGGTCTGCGTACAAAATTACCCGTAGTAAAGCCCATTTCTTTGGCAACGGCTTTAATTTCGTCCTGTGCAAAAAATGCAATGGAACCAGCAAAATGCACCGGTACAGTTTTAAGCTCTTCTTTATATTGCAAAATCATGTTTTTGGCAAATATGCGAATGCCCTTTTTTATGAGTTCTACAATGTATTCCGAATCTTTATTTAAAAACATGAATTCGGCAAAATTGGCCAAATACGCATTGGGATTAGGCTGTTTGTAAATATTGTATTTGATGTAATCGGCCTCGAGATTGTATTTACTTTCAAAGGCCAACTTTATATTTACGGGCATGTGGTTGAAATAATACTCACGAATCAATTCCTTACCGTAATAATTTCCCGCTGCATCATCCATCAAGATATAGCCTAAGGACTGTACTCGTTGGTGCAGTTTTTTACCATCGTAATAACTGCAATTGGAGCCCGTACCCAAAATGCAAACCACAGCAGCTTCGGTATCGTGGTTTATGGCTCCATAAACAGCAGCCATGGTATCTTCATCCACATTAATCATGGCATTGGGGAATACCTCTACCAATGCATTGCGCACAATGTCCTTACCACGGTCTGTACCACAACCGGCCCCGTAGAAAAACACGTGGGTAACGGTCTTTCTATTGGCTTTTAAATGCTCATTTTTCTTAATTAGTTTCTTGAGCTTTTCTTCGGACAGAATCTCAGGATTTAGCCCTTTTGTCCGTTGTTTTTCCAAAAGCTGTTTTCCGTTACTATCTACAGCAATCCAATCGCTTTTTGTAGAACCACTATCAACAATTAAAATCATGAGTTTATGGGATAAAAAAACTCCACAGAACCTAATTATATAATATAAACGGGGCTGTGGAGTTATTAATATTAATTAAATTTTCTCAAATTATATTTTACTGATGTGTTGCGCCAAGTCAACCAATTTAGTAGAATAACCAAACTCGTTATCGTACCATGATACTAATTTAAGGAAATTATCATTTAATGCAATACTAGCTTCGGCATCAAAAACACTAGTTAGTGATTCTGAAACGAAATCTTGAGATACTACAGCTTCTTCAGTGTATCCTAGAACACCTTTAAGAGGACCCTCTGAAGCAGCTTTTAAAGCAGCTTTAACATCATCCCAAGATGCAGCTTTTTCAGTTCTAACGGTTAAATCAACCACAGAAACATCAGGAGTTGGAACCCTAAATGCCATACCTGTTAATTTTCCGTTTAATTCTGGAATTACTTTACCAACGGCTTTTGCAGCACCGGTTGAAGAAGGAATGATGTTTGCCAAAGCACTACGTCCGCCTCTCCAGTCTTTTCTTGAAGGACCATCAACAGTCATTTGAGTTGCAGTTGTTGCGTGAACGGTTGTCATTAAACCTTCAACGATTCCGAAGTTATCATTAATAACTTTGGCCAAAGGTGCTAAACAGTTCGTAGTACAAGATGCATTAGAAACGATTGTATCTGCAGCAGTTACTTTATCGTGGTTTACACCCATTACAAACATTGGTGCATCAGCAGAAGGCGCAGAAATAGCTACCTTTTTAGCGCCAGCTTTAATGTGCCCTTGAGCTTTGTCTAAAGTTGTGAAGATACCTGTACAATCTAAAACAACCTCTGCTCCAACAGCATCCCACTTTAAATCTTCCGGGTTACGCTCTGCAGTAATTCTAATTTCGTTTCCGTTCACCACTAAGTTTCCGCTAGCACTGATATCAACTGTTCCGTTGAATCTTCCGTGTACTGAATCATATTTTAACAAATAAGCTAAATGATCTACATCCAACAAATCGTTGATTCCCACTATTTCAATATCAGGTCTTGAAGCTGCTACTCTAAAAGCGATTCTACCTATTCGTCCAAATCCGTTAATTCCAATTTTTAATTTTGACATAATTATGTTTGTTAATGTTAAGTGCTCATTATATCTGAAACACGCAATAATTCTAAGTTTATTTTAGTTTTTCCTTTAATTGCTTTTTCCAATGGTGTAAGCTCCATTTTATTACACAATAGCCCAACCATATAGTTAGTTTGGCCGTTAAGCATAGACTCTACAGCTTTTACCCCCATTCTACTGGCAAGTACCCTATCAAAACAAGATGGTGCCCCCCCGCGTTGCATGTGGCCTAGCACAGATACACGCACGTCGTAACCTTCCATGTTTTCATCAACATACTCCTTGAGTTGGAAAATGTTTTTACCAATTTTATCACCTTCAGCTACGATGACTATACTTGAAGTTTTTCCAGATTTTCTACTTTTGTTAAGAGATTCTACCAATCTATCCAATCCTAAATCTTCTTCTGGAATCAATATTTCCTCAGCACCACCAGCAATTCCGGTATTAAGGGCAATGTGTCCAACATCGCGCCCCATAACCTCTATAAAAAACAATCTGTTATGCGAACTTGCTGTGTCACGGATTTTATCGATGGCATCAACCACGGTATTTAGCGCCGTATCAAACCCTAAAGTGTGCGATGTTCCAAAAATATCGTTGTCAATCGTTCCAGGAATGCCCATTACGGGGAAATCAAACTCACCGTTAAATATTAGGGCTCCTGTAAACGAACCGTCCCCACCAATAACCACCAAGCCATCAACTTCAGCTTCAATTAATTTTTGGTATGCTTTTTTTCGTCCTTCTATAGTTCTAAACTCATTGGAACGTGCCGACTTTAAAATAGTTCCTCCTTTATTGATAATGCCCCTAACACTACGGGCATCCATTTTCTCAAAATCACCTTCTATTAAGCCTTGATATCCACGATAAACACCAACGCATTCTACACCATGATAGGCACACGTTCTAACTACCGATCGTATTGCTGCATTCATTCCTGGAGAATCACCACCAGAAGTTAGTACAGCTATTCTTTTTATTGTTTTAGGCATTCGTTTATTTTAATTTTTTGCAGCGTAAAATTAATAAACATATGGCATATATCTATGGTATTTATTGCAAATTCATACAATTTTAAAACTATAACGTTTTAGTTTTGTAATAAATAGCAATGTGATAAAAAAGTGGGGCGAAAACAGAACTTAATCTATTCTGTGGCCGATTTAACGGATATATAATTGGGCAATACCTCTGCTTTTTCTTGCTCAGGTTGCTCTTCAAGAAGGTCGTTTTCCTTTTCTGGTTTTTTAAACAGTTTTCGAAGCAACTCTTTAAAGGTATCAAAATCTACATTATAGGAAAGTCCCACGCCCTGCGTATAGCCAATGGCCTCTCCAAAATTTCGGATACTATTTTCGCGGTTGAATACTTTGGCCGTTAGGGTTCCTTCTTCATTTAAAAGAAAATCTATTTCCACATCGCCTGCCACAACCGTTTCCGTAGCGCCACCAACCGGAACACCGACCTTACCGTTTATCAATACGCGGTCACTGATTTGTGTTTGCAAAGTAACGCCAACTCTATCATCGGTTTGATAATCTGGTCTGTTTTGTCCCGCTTCGTAATTTAAACCAATATTGATTTTACTATCACCATTCGTAAAAATTCCATTAATGATACCATTAAGTCGTTCGGCGATGGTACCTGAGAAATTAAGCTCATTAAGTCCTCTGGAAAACGACCCTGTGGATATTAAATAAAGTGCCTGGTTTTGCCTGTCGTTTGGTGACTCTAACCTATATTGAAGCTCAGATTTTACCGTTGAGTTTACATTGGGAAACTCAAAACTAAACTCCGGATTGGGTTGCTCCAAGTCACCCGTTAACTCAATATTCAATTCGACCGGAATACTTCGGTTAATCGGGTTGTCCAGCAATGGCGACGGGTTGGCCTGCGTTTTATAAATGGCCAACATATCTATTTGAGCTTTTAGAGGGTCGCCGTCCCAGGCAATAGTTCCTCCAGGTTGCACGATAAACTCTTTTTGGATTAATCCACCATAGGCGAAATTATAAATACCTTCGAATACCGCAAAATCACCCCACATATCAAATTTACCATTGGTGTTTATTTCTACCAACAAACCACCACGACCTCGACCTTTAAGTGAATGCCCTGTGTTTTTATCAATAATGATTTCCACTTCGGCATCTTCAGTGACATCCAAATCAAAATCCAGTTCCAATCCCTGCAATTCCTCAAAAACAATCTCAGCGCCTTCTTTTCTAGCTTCTTTTTCTTCCTTGGTAATAAAATGGATGAATGAATTATCGCCAAAAGACTCAGCATCAGTCAATGGTATTTTAAAAACAGTGCCTCGTTTAGTTTCCCCAACAACACTAATCACCAATTGCTCTGTTGGGCCGGTTAGGTTAGCCCTTCCTCCAATAAATCCAGTGCCATAATAAAGGGCGTCTTCGGTTTCCTTGGTATCTAAAACTAACAAACGTGGCGTACTGATATCCAGCCCCAAACTCCAGTTGGAAAAGTTTATATGACTCAAAGTACCATTCAACAATGCTTTTGAATCATACTTGGTATCTGTCAACCTGATATTATTGAAGACAAATGTTTGATCCTTTAAATTAACCGAGGCATTGTTATTAAAACCATAATCAACATTTAAATAAGGAATGCCCATACCGCCATTATTGAGCCTTAAATCGCCATTAATATCTGGTCGTCTTAAATCGCCAACTACTTTAACTGCTCCAGTTACGTCTCCTCGAATATTTGATAGGACTCCATCCAACAATGGATTCAATGGAAATAAATTGAATTTATTAAAATCGAGCGATACATTGATGTTGGATTGCGTTCCCAAAACGTTGATATCGCCTTTTGCACTAAAGGATTTTTGTTCATCATCCTTTATGGCAATATCAACAACATAATCGGTTAGGGATTCGTTTCCGGTGATGGTGGCATCAAATGACCCCAAGAGAAAATCATTCACCGTAAAATCGTCTATTAATATGGTTGAATTGGGCAGGTAACTTCCATTTTTTTGGAGAATGTCCAGTTTTCCGTTTATGTTTCCTGCCAGCGATAAACTATCAATGTCTGGGGTTACTTTGGCTAAATCAACATTTGTGAAATTCAACCTGATGTCCTTCTGCGTGGAATCTTTAAGAAAACCTGAAAGCTTAATCTCCTCTTTTTTATGATTAATCTTAAACTTGTCGATATCCAATTTCGTTAATTTTTTATCGAACGCTATTTTATGGAATTTATCCTGATCTTCATTGATGAACCATTTGTTATCCTTGATAGTTACATCAGATTTTTTGAACCCAATTACTGATTCGTTTTTTTCGTTTATAGTATGGTAAAAACTTAAATTATAGCTATCGCTACTTTGTTTCCCTCCATTAAACTCCGAACGCATAAACAGCGTATCGTTAACGGTTACATTAATAAGGTTGAACTTGGAAACCTGGTAATATTTGGCATCCAAACTATCAATCTCTACATAGGTATTGAAAAGCGGATTACTATTATCTACCTGTAATTCAATATTTTGCACATAGTAATCCAATAATTTAATCATGGGCGATTTGAAGGTGAGCTTAAACCGTTCTTCTTCACTTTCAACCCTGCCGCGTATAAAGGTATTTTTACCAAGTTCGATATCCGGAAAAACCACCTCAACAATTTTATTATAAATCTTAAAATTAAAATCGATGCTCTGGTTGGTCTTCACCTCATGGGGAATATAGTTGGTGTAAATATGCCCAATAGAGTTTTCAAATAATTTCTTTAAATCTTTTAAAAAGAAGCGGCCTCTTAAATTACCTTCAATGATATCGGGCGATTTGAACTCAACGAACCTAATATTGTCTTCAAAGCGAGAAGAAACATCAAACTCATCAAAAGTATAGCTATCAAATTCATTTCTATAAACTGTGTTCTTAAAGGATATTCTACCATATGCATCATCTAAACTGCTACTATTCATGTTCATTCTCACCTTACTGCTAAAACTCGAGATACTATCTCTTTTTACAAAATTCATGGCATTAAGGTTGGCATAGTCCACATCTGCCTCAAAATCATATTTTTTAACAGCTTCGGAGAAATCTACCAATCCGTTAAATTTCAATTTTAGATTGTTGTCGTTCACAAGCAGAAATCCATCAAAAATCTTGTTTCTTACGTTTCCAGCAACTTTTATGTTCTGGTAGTTGTATTTGTTATATTCCAGTTGAAATATATCTCCTTTTACCTGTGTATCAATAGTTTTAGTAACAAAACCCTTTCCATTTACATCAAAATCCAACGAGGCTACACCCACATTTGGGTCGTTTAAAAAGGTTCCGAAATCGAAGTTCTCAAAAATAATCTTCCCTCTATAATCGGCATTATCTATATCATTAACATTGGTGATTTTAAGGTTGGAATCTACAAAACCAAGTTCTGTATCGGTTTGAATATTAGCGATGACCGTAGAAGATGTAATTTGTGAATTACCTACTATGGTAAAATTACCAAGCCTGTCAAAAGAACTGGGGATGGCATTCCCCAACACATTTGGAAGTAAGGATTTTAAATCTTTGTAAGTTGACGACAGATTGCTAAAATCACCGTTCATATAAAAGTTGCCAGGCTCTTTGTTGAATAGGTTTTTGAACTTAATATCGCCGTAAACCAAAGTCCTTGTGCTAGTGGTCAATTTTAGGTTATTGGCTTGCAAATCGTTTAGAGTTCCTGATAAATCAACATCGAATCTCGCCGATTGATTGGCGCCAAACTCATTGTAAAAGGTATTTAGCTCGTCCAATGAAACATTAGATCCATCAAAACTGGCCGATACCAAAACTTTGTCCTCAAAAAATTGTAAATCTTCCCGGTTATAAGAAAACTTTAAATTCCCTTTTAAAATGGAAAGTGGCGTATTAATTTGAAGATTTCCAAAAGTCATATCCGTTAAGGTATAACTAAAGTTGGTCATTAAATTTTTAACCACTACGCCCCTACTGTCCTCAAAAGCCAAAGTGTTTATCCTGGCACTTACATCGCTTCCGTTTATTAAAAAATTGGTGGCATTAATGTTTAAATCGTTGAAGTGGAGTCTTTCAACAGTTTCCCTGTTTTCATCAGATAAAAGAAATTTGCTATCGTATATAGAAACATCGCTTGACGACAATAAAAATCCGCTTTTCTCCTTTCTAGGATTATCGCTTTCAAACTTGCGCACAAAAATATCCAAGTTAGTTTCGGTTGTGTCTTTGTAGGTTTTTATGTTGAATAAAAGCTTTTCGATATCAATATCACCAAAATTCAATTTCCCATTAATTAAATTTCTAACGTTAATGATAGACGTATTTAGCTCCTTAATGCTTATAAGTGTATCTTGTTTGTAGTCTTCAATGTAAATGTTTTTCAGCTCAACATCTCCATTAAACTGAAGGCTAACGCGGTCTATATTGATGTTTGTGTTGAATTCTTCATTCAAACGTTTTGTGGCATAATTCCCCAAACCGGTTTGAACAAAAGGTATAGACAATACGAGCACCAAAATGATGAACGACATGAGCAGAATGCCCAATACTTTATATAATATTTTGAAGAATTTTTTGATACGCTTAAAGTTATAACTTTGTTATGAATAAACTACTTTTGTAATTACGAGAAAAACCAGTGATTGAGATGTTTATTCGTTTTCAAAATTAACAATTATTGTGCCTAATATTTATTAATGTCCTTACAAAATATTTTTATCCTAGGAATTGAGTCTTCATGCGACGATACGGCGGCTTCTGTAATGCATAACGGACGCATTTTAAGCAATGTGGTTGCCAACCAAAAAATACATGAGGAATATGGCGGTGTGGTACCAGAATTGGCCTCTCGGGCACATCAGCAAAACATAGTTCCCGTGGTACACCAAGCCCTTAAAAAAGCCAACGTCAGTAAAGAACAATTGAACGCCATTGCTTTTACCAAAGGTCCCGGTTTAATGGGCAGTTTGTTGGTAGGCACTTCGTTTGCCAAGTCTTTGGCCTTTGGACTCAATATTCCACTTATTGATGTGAACCACATGCAAGGCCATATTTTGGCGCATTTTATTGATGAAGAAGGCTATGAAAAACCGCCTTTGCCTTTTATGGCCATGACCATTTCTGGTGGACATACACAAATTGTGAGGGTAGATAATTATTTTGACATGACCGTTATAGGTGAAACCATCGATGACGCTGTTGGTGAAGCTTTTGATAAAAGCGGGAAGATTTTAGGTTTGGGCTATCCTGCTGGGCCTGAAATAGACAAGCGAGCGAAGTTGGGCAATCCCAAAGCCTTTAAATTTACCAAACCAAAGGTTGATGGTTTGAATTTTAGTTTTTCCGGACTAAAAACGGCCATTTTGTATTTTGTGCAAAAGGAAACCAAAACCAACTCTAATTTTATTGAAGAAAACCTCAACGACATTTGTGCTTCAATACAGCATACCATTATTGGCATTTTGATTGATAAATTGAAACAGGCATCAAAAGAAACAGGCATAATGCATATTGCCATTGGCGGTGGGGTTTCGGCTAATTCGGGAATACGTCAAGCACTAAAAGACGGTGAAAAAAAATTCGGATGGACTACCTATGTGCCAAAATTTGAATTCACTACGGATAACGCCGCCATGATAGCCATTGTGGGGCATTTAAAGTATTTGGAAGGAGATTTTGCTCAGCAGGATGTTGTGGCTTCGGCGAGGTTGAAAATATAAATAGGACATTTATACAAATAATTTTTGAAGTTCTAGAAAATCATAACCGAATTCGCTAGAAAATTAAATTGTTTTATATTCGTTTGATGCAACTCTTCTATAATCCCGAAATAACGGAACAAACAACAGAATTCACTTTTGATAAAGAAGAAAGCAGGCATATTGTAAAAGTATTGCGCAAATCTGTTGGAGACCAAGCACACATCACCAACGGAAAAGGAAGGCTGTTTACTGTTGAAATTGCCAATGTGAACATTAATAAATGTACGGCTCTCGTGGTTTCAAAAACACTTCAACCAAAGAAAGATTACAACCTGCATTTGGCTGTGGCACCAACAAAAATGAACGATCGCTACGAATGGTTTTTGGAAAAAGCCACTGAAATCGGCATCGATACCATAACCCCGATTATTTGTGACCACAGCGAGCGCAAGGTTGTGAAGTTGGAGCGCTTTCAACGTATTTTGCAATCGGCCATGAAACAGAGTTTAAATTGCTATTTGCCCGAATTGCATGAGGCTATTTCGTTTTCTGAATTTATCGATCAGGATTTTGAAGGGGATTTATTCATCGCCCATTGCGAAGAGACCGACAGAAAGTCGTTAAAGCAGCAACTAAAACCAAAAACGAACGTCACTATTTTAATTGGTCCTGAAGGTGACTTTTCGCTTAAAGAGATTGAAAAAGCCCTTGAAAATAATTATATTCCTGTAACTTTGGGAGACACGAGATTACGCACCGAAACAGCAGCTATTGTAGCGTGCCATTCTGTTGCATTTACCAATGAATAACATGAAAAAAGTTGTATTACTTTTAATTTTTCAATTTTCACTTTTAAGTTTAAACGCTCAAGAACTGGCCGTTTTAAAATACAAAGGCGGAGGCGATTGGTACAGTAACCCCACGGCCTTATCTAACCTCATAGCATATTGCAATAGTAACATCAATACTAAAATCAACGCAAAACCCGAAACTGTTGAAGTAGGAAGCATTGATATTTTTCAATATCCGTTTTTGCATATGACCGGGCACGGTAATGTGTTTTTTAGTGAGGCTGATGCCGAAAATCTTCGCAATTATTTGCTCTCAGGAGGTTTTTTACATATAGACGACAATTACGGCATGGAACCTTACATTACTAAAGAACTAAAAAAAGTTTTTCCGGATAAAGATTTAATCGAGCTACCTGGAAACTATCCTATCTTCAGTATTGCATATCCATTCCCCAACGGTTTACCGAAAATCCATGAACACGATGGAAAAAGTCCGCAAGCATTCGGTATTTTTGATGAAAACAGATTGGTTTTATTGTTTACTTATGAAAGTGATTTGGGAGATGGTTGGGAAGACCCCGAAGTACATAACGACCCCGCCGATGTTCGAGAAAAAGCCCTGAAAATGGGTGCGAATATTGTTAAATATGCTTTTGAAAACTGAGCATTTTCTTGCAACGGCGCAAAGACCCAAAGTTTACTAATTAATGACTGCTAACTGCTAACTAAAATGCAACTGACTCACTACAATACCTACTTTAAAAAACACACATTCCCGATTACTGTAGTTTGCGATAACGTTACCAATGCCACAAACATTGGTAGTTTGTTCCGGGTTTGCGATGCATTTGGTGTTGAAAAGCTAGTACTTTGTGGGGAGCATATTCCCATGGGCAGAAAAATGACAAAAACCTCTAGGGCAACCGAAAAAGTTTTGGATTTTGAAATTAAACCGTCAGCTTCAGAGGTTGTTGAATCCCTAAAAACAGAAGGCTATAAAATTATTTCATTGGAAATTACTTCAACTAGCCAACCCCTTAACAACTTTCAATTTTCTAAAGAAAAACCCATAGCTTTAATTGTTGGCGATGAAAATTTTGGGGTTTCAGAAGACATCTTGGAAAAATCTGATGCTATTATCCATATTGATATGTTTGGACAAAACAGCAGTATGAACGTTGTTCAGGCCACCAACATTACTTTATATGAAATGACCCGGCAGTTATTATAAACCGTTTTATATATTTACTGAATGAACTCCAACACTATCTCAAATGGCATCTTAAAAGCGGTAGGCATTATTTTAGGCATTGCCCTAATCCTTTGCTTTTTATATAAAATACAATCCGTTATTGGCTATGTGGCCATTGCTGCCGTGATTTCACTTATAGGGCGACCAATAGTATTGTTTTTGGAACGTCGATTAAAATTTAAAAACACCATTGCCGTCGTTGTCACCATGGTACTTTTACTCGGTGTTTTTGTAAGCTTGGTTGGTTTGTTTATTCCCTTGGTTATCAAACAAGGGCATAATTTATCGCTGTTGAATATTGAGGAATTGCAGGGCAATATTGAAAATTTGTATTCCCAAATCATAACCTATTTTGATTTGCATCAAATTGATATTGAGCAATCTATAAAGGATTCCAATCTACTTACAAATATTGATTATTCCTTAATCCCGAACTTTTTAAACTCCATTATTAGCGGCTTAGGCAACTTTAGCATTGGTCTGTTTTCGGTAATTTTTATATCGTTTTTCTTTTTAAAGGACAGCAGATTATTTGAAAGTGGTATTATGACCTTTATTCCTGACGATAAAGAGTCTCGCTGGAAAACCTCATCAACAAAAATTAAAGACTTACTTTCTCGATACTTTGTTGGCCTTATTTTTCAAATCTTGATTCTTTTCATCATTTACACCATTGGTTTGCTCATAATCGGTGTAGAAAATGCCATCGTAATCGCTTTTTTATGCGCTTTGTTAAACCTTATACCTTACGTTGGGCCGCTGATTGGTGCTTTTTTAATGCTTACCTTAACCATGACCAGCAATTTAGGTCAAAGTTTTAGTACAGTTATCTTACCTAAAACCTTTTGGGTATTTTTTGTTTTTGCCATCGGCCAATTGGTGGACAACTTTGGAAGCCAACCCATTATTTTTTCGAAAAGTGTGAAGTCGCACCCTTTAGAAATATTTTTGGTTATCCTCATCACCGGCATCTTATTTGGTATTATTGGGCTTATCTTGGCCGTTCCTGCTTACACTGCCATTAAGGTGATATTAAAAGAATTTTTGTCGGAAAACAAGATTGTAAAAAAATTGACAAAAAACTTGTAGTTTTACTTGAATTATTTTATTTTAAATACTGATACTCAAGAGTTTATTAATAACAACTTAAACTCGGATATTACACCCATTTTGTTAAAGGGAACTGATTTCCCTACCGTAGAAACTAAAGAAATCATCGAGCAAATTGAAGCTAAAAAACGATGTGAAAAGAAACTGCCAACCTGGTTTAATGCGGCAAATATTTACTACCCCAATAAGCTGAATATTGAGCAGACTTCTTCTGAAGTTACAGCGAAATACAAATCGGAATTGATAAAAGGCGAATCCATTATCGATTTAACAGGAGGTTTTGGGGTAGATTGTTTCTATTTTTCAAAATACTTTAAAACGGTTGAGCATTGTGAAATAAATGAATCTCTTTCAAAAATCGTTCATCACAATGATAAGCAACTTTACATAAAAAATATTACAACCATTAATGTTGACGGCATCGAATATTTAAAAAATTCAACAAAAAAATACGATTGGATTTACATAGACCCTTCAAGACGAAACGATAATAAGGGCAAGGTTTTCTTCCTTAACGATTGTTTACCAAACGTGCCAGAGCATATCGATTTGTTATTTCGACATTCAAAAAATATATTGATTAAAACATCGCCGTTATTGGACATTTCTGTTGGCATTGGCGAATTAAAACATGTTAAAACCATTCATGTTGTTGCTGTAAATAATGAAGTAAAAGAATTGCTATGGATTTTAGAAAAAGACTATAGTGGCTCTATTTCAATAGAAACCGTTAACCTTAAAAAAACAAAAAACGAGTTTTTTAAGTTTTTATTTGATGACGAAAAGAAATTGGAATCGGAATATCGTGCACCGCTCACTTACTTGTATGAACCTAATAGCTCCATTTTAAAAGCAGGCGGGTTTCATTCGGTATCAAATCAGCTATCTGTTTATAAGCTTGGTCGTCACGCTCATTTATACACCTCTCATGAACTTTTGGACTTTCCAGGGCGCACATTTAAAATTGAAAAAACAGTTCCATATAACAAGAAGGAAATAAAAGCATCGGGCATTATCAAGGCCAATATCACTACTCGAGATTTCCCGGAAACGGTTCAAAATATTCGTAAAAAGCTTAAAATAAAAGATGGTGGTGATATCTATTTGTTTTTTACCACCGCCATCGATAATAACAAGTGTATTATTATCGCTAAAAAACAATAAAGTTTTATTGCATGGGCACTTCTATAAATAAAACATTGGAATCTGTTTCAGCTTTAATTTCAAAGGAATCCGTTTTGGAGACGCCTATGGCATCACGGGTATTTAACGTGTTGCCATCAACATGAATTTCTCCGTTAATGTTCATTACATAAACACCGTGGTTTTCACTAATTAAATCATAGTTCAACGTTTTTCCTTCATCTAAATCTATCCCCGATATTTTGGCATCTTGATGGATTTTTAAACTGCCCTCATGGCTTTCATCAATTGACGTTACCAAAACCTGAAGTTTGTTTTTTCGGTCCTCGGCTTCAAACCTCTTTTGGTCGTAACGCGGACTTACATTTCGCTTATTGGGAATAATCCAAATTTGGAACAGACTTAAATATTCATCTGACGAACCATTTATTTCGGAATGTTGCACACCGGTTCCAGCACTCATTACCTGAACCTCGCCGGGAACGACGGGTTGCCAATGGTTATGCATTGAATCACGATGCTTTAAAACCCCTTTTAACGGAATGGTTATAATTTCCATATTGTCATGGGGATGTGTTCCAAAACCCATTTTGGGTGCTATAACGTCATCATTTAAGACCCTTAATGCCCCAAATTGAATTTTTTCGGCATCAAAAAAGCCTGCAAAACTGAATGAATGGTTTGCTTGCAACCAACCGTGGTTGGCAAAACCCCTATCTTTTGCTCTGTGAATTATTGTTTTCATATTTTCTATCCTTTCCCTTTAAATTATCTCATTTTATCAAGCAAGTTGCTAACCTGTTCAGCTTCTTCCTCACTTAAGTTTTGTAACAGTTTGGCGTTGAATGTATTTGGAATATCATTAAGTAAACCGATACCTTTTTCGGTAATCGCTATTTTAACCACCCGCCTATCGTGTGGCGATGGCAAACGTTCAATATAATTTTTAGCGCACAATTTATCCATTAAACGCGTTGCATTTGGCGAACGCTCTATCATTCTATTTTTTATGGTTTGTACATTCAATGCCTCGCCAGCACCTCTTAATATTCTTAAAATATTGTATTGCTGTGGCGATATCCCATACGTTTTGAAAAATTCGTTTTGATGACTATTAATCCAATTTGCCGTGTAAACAATATTGATTAATGCCTTCGTGCGGTTGTTCTCAAATTTTGAATTTATGTCTTTTGAAATATCTCCCATAACGTTCAGTTTTTAATTCAAAAACCTAAAGAGCTTCTTGAAATGCTTTTACCTTTGATTTTAATTCCTCGTTCAATTCTTCATTGCTGATTCTTCCATTGGAAAAGTTATCATTAAATAGCGGCAGCGAAAAAACATCAATAATATTGGCATCATGGTAAGGAAACCTGTTTTGCGCTATACCCAAAACTGATTTACCTCCTCTTCCGCCTGTTGATGTGGCCATGAGCAACATAGGTTTTCCAAAAAAGGTTTTGCTTTCTAAACGAGACATCCAATCCAACAAGTTTTTAAAGACTGTAGCATAGGCTCCATTGTGCTCTGCCAAAGACAAAACAATACCGTCTGACTCTTTAATTTTATTTAAAAATTTATGGGCGTTATTTGGCTGTCCGCCAAGTTGCTTTTCTAAATCCACCCCAAAAATTGGCAATTCGTAATCATTTAAATCTAAAACATCAACCTTGGCATGTTTAACCAAACTAGATGCATAGGCTACCAATTGCTTGTTTATTGAATTACTGCTGTTACTGCCCGCAAAGGCTATAATCTTCTTCATGATTCGCTTCTTTTTGAGCAAAGATACAATGAAATTATTTATATTCCAAGGAATATATTTCCATGTTATATATTTTGTGATTTTATTAACATAATTAATCCATTTCAAATCTTAAATAATCAGATTCCTGTTTTCACGGGAAGGTCAACTTTTGTACATTAGCCCTAAACTGTCTTACATGGATATCAACTTCAATAAAAACGAAGACCACAACAAACTTTTGCTGTCAGAATTAAATAAACGCTTAGCAAAAATACACCTTGGCGGTGGCAAAAGTAGAATTGAAAAACTGCACGAAAAAGGCAAAATGACTGCCAGGGAGCGCATTAATTATTTGCTCGATGATAAACATAAATCCATTGAAATTGGGGCATTTGCCGGTGAAGACATGTACAAAGAGCATGGAGGTTGCCCATCGGGTGGTGTCGTGGTCAAAATAGGCCATATAAGAGGAAAGCAATGCATTGTTGTGGCCAACGATGCCACGGTTAAAGCAGGTGCATGGTTTCCCATTACGGGAAAAAAGAATTTGAGGGCCCAAGAAATCGCCATTGAAAACAGGTTGCCAATTATCTATTTAGTAGATTCTGCTGGAGTTTATCTACCTATGCAGGATGAGATTTTCCCAGATAAAGAACATTTTGGTCGCATCTTTAGAAACAATGCGGTTATGAGCAGCATGGGTATTACACAAATTGCAGCCGTTATGGGGAGCTGTGTTGCTGGTGGCGCCTATTTGCCCATTATGAGTGACGAAGCACTTATTGTTGATAAAACGGGAAGCATTTTTTTAGCGGGAAGTTATCTGGTTAAAGCTGCTATTGGTGAAACTATTGATAATGAAACCTTAGGAGGCGCAACAACACACTGCGAAATTTCCGGGGTTACTGATTACAAAGCGAAAGACGACAAGGATGCCTTAGATACTATAAAAAATATTATTGATAAAATTGGTGATTTCACGAAAGCGGGATTTAACAGAGTTGAAGAAAAAAAACCAAAAGAAAACACCGAGGATATTTATGGGATTATCCCGAAATCCAGAGCAGACCAATACGACATGTATGAGGTTATAAAACGTTTGGTCGACAATTCCGAATTTGAGGAATATAAAGTGGGTTACGGACAAACCATCATTACTTGCTATGCCAGAATTGATGGCTGGGCTGTTGGTATTGTGGCCAACCAACGCAAATTGGTAAAAACCAAAAAAGGTGAAATGCAATTTGGTGGCGTTATTTACAACGATAGTGCTGATAAAGCCACAAGATTTATTGCCAATTGCAACCAAAAGAGAATTCCATTGGTGTTTCTGCAAGACGTAACCGGTTTTATGGTGGGCAGCAAAAGTGAGCACAGTGGCATTATTAAAGATGGCGCAAAAATGGTGAATGCCGTTAGTAATTCGGTTGTGCCAAAGTTCACCGTAATTATTGGTAACAGTTATGGAGCTGGAAATTATGCCATGTGTGGCAAAGCTTATGACCCTCGACTTATAGTGGCTTGGCCAAGTGCCGAACTCGCTGTGATGAGCGGTAATTCTGCCGCAAAAGTTTTGTTACAGATTGAAAAAGCGTCACTTGAAAAACAAGGTGAAAAAATAACCAAAGACAAGGAAGCCGAATTATTCAATAAAATTAAGGACCGATACGATAACCAAGTTTCACCCTATTATGCTGCGGCACGTATTTGGACCGACGCAATCATAGACCCTCTAAATACCCGAAAATGGATTAGTATGGGCATTGAAGCTGCCAACCACGCCCCTATTGAGAAACCCTTTAACATGGGGGTTTTGCAAGTTTAATTTTCTAATCTCATCAAAATTCAGTAACTTATTGATTGAAAATCAACAAATTCAATCATGGATACAATAAAAACCTTGAATAAGTGGGCCAATGCGCACACTTATTTGCCCCTTGACTTGTTACGCGTTGCACTGGGAGCCTTTTTATTTTATAAGGGCATTAATTTTATGTCAGACAGTGCTATGCTGATGGATCTTTTTAAACCCATGCAAAATATGGCCGGAGGCATGGTTTTGGTTCATTACCTTGCCCCAGCACATTTTATTGGCGGTCTTTTAATAGCTTTTGGACTTTTGACCCGTTGGACTATTATTGCCCAATTACCCATTTTAATTGGCGCAGTTGCCATTAATTTTGTTGGCGAAATGAATTCAGGTAATTTAACAATGGCTTTAATAACCCTATTGGCCTGTGCTTTCTTTTTGGTTTACGGTTCCGGTAAGCATTCGTTAGATTATTATTTTAAAATGCAGAAGTAAACTATAAATGGTGGTTACTAAATATTTAGCAACCACCATTTTTTAACCTATAATAATCTTTTGTTACTTTATCTCAGTACTAAAGGGAAACAACAATTGAATTCCTTTCCTTTGGGCCATAGCTTTTACTTCCTTCATAAGTTTATAGTTTTCCTCACCCAATTCATCTTTTAAAATGGTTTCCTTGGTTTTTGCTAAACCAAATTTTTCAAGGATTTCTTCAAGATTTCTCCTGAAAATCGGCAATTCCTTAATTTGGTAATCTTCTATGCTAGCAGCTTCAGCGGCACGTTGCAAGGCCAAATCCAGTCCACCAAGTTCATCAACAAGACCATTTTTTAAAGCATCTGCTCCGGTCCAAACCCTTCCTTGTGCCACAGATTCAACATGTTCCAAGCTTATACCTCTTCCGTCAGCAACCCGTTTTGAGAACAATTCATATGTACCTAAAATGCTTTCTTGAAAAAATTGACGTTGACCATCATTTAAAGGCTCGAAGAAACTATAGGTTACGGCATTTTTGTTAGTGGCAACTTGTTCTGCATTAATGCCCATATTATCGGCCAAACCTTTCCCATTAGGCAAAATACCAAATACACCAATACTTCCGGTAACTGTTGTAGGTTCCGCTATGATTTTGTCAGCATTACAAGAAATATAATAGCCTCCCGAAGTAGCCATATCGCCCATAGAAACAATAACCGGTTTTACTTGTTTGGTAAGTTCAACCTCTCGCCAAATAAGCTCGCTTGCCAAAGCGCTCCCTCCTGGCGAATTAACTCGAAGTACAACTGCCTTAACCCTATTGTCTTCCCTGGCTTCAACCAAGGACTTACTCATCGTACCTTGACCAACGGCATTTTGATTGCCTTCACCATAAATAATTTCACCTTCAGCATAAATTACGGCAATTTTGTTCTTGCTGTAATTGTGCATTTTTGTTGCGGCGTATTGCGCATAATCTTCTACGGTTACGGTTTCAACATCTTCATTAATGGCAATACCCACGGCTTTTTTAATGCCATTCATATACTCATCATAATACCCTATTTTATCAATAAGGCTGGTCGCTTTTGCCATTTCTGGGGTTCTAGCCAACAAACTATCAGCAATTATATCAAGTTGTTCTACGGACAGGTTTCTACTTATTGAAATGTCCTTTTTAATTTCATCCCATAGAGAATTTAAATATGCTGAAATCTGTTCGCGGTTGTTATCGCTCATTTTGCTATCCAAAAACGGTTCAACGGCCTCTTTATACTTGCCAAGTCTCACAACTTCCATCTTAAAGCCCGACTTTTCCTGAAAATCCTTAAAATACAATCGCTCTGAATATAAACCTTTAAACTCCATTATTCCAGCAGGATTGATGTAAATGGTATCTGCGACAGAGCTTAAATAATAATCTTTTTGGGTATAAATATCTGAATATGAAACAATAAACTTGCCAGACTCCTTAAACTTCAATAAAGCACCTCGAAGTGCTTTGGTTTGCGAAATACCTGCATCTATAAAATTATTGTCTATTGAAATGCCTTTAATATTGTCGTCCGTTGCGGCATAATTGATGGCATCAATAATATTGAAAAGTCCGTTCTTTTCATTTTCATTTAAAAAAGGATAATCGTCGTACTCTACTTTTCCCGCATAATCCTTTATTGGAAAATCAAGCCGTAATTCAAGAACTGCGTTTGGCTTTACCTTTACCACTTCATTGGGGTCATTTCCAAAAAGGGCACCTAAAATAATGAGACAGAAAAAACAAATGATTAAAAAAACAAAAATACCGGTAACGGTAGACAAAACGCGCTTTAAAAAATCCATGGAATTATATTTTCTATATCAGTATTAAAAAAATAAATAATGTTACGCTGGGTGGCTAGATATTTATCATTTTTAATGTTTTCTTTCGATGGATTTTTCCAGATGAAGTTTCCTTAAATTTTGGAACAGCAATAACCTCCTTCGGTTTTTCATATTTGTCCAAAACATCAAAAATAGAACGATCTAAGCTATCTTCTTTAGCTTCCAAAACTAAAATCAGTTTTTCACCTAAAGTATCGTCTGGTTTTGAAGCAATAAAAAATTCACCTTTTATTTTATTTTGAAGTTTCTTTTCAATCTGTTCGGGGAACAATTTAATTCCTCCAGAATTCACAACATTGTCATACCTGCCCAACCATTCAAAACTGGTTTCTGAATGCAATTTTACAACATCGTTAGTAACAATTTTTTTATCAGAAAGTTGTGGTGCATCAATAACCAAACAGTTTCTTTCATCTTGCGAAACCTTTATTTCGGGCAATGTGTTGAAATAAGAAGTTTCTATTGACTCAGATTCCGTAAAATTATTTAATTTTTTAACGGCAATATGCGACACTGTTTCCGTCATGCCATAAGTTTCATAAACCATCGGCTTTTTATCTTGAATGGACTCAATAATAACTTTGGAAACCATGCCGCCACCAACAATAACTGTTTTGATGCTATTCAGGTATTTAGCAAAGTTTTTAAGTTGCATTGGTGTAAAAGCACAGAAGGTGTAATCTTTTTCGTAATCAATTAACGGAAGTGCGGCAGGCTCAGTCATATCCAATTCGAGACCTAACATAATAGCCCTGACAATCATCATTTTCCCTGCTATAAAATTTGAGGGCAAACAATTTAGCACCTTATCACCGGGTTGTAAATTAAAAAAGTCCCCAGTGGCTATGGCAGAGTTTACCATGGCCTGCTTTTTTATTTTTATACTTTTTGGCTTTCCTGTAGAGCCAGATGTTTTGACGACCACATAATCATGCCTATCTAGCCAATCCAATAAAAAATTACCCAATTCTTGCTGATAAGGCTCCCCTTCCTTAACATAACTATAGGCAATTTCCATAAGGTCATCATATTTATAACTTAAGCCATCTAGTTTGAACTTAAGGTGAACGTTTGTATAATTTGGTATCATATTTAATCTAAAATTTTATAATCTTCTTCTGGTGGCTCAACAACAGTTCCGAGTAGTTTCTCTCCCCAATTGGTCCATTTATATTTCTTACCTAGTATAAACAACAAAATTGGAAAAACAACAAATACAGGCACAAATATTTCAGTTATGGCCATTTCGGAAGGGTCGGACATATCTTTTAAAATAGAATCCGTTTGAAAGGCCGTCCAATCTGCAGTTACCAATAGTGCCGTAAATAAATTGTTGGCCGCATGAAAACCAAGGGCTAACTCCAAGCCATCATCCATAAGAGTAATTATACCCAAAAACAATCCTGTTCCAATGTAATATACCATAATAACATAGCCCAATTTTTCAACCTCTGGATTGGCTATGTGAAGTAATCCAAAACCTAACGAAGTGAATAAAAGTGGCAGCCATTTATTTTTAAATATTATGCCAAATCCCTGCATCAAATACCCACGAAACAAATATTCTTCGAAGCTGGTTTGTAACGGAATCAATAAAAAAGCAATCACTGCCAAAATTAAAAATGGCTTTAACTGAAAGTTTAGTTGGTAATCTTCGGGGCTGAAAAAATAATCAGCCAACACAAAACCTATTGAAACAATACCCCAAAGAATAAAAATAAACCAAAAGCGCTTCCAATCTATCTTAGGTCGAGCTGTTGTTAAACTTTTTAAAGATTGCTTGTGCAACGCCTTAGCAGAGACAAAAACCCCTACCAAACCAAAAACAAATGAAATCAGCATTAGAAACAGAAAAAGATTGCTTCCCAAAAGAGCTATCATTTCAGGAATGTCAGTCGGTATTTGCTCTGCACCTCCTCCAAAACTTTTTATTACTATGGCTGCACCTAATGGTGTCATTCCAATAATCTGCCATGAAACAAATACTATTAGAGCACCTATTAAATAACGCCACCACTCATGTAACCCCTTAAATGCTTGAGCTATATACATATATCATTAATTTAACACCATAAATTTTCTAAATTCCAAGTTTTATTTTTTTGGTACTGCAATGTACCATTTTTTACCTGTAAAGGGCAACTAAAATTATTGATAAATAAACCGCCCGTACCCAAGCCCTGTGGTAAACTACTATGTTTTTTATAGGTATATTGGGCAATGGCATTTAAACCAATGTTACTTTCTAAAGCGCTGGTAATCCACCAACCAATATTTTGGTTTTCAGCCGTATCAATCCACTCATCGGTTCCATTAAAACCACCAACTAAGCTGGGTTTTAAAATAATATATTGGGGATTTATGATTTGAAGCAACTCCTTTTTATTTTTCAAGGAAAAAACCCCTATTAATTCTTCATCAAGGGCTATGGGCAATGGTGCTACTTCGCACAACCATGCCATTTCATCAATCTGCCCTTGCTTTATGGGCTGTTCTATGGAGTGCAGGTCGTAATCTGATAAAATTTTCAGCTTTTCCAAAACCTCTTTTGGTGAAAATGCCCCGTTGGCATCTGCCCTCAATTCTATTTCTTTTGATGAAAAGTCTTTTCTAATGGATTTTATCAAATTGACCTCAGACTGAAAATCAATCGCCCCAATTTTCATTTTTATACAACTGAAACCCGCTTCAATTTTATCTTGAATCTGCTTTTTCATAAAGGCCTCGTCACCCATCCAAATTAACCCATTAATTGGAATACTATCTTCACTTTTCGTAAATTCTGAAGGATATAATTCAAATGAATCTTTGCTTTCCAAGGATAAAAAAGCCATTTCCAATCCAAATTGAATGCTGGGATATTCCGTTAATTGTCCTAATAAAAAATCCAATCCGGAATCTATTTGTTCACAGGCCCATTTTAATTTTTGTTCGTAATCTGGTTTATCGTCTGCTGAAAGCCCTCTGAACAAACCACATTCCCCAATACCCAGTTTGTTTTCTGTTTTTAATACAATGAACCAGGTTTCTTTGGTCTTCAATATACCGCGGGAAGTACCACTGGCTTGTTTAAAATTTAAAATGTATTGCTGGTAAGTGGCATGTATCATTTACAGTTCTATATGCTCTCCTATTTCAAGAAGCATTAAATCTTTATCCTTTTCAAAAAACTTGCGTTTGGCTTCTTCATGATCAATTTCAATATATCCGAATGTATCATAATGACAACCCAAAACTTTGTCACATTCAACAAAATCACTCGCAATTATGGCATCATCAATACCCATGGTGAAATCATCCCCAATGGGTAAAATAGCCAAATCCAATTTAATTTGTAGCGGAATCAATTTCATATCATAAGTTAAGGCTGTATCTCCAGCGATGTAGATGTTTTTGCGTTCGCCTTCCAGCACAAAACCACCTGGATTACCTCCATAGCTTCCATCAGCGAAAGAGGAAGAATGAACAGCATTAACATATTTTACAGTACCAAACTCAAAATCCCACTTACCACCATGGTTCATAGGGTGTCCATCTAAACCCAAGTTTTTGTAGTGTGTAACGATTTCAAAGTTTGAAATGATAATAGCTTCAGTTCGTTTTGCTATGCCCGTAACATCAGCGGTATGGTCATTATGTGCATGGGTTAACAGAATATAATCTGCTTCGATATTATTAATATCGATGTTTGAAGCTTTTGCATTTGGGGTAATGAATGGGTCTACTAAAAGATTAACATCATTAATCTGGATTCCAAAACAAGAATGTCCGTAAAATGTGATTTTCATCGAAAAAAATTTAAATCATTAATTTACAAAAATTCTAGAATAAATGACCTATCCCCATCAATATTGCCAATACAACCGTTGTAAGAGCCAATTTTTTTAATTCTGGATCCAAATTTTTAGGATTTTCAGTTGTATTCACCTTTTTTAAATGAAAAATAAGAGGCAAGTAAGCTACTGCAAAAATTAAATTAAATGGTGAAGTGTAGTACAAAACGCCAAACAAACCAGATGAACCCATAGCCAATATAATTAGGAAATTATGATAAAGCTTAACACTTTTTTCGCCTAATTTAACGGCCAAAGTTATTTTGTTTGACTGTTCATCAGACTGCCTATCACGCATATTGTTTAGGTTTAATACAGCCGTACTTAGAAGACCAATTGTAATTGCTGGCAGAAATGTAACATGATCAAGTTGTTTGGCATAAAGCACATAACAGCCAATAACGCTGACCAACCCAAAAAAAGCAAATACAAATATATCGCCCAAACCCCTATATCCATATGCGTTTTTACCAATGGTGTACCGCAAAGCAGCTCCAACGGAAGCTACACCCAAAACAAAAAATGTCATAGTAAGCCAAAAATGCTTTGTGCCCAAGGCCAAAAAAATAAGGGCGAAGGCTAAGCCAATTGAAATAAGCACGTTTATTTTTATGGCATTATAAAGTTCTTCCGGTGAAATTTTACCCGATTGTATGGCTCGTTCTGGACCAATTCTATTTTCGTTATCTGTACCTTTAACCCCGTCACCATAATCGTTTGCAAGATTGGAAAGTATCTGAAAACTCAATGTTGTTAGTATGGCCAAAACAAAGATTTCCCATTTAAAAACCCCGTTATAATATGCCAAACATGAAGCAAGAATAATACCCGAAATTGATAATGGGAGTGTTCTTAAACGAATAGCCGAAACCCATATAGAAATTTTCTGATTTATGGAATCCATTTTTTATCAAAATTCGGTTTGCGCTTTTCAAGAAATGCATTTCGTCCTTCTTTGGCTTCATCAGTCATATAAGCCAGTCGGGTTGCTTCACCCGCAAAAACCTGTTGACCGACCATACCGTCATCTGTGAGGTTCATGGCAAATTTTAACATTTTAATAGAAGTTGGCGACTTGGCCAATATTTCTTGAGCCCATTGATAGGCTGTTATTTCGAGTTCGTCGTGAGGCACAACAGCATTGACCATGCCCATATCAAAGGCTTCCTGTGCAGAATAATTTCTACCTAAAAAAAAGATTTCCCTCGCTTTTTTCTGGCCGACCATTTTGGCCAAATAAGCCGATCCATAGCCACCATCAAAACTTGTAACGTCCGCATCCGTTTGTTTAAAAATGGCATGTTCTTTACTAGCCAAAGTTAAATCGCAAACTACATGTAAACTATGTCCGCCACCAACCGCCCAGCCCGGTACGACTGCTATGACCGCTTTTGGCATGAAACGAATTAAACGCTGTACTTCTAATATATTTAATCTGTGATAGCCATCTTCTCCAACATACCCTTGATGTCCGCGTGCTTTTTGGTCACCACCACTACAAAAAGAATACACACCATCTTTAGTGGAAGGACCCTCTGCCGACAACAAAACCACACCAATATTTACATCTTCATTGGCATCATAAAAGGCATCGTATAATTCACTGGTTGTTTTGGGGCGAAATGCATTTCGAACATTGGGTCTATTGAAAGCAATTCTAGCTACTCCATTAAACTTTTTGTAAGTGATATCTTGATATTCTTTGGCTATAACCCATTTTGGTTCCTCCATAGTCTATTTTATTTATGCCAAAAATAAATTTTATTTCAAGAAATAGCAGTCAAATGATAAAAAAACAGCAATAATTGAGCTTTTAAAATTTATATACGCGGAACTTAATATCACTATTTATTAAGCAAAAACAACTGATTCAATTAGGTCTTATAAAGTCAATTTTCATCTAAAATTAATACTTTATCAAAAAACATGTTAACATATTAGTAAATGTGCAATATTTCAGAAAAAACAAAGTGAATGTAGGAAAAATACATAAATAGGTTTTCTGCTTGTTGTTTTGTAGTATTTATGTTATTAAATTTGAGAGGACAAAAATTTTAAACTTTAATCTTTTTGCCTAAAGAACTAAAACCCAACCGCCTATGACAATAACAATTACCCTTGTTCTTTCAACACTTATTACCATTAACTTTTTATTACTTAAGTTTAGTTGTAATAAAACACCTAGAAAATCAGGAATAAATAAAAGGCCTGTTATTCTTAAATTGGAAGATCAACCTATTATTTTAGCTCCTACAGGAAGTTAAGATTTGGTTTAGTAAATCGATTTATATTCGCCTTTTGGCGTGTGTATTGCATTTTTTACCACTGAATTGGCTTTTTGCCAATAAAATTTAGCCACTTATTGGTGTTGCTGAAACTCTTGTTTCCAAACCAAAACCCTCTATTGGCACTTAATGGTGACGGGTGGCCCGAAGTAATTATTTTATGTTTATTATTGTTTATTAAATTTGCCTTTTTCTTTGCGAAACCACCCCAAAGCAAAAACACAACATCCTGCTTTTTACCACTGATTACTTTTATAACAGCATCTGTAAATATCTCCCAACCTTTATTTTGGTGACTTCCGGCTTCGTGGGCTCTAACCGTTAAAGTTGCATTGAGCAATAATACCCCTTGATCTGCCCAACGCTCTAAATTTCCGGTTTTTGGATATGGAATTCCTATATCGGTTTCAATTTCCTTAAAAATATTTATTAAAGAAGGTGGATGAGCAACACCGTCATTAACCGAAAAGCATAAACCATTGGCTTGGCCATGACCGTGATAGGGATCTTGCCCAATAATCACAACTTTTACATCCTCAAAATGACAATGGTTAAACGCATTGAATATTTGATTTCCAGGAGGAAAACATTTGTGGTCTTTGTATTCGGATTTTACAAAGTCGACTAGGTTTTTGAAATAAGGTTTATTGAATTCTTCTTCCAAATAAGGTTTCCAACTTTCGTGAATAGTGACATCCATTAAAAAATCAATTTAAAATTCTAACCATAAGTTCCTTCAATAAATCACCTTGAGGCACAGCGTTTGACCCAACTCCTTTTCCCTTAACATCAAATTCCCTCAAAATAGCCACTACCTTACTCACCTTTCTCATGGGGAAATTATGGGCAGCATTGATGTATTCATTAACAAAATACGGGTTGATTTTTAAGGCCGAAGCCACACTGCGTGGCGATTTATCATTGAGTCCATGAAAATGGAGTAACTGTGAAAAAAAATTAAACAACAACGAAACTGTAACTACCATGGGGTTGTCTTTCGGGTTTTCAGCAAAGTAATTGATGATTTTAAAAATCTTGCTTGTGTCCCTTTCACCGATAGCTTTACGCAGTTCAAAATTATTATAATCTTTACTTATTCCTATATTTTGCTCAATATGCTCTGGTGTTATTTGTGTTCCCTCGGGCAAAATAATTTGGAGTTTCTCAAGTTCATTATTGATTTTGCTCAAATCTGTTCCTAAAAACTCAACAAGCATTTGTGCTGCCTTTGGAGAAATGGCGTATTTTTTTGGTGAAAGCACTCTGCGTATCCAATCAGCTACCTGGTTTTCATAGAGCTTTTTACTTTCGTAAACCACCCCTGTTTTCTTCAAGGTTTTGTACAATCCCTTCCGCTTATCAATCTTTTTGTATTTGTAATTAATAACCAAAACCGTGGTAGGCTGAGGGTTTTCGGCATATGTAGCCAATTTTTCAATGCTGCGTGACAAATCTTGCGCCTCCTTAACAATAACCACCTGATATTCTGCCATCATGGGATATCGTTTGGCATTGCTTACAATATCTTCAACGGTTACATCACGCCCGTACAAGATTATTTGATTGAATCCGCGCTCTTCTTCTTGGAGTATGGTACTTTCAATAAAATCGGAAATCTTATCAATATAATATGGCTCCTCACCCATTAAAAAATAGATGGGTTTTACATTCCCATTTTTTATATCGTTGACCAATTCTTTTACTTCGTCCAAATCGTTTAAAAAGTTTTAAAACAACAACAATATTCTTTGCAAAACATACTTGCTACGGAATTTGGTATTTGGAAATTGTTATTTATTATTTTGTGGTTAACTTTGAAAATTAAACGCATCAGTATTGCAAGCACTTAATTTCCCCAAGTATTCATTTCGTTTCAAAAATAAAGAAAATAAACTTTCTATTTTTGATGACATCCGTAAAAAATTCGTGGTTTTACAACCTGAGGAATGGGTGCGTCAACATTGTTTGCTTTATTTAATTCAAGAAAAAAACTATCCAAAATCATTAATCAACGTTGAAAAGGAATTGATTATAAACAACTTGAAAAAACGTTATGATGTTGTTGTTTTTAATACGGACGGAAGCATTCATTTAATTGTTGAATGCAAAGCACCCACTATAACCATAAACCAAGACACTTTTGATCAAGTTGCCCGTTATAATTTGGAATTGAATGCCACTTATTTGATGGTTACCAACGGATTAAATCATTATTATTGCCAAATGGATTTTAAACAAGAACGTTACCAATTTTTAAAGGACATTCCAGATTATAACTCATGAATATTGCCATTGCCATACTAAATTGGAACGGAAAAAAATTACTCGAACAGTTTTTGCCTTCTGTGGTCACATATTCTAGAGAAGCCAAGGTTTATGTGATTGATAATGCTTCATCGGACGATTCAGTTACCTTTGTAAATGCAAATTTTCCCGATGTTAAAGTAATTCAAAACACAGAAAATGGCGGCTATTCCAAAGGCTACAATGACGGCTTGAAGCAAATTGAAGCAGATATTTATTGCCTTTTGAATAGTGATGTTGAAGTAACAGAAAATTGGCTTACTCCAATCATTGAAGCGTTTAATAAATTCCCTGATACAGCCATAATTCAACCAAAATTACTAGATTTTAAGAACCGAGATTATTTTGAATACGCAGGTGCCGCTGGAGGTTTTATAGACAAATATGGCTATCCCTATTGCAGGGGAAGAATTTTTAATTCCATAGAAAAGGATTTGGGTCAATACAATGATGTTGCCGAAATATTTTGGGCATCGGGTGCTTGCTTCTTTATTAGAAGTAAAGTGTTTCAAGAACTAAAAGGTTTGGATGAAGATTTTTTTGCCCATATGGAAGAGATTGACCTATGCTGGCGGGCAAAAAATATGGGATATTCCATTAAATATGTTAGCGATTCTAAAGTTTACCATGTTGGAGGTGCCACACTCAGCAATTCCAATCCGAAAAAAACATATCTAAATTTTAGAAATAGTCTATTTATACTTACCAAAAACGGAAAAGGGATTTTATTTGGAAAAATATTAACCCGACTGATTTTAGATGGCATTGCCGGAGTGAAATTTCTTCTGGAATTGAAACCTGAACATACACTGGCCATAGTCAAAGCCCATCTAAGTTTCTATTTCCATTTTAATCACTTGGTAAAACAGCGAAGATTGGTCAAAAAGAAAATAAATTATTACAAAAAACCATCTATTGTCATTGATTATTTCGTAAATAAAAAAACTAATTACAAAAGTTTATAAATAGTTAGTAAAAGTTTTGTTAAAATGTTAAAAACGGCTGATTTTTATATATTTTTGTTCTAGCAATTAACAAGAAAAATTAATCCTTAAACAATTATGAAAAAAGTTTTATTACTTGGTGTATCTTCAATGATATTACTAAGTTCATGTGTATCTAAAAAATTATATACCGACCTTCAAGCTAAACAAAAAGAAACTCAAGATTTATTAAACTCAGCAACCGTAAAATTAAACGCTTGTTTAGAAGATAGAGCTTCTGCAACTGCCAGAGTTACAGCTTTGGAAGACCAAGTAGCTACATTGAAAAATTATAATGAAAACCTTCAAGTTTTATCCGCAAAAGGTGCTTCAAACGTTGAAAAAACATTAGAGAGTATCAAAGAAAAAGATTTAAAAATCACTCGTTTACAAGATGCCCTTACCAAAAAGGACAGTGTTACTTTAGCACTTGTAACAAGTTTAAAACGTGAAGTTGGAATTAACGACCCAGACATTGAAGTTAATGTTGAAAAAGGTGTTGTATTCATTTCAATTGCTGATAAATTATTGTTCCAAAGTGGAAGCTACAATGTAACTTCAAGAGCTAAAGAAGTTCTTGCCAAAGTTGCCAAAGTTGTAAACAGCAAACCTGATTTTGAATGTATGGTAGAAAGCCATACAGACAATGTTCCTTACAACAAACCTCCTTTATTAGATAATTGGGATTTAAGTGTTAAGCGCGCTACTTCAGTTGTAAGAGTTTTAGAAGAATTGAGCGTAAACCCTGCACAATTGATTGCTGCCGGACGTGCTGATTATGTGCCATTGGTAGATAACAATACTGCTGAAAACAGAGCAAAAAACAGACGTACTCGCATTGTTGTGCTTCCAAAAATCGATCAGTTCTATGACATGATTGAAAAAGAAATGAAAAATTTAGAAGCAGGCAAATAATCTGTGTTCTAATTATAGAATTAAGCCCAATCAAAAGATTGGGCTTTTTCATTTACTACATCTCAAAGTCCATAATAATACAAAATCATGGTATCAAATAGCACCCTAAAACTCCTGTTTATTTCTACTGCTTTATTAGCTAATATGAATTGCAAGAAAGTCGCAGAATCTAAACCAGATGGGTTCATTAATATCTTTAATGGCAAGAATCTTGAAAATTGGGAAGGAGACCCAACCTATTGGCGTGTACAAAATGGTATTTTAGTTGGAGAAATAATCCCGGAAACGCTGCTTAAAAGAAACACGTTTATTATTTGGAAAGGTGGCGCACCATCAAATTTTGAATTGAAATTAGACTTTAAAATTTCCGATAAAGGAAACAGTGGCATCAATTACAGAAGTTCGTTAATTGACACGTTACCTTTTGCATTAAAAGGCTATCAAGGTGATATTGACGGTAGTAACCGATACACGGGTATGAATTACGAAGAACGCGGACGCACAACATTGGCGCCTCGCGGCCAAAAGGTCATTGTTAATTCCCAGCCCAACCCAGAAAGTGAAAACTCGTTAAAAAACAATATTGTGAGCAATGCGTGGCAAAGTTCGGAGATTCTGGCATCTTTGGGAAACCAAGATAGTCTTTTAAATTATATAAAAGACAACGATTGGAACACCTTTCACATTATTGCAAAAAACAACAGATTGCAGCATTTTGTTAACGGAAAGCTTATGAGTGATGTTACAGATAACGATAGCTTAAACCGAAAGCAATCAGGATTCATTGGCGTACAGGTGCATACGGGGCCACCAATGAAAGTTGAATTTAAAAACATTCAACTTAAAACCTTGAATTCTGAATAACAAAAAAAATCCATATAAACTGATAAAAATTAGGTTTTATGAATTCTTCATTATTTAATTTTAAAGCTTAAAAAAACTAACATAATGAGTACCAAATCCCTCACTTTATTGGCTTGTGGCTTGTTATTGGCTTCATCTTGTAAAAACGAGAAAAGCGAAACCATAACCACCCACGAACAGACGGAACATGAACAACATTGGAGTTATTCTGGAGAAACATCGCCTGAGCATTGGGTTGAAATTGAAAAAAATTCCAATTGCGATGGAAAACACCAATCACCCATAAACATTATTCATAAAGATACAGATTCTTCGGCTACCAAAACCGATTTAAAAATACTGTATACACCTACAACACTTATCAGTAAGGTTGAAAACAATGGGCATTCCATACAGTTTGATTTTGAAACTGGTGATTCCATCAACTACAAAAACGAAACCTTTTACCTCAAGCAAATTCATTTTCATGAGCCTTCGGAGCATCGCATCAACGGTATCATCTACCCTATTGAAATGCATTTGGTACACCTCAGTAAATTAGGTAAAATCACCGTTTTGGGCATTTTGGGTGAAGAAGGTGACGACAGTGAGTTGTTCGAGTTTTTCGATAGCTTTTTACCCATTGAAAACGGAGCCAATAAAGACATTCACCACAACATAGATTTGTCTTCCCTTTTTAAGGGCAACAATAATTTTTACTCTTACAATGGCTCGTTAACCACCCCACCATGCAGTGAAAATGTTAATTGGGTGGTTTTTGAACAACCCATTGTACTTTCGGTTGAAGAGGTAGTAAAACTTAAAAACAACATGCCATTAAACAACTACCGTAACGAACAACCCTTAAACGACCGGGTGGTAACCTTAAATTATTAGTGCAATATGGGTTATAAAGCCGTAATTTTTGATTTAGATGGCACATTGGTAAATTCAATTGAAGATATAGCCAATGCCATGAATACCGTGCTACAAAGCTACAATTACCCAACGCATAGTTATGAAACCTATAAACAATTTGTCGGTAGCGGTATAAAACGCTTGGTCGTAAGGGCTTTACCAGAAAACCAGCGCGAGGAAGCACAAATTGAGACTGTTTTTAATGAAATGATGAGTATTTACAGTACCCAATGCACGCAAAAAACCAAGCCTTACGATGGCATTATAGACCTGTTAAACCACCTGAAAACCGAAAACATAAAACTAGCCGTACTCTCCAACAAAACAGACCAACTGACCAAAAAAATAGTTTTGGCACTGTTTCCAAATTATTTTGAAGCTGTTGAAGGATTGAGCAATGAGGCACACAAAAAACCCAACCCAAAAAAAGCGGTGGAAATTAGCAAAACCTTATATCTTCCGCCTGAAGCAGTCATATTTGTAGGAGACACCGCTATAGATATCCAAACCGCACAAAACGCCAAAATGCTTGCCGTTGGTGTGTCTTGGGGTTTTAGGGATAAAACCGAATTAATTGAAAGCGGTGCGAAACATATACTAAAGCACCCATTGGAGCTGATGGATTTGTTGTAATTATCTTTAAAACCAAACTATTAACTTTTAAAAAGTTGACAACTTTTATTTTTTATATATGCCGTAATTATTTACTTTTTGATTTTAAAAATATAACTTCGCTTACATGTGCTGAACTTGTTTGAGTATCGACTGATATAAGTCATTAAAACGACGCATATCATAACGATAAGCCCACCTTAAAATCAACATAATAATAAAAGGCTTTACAAAATGTAAAGCCTTTTTTAATCATATCATTTATTTTTACTTTTTCAAATAAGCCAAAACATTAGCTTCAATACGTTCTTGAATGTTACTAACATCGGCTTTAATAAAAGTTTCGCCTGTAATATTTTCGTAAAGCTCTATATAGCGCTCGCTAACGGTCTCAACGTATTCGTCATTCATAAAAGGCACAGTTTGCCCTTTTAATCCTTGAAAGTTATTGCTAATTAGCCATTGGCGCACAAACTCTTTACTCAACTGCTTTTGTGGCTCGCCTTTTTGTTGGCGTTCTTTATAACCATCGGAATAAAAATACCTTGACGAATCTGGGGTGTGTATCTCGTCAATCAATACAATTTTTCCATCTTTAGTTTTTCCGAATTCGTATTTGGTATCTACCAAAATCAAGCCTCGTGCCGCTGCAATTTCAGTGCCGCGCTTAAAGAGTTTTTTGGTATAATCTTCCAAGATTTCATAATCCTCCTTTGAAACAATACCCCGTTTTAAAATATCTTCTCGGGAAATATCTTCGTCGTGGTCGCCCATTTCGGCTTTAGTGGCCGGTGTTATGATTGGTTCTGGAAAAGCATCATTTTCTTTCATACCTTCTGGCATAGGCACACCGCAAAGCATACGTTTTCCTGCTTTGTACTCGCGAGCAGCATGACCGCTTATATACCCACGAATCACCATTTCTACCTTAAAAGGCTCGCATAAATGCCCAACGGCCACATTGGGGTCTGGAGTGGCGGTCAACCAATTCGGAACCAAATCTTCGGTGGCTGCCATCATTTTGGTTGCAATTTGGTTGAGTATTTGCCCTTTGTATGGAATACCTTTTGGCATAACAACGTCAAAGGCTGAAAGCCTGTCGGTGGCTATCATCACCAATTGTTCATCATTTATGTTATAAACTTCCCTTACCTTTCCTTTATAAACACTTTTTTGCCCTGGAAAATTGAAATTGGTATCGATTATGGTATTACTCATTTTGATTTTCGAAATTCGATTTTCGATTTTTGATTTCTTATCGTCATTACGCTTTAGCGTAAACCTCGAAATTATTTTATTTTTTGAAAGACCCTTCGACTCCGCTCAGGGTGACATCAATTTGTAATTTAACTGTTTACCGCAACTGAAAACTATAAACTAAACTACTCTCTGTTTTCAATACTCTTATAGGCCTCAATCACCTTTTTAACCAAGCTGTGGCGGATAACATCTTTATCATCCAAAAATATCATGCCTACGCCTTCAACATTCTTCAAAATCAATAAGGCTTCCTTGAGTCCTGAAATGGTACGACGTGGCAAATCGATTTGCCCTGGATCTCCCGTCAACAAAAATTTAGCGTTTTTTCCCATTCGGGTTAAAAACATTTTCATTTGCGCATGGGTGGTATTTTGACCTTCATCAAGAATTACAAATGCATTGTCCAATGTTCTACCGCGCATAAACGCCAACGGTGCAATTTGTATGGTACCATTTTCAATATAATGCGCCAATTTTTCTGGTGCAATCATATCGCGCAACGCATCGTAAAGCGGTTGCATATATGGGTCTAGCTTTTCCTTCAAATCGCCTGGTAAAAACCCAAGGTTCTCCCCTGCCTCAACGGCTGGGCGCGTTAAAATAATACGCTTTACCTCTTTGTTTTTTAAGGCCTGAACCGCCAAAGCCACTCCTGTATAGGTTTTTCCCGTACCTGCTGGCCCGATGGCAAAAACCATATCGTTTTTCCGAATCAGCTCTACCAATTTACGTTGGTTGGTGGTTTGGGCTTTTATCAACCTTCCGCCTACACCATGTACAATGACTTCACCACTTTGTTGTGACGTGTTATAATCGTCACTGCTTTGGCTGGTCAATACACGCTCAATGGTGTTTTCGTCTAGCTTATTATACTTTCCATAATGCTTAAAAAGCATAGTCATACGATGGTCAAACTCCTCCAGTAATTCTTCATCACCAAAAGCTTTAATTTTATTGCCCCGTGCTACTATTTTTAACTTAGGAAAGTGTTTTTTTATAAGTTCGATGTTGGCATTTTGAGCTCCAAAAAGTTCTTTTGGAGCAATCTCTTCAAGTTCAAGAATGATTTCGTTCAAAGGCTTATAATTATTTTTTAAAATTTCCGTTTGATTAAATGTGATTTATATCCAATCAGACAAAATGATTTCTTAGTTTTGTAATTGGTTATTAAAACTCAAAAATACTAAATTTGAGTGACCACGAACTAAAAACATATCAACAATTTTGCCCATGGCAATCATCACCCTAACTACCGATTTTGGCGAAAAAGACCACTTTGCTGGCGCAACAAAAGGTGCTATTTACAGTGAACTGCCCGAAGTGAAAATTGTTGATATCTCGCATTCCGTTTCGCCATTTAATATTCCTGAGGCCGCTTACATTATTCAAAATGCTTATAAAAGTTTTCCGAAGGGCACCATTCATATTATTGGGATTGATTCTGAATTAAATCCTGAAAACAAACATATTGCGCTTAAACTGGACGACCACTATTTTATATGTGCCAACAATGGTATTATGAGCATGATTTGTTCTGAAATTGCGCCACAAAAAATTGTTGAAATTAACATCCATGATAAAATACAAACCAGTTTCCCTGTTTTGGATGTGTTTGTAAAAGTGGCTTGCCATATTGCGCGCGGCGGAACCTTGGAGGTTATTGGCAAAAACATTGAAGAAATAAAACCCATCAAGAACATTGTGCCTTATGTGAACGACGACAAAACGCAAATTGTGGGTAGTGTGATATACGTGGATAATTACGGAAATGTGGTGACCAACATTAAGCGAAGTTTCTTTGAGGCCATTCAGAAGGGACGGTCTTTCGAAATTTCAGCCAGAAACTACACCTTTAAAAAGATACACAAGAAATATAGTGGCATTGTAAACTTTGAAATTCCCGAAAACAAACGACACGACGAGGGCCGTAAACTAGCCGTTTTTAACTCTGGGGATTTTTTGGAAATTGCCGTTTACAAAAGCAATAGTGAAAATGTGGGCAGTGCCTCAACACTTTTGGGGCTCAGATTAATGGATGCTGTGAGCATTAATTTTATTGCTGCTCCCTTAACACCAAAAGGTATTGACATGCCACAAATTGTGTCTAAAGCTACCGACTTTTAAACAAACGTAATCTATGATAGTAAGAATAGTGAAAATGGGATTTTACAAGCAGAATATTGATGCTTTTTTAGATAATTTCCATGACACCAAGGGAGATATTAGGGCTTTTGAAGGCTGTTCTTATTTGGAGTTATATAGAGATAAAACCAACCCGAGCGTATTTTTTACCTATAGTTATTGGGAATCTGAAGAACATTTGGAACAATATCGAAAATCGGAATTATTCAAAAAAGTCTGGAGCAGGGTTAAGCCGCTTTTTAGCATTCGTCCAGAGGCTTGGAGTGTTGAAAAAATTGAAACGCTTAAATAACGAATTAAATTAACGATATTTGAATTTTGATTCTGAAACCTTGAACCATAAATACCTTTAATGCTAGCCATTTTAAAAAAAGAAATAAATTCGTTTTTTGCCTCACCAATCGGGTATTTGGTTATTGGAATTTTTTTAGTGGTAAACGGCCTATTTCTTTGGCTATTCAAGGGTGATTTTAACATTTTAAACTACGGCTTTGCCGACTTATCGTCGTTTTTTCTTTTGGCTCCATGGATTTTGCTATTCTTGATTCCTGCGGTAACCATGCGTAGTTTTTCAGATGAAAAAAAACAAGGCACTTTAGAACTGTTGCTCACCAAGCCCATATCGGCTTTCAACATTGTTTTGGGCAAATATTTTGGCGCCTTTATCTTAATTATTATAGCTTTAATTCCAACGTTACTGTACGCTTACACGGTTTATGAATTGGGCAACCCTGTTGGGAATTTGGATATGGGAAGCACATTGGGCTCTTATTTCGGGCTCTTGTTTTTGGTGGCCGCTTACACTTCAATAGGCGTGTTTGCCTCTACCCTTTCAGACAACCAGATTGTGGCCTTTATTGTTGGGGTTTTTATTTGCTTTTTCTTTTACATTGGTTTTGAAGGCATCGCCGATTACACATCCAGTAATTTTGTTGAACAATTAGGCATGAATGCCCATTTTAAGAGCATGGGGCGAGGTGTCCTGGATACAAGGGATATTGTTTATTTTTTGAGCATCACCATGTTTTTTTTAATGTTAACCAAACTAAAATTGAATACCGAACGTAAATGATTATTACACCAATTTTTATTATTTCTATGATTTTGGTTTTTGTGTTGGTTTGGCTGTTTGTCAACACCATTGATAAGCGCAAATGGCTAACTTTTTTGGTCAGTTTGGTTTTAACGCCAATCGTTTATTTTTATGTGTTTTACCCAATTTTGAATATTTTCAGTAGTTATAATCATGAAAAACATTTTGATGCCGAGGCTTGGGAAGCAGAACCCGCATTGCGCTTCGAAATGGCACATGAAATTTTAAACGACAGTATTTTTATTGGAAAGGACAAAAATGAAGTAGAAAACCTTTTAGGTGAAAGCGAATGGTACGGGTGGGATAATGCGATAAAAGCCAACTCACCGGATAAATGGAACTACAATATGGGTTTTAAACCCGGAGCGTTTAACAACATGCAAGAATGCATTGAACTGAATTTTGAAAACAACAAAGTGAAGTCGGTTACCTCATATCAATTAGAAAAAACTTTTGACTAAATATTTAAAACATATCGTCATTCTTATCGCGGCTTTGGTTGCCGTTAACTTTTTAGGCCACAAGGTTTACAAACGTTTTGATTTAACTTCAGATAAACGTTATACTTTAAGCGAATCGGCCGTTAACATTATAAAGGATATTGAATCTCCCATTGTTGTTGACGTTTTTTTGGAAGGTGAAGATTTCCCCTCGGAATTCAGACGACTTCAAAAGGAAACACAACAATTACTTGAAGAGTTTGCAGCACAAAACAAAAATATTGTCTTTGATTTCATCAACCCGTTAGAAGAAGAAAGCACAAAAGAACAGAACATTCAGCAACTTACCCAACGTGGTTTAACGCCAATGCAACTTAGTGTTCAAGAAAGTGGAAAATCCTCTCTGGCGGTCATTTTTCCGTGGGCTTTGGCAAGTTATAATGGGCAAACGGTTATTATTCCTTTGGTGAAAAACAAAATTGGTGCTTCTCAGCAAGAGCTGGTTACCAATTCCGTGCAACATTTGGAATATGCTTTTGCAGACGGATTTAACAAACTTACCAAACCAAAACACCAAAAAATAGCCATTTTAAAAGGCAATAAACAACTAGAGGACAAATACATAGCCGACTTCTTGAAAAAACTAGGTGAATACTATTTTATCGCACCTTTTACTTTGGATAGTGTTGCTTCAAACCCACAAAACGCCCTTAAGGAAATTGAAACCTATGATTTGGTAATTTCCGCAAAACCCACCGAAGCGTTTACCGAAGAGGAAAAACTGGTTTTGGACCAATACACCATGAACGGAGGAAAGAGCCTTTGGTTGATTGATGCCGTAATCATGGAAAAAGATAGTCTATACAATGCTTCGGGTAAAAATTATGCTGTTACGAGGGATTTAAACTTAACCGACTTTTTCTTTAAATATGGTGTTCGCATAAATCCGGTTATGGTTAGTTCTTTATATTCTGCACCAATTACATTGGCCATGGGCAGTGGCAGCGAATCGCAATTTCAACATCTAAAATGGCCCTATTCGCCCTTGGCGGGTTCGAGTAGCAACCACCCAATCGTCAATAATTTAAATTTGGTGAAATTTGATTTTGCCAACCAAATAGACACCCTTAAAAACCAAGTTAAAAAAACCATTCTTTTAAAGTCAGCCCCATTGACTAAATTGGAAGGCACGCCACGAGAAGTGAGTTTGGACATTGTTACCAAAGAGCAAAATCCGCAATTGTTCAACAAAGGCAACCAAACACTTGCCGTTCTTTTGGAAGGTGAATTCAGTTCCGTATACAGCAACCGCATTAAGCCTTTTAAACTGTCAGGAGTAGAAGATAAAAGCGAACCAACCAAAATGATTGTGGTAGCTGACGGTGACGTGATTAAAAACGACGTGGTTAGAAACACGCCGCAAGAATTGGGCTTTGACAGATGGACAGGGCAATTGTATGGCAACAAGGAATTTTTACTGAATGCCGTAAATTACCTTTTGGACGATAATGGACTTATAAACATTCGTTCCAAAGAAATTGCCGTAGCCTTTTTAAACCAAGAAAAAATTGCGGACGAAAAAACCAAGTGGCAGCTTATAAACATTGCCTTGCCATTGGTTTTATTAGGTCTTTTTGGACTTGTCTTCAACTACATTAGAAGGAAAAAATTTGCTTGCTAAATGTTAATAAGTTTGTTTCGAAATATAGACTGATTGGGATATATTTGTAAGTAATATAATGACAATTTAAACTAAGCTGGTTGGCGAAATAAATTGGATTTCTTAGTAAACTTTCTAGAAATAGCTTAAAACCTTTATTTCCTTTAACCTGAGAAAAACGATAAAATCTTCAGATGAAATTTATAGTATCAAGCACGTATTTATTAAAACAATTACAAATTTTAGGAGGTGTTATAAATAGCTCGAACACCCTACCTATTCTCGACAATTTTTTATTTGAATTGAATGGCAGCCAATTAACTGTTTCTGCAAGCGATTTAGAAACCACCATGTCGTCAACCTTAAATGTTGAAAGTGATAGCGAAGGCAGCGTGGCCATACCGGCAAGGTTGTTATTGGATACCTTGAAAACATTCCCTGAGCAACCACTTACCTTTATTGTTGAGGACAACAATACGGTTGAAATAAGCTCAAACCATGGTAAATATGCCTTGGCCTATGCCAATGGAAATGAATTTCCAAAAGCAGTAGCATTGGAAGACCCGAGCAAAACGGTTGTAACCGGTGATATTTTGGCAACAGCAATTAGCAAAACTATTTTTGCTGCAGGTAACGATGATTTACGCCCGGTAATGAGCGGTGTATTTTTCCAGTTTTCAACTGAAGGTTTAACCTTTGTCGCTACCGATGCCCACAAATTGGTAAAATACACACGCGAGGATGTTTCGGCCAACCAAGTGGCAGAGTTCATCATGCCTAAAAAACCTTTAAATCTTTTAAAAGGTATTTTAGCAGCAAGTGAAGACGACGTAACTATTGAGTACAACGACTCCAATGCCAAATTCACTTTTGAAAATTCCGAATTGATTTGTCGTTTGATTGATGGAAAATACCCTAATTATGAAGCCGTAATTCCAAAAGAAAATCCGAACAAACTGGTGATTGATAGAAATCAATTCTTAAACTCTGTTCGTCGTGTGAGCATCTTTTCTAATAAAACCACACATCAAATTCGCTTAAAAATTGCCGGTGCTGAATTAAATATATCTGCCGAAGATATTGATTACAGCAATAAAGCCGAAGAGCGTTTAACATGCGACTACCAAGGCGATGATATGCAAATTGGTTTTAACTCGCGGTTTTTAACCGAAATGCTAAATAACCTAAATTCCGACGACGTACAATTGGAAATGAGTATGCCAAACAGAGCTGGTCTTTTAACGCCAATTGACGGACTTGATGAAGGAGAGAAAGTGACTATGTTGGTAATGCCTGTAATGCTCAACAATTAATTCCTTTAAAACCTCTAAACTAAACTAGATAAGTAAGTTGCCTTTGGCAGCAAACTAAAAACGCCCACCAATTTGGTGGGCGTTTTGTTTATCTCAATATAACTAAACTAACTAATAAAATTAAGAGATAAAGGGTATGTGGGCTTTTCTCCGTGGCTCGCTTTAATGGCATTAATAATTGGAAATATAAAGGATATAATCCCTAAAATAATCAGGCCAAAAATACCTACCAGTATAAATACCAAAGGAATACAAATTATGGTGTACACCAGCATACTCAATTGAAAGTTGACAATATGTTTTCCCTGTTCATCCATTTTGTATACATTTTCCTTTTGGATTGCCCAAATGACTAAAGGAACTATAAGTCCTCCAAATCCTGTTAAAAAAGTAAGCAACTGGGCTAAATGTGTAATAACTAAAAGTTGGTTATCCTGTCTCATGATGATGGTCGTGTTTTGATTGACACTTATACGACGCGTTCAAATTTGAAATGTTACAAATAGATATTAATAATTAAATTATAGTACTTAATCAATTTTATTTAATAAGGCTATAAAACGAGGTTCATTTCGAAGTGGCTTAAACTTGATATCTTGTTTCAATCCCCAAAAAAACAATCCTTGACCACCGAATTCGTAATCTTTTTCAAGGTAATCCAGCGCCTTATCTTTTTCGCCGCAGCCCATGTAAATTGTCGCTATCATGTAAGCTGGTACATAAATCGTTTTACTCTTGTTAAGTTGGTAATCTAAAATTTCTTTGGCTTTAGCATATTCTCCAATCATACCGTAACAATATCCGAGCATCCAATTAGTGTGGGAAGCAACACTTCTAGATGTGTAAAGGTCAATTGCTTCTTGATATTTACCAATAGCAGCTAAATTAGTCGCCTTCATCCATTTTAGCATATTATCGTTGGGGAACTTACTCAAAGATTCATCAATAAGGTCTATTGCTTTTTGAAACTCATTTAAATAATAATAAGCCTGCCCCATATCTCCAATATACTTCGGAGACAAAGGGTCCAATTTCAAAACTCTATTGAAATTTTCTTCCATTAATTCCAACTCACCTTCGAATGCATATATCCATGCCAATTTATTATAAGCGCCAACATAACTTGGATTTAGTTCAATGGCTTTTTTCAAATATCTAATCGCTGTTTCCTTTTCATATTTATAATAGCTTATTGCACCTAAGACCCCAAAAGTACCTCCATCATTTGAATTAATAGCTAGAGCCGTTAAGGCAGGTACACTAGCCTTTTCTATCATTTTTTTAGGCGATTCTCTTCCCCAAAAAATATACTCTAAATAAGTTTCCGCAACACCGACATAAGCTCTACAAAACTCGGGGTCTTTTTCAATAGCTTTTTTAAATAAATTTTCCGCCATTTTTAATTCCTCTACTTTGCCCCCACCTCTATGAAAATACATTTGTGCTTCTTTAAATGCTTTGTAAGCTTCGGGATTTGTAGTAGGTTGATTATCTATTCTGAGCACCTCTCCTTCGCTTAAAGTAATTTGCAAAGCTTTTGCAATATCTCTAGATACATTACTCTGAATTTTAAAAATTTCCACCAGCGTCTTATCATAATTGTCAGCCCATAAATTTTTATTGTTATCCGCATCAACTAGATTTGCGTTAATGCGTACTTGATTATTATTAACCCTAACACTACCCTCTAAAATATAATTCACATCTAATTCTTTTGCTATTTCATGTATTGATTTTTTGGTTCCTTTATAGTGCATTGCTGATGCCCTTGAAATAACTTGCAGATTTTGAATTTTTGAAAGATGCGTTATAATATCTTCTGTGATTCCATCTGTAAAAATATTGGATTGGTCATCGTCATTCATATTATTGAAAGGAAGAACAGCCAATGTAGGCTGCTTAAGCCCATATTCTTTACCCCCTTTCTTAAGAGTAAAAAGTAAAATAAAAAAAATTAGAGATAGAATTCCTAAAAATAAAAAACTCCTTTTCTTATACCTTTTATAAACCTCAAGGTCATTTGGCTTGGTTTTTCCCTTGAGGTGGTCTTTATCAGGAATTACTAAATCTGCATTAGCAATTGCAAAAACAGGAATCACCTTATCTACATTTTTAAAATGCACGGCATCAACGAACTTAGTAGATAAATCTTTTTGATTCCTTATTTGATCATTTACTTTATCTGAAATCAATATACTGCCTGCAACTGCTAAAGATTCAATTCTAGAAGCAACATTTACAGCATCTCCTATAATATCTGATTCAGTTCGAATAACATCTCCAACATGTACACCAATTCGAACTGGAATAGACGGCTCAGCCCTAAATGCTTTCTGCATTTCAATGCCACATTTAATGGCTTCTACCGAACTTCTAAACGTACTTAACGTACCATCACCATAATATTGAATGAGTTCTCCCTTAAATTTATTGGTACATCTCACAAATATCTCTCGATGCTTTTCTCTTATCAATAAGGCCTCTTTCTCATCGTCTTGCATCAATGAGGTATACCCTTCAATATCAGTAAACATAATCGCAACAAGTTCTCTATGTCGTGGCATCTTGCATGTAGAGTTAAGCAACTAATTTAATTAATTATCTTTAGAAATTGAATGTTAAAAAAACAAAGCTCAAAAAACCTCATAATAATTAATATCTTTATCATAAAACAATCAATGCTATGGCTGAGGCAGCATCAGAAAATATCCCTAAGTTTTTATCCCTAACCCCTTTTTTTTCAGAGTTATCGCACGAATCCCTTCTACGTTTATCCAATAACGTTAGTGAGGAAACTTTCATTAAAAATGAAACGATTTTTAAAAAAGGAGATACTGGAGATTCGATGTACGTCATTACCCACGGTAAAGTTAAAGTCCATGAAAAAGGACATATCTACGACACACTAAAATCAAATGATTGTTTTGGCGAATACGCCTTAATAGATAATGACACCCGATCGGCCTCAGTAACTGCCTTGGAAAATACCAAAGTTTTAAAAATTGAACGTGAACAATTTTTCGATTTAATGAAAAATGATAGTGGTTTTGCGCAAGGTATTTTGGCCGTTATGATAAAACGCCATCGCGAGCTTGATACCATTCAAGAGCGACTAGCTTCATCAAAATTGGAAATTGAAGTGGCGAACAGCAAATTGAGTGGCCTGATTGACGGCGCCATGGATGCCATTATTATGTTTAGCAACGATTTTAAAATACTTTTAACGAACCCTTCGGCCAACAAACTACTGGAAAATGAAGACGTGCTGCAACGCAATATTTTGTTTTTCTTTGATGACGACAGCGCAAATTTGATTGAAGGCATTGTTAGGGAAGAAAACAACAGCAAATCCATCAACAAATACTTGCCAAACATAGTTAAAGTTATTGGATCAAAAGATACTGAAACATTAAACGAAGGCACAATAAGCAAATATGGTGAGGGTTCCAAAACCTTTTACACGCTCATTTTAAGAAATATTGAGGAGCGCTTGATTGCCGAAGATAAAATCAATTTACTCACCAAACAGACTGAATATTTAACCGAAGAAATACAGGAGCTCACAAATAGCTATGGAATAATTGCCGAGGATAAAAGCATGAAAAATGCCTTGAACCTCATTCAGCAAGTCGCAAAAACCGACGCTACTGTTTTAATTCATGGCGAAACAGGAACAGGTAAAGAACTTGTTGCCCGAGCCATACACAAAGAAAGCAACAGAAATGATAAACCCCTGATTAGGATTAATTGCGGGGCCATTCCGGCCAACCTTATAGAAAGTGAGCTGTTTGGCCATGAAAAGGGAGCGTTCACTGGAGCTACAGCAAGTAGAAAAGGACGATTTTTATTGGCTGATAAAGGCACCATCTTTTTAGATGAAATAGGTGAAATGCCTTTAGAACTTCAACCTAAACTGCTGCGCATCATTCAGGAAGGCGAATTTGACCCTGTGGGAAGTTCAGAAACCATTAAAGTTGATGTTAGGATTATTGCGGCAACACACAGAAACCTTTTTGAGTTTTCAAAAGAAGGAAAGTTTAGGGAAGACCTATATTATAGATTGAATGTCTTTCCCATTGAAATACCCGCATTGCGGGATAGAGGCAATGATATTTGTTTAATTGCCGAGGAAATGATTAAGCAGTTTTCAAAAAAACTAAATAAACCCATTGCTGAACTATCAGACAATGACAAGGCTCTACTAATCTCCTATCCTTGGCCAGGCAATGTTAGGGAACTTCAAAATTTGATTGAACGTGCCGTTATTGTCTCCAAAAAAGGGAACATTAATTGGCAGACCATCATCCCAAATAATCTGGGTAAAGATGAAAGAGCAATAGAGCCAGTCCAAGAAAAAATTTTGACTTCAAAAGAACTGGTCGCTCTTGAAAAGAAAAACATCTTGAAAGCCCTGAAACAGACCAAATGGAAAATTTCTGGTGAAAACGGTGCTGCCGAAATATTACAACTACCACCAACAACCCTCGCATCGAGAATTAAAGCCTTGGGTATTGAAAGGCCTGTTTAATCCCCTCCCATTCAAAAACTACAAATCATTTCACGACATTTCGTTAATTAAATAACGACATTTCGTTAATTTATGAAATATCGTTAATTATTTAGCAGTCTAAATTCAACTTATATAACTGATTACAAATTAGTTATATAGTTTGGCACGCCATTGGCTTTACTTCAACCAAACAATAATGTTTAACAATTTAAATTTTAAAAAATGATTACAACAGCAAATGTAAAAAACGGTGTAAACGTAGACCAATTAGTAGAAACAATCGGTCATATTCAAGAACAACCGGAATTGGCAAAATTCGAATTCAGAGCAAAAAACAATTGGATTGATGGCGGACATTGCGTTTCCAGCATCAAAGGATTTTACGGTGCAGGCCAAGAAGATGCCACACGTGAAGAAACATTCACCATGGAATGTAGCCACCCACATGTATTGCTTGGGAAAGACGAAGCCGCTACTCCACCAGAAGTAGTATTGCACGCTTTAAGTTCTTGTTTAACAGGAGCCATGGTTTATCATGCAGCAGCAAACGGTATTGATATTGAAGGTGCAGAATCTACAATTAAAGGTACTGCTGATTTGCACGGCTTTTTAGGATTAGATCCTGAAGTTAGAACCGGTTTTAATGGCATTACAATGCAATTGAAGGTTAAATCGGATGCTTCTGCTGAGCAATTGGAAAATTTAGCTAAATTTTCTCCAGTATTCGATATGATTACAAACCCAACCCCTGTAAAAATTGAAATTATTAAAGGGTAACAACAATTAAAAAAATGGCTACTCAACACGAAGTAGCCATTTTTTTTCACTTCCATTTTTCAACACCTTCAAAAATGAAATCCACCACAAAGAAAATATTGAACGCAAATCAGGCCGTAGCACAAATAGCATATAAAACTAATGAGGTGTTTCCCATTTATCCCATTACGCCAGCCTCAGAAATAAGCGAATTGGTTGAACAATGGAGCGCAGAAAAAAAACTTGGTATGAATGACCATGTGCCATCTGTTTTTCAAATGCAAAGCGAGTCTGGCGTTGCTGGAGCCATGCACGGTGCGCTACAAACAGGGGCATTATCTTCAACGTTTACGGCATCACAAGGTTTGCTTTTGATGCTACCCAACATGTACAAAATAGCCGCTGAACTTACACCCAATGTTATTCATGTGGCAACCCGAAGTATCGCCACCCATGCACTTTCCGTTTTTGGTGACCATAGCGATGTTATGGCCGTTCGTCAATCTGGATATGCCATGTTAGGAAGTTCCTCTGTGCAAGAAGCCCATGATTTCGCCTTAATTTCACAGGCAGCTTCTCTTGAATCAAGAATCCCTTTTGTGCATTTTTTTGATGGTTTTAGAACATCTCATGAAATCAATAAAATAGATATTATAAATGATTCAACTATTCATTCACTAATTGACCAACGACACATTCAAAAACATAGAAAAAGGGCTTTAAACCCTAACAATCCCATTTTAAGGGGTACATCTCAAGGTGCAGATGTATTTTTTCAAAGTCGGGAAGCCATTAATTCATTTTATAATTTCTGTCCCGATGTTGTTCAAAATAAAATGGATTTGTTGGCCAATCATACAGGCAGAACGTATAAACTTTTTGACTATGTTGGACATGAAGAAGCTGAACACATCATCATTTCAATGGCTTCATCAACTGAAACTATTGAAACCACAATCAATCAATTAAATGAGAAAGGAAACAAATATGGCTTGATAAAAGTCAGATTGTTTCGTCCATTTAGCACCAAACATCTTATTTCAGTGCTACCAAAATCAGTGAAGTCCATAGCCGTTTTAGACAGAACCAAAGAACCTGGAAGTACTGGTGAACCTTTATATTTAGATGTTCTTCAATCCATTTTAGAAACTTATCAAAAAAGTGAGATTAGCTCGATACCACGAATTATTGGAGGTCGCTATGGGTTATCTTCAAAAGAGTTTACACCGTCAATGGTTGCGGCCATTTTTATCAACTTAAAACAAGAGCAACCAAAAAATAACTTTACCATTGGCATTAATGACGACGTAACAAACTTAAGCTTGGACTATTCAGAAAACGTCATTTTAAAAAACAGTCACTATCAAGCCATTTTTTATCAAGAAAAAAACAAAAAAGCCACCGAAAGCTTCAATAATACCTTAGAGCACATTGGACAAAACAAAAACTTATTTGTTCAAGGTTACATTGCTTGCAACTATAAAAAATCAAACAGTCATAACATCGCTCACCTGCGCATTGACAAAAAGCAAATTCGAGCACCATACTTAATAGAACAGGCCAATTTTATCGGTTGCCAATATGCACACTTCACGCAAAACACTGATGTCATTAAAAAACTTATAACAGGAGGTACGCTCTTGGTTAACACTTCACAAACATCAAAAGCATTTTGGCAATCGTTAACGGCTAAAACTCAAAAATTAATTACTAAGAAGAAAATACAACTCTTAACTGTAAACACTGATGAAATAAAAGCCAGTACTGTTTTGAATAAAAACAATATTTCAGAATTCCATGCTTGTTTTTTGGCTTTAAAAAATGACATAGACTTTAATGAAAACCTAATTAATTTATTGGATTTTATTTATGAAGTTGAAACTACGATTACTAGCGAAAAAGAATCAACCAATATTGACTTTGATGAAGCATTTAATGCTTCGTTTTTAGGGCAACTTTTAAACAACCAAGGCAACGACATACCGGTTAGTCTTCTTCCAAAAGATGGCACCTATCCAACAGATACTTCAAAGTATGACCAAATAACAAACAACCATTTTTTACCAGAATGGAATACCGATTTGTGCACACAATGTGGAGCGTGTAGTATGGCCTGCCCACAAGGAGCGTTAAGAATTAAAGTTTTTGAGGATACGTTTATTGCATCTTTACCCGAAAAATTCGACTATGTTGTTTCCCAAGATTTTGACTTGATGAACTACACCATCCTAGTCAATCCCAATCAATGTAACGGCTGCAACAACTGTGTTGATGCTTGTCCTGTTAAAGCTTTAAAACTATTTAAAAAATCCGAAACGTTTAACGATGAAATCGAAAACTGGGACTATTTTGAAACCCTTCCAGAATTCGACAGAAGGAAAATCAATGTTAATAAAGTGAGCCAACAGCAATTACAAGAACCTTTATTTAAATATTCAAGTGGTGTTGAAGGCTGTGGTGAGGCGCCTTACCTAAAACTATTATCGCAGTTATTCGGTGACAGATTACTCATTGCCAATGCAACTGGCGCGAGTTCTATTTTTGGAGGTGCTTTACCGACAACCCCTTGGAGCAAAAACGCCAACGGACAAGGCCCTGCATGGTCAAATTCCCTGTTTGAGGACAATGCCGAATTTGGATTGGGTTATAAGTTTTCCAAAGACCAACAAGAAAACCAAGCAAAACAACTTCTAAAAAAACTTGCGCCTCATTTAGATATTGATTTAGTTAATGATATTCTTAAAGCGTCCCAACAAAATGAAATTGAAATAAACAGCCAACGAGCACGGGTCAATAAGCTCAAGGGTTTATTGAACAAAATCTCAAAACCGGAAGCAAAACAACTTTTGGCAATTGTTGATAGTTTAATTAAAAGAAGCGTTTGGATTGTTGGCGGCGACGGCTGGGCATACGATATTGGTTATGGTGGATTAGACCATGCTATTGCCACCGGAAAGAATATAAACATCTTGGTATTGGACAATGAGGTTTACGATAATACGGGCGCACAAGCCTCAAAAGCAACACCTTTTGGAGCAGAAGCAAAATTTAAATTCAACGGAAAACAAAAACACAAGAAAGACTTAGGACTTTTGGCCATGACTTATAACAATGTTTATGTGGCATCGGTAGCGATTGGAGCCGACCAAGAACAAACCTTGAAAGCCTTTAATGACGCTGAAAGCTTTGATGGCCCTTCAATTATAATTGCCTACTGCCATAGTGAATCCCATGGCATAGATATGAAAAACCCAACAAAGTACCATAAATCTGCGGTTAATTCTGGGCAATGGTTATTGTACAGAAATGACCCGAGACGTGCTGAAAAAAGATTGAATACTTTGCAATTGGATTCCAAAGAGCCATCAATTAAAATTCAAGATTATCTGAAATTGGAGGGTAGATTTTCAAAACTTTTTGACAATTACCCCGAACAATTCAACAGTAAAACTCGGCAAATTCAAAAGCATATAGATAGAAGGTTTGATAAATATCTAGCACTTTCTTGTCCTCCATTTATGAATAGAGCAAAACTTTTACAGAACAAAAAGATTAATCAACAACTAACATATAAAAATTGAACCCTTAAGAGGAAATGACAAGACGAATGGACATAAAAGCCTCGGTTTTCCCAATCGACACACTATTTTTTTGTAACTTTAGGTCAGGTATTGTTCAATTTTTTGAAAAATCACCCTGGTGAGCCATTCAACCTCTCAAGACTGTTTACTAATAACGCGCCCCAAATTCGTTAACGTTTTAAAGGATCTTAAAAGACTAAGATTTAAATATTGCCCTTTAATGGATAATGAAACTTTTGAATTAATTAACTTTTTATAAAACAGTAGAATGCAGGATGACGCCTTTCATTTGTATAAAAAAGCTATTAGGCTTGTATTGATTTACTTCAGTTCCATTATAATATTAGCCGTTCTTTTTTTGTTTTGCTGCTTTGATGTTATACCGCTTAATGGGTTTAAATCAGGCCACAAACTATCTAATATTTATGACAAGAACTATGACGTTTCATTAGTTGGCAACTCAAAAGACAATGAAATGCTAAAATATGGCTATGAGCTATTTTCAAAAACACCAAAGTATTTAGGGCCCGATAATGGAAACCCCCAAATGGCATATCAAGGCAATAGACTTGCCTGCAGAAACTGCCATTTAAACCTGGGAACACAACCATTTTCCGCACCCTTGATTGGCATCATTCAGCGTTTTCCTCAATTCCGTGGAAGGGAAAATAAAATAGGCACTATTGAAGAACGCATTAACGGATGTATGGAACGTAGTATGAATGGCCGAGTTTTACCCGAAGACGGCAAAGAAATGAAAGCCATAGTAAGCTATTTAGAATGGTTAAGCAGACACGCCCCAAAAGATGGCAAAATTAAGGGTACAGGATTTGTTAAACTAGAAATTCCAAACAGAGCCGTAAATCTGGATAATGGCAACAAAGTGTTCACCAAACATTGTGTTACATGCCATGGCAAAAATGGGCAAGGTAAAAAGGCAATCGATGGATACACTTTCGAATACCCACCTTTATGGGGAGAAAATTCTTTTAATAATGGCGCTGGCATGAACCGTGTAATTACAGCGGCTAAATTCATAAAAGGAAACATGCCTTTTGAGCTGGCCTCTTATGACTCACCCGTGTTAACCGATGAAGAGGCTTATGATGTAGCAGGATATATCAACCAAAAACCGAGACCCCAAAAGCAAAATCCTGAACGAGATTTTCCGGACTTAAAGAAAAAACCCGTCTCGACACCTTATCCCCCTTATGCAGACGATTTTTCAATTGAACAACATCAATTAGGACCATTTCAACCAATTATGGCATTTTATAAAGAGAAGTATAATATCACCAAAACCAAATAATTATGAAAACAAACAACAGCAATTCCAGACGACAATTCCTAGGAGCTTTAGCCCTTGGCGCAACAGCAAGCACTTTTTCTGTGCTAACTAATCCAATTTACGCGAATATTCCAGTTTCTGACACAAAGAAAATGAATGACGCTGAAAACTGGTTTGACAATATTAAAGGGTCACACAGAATCGTGTACGACGGATCAACACCCCATATGGGCTTCCCCATAACATGGAACTGGGCCTTTTATCTCACCAATAATGGCACTGGAACACCAGATGAAGATATGACCGCCATGACTGTTTTAAGACACAGTGCCCTTGGATTGGCCTTAGAAGACAGTTTGTGGACAAAATATCCGTTAGGTGAGGTATTTAATGTTAAAAAAGCAGATGGCACCCCTTATAAAAGAAATCCTTATTACGAACCCCAAGAAGGCGATTTTCCGCTTCCACAAATTGAGGGCATTAAAAGGCTACAAGAAAGAGGCGCTATGTTCTGTGCGTGTGATTTGGCCACTAAGGTATACAGCAATGCAGTAGCAACACAAATGAACTTAGACCCTAAGGCAGTTTATGAAGAATGGGTTAACGGCGTTCTTCCGGGCATACAGTTAGTTCCTTCAGGGGTTTGGGCCTTAGGTAGAGCTCAAGAACATGGCTGCGGATACATCTTTGCAGGAGAATAAAAACAAATAAATTATGAAAACATTAATTAATCTAGTTTTGGCATTGGCCTTTACAGGAGTGGCTTATGCACAAGCTAAACCTGTCAAAATAGTATTTGACGTAACTAGCAATAACACAAAAGTGCATGAATCTACTGTAAGACACGTTAAGGCAATGTCTAACGCATATCCAGATTCTAAATTTGAAGTTGTCATGTACAGTGGTGCCATGGACATGGTGCTTAAAGACAAATCTTCGGTTGCAGAAGATTTAGAAATCCTGGCACAGAAAGACAATATAGACTTTGTTATTTGCGAAGGTACCATGAAACGCCATAAGGTTGACGAATCAAAACTCATAAAAGGCGTAAAAACCGTACCCGATGGTATTTTAGAAATTATAGAAAAACAACAAGAAGGCTGGGGGTACATAAAAGAAGGACAATAATATTTTGCCCTTAATTGTTGGTTTATTTTTTATCGAATACATTAACCTTATCCCAATCTTCTGGAGTTCCTGAAATGGTATATTCTGCAGATTTGGTAATAAAGTAGCTTGCCACATAATCTTGTGGATTTTTGCTCAAAACTTTATCAAATGCTGCAGATGCCTTGGGGAATTCTTTATTGAAAAAGTATTTCAAACCTTTTTCAAAAGTGGATTTTGTTTTCAACTTTTGCTCCTTACTTTCAGTTTCATCCCCATCAAAACACTCATAAATACCAACCGATTTATTTTTACCCTTCACCCGAACTTTACCAAGATACCTAAAGTTAAAATCATCTTTGTTTTCTATTGTGTTTAAAGCATCTTCGCTAACAATAATATTTGCACCATAATGCTTGGTAACGCCCTCCATCCTAGAAGCCGTATTGACGGTATCGGCTATAATGGCTGTATCATTTCTTTCACTGTCACCAATAATACCCATGACCAAATCGCCAGTGTGAAGACCTATACCGACTGAAATCGGCTTAAACCCTTCGGAAATACGCCTTTTATTATACTCCTGAATGGTTTTTTGCATTTCAATTGAAGCTTGCAAAGCATGACCTGCATTTTCGGGAAACAATGCCATAATGCCATCGCCAAGATACTGGTTGACAAAGCCGCCATTATTTTGAATCAAAGGCCCCATCCGACCAACATAAGCATTTACAAACTTAAAATTTTGCTTTGGAGTCATGGATTCCGAAAGATTGGTATAATCTCGAACGTCGGCAAACATTACTGTTACTTCCCTTTCTGTAAAATCGCCTAAAACCACATCTGTAATCGCATCTCTTCCAACCGATTTCAAAAAAGCAGATGGCACAAAACGACTTGTAGCTTTGTGAATGCCATATAAATTTAAATGCATTTTTATTCTACTTAGCAATTCGTTTTTTGAAAAAGGCTTGGTTAAATAATCGTTGGCCCCTAAATTAAAACCCGTCACCAAATCACTAACCCTGTTTTTGGCAGTGAGCATGACTATGGGTAATTCGCTTGGCGAATAGGTTTTTCTGATGATTTCGCAAACCTCATATCCAGACATCCTGGGCATCATAATATCCAATAGAATCAAATCAAAATCATTCTTCTCGACCAGTTCTAAAGCTTCCTTGCCATTGCTGGCTTCAAAAACTTGGTAGCCCGCAAGGTTTAAATGGTTTTCTAACACCCTCCTGTTTATGGGCTCGTCATCAACAATCAATATTTTAATATCGAAACTATCTTTATTTTCCAGAGGTGATACTAATTGCGAATTTTCCGGAGTTGTTCTTTGAACTTTTTCCTCAATTCCAGCAGGGTCAATTTCACTCAAATCTTCACGCGTTTTATCACTTACAGGCAAGGTAAATGTAAACGTAGAACCCTCGCCAACTTTTGAATGCACCTCAATATCGCCACCATGAAGCTCCACCAATTGTTTGGTAACCGAAAGTCCCAATCCTGTGCCACCATAGTCCCGTATCCTTGAGCCATCAATCTGTTCAAAAGATTTAAAAATATCCTCAAATTTATTTTCAGGAATGCCAATGCCAGTGTCCGCAATGGCAACAGCCACCTTTCCATCTAAATTTGCGGCCTGAATTTCTACTTTGCCTTCCTCAGTAAATTTTATGGCGTTGCCTATTAAATTATAAAGTATTTGTTGCACTCTATTTTCATCGGCCTCTACCAAAGCAATATCCTTTGGTATGGAATTGATGAGCCTAATGGATTTTCCATCAACTAAAGTTTCTGAAACTTTTAGCACTAGTTTTGTTACGGAATAAAGGTCCACAGGTTGCATTGCTAATTTTAAATCTTGATTTTTAAGCTTTGAAAAATCCAGAATGTCGTTTACCAAATTAGAGAGGCGTTTACCGCTATTGGCTATCATGTCTAGATTTTCCATGGCCTTTGCAGATAACTTGCCCGCTGCACCATCCTTTAAGGATTCTGAAATCCCAATAATACCATTAAGCGGTGTTCGCAATTCGTGCGATGTATTTGCCAAAAACTGGTCTTTTAGCTGGTCAATCTGTTTTAATCTTAAAATTACGTTACGTTCTTGTTTTAACTTTGCACTTTTTTGCCTAGACCGCCAGTAAACGCCACCTATCAATAATAAACCGGTGGTGCCAAAAATGACAAGATTTACCTTATTTCGCTGCTTGCTTAGATCTTCAGAATAACGCAATTCCTGTTCCGCCTTTTCCTTGTTGAAGGCAATACTATCTGCCAGTTGCTGCCTCTCAAACTGGTATTCCATTTCCTTCCGCGTTATTTCTTGTGTTTTAGAATTATTGAATAAGGAATCTTTGGCAACAGAAGACATCTTAAAATATTTAAGGGATTCGCTGTAATTGCCTAATTTTTCATAAACCTTTGACAAACAATCACAGGCCTCCTTTTTGGCTATTAGAACCCCCATTTCCGTCGCCAAATCAAATGATTTTTTGCAATCATCTCCCGCCAAAAGATATTTACCTTGATGAAAATAAGTTCCTCCTCCTCGATATAAATAGGTACTTATCATACCCTCACGATCACCAATTTCATGGTGCATCGTCATACTTCTGTTTAAGTATTCCAATGCTTCGGAAAACTTACCCTGCGCATTATACATTTCACCAATATTACTGTAAGCTCTTGCCTCTGAACGTGAATCGTTTATTTCCTCAGCAATCTCGGCCGACTTTAAAAAATTACTCAAGGACAAGTCGTAATTCTTTAAGTTTTGATGCGCCAATCCCAAATTATTGTAAGTATGTGTCAAGGAATATTTATCGCCCAAGTCTTTTTTTATGTTTAGGCTATACGTATAATATTCCAGAGCCTTTTCATTATTTTTTTGCCGAATAAATACATTTCCCAAATTATTGGATAGGCGCGCCAAATTAACCTTATCGTCATTCTCCTCAGCCAATTTGAGCCCCTTTAGCTCATATTCCAAGGCCTTCGTAAAATTGCCCAGTTCATAATAAATGCTTCCAATGTTGTTATAAGTGGTGGTCAACCCCTTTTTATCATCCAATGCCTCTAGAATTTCATGGCTGGAATAAAAAAACTTTAAGGCCTCATTATAATTGCCTTGTACCGCATAAGTATTGCCCAAAAAGCGCAACGAAGTTGCTTCCCAATTTTTGTTTCCTTTTTCTTTAGAAAATTCCAAAACCTCATTTCCATAAACTCTTGCCGTATCAAGATTTTGTCTGAATAAAAGCATAAAAGCATCTAAACCGGCTTCAAACCTTATGGAATCTGCCAACTTATTATTTCCAAATGAGTTTTTTAAACTATCAAGCTTGGTGGATTGGCCAAATAGATTATGAAGACAAAGAAAAAACAGTAAAAAGAGGGGTCTGAACTTCATATAAAATTAAAGGTTGGTCTATAATTTTATAAAGTTACTAGTTAATATTTAACAACAAAAATTGTAGAGCATTAACTGATGACTTCAGATTAAATTTTCAATTGAAAAAATGCCTTTCTAGTTATTTTTATGCATCACCAAAAGCGGGATATCTATTTTAAAGGCGAAGGTTTCAACAGGGTGTCTCGTAAATAATCGTTCAAGAAATGAATGTTTTTTGTTCATCATCGCCAGCATTTTTATATCATGATTTTTAATATAATCATGTATTACATCAAAAACATCTTTTCCATTAAGGTTAACAAGCTCGTTACTGGCATCATTAAAATACACTTGAAAAAAGCCTTCATTTAAAGCTTGGTTTTGTGCTGATTGTTCATCGGCCACATGCAGAATATTTAATTTTGCCCGATGAAACTTCACCAAATACTTTAAGGCCATTAAATCCTTAATTTTAAAAAATGTTAGGTTACTGGTGGTAAAGGCAATGGCATCCAACTTGGTAAATTTATAGCCATGGGGTATGGCCAAAACAGGAGTTTTACAGCGTTGCATAACATGTGCTGTATTGCTGCCAAAAAATACTTTTTCAAGACCTGATGCCCCATGGGTTCCCATAATAATCAAATCGATATCTTGGTTCGTACAAACTTGGTTTATAGAATCTACAAAATTGTCGTAATCCACGATGGTATGAAATTCATGTTTGCCGTTCTTAAATTTCTTTTTAGTACTCAATACAATGTTTTCCATCGATTTTTTTGAGGCATCAATCAATGTTTTGTAAACCGTAGCTGATGAATTTACCACCATAAGGTCGTCAGTAATAAACGATGATGCCTTTTGCACATTTAGAATATAAAAATGACAGGCTTCATCCTTAAGCAATTGCATGGCATAATTTATAGCACCTATGGAATTTTTGGAGAAATCGGTTGGCAGTAAAATATTTTTCATCGGTTTGAGGTATTAATTCGGCTTAAAAAATTAAATTTCATTCAGTTAACTCACTGATTCATGGGCAGGTGTTATTGTAAAAAATTAGTTTGTCAAGTAAATATAGAAGAGTTATAAAAATAAAACTATGACAAAAATCAGGTGGCAACCATCGTGTTTAAAGCAAACAAAATATTAGCATAATAATTTTAAGCATTGTATTTTCGGCACAATAAATGATAAGCAACACGTTATATCTTAAACTTAAATACATGCGCCACATACTACTTTTACATATATGCTTATTTTCCTTAACCTTAAGTGCCCAAAACAACGCCATCGGGTTTAACGAAAAACTCACTTATACGGCATCCTACAACATGTCTGGTATCCTAACCGATTTGGCAGAAGTTACCATGGAAACAAGCCCCGTAAAGACATCTTCGGCAACACTTTTAAAATTAAAATGTACGGCAACCACATACAGCAAATGGGATAATTTTTTTAAAATAAGGGATTTATACGAAAGTTACGTTAGCCCAAAAAGCTTAACCCCTTATCTGTATAACAGAGATATCAATGAAGGTGGCTATTACAAAAACATGAAATACACCTACAGCCATAAAACAAAAACGGTAAAATCGGTTATGAAGAAAAAAAACAACACCGTAAATAAAACCGTTAGCATTGGAAGCAACACAAAAGACGTTATTTCAACGTTGTACTACATCCGTATTTTGGATTTTGAAGGTATGGCATCAGGAACCAACAAGACATTCCCTATTATTTTTGATAATGAAGAATTTAAGGGCATGATTACCTATTTGGGCAAAGAAACCATTAGCACATCCCTTGGAAAAAAATCCTGTTACAAAATCTCTATAGGAACAAGTGAAAGCGGAACATTAAAAGGCACATTGTGGCTAACAGCCGATGCCAACAAAATTCCGGTTTACGGAAAATTCAAAATACCTGTTGGCACAGGCGAACTCAAGATAAATTCGGTCACTGGTTTAAAAAATTAACGTATAAAAAAAATGAAAAGACTATTCACTATTTTGGCCATAATCGCATCCGTTTTCGCCATAATATTGGCCGTATTGCCCGTTTCAAACTTTGCGGTATTTCCGTCAATAGCGGCATTAATCTTTGGCTTAATTGCCTTTTATCTCTCAAAAAAATCGGGACAAGTAAAGAAAATCATCCAGTTTTCATTTTTGTTGACCATTATGGCATTGGGCATTACCATTTATAAAGCCATATTTACAGAAGCGAAAGTTGCCGATACCGAAGCTTTGGAAGCTACTGAAATAAAACTTGAAGAAGAAGCCTTGGACGAATTGGAAGGTATTGAAATTGAAGAGGTTGAGATTGACGAATCAGAACTGGAAGATATGTCTATTCAATAGTAAGTAATTTCTGTTTTTTTTTATCTTTGTATAAGATTTAAAATGAAACGAATTCAATAAAAAATTTTACGCCCCAGAGAATATTTTGACTGTAAATTGCTAGGGATTAAACCTGTAAAAACACACATGAAAACCTTTACAATCCTCTCTCTTTTAGCCTTAGTTGGTACGTGTGCCAAACCGAAATACACAGAAAGAATACAAAATGTAAAAGACAATATACAGCTGGTAGACAGTGCTTTGGTCATGCAATTTGCCAATACCATAACCGTAGAGGAATTAAAAACACATTTGTATGCATTTTGTTCCACAGAATTTGCTGGCAGAAGAGTTGGGGAATCTGGTCAAAAAAAGGCTGCCAACTTTTTAAGGGACTATTATATAGAGGAGCATATTCCATCACCATTTGAAGGAGATAGTTACTTTCAATTTATCCCGGGTGAATTTCTTGGCAACAACATAAAAAACTCAGAAAACGTTTTGGCTATAGTTGAGGGCACGGAAAATCCGGAAGAAATTATAATCATCTCGGCGCATTTAGACCACCTTGGCATTACAAAAGACGGAAGAATAAATTATGGTGCCGATGATGACGGTTCAGGAACAGTTGCCCTAATGGAAATGGCGCAAGCCTTTAAAAAAGCAAAAGATGAAGGGCACGGACCAAAACGCTCAATACTTTTTCTTCATTTAACGGCCGAAGAAATAGGAAAACTCGGTTCTGAATTTTACGCGTTGCACCCTGTTTTCCCTTTGGAAAATACGCTCACCAACCTAAATATTGATATGATTGGCCGAGTTGACGAGCAGCAAAAAAACAATAAAAACTACATTTATTTGATTGGCTCAGACCGACTGAGCAAAGAACTGCATTACATTTCTGAAAAAGTAAACAATGCCTATTTCAACATCAATATTGATTATCGATATAATGTAGAAGGCGAAAAAAATGATTACTACTCAAGGTCAGACCACTACAATTTTGCCGTACAAGATATTCCCGTTATTTTTTACTTCAATGGTGAACACCAAGATTACCACAGGCCAACCGACACACCAGACAAAATAGAATTCGAGCTTTTACAAAAACGCACAAAGCTTATATTCGCCACGGCTTGGCAAATTGCAAACCAAGAGCACCGCTTGGCCATAGATGCAGAGAACGAACTGTTAAAATAGATAAAATTTAACGCCAAACTCCGTTCTTTTTTTGTAATATAGTTACGTATTATAAACTATGTAACTTTGAAAATACTTGCTATTTTTATTTCTGCTGCCCTATCTATTTCGTCATGCAGCAACTCGCAGAGCAAAAACAGATCGGTTATTACCAATCCAGAAAAATATGCCAAAACCATTACGGCAAGCGAACTAAAAAGCATGCTGTACACGTATGCTTCAGATGATTTTGAAGGTAGAAAAACCGGTGAACCAGGGCAGAAAAAAGCCATAGAATTCATTAAGGACCAATATGTTTTGGAAGGCATCCCGTCCCCAATTTCAGATGACGACTATTTTCAAGAAATTCCGGCATCGTTTTTACCTAATGGAACCAAGGATTCTGAAAATGTACTAGCCTACATAAAAGGAAGTGAAAAACCTGAAGAAGTAATAGTTATTTCGGCACATTTAGACCACATAGGCATTTCAAGAAATGGCGACATCAATAATGGTGCGGATGATGATGGATCAGGTACGGTGGCCATAATAGAAATTGCCGAAGCTTTTAAAGCCGCCTCAAAAGATGGCTTTACACCAAAGCGCAGCATATTATTTTTACATGTTTCTGGGGAAGAATTAGGGCTGTATGGCTCACGTTATTACACCGATGTTGACCCTGTTTTTCCGTTGGAAAACACGGTTGCCAATTTAAATATAGACATGATTGGCCGTGTAGATCCCAAACATGAAGGCAAACCAAACTACCTGTATTTAATTGGGTCTGACAAATTGAGCACAGAACTGCATAATATGTCTGAAGAAGTGAACAAAAAACACTTCAATCTAGAGTTTGACTATACCTATAACGCCGATGACGATCCCAATAGGTTTTATTACCGATCGGACCACTATAATTTTGCCAAACACAATATACCCGTAATATTTTATTTTAACGGCACACATGAAGATTACCATAAGCCAACCGATACGCCAGATAAGATAAATTATAGCATTTTGGAAACACGGGCCCAATTAGTTTTTTATATGGCTTGGGAACTTGCCAACAGAGATGAGCGGGTAAAATTGGATTAAATAACCCTATTAAAAGAAACCTAAAACAAGGAACAAAAACTCCTATTATCCGGAAATAAATAAGGGATAATGCGCACTTTTATTCCACATATAACACGTTGGCAATAATTAAACCACACATTTAATTTAAAATACAAATGATAAAAAATTATTTAAAAATTTTAGCAGCAGCAGTACTTTTTAGCAGTTGTGAAAACGACAAAAAGTTAAAAATAAACATAGTTGAAGTAGATCAAACAACTATTGGTAATCACATTGAACGGTTAGCATCAGATGAATTCGCAGGGAGAAAACCATTTACTGAAGGAGAAGTAAAAACCGTGAATTATTTAAAAGATGAGTTTGAGAAAGTGGGGCTTTTACCAGGAAATGGTGATAGTTTTTTTCAAGATGTTCCTATGATAGAAATAACAGGAACTTCTTCTGAAAATATGGTGATTTCGGGTAAAAATGGAAGTTTCAATTTGAAACTCTTAAAAGATTTTGTAGCCACGACAAATAAAACCGTGACTGAAGTTAGTCTTGAAAACTCTGAACTTGTTTTTGCAGGTTATGGAATTGTTGCTCTAGAATATGGATGGAATGATTATGAAGGTATCGACTGGAAAGGTAAAACAGCTGTAGTTTTAATTAATGACCCAGGTTTTAAATCTGGTGATTCAACCTTATTTAAAGGTAATGAAATGACTTATTATGGACGTTGGACTTATAAATATGAGGAAGCTGCTAGGCAAGGTGCTGATGGATTAATTATAATTCATGATACGGAACCAGCTTCTTATGGATGGAATGTAATAGAATCTAGTGGGAGTGGCGCTCATTTAATAATAGAAAGTGATTTGCCTCTTTTAAATGTCGAATCATGGATAAGTGCTGAAAGTGCTGAAAAAATGTTTGATGCTTCTTCCATGAAAGAGCAAGATTATAAAACCATAGCTAGAAATAAAAGATTTAAACCGATTCCGTTAAATTTAAACGTTTCGGTAAACATTAAAAATAAAATTAAGAAAGACGTTTCTAAGAATGTAGTAGCACTTATACCTGGTACTGAAAGAAAAGATGAATTTATAATTTACTCTGCACATTGGGATCATTTTGGTATTGGTAAAGCTATCGAAGGTGATTCAATATATAATGGTGCTATAGATAATGCATCTGGAACCGCAGGCTTATTAGCTATAGCAGAAGCGTTCAAGAAAAGTAATGTAACAAAACGTTCTATTGTCTTTATGGCAGTAACTGGAGAAGAACAAGGTTTATTAGGTTCAGCTTTTTATGCCCAAAACCCTATTTTTAAGCCAAAAAAAACCGTTGCAAATATTAATATGGATGCTTTTAATAGCCCAGAGCCAATGAAAGATCTTACTGTTATTGGTTATGGTCAATCAGAATTAGACGATTATGCAGAAGAAGCTGCTATGGCCCAAGGTCGTTACATAATTCCTGATCCAAAACCTGAAGCAGGTATTTTCTTTAGATCAGATCACTTTAATTTTGCAAAAATTGGTATTCCTGCACTTTATGCCAAAGGATCTTATGAAGGTTTTAATTCAAACATTTATAAAATCAAACAATGGAATGAAAATTACCGAAAAAATATTTATCATCAACCTACAGATGAATACAATCCTAACACCACTGAATTAAGTGGTGTTCAATTTGATGCACAACTTTTATTTCAAGTTGGTTTTAAACTGGCCAACGAAAATTCTTTTCCAAAATGGAAGAAAGGAAGCGAATTCAAACTTATCAGAGAAAACAATTAATAATTCTATGAGAAAGTGATATTATTAAAAAATAAAACTATTGCCAACAAGGTATAACCGCAATTACGGCGGATTTGACTATATCCGCATCCACTCGAAATTTCTAAAGTCGGTTTAAACCGAAAAATAGTAAATAAAAACCCGTAACTGACGGTTATGCGAGTCCGTTGACGATAATTACTTTAATCACTAATGTCAGAAAATATGAATAACAATTTTTATGCAATCGCGATAGTTCTCTTTTTGACTATCGGGTGTAAAAACGAAACAAAAAAGATTGAAGACGTTTCAAAAACAGAATTTATTGAAGAGTTAAACATATTAGGCAGCTACGTTTCTGACGATTATTCGAAGAGAAGTGAAGGCTATGATTGGATAGCCATATCGGTTACGGAAGCAGAAAGTAATCAATTGAATATTTCGGTCCGCTCACGAGCAGACAAGAAAAAACCTACTTGTACATTTGATGCAGTTGCTAAAAAAGTAGATGACAAAGTTTACCAAACCCAAATTGATGGGAAGTCCATTTTGTTTGAATTTACCAACGTGCAAATCAATATAACTACAGAAAAAGAAGAAGATGAAGGCTTACTGTATTTTTATTGCTCTGGTGGTGCAAGTATTGCCGGAACATACCAGAAAATAAATGAACCAATTGATCAAAATCAAATTGACAAAACAAAATTCAATAGAGTACTAAACTTACAAGACGTTGGATTTAATGTCTCTTCAATAGAAAAAGAAGGCAAAAGCACCCTAACAATTTTCACATTTGGTTTAGATAAACGTGAATACCAAGAGACATTCAACATTGACGGTGAAGAAGTAATCAACGCAGAAGTTGAAGACCTTAATTCTGATGGCTCACCTGAACTTTTTGTTTTTACTCGTTCAGTTGGAAGTGGAAGTTACGGAAATGTGTACGCATTTTCCGTTAACAATAAGAAATCTATGAGTGAGGTGTATTTTCAACCTACAGCAGAAAACAGCGAGATAAACAAAGGATATATGGGACACGATGAATTTTCGATCGTTGAAAACACTTTAGGTCAGCGCTTTCCAATCTATAAAGAAGGTGATACAAATGCTGAACCGACTGGAGGAACAAGACAAGTTTCTTATAGACTAGTTGAAGGAGAAGCCATGAGAAAACTTGAAGTTGATAAAATCACTGAATATTAAAAACTACCGCCAACAATGGCTATAAGTAATTGCTTGCTCTCGATTACTTTGGAAATTCCTTCGGAATTCCCAACTTAGTGTGTACTTGTAAAGTTCAATACTAACCAAACCTGTTATTTATAGTCAAGACCGTTGTGTTTCATTAAAATCAAGCAATAATCAATGATAAAATTCTTTAGAAAAATTAGACAAAAACTACTCTCTGAAAATAAGTTCAGTAAATATTTGGTTTATGCTATTGGAGAAATAATACTTGTAGTTCTTGGGATTTTGATTGCGTTAGCGATAAACAATTGGAACGAAAATAGAAAATTGCATAACCAAGAAATTATTTACCTCAACAATTTAAAAAATGACATAACTGCTCAAATACAAATGCTAGATGTCTATATTGATTTTGAAAACATAATAATTGATCAAACAAATGATATCACAAAACATTATGAGTTAAATGATGGATTTAAAAATATGGATAGTATTTATCCAAAGTTACACGACTTATCAGTTAGATGGACCTTTTCTAACGCTAATACGACTCTGTTGCAAATGTTAAATTCAAACCAAATAAATATTATTCTGAACAGACAACTAAAAGAAGAACTAATTACTTTTAATCAACAAATTGATTTGTTTACTAAAAACACGAATATTAATAACACTAATCTGATTGACAATTTCACTACTCAAACCTTTATAGAAATTGGTTCATATGCTTCTTATGGAAATTCTAATAGAATGGTACAAAAATTCAATGACTTCTATCCTTTTGTAACCAATAAAGTTAGGGATAGTGAACTGAAGAACATATCAACTGAAATTATAAATGAGCCTAAAAATAGACTTGAACTTATTAATAAAGTTGTCTACAGGAATACTATGTCGAATTTACAAAAAGCAGGAAATCAAAGTTTGAAAGAAAGATCAAAACAACTTTTGCGTGTTCTAGAAGAAGAAATTGAATTAAATAAATAATGAAAGCATAGCAATTGCCATAATTAATTGCTTGTTCGTGCCTACTTCTGAAAATCCTCACGCTAAACTATTGCCAGTTTTATTTACTAAATTAGTAACCAGACCAACGCAACAAACCATAGCACTTCATTAAGATTAACCAATAACCAATGATTAAATTCTTTAAAAAAATTAGGCAAAACTTCCTTTCAGAAGGTAAAACTGGTAAATATCTCAAATATGCTATAGGAGAAATTGTTCTTGTTGTAATTGGAATCCTAATTGCATTAACTATTAATAATTGGAACGAAGAAAAAAAAGAAAAGGCAGAATTAAATCAATATTTGTCAAGTTTAAAGGAAAATATAAAAGAAGATATACAAGTATTAGATTCTCTAATTAAAAGAAGGGAAATCATAATAGCACACAGTAAAAAGGAACAACTTAATTTTTTAAATAGCACATTTAATTTTGAAAATACACGTTACGCATTAACATCCTATTTAGACTTCTATTTTCAGCCCAATTCAAGTGCATATGACGCTTTAAAAAATTCACCCTATCTGGGAAAAATAAACGGTTCTAATTTAAATAATCTAATTATTGACTATTATTCCAACGCTCATCAAATAAAAGATGCAGAAATAAGTTACAATGAATTTTTAGAAAACTTGGAAACTAAAATGGCATACGACATGGATAGAACATTGATGATGGCATATATTTTTATGGATCCTGAAAAATTAAAAAGTACAAAGACAACTCAAGAAGAAATTGAAATTGTATTTAAAAATATACATAATTCTGCTGCGTTTAGAAATATTGTAAGTCAAGCTGTAAGTCAAGAGAGAAATATTTTAGTCCCTTATAATAGAGGAAAAGTAATTGGATTAAACATAATTGCTGAAATAGATCAAATGATTGAAGATGTTAAATGATAATTTTAATAAAAAGGTATTTAAACCCAAAAATAATACAAAGCACAACACCAGCTATAGTTCATTGCTGTCTTCGGTTTACGGCGGAAAATCCTAGCGGATTTTCACGCAACGAAACCATCGCCAAACACGTTTTGCTTCACTATAACCAACCAATAACCAATGATAAAATTCTTTATAAAAATTAGACAAAAACTACTCTCTGAAAATAAATTCAGCAAATATCTAATTTATGCAATTGGTGAAATTATTCTTGTGGTAATTGGGATTTTAATTGCATTGCAAATAAATAATTGGAATGAAAACAGAAAAGATCTGTTACGTGCGCACCATGTTTTAAATAATTTAAGCAAGGAGATTAGACAGGACTCAATTTATTTTAGTAATGTATACAATGCTGAAAAAGACATTTTTCTGTATGGAGCCGAGGTATTATTTAATTTACATTCAAATAATCTTAATTCTGAAGAAATAGATTCCATAGTTAGAATCTCCTTTAGACTAGCATGTTTCACTCCCGCTATTAAGTCCCTAAACAACGCATTTAACGAACTGATGACCTCCAACTTATTATCACAAATAAGATCGGAAGATTTAAAACATAATTTGAACGAATATTACGGACAAATTGACTTCCTCAAAAGTTATTCCGTACAATCTCATCAGCTAAGCAATGATTTAATTTATGAATTATCTCAGTATTATGAAATAATCCCTGTAAAGCTTGGTGATGCCAGAGAAATATCAAATTTCTCAGGTGCTGCTGAAAGTCAATTTACCGCAACTTATGATTTACAATCTTTTAGAAATAACAAAAGTTTAAACCCAAAACTATACGATATGATTGATATTCATAAAGACAGATTAGGTGGATTTGAAATATTAAGAGATTTATCCATAAAAATTCAATATGGAATCCTTATGGAAGTAAAGGGAAAATAACGAAGTACAACAACGTGTATAATGCATACTCTCGGGTTACGCACCATACACCAACCGATGGAACACATTAAACTTTTGAGTCATGAGAATAATTACTTTAATAATGTTTACTATATTTTGTCAGACTATTTACGGTCAGGGAATTGTACAATCGGTAAAAATATATTCAAAATCTTTAGTAAATTCAGGTGGCGAAGATCCTAATCGGAAGCTTACTATTTATTTACCCCCAAATTATAACAAGGAGACAACTCATTATCCTGTGATTTATTATCTACCAGGGATAAGTATGACTAATGACTGGTTGATGGGAAAAATAAAGCCATTACTCGATAATGCTATTTTATCAAATGATATCCAACCCGTAATGTTTGTTATCCCAGACCATTATTCGCTTTATCAAGGAAGTTATTTTTCAAACTCTTCTTTAATTGGTGATTGGATAACATTCACAAAAAAGGAGGTCGTTGAATATATTGATGCCAATTACAGGACATTAAAAAAGAAAGAAAGTCGTGCATTAACAGGATGGTCTTCGGGTGGATTTGGAGCCCTCAAAATAGGCATGCAGAGTAGTGATGTCTTTTCCAATGTTTATTCACTTTCTCCTGGTCTCTTAATTTTATCGGATGAATTTGCTCCTGACAGTCCCTCTTATAAAGAACTTGAAGAAATTAAAGATTATGAAAAGTTACAAAAGGAATGGGTAGGAATACCCAATGTATTGGTAGCAGCCGGTAGGGCTTTTGCGCCAAACCCGAATAACCCACCATACTTTGCAGACTTACCAGTAAAATTTGAAAACGGAAAGAAAAAAATAAATGATTTTGCTTTAAGCAATTGGAATCAACAACTCCCCTTCAATATGATAGATGATTACATTAATCAGCTTCGGTCACTTAATTCTTTAAAACTTGAATGGGGCAGGAATGATGACTTTAAAAATGTTGTTTCATCGTGTAGAGCTTTCAGCAAAAAATTAGAAAATTTAGGAATTGACCATATCGCTGAAGAATATAATGGCACCCATTTTAACCGAATTCTTGAGGTTGATGGTCGCATAGCAAAAGAAATGTTACCATTCTTAAATGACCAATTGGAATTTGAATAATATGCTACAACAACAGCTTTAATCCATTGCTTGCAATATGCTAAACCAAAAAATGCTATCTTTAACTTAGCTCGATTCCTAATCCGAAAAATCTCTGATTTTTCTCCGCAACGGAATCATAGCCAAACCGTTGTGGGTAATTCAAAGATAATATTCTTAAAAAGAATATTATTGAGCCAGAATCTATTAAATAAACCGAGTGTTACTGAAATGAAATGAGTAAATAAATTTAAAACAAACTATTATGGAAAAAGGTATGATTAAAGTAAGCGTTTTGTATCCTAACGGAGAAGGGAAAAATTTTGATATGGATTATTATTGTAACCAACATGTGCCCATGGTTGGAGGATTATTGGGTGATGCTGTAAAGGCTGCAACCGTTGAAAAAGGACTTGGAGGAGGTGCGCCTGGATCAACCGCAGCATATGCAGCTATGGGAAATTTATATTTTGCTTCCATGGATTCATTTCAGAATTCATTTGGTCCGAATGCGGAAAAAATCATGGGAGACCTTCCTAATTTTACAAATATTGAACCGATTGTTCAAATTAGTGAAGTAATGATTTAAAAAAATCAGGAAAGAACAACCCACAACACCGTTTATAGTTCATTGATTCAGATTTTTCTACCGAAAAATCCTGCACTTATACTATCTTCGGTTTACAGTGGAAAATCCTTGCGGATTTTCACGCAACGAAACCATGCACAAACACGTTGTGCTTCATTATGATCCACCAATAACCATGATAAAATTCTTTAGAAAAATTAGACAAAAACTACTCTCTGAAAATAAATTCAGTAAGTATTTGGTTTATGCTATTGGAGAAATAGTTCTTGTAGTTATTGGAATTTTGATTGCTCTTGGAATCAACAATTGGAATGAAGGACGGAAAGAGGTGAAAGTTGAAACAAAAATTCTGTTAGAGATTAAAAATAACCTTCAAACAGATCTTGAGGATTTAGATGAGAACATTACTAATTATGCCCTGAAAGCCAAAAGCCATGAATATATCATAAAATGGCTAGAGAGTAATCATGGTTTTCAAGATTCACTTCAAACCGCTATATTTTATACTTCATTTCCCTCAGATATATTTATCAATCGAAGCGCCTACGAGAATTTAAAACAGTATGGACTAAGAAATGTTAGTAATGATTCTTTAAGAAATCAAATTTCGCAACTTTATGAATATCATTACAAAAAATACATGGATTATAATAATTTGTTAAATGAAAATCTAGGAACAATTAAATCTGATTATGCACGATATTTTAATGGTCATGGATTTCCTGGTGAGAAATTGTTGTTTAAAAATTTGGACGAGCTTAAAAGCGATTTTTCATTTAGATACAACCAAAAATCAGCTTCATTGATGTCTAGACTCCTAAAAGAGGGAACAGCTCCCGAAGTCAAAAAAGAAGTTTATAAAACCATTGATATGATTGATTTTGAATTGAAATCAAGGTTGTAAAATAACGAAAGCACAACAATGTCTATAAGTAATTGCTGGTTCTCGCCTACTTCTGAAATTCCTCGCGGATTTTCAGTTAGGTGTACTTGCGAAGTTAAGTGTTAACCCACGCTACTACTCATAATCGAGACCGTTGTGCAAAATAATAACTAAATAATTCTTCAATCATGAAAACGTTATTAATTCTCATTATTTTAATTTTACCTAATTGGTCTTTTTCACAACAAGTTGCGGACACCTTATATAATCCAAAAATACAAAATGCAGTATATGAGCATGGAGAAGGGCCTACTGTTTTTATTGATGAAGGGCATCATAATTTCCATACAAAGAATGGTAGGTATAAGGCATTTTCAAATCTTTTAGAGAGAGATGGATACATTGTGAAAGAGCACAAAGGCAAGTTTAATGAAATTGACCTGTCAAAAGGAAAAATACTTGTTATATCCAATGCATTAAACGAGATTAATGTTGATGATTGGGTTCTTCCTAATCCATCGGCTTTTTCAAAATCTGAAATAAAAGCAGTTAAAAAATGGGTTAATTCTGGTGGGAGTTTATTCCTTATTGCCGATCATATGCCAATGGCCGGAGCTGCAAAGGATTTGGCAATGGAATTTGAATTTGAATTTACAAATGGATTTGTATTTGATACAATAAATAGAGGACCAGCATATTTTAATCTGAAAGAAAAAACACTTACTGAAAGTATTATTACTAAAGGAAGAAACTCATTTGAAAGTGTTAATCAAATTGCAACATTTACAGGTCAGGCTTTCAAAATTCCAGATGATGCTAATCCATTTCTAACTTTTAATAAAAATTATGTGAATATGCTTCCTGAGACAGCCTGGGTTTTTGATAAAAAGACTACTAAATACAATGTAGAAGGATGGTCACAAGGAGCATATAAAAAATATGGAAAAGGGAGAATTGTGGTATTTGGAGAGGCGGCTATGTTTTCAGCCCAATTAGCTGGCACAAAAAAAAGAAAAATGGGAATGAATAATAAAGTGGCTCCTGAGAATTATCAATTATTACTGAATATAATTCACTGGTTAGATGGAGTTATTGAATGATTAAACTATGCAGAACACCGTGTATAATTAATGGCTAGTTCTCGCCTACTTACGAAAATCCTTGTGGATTTTCTATTTGGTTTCTATTTGCTAAATTTAGTGCTCAAACACGCAACAAACCATACACAATACCGATGGAACACATTCAGCGAAAGCCGACCAAAGTTGCTACACAGCTGTGCTGTTCCCGCCCCTTTGGAAAATGTGTTCCATCGGCCTGCTAATTAAAAACGAATAATATGATTAAAAATACAAAGGTAGCAGCTGCACAACTTTCACCCATTTTCTTAGATAAAGAAAAAACGGTTGAAAAGGCATGCAAAGCCATTTTAGAGGCTGGTGAAAATGGTGCTAACTTAATCGTTTTTCCAGAGGCCTATATTTCAGGTTATCCAGATTGGGTATGGCTTATTCCAAATAGCAAAGGCGCTGAATTAAGTGAACTTTACTTAAAACTTGTTGAAAATGCCATTTCTGTACCTGATGAATCTACAAAAAAGCTTTGCGAATCGGCAAAAAAAGCTGGTATTAATGTAGTTATCGGAATGCACGAACGTAATAATGAATCCAGTAGTGCAAGTTTATTTAATAGCTTACTTTTTATAGATGATAAAGGCACAATTCTAGGTAAACACAGGAAGTTAATTCCAACGGGCGGAGAACGTCTTATATGGTCACAAGGGGACGGAAGTACGCTGCAGTCCTATGATACGTCAATAGGAAAAATAGCGGGATTGATCTGTTGGGAGAATTTCATGCCGTTGGCAAGAAATGCCATCTATGAATTGGGAACTCAAATATTAGTTTCGCCTACCTGGGATAAAAGCCCCAACTGGATGCAAACTATGCAGCATGTTGCAAGAGAAGGCGGATTGTTTGTAATAAGCACCTGTATGGCTTTAAAAATGGATGATATTCCCGGTGAATATGAATTTAAAAAACTTTACCCGGAAGGAAGGGAATGGATTAATGTTGGCAATAGTTCTATAATTGCACCTAACGGCAAAGTTATTGCTGGACCTTTAGAAGCTAAAGAAGGAATATTATATGCCGATATTAATCTTCAAGATATAATTAAAGCAAAACGAATGTTTGATGTCGTTGGCCATTATTCAAGACCTGATGTTTTTAATTTCAAAGTAAATCAACCAAATTGAAACTAGCTGTAATCCATTAATTAAATGGAATAATATTATAAATCCTTATTTTTATAAATACTTTGATTACAACTTCAAAAATCCTTCGGGTTTCCCTCGCAACAGAATAATAGCCAAACCGTTGCGCTTCATTATCACAAACCGCTAAAAAATGATAAAATTCTTTAGAAAAATTAGACAAAAACTACTCTCTGAAAATAAGTTCAGTAAGTATTTGGTTTATGCTATTGGAGAAATAGTTCTTGTAGTTATTGGGATTTTAATTGCCTTGCAGATTAACAATTGGAATGAGGCTAAAAAAAATAGGGCTTTTGAAGTTAAAATGCTATCAGAAATTGAAAAGGGATTAAAGGCTGACCATTTGAATTTACAAGAAAATTTTAATGCTTATGCTACTCTCGATAGCACTGTTAAATATTTCTCAAACTTGACCCAAAACAGCGCCACTTTTCATGACTCTTTGTACCCGAGATTATGGAATTTAAACATTGGAAGATATTTTCAATTTAACAGAGGGCCTTATGATGCCTTAAAGTCCTCTGGTATAGATAGAGTGTCTAATGATAGTATACGAAATCATCTTATAAATTTCTTTGACTTTGTTTTACCGGTCTTTCAAACTCAAATAGAACATACCACTAGGCGCTATAGGCCTAATGTTGAAATGTTACTCTCACTTCGTGAATATCCATACATGGATAAAAATAACACTTGGATAGTTAACCGCATCCCTGAAGATATTTTCCAAAAACCAGAATTTGTATGGTTACTTTCAGATATTGAATGGCGAGCCAATAGTTCAAAAAACGCAATCAATGAATTTTTACCAAAGATTGATGCCTTAGTTCAACAGATTAATGATGAAATTGATAGATAAATAACGAAAGCACAACGTATATAATTCATTGGTTCTGACTTTCCTCTCTGAAAGTACTCGCAAATTTGTTATCTTCGGTTTTTCGGCGAAAAATCCTAGTAGATTTTACACGCAACGAAACCATAGCCAATCTGTTGTGTAACATTATAGCTAACCAATGATAAAATTCTTTAGAAAAATTAGACAAAAACTAATTTCTGAAAATAAATTCAGTAAGTATTTGGTTTATGCTATTGGAGAAATAGTTCTTGTAGTTATTGGAATTTTGATTGCTCTTGGAATTAACAATTGGAATAGTGATAGAATAAATACCATACGGGAAAAGGACTATTTAATAGGAATAAAGAATGATTTGGAAAAACAAATTCCAGTATTCAATAGTTTAGTTAAGAGGTGTGATTCCATTTTAATTGTTGGAAATAACATCCTGAATGATTATAAATCTATTCAAGACTTTTCATTAATCAATGACCTAAATAAAAAATTATCATTATTTTTTTATGCAGAAAATTTTCCAGAAATCTCTACAACATTTGATGAATTAAAAAGTACTGGACAAATCAACTTAATCAAGAATAAGTTTGTTCGAACTAAAATCATTTCATATTACCAAAACGCAAAGGAAAGTCAAGTAGGCATGAGGTTTATATTATCAGATATTGTTTATAGCCACATTTATCCAACCTTGAAATCATCCACAATTATTACTCAAGAAAATTTGAGTTTAAATAATAACACAAATGATTTACCCAGTAAATTACAATCGGTACTAAAAATGAAGTTAACCGATTCAGATAATGAGCTTGAATTGTTTAATGCAATCAATCTACGGATTAAAGCTGCTATAGTTAATCAGAGTGTCCTATTAAACGCTAAAGATGAAGCAATGAAATTAATTGATGCATTAGAAAAAGAATTAAAATAACGAAGGCTTAACCATTTATAATTGTAACTGACGGTTATACAAAACCTTTGGCTGCAGTGCCGAACAAACTTTAATAAATTAAACAAGTGGCGAAATGAAAAAAATGTTTACACTCTTTATTGTAATCTCATCCTGTTTTTTAGCCATTGCACAACAGACAACCAATGATTCGCATTTAGAATCTGAAAAAGCCGCTGTTATTAGCTTAGTGGAGCAATTTTTAACTGCTATTGGAGATTACGATATAGAAACAGTTCAGACAATGTTTAGCGATAAGGCTAACATATATGGTGCTTCTTTGAAAGATGGAAAATGGGTTACGAATACGTATACAATTCAGGAATTTTTGCAACGCTTAAAATCAGATGATAACCCAAAAAAATATACAGAACCTGTTTCTGATTTTACAGTACACATTGAAATGGGAATGTTAGCATTTGTAAGAGCTGATGCTATTTTTACGATAAATGATGAACCAAAAAATAATAATTTAGACTATTTCACACTAATTAAAGAAGATGGTAATTGGAAAATACTGAACGGTTCTTATGTATCTGTTCGAATTAAAAAATAGTAAAATATATTTTTTCTTAAAAACAACAGCCAATAAGAGTTTAAACCATAACTTTCTGGATAAGGCTAATATATAAGGCCATAAAACATTCAAGACAACAATTTATTATGAGAGAAAATAGGGTTGATTCAATCGAAATGAACCAAAATGAATTTCTAACAAATAGACAAAAATACTGAACTAAAAAAATTACCATACCCACCAAGGAGCCGTAGATTGCTCTATGTATAGCCAAAAGTCAAAAAAACAATGTGCCAAAATCGCAGGCCATAAAGACCCTGTAATATAACGCGTGTAGCCTAAAACTAGTCCCGCTAAAAATGTATAACCAAATAACTCCAAAGAGCTGTTGTTAATGTGTTGCACGGGAAAAACAAACAATAACGCTTTGTAGCCAGCATGCGACACTGATGCCAATACGATAGCACCTTTTTTGTTCCATTGCTCTGCTCCACCTTGCACAAATCCTCGAAAGACCAATTCCTCAACAAAACCGATTAGGACAGCTATTAATACAAATTTGCCTATTATTGATGGTATTGCCGGCAAACCATCTTCGATTCGGGAATACGTAGCAAGAATTAAGGATAAAATGATTGCAATAAAAATCCAGTTAAAGTGTTTCTTAAAACGCCATAAAGAAGGCGAAAAAACAGATTCCGAAAACTCTCTATGTATAGAATTCATCCAGAAACCTGTCATTACCAAAGCAGATAAAGCAATTATTTTTAGGGGAAAATTAAAATAGATAAACAAAGAAAAAAGCCATAAAAATAAACTAAGAGCCAGGGCTTTCCATGGGATTCTTTTAAACTTTCCAATCATAGATTCCTAGACTTTTTAGGCTTTAAAAAATAAAACCAAAGACCTGCCAAAGGAATTATAACCAATAACCAACCTGAACCCAAGCAAGCTCCTGAATTTGGAGCAATAACTGTGTTTGGCAATGCCCTCTGTAATCTGGCAACATTAACGGAATCCTTTAAGAAATCATGAGAAAGAGAAAGGTAGCGAAGATGATCCAAATTATGGAGTGTGGAATCCAACCCCACTTCACTCTGAATAACAAGGTATTTTAACTTTTTAATGTTTTTGAAATTACGATAATCTAGTAGGCTATCCTTATTTTCAAATTCAAGATATTCCAATTCAGGAAAAGAATCCTGCAATACCTTGGATTTTTGCCATATTAAAAATTCATCCGCTGGATAAAGGGAAAGCCACTTAAGCTTGTTTTTATTAAAGATGTCTGAAATAGAGACTCCTTCATTATAAACTCCTAAATGCAAAGACTGAAGGTGCGGATGATGCCCATATATATCATTGAGAATTATACTATCCGTCTCAATGGAAAGCTTCCGTAAATTTTTTAATTTATCCAAAGAAGTCCAATCTATATTTGCAGATTCCTCAACTATAATTGTTAGACTCTCCAAATCGGCGATTTCTCTAAAAAATTCGGAACCTAAAGGAATACTATTTTCGTTATTACCAAGAACCAAGTCTTTCAAATGTGGCAGGTGAGGAAAGTAACCATCTCCATTTATTGGAAGACTAGTCATAACGGATTCTAGAGAAGGAAATTTTGTAAGACTGGAAAAAGAAATAGAATCTGTTTCATTTCCAAGTAAGAGTACCTTAGGTTTAAAATATTTAGAAAGCCAAAACAAATCCTTATTTAAGAGGGATATCGAGTCTATTTCAGAAATATAACAGATGTCGACCGTAGGATTTAAATGTGCAATCTTCTCCAAATATGGCTTAATAGAATCCCAAATAGGCTTCACAAACTGGATAGTTCTTAGATGGGAAATTTCATCTGTTGAAAGTTGTTCAAAAAATGATAATGGTGGACCATCTTTTGAAATGGAAATCCCAGCCAAATCCCCATTGATATACATTAATGAATCCAATCGTTTAAAACGTAATGTGTCCAACAAATCACCTCGAATGGAGAAATAAAATTCATCGGTCGACACTAAATCACCATCATGTATCATTAGGCTACCATAACTAAGGCTGTCTAGAACAGAAAAATGGGCATAGGAGTCTGATAAACGTTGAACTTGTGATCCTTGAAAAGTAATCATGCGGATATCATCTTCTTCTTTTTCTTTACATTGCCAGAGCAAGAGTATGATAAAGAAAAGAATAAAGGGGTTAATATTTTTTCTGCTTCCCATAAGTAATTATCGGAATTTTTCCCTTACTTAAAAATACAAAAAAAAGCCTTTACTTATTACAACAGAAAGAAAATACTCAAACCCTTTTTTTAACACTCTTGGGGATGCTAGGAGTTAGTTCCTTGCAAACCTAACCATACTTAAATAAACATGTTAAACAATATGTAACAAAACCGCTTTCTCTTCGTCTTTCAGTAACAAACCAATCGTAAAAGCCAAATGCTTAAAGATTTATCGGAACGTCGAGAAACTTGGACAACAATTTTTATTTTTCTCGCCATTGTTACGGTTATTAGTTCGTTATTTCATTACGCTATTGTTAATTTATACCCTTCGCGAATATATATTGGGGCGCTGATGTGGTGTCCTGCCTTAGCAGCTATAATAACGTTAAGACTAAAAAAGCGACCTATCTCTTCCCTGAATTGGAATTGGGGAAATTGGAAATATATACGATGGTCTTATTCTATTCCAGCTCTGTATGGCCTAATCACTTATATCCTCATCTGGATTTTTGGATTTGGCAACTTAGCGAATAAAGAAGCAATTAAAGACTGGGCAAATGAACTTGGCTTGGTTGGAATAGGGACATTAAGTCCAACAACCATAATAATTATGGCAATTATCTTATTGGGAACTATTGAAGTAATTAGGTCAGCAGCAACCACTTTAGGAGAAGAGATTGGATGGCGAGGTTTCTTTATTTATGAATTAAGAAAAGTACTTTCCTTTACGGGTGTTTCACTTTTTAGCGGCATTGTTTGGGCAACTTGGCATTGGCCACTTATTGTATATTTCAGTGAAAATGTAATCTTGGAATTGGCAGCATTTTATGTTGTGATTATATCGATGTCGTTTATGATGACCTATTACACGTTTAAATCTAAAAGTTTATGGTCGGCCGTTATTTTTCACGCCGTAAGCAATGTTTATATTCAAAAAATATTTCCTCCTCTAACAATGGAAATTGAAGGAAAGGAACACTGGCTGGGCGAAAACGGCATTATGTTCGCCATTGTAACTTGCGTTTTTGGAATTTACTTTTGGAGAAAAGCAATCAAAGAAAAAATATAATGAACGACAAAGCAAAAATGAAATCACTTTTTTACCTCATCATTTTAAGCCTATTAATTACAAGTTGCTCCAAGAACAATGAAAGCTTAGCAGATATTGAATATAAGGTCGAGTCTAATTTAAATGATAGTATTCCCTCTCTACAGGTTGAATTTGATTATGAAAGCGACAACAATGGGTTAATTGTTTTAAGGTATGAAAACAACTCGTGGGGAGACAAGGATATTTTTAATTGTATAAAAAACTTTGAAGTCTCTCCCAAACCTGATAACATTGAATTTAAACGAGATAGCAGCCAAATAACCATTAAAACCAAACCAAATTTAAAATCGGCCATCCACTACCAGATTGTTCAAGATTATAAGGGGTTGCCTCAAAATCAGTTGCGCTACAGACCGATAGTCGATTCCACCTACTTTCATATTTTGGGTATGCGGTTATTTATGGTTCCTGAACGGGTATTTGAAACAGATACAAGCAAGGCGAATATCAAAATAACCTATGAGAAAAATTCAAACACAGCATTATATCATAGCAGTTTTGGCAAAAACAACGTCCAAAATATAGACGTTATTAGAGAAGATTTATATGCATCATTTTTTGCGGGAGGTGATTTTAGAAGGTATTCTTTCCCCTTGGAAAAGGACACTGTTTATTTTGTGACCAGAGGCAACTGGAAGCCCTTTAAAGATAAAGATATTTTCAATATTTTAAAAGAAACCATTAGCGCACAACACAACTTTTGGAACGACCCTAGAAAAGGTAACTTTTCCGTTTCGCTAATCCCTACTTTTGAAAACTGGTATTCTGTTGGTGGCAGCGGTTTTTCATCATCTTTCATCTCATTTGCCTCAAACAACAACAAGGTTACTTTGGCCCACATGAAATGGTTGTACAACCATGAATTATTACATAAATGGATAGGAAGAACGATTCTTAATGAAAATGAAGTGGAGCAATACTGGTTTAGCGAAGGTTTTACAGATTATTACGCCTATAAACTGTTGCTTAAAAACAACCGCCTGAACACAACTGAATACATAGATATTCTTAACAAGGATGTCATTATTCCGCACTATAAAGACCCCGTGAACAATACCCCGAATGGGGCTTTGACCTTTGAAGAATATTGGACCAATTACATTAAATATATGAAGCTTCCTTACAGACGAGGGCTTTTATACGCCTTTTATATTGACAATAAAATAAAGGAGCAAAACCATTATTCGCGAAGCTTGGATGATGTGATGCACGAATTATTTGAAATGGCATTACAAGACGAAAATATGAGATTAAATAAAACCCTGTTCTTACGAACCTTGTCAAAATACTTAAACGACACAGATACGGCATCAGATTTTGAAAAATACATCAATCAAGGCGAGCTAATTGATTTCAGTAATCAACTTCCTGAGGGGCTTATGGTTGAAGACCAAGAGGGCATCCCAATATTAAAAATTGAATCTGACGATTTGAAAAAGCTTGGAAGACGACTAAAAGCTTAACTCCTGCTATTTCTAATTTGAATGTCGGATAAAAGACCAAGCTGAAAAGAATAACCTTTAATACTATAATAGTATCAAACAACCTATTTGGCCTCGTTACTTTTCCTTCTTTTGGCAGCCCGTAAACCAAGATTTTGCCTCCATTTTTTTATTTAGTAAATTAGGGAACAAACCATTACAAACTCAAAGGGCAATCCTGCAAATGACAAAGAATAACAATGATATACAACTTGAATTTTTAGACCACGTTGCTATAAGAGTAGCCGATATGGAAGCTTCTGCTAAATGGTATGAAAACGTATTGGGGCTTAAACGCTATCAATTGCCCGAATGGAAAGACTTTCCGATTTTTTTACTTTCAGGAAAATCAGGAATTGCCTTGTTTCCAGCAAACATAACAGATGCCGAACTAGATTCAACTTCAAAAAATGTGAAAATAGACCACTTCGCTTTCAATGTAACAAACGAAAATTTTGAAAAGGCCAAAAACAGATATCTTGAACTGAATCTGGAATTTCACATTAGAGATCATCATTACTTTGACTCTATATACACAAGAGACTTGGATGGCCATATTGTTGAACTGACTACCCTAAAAGTAAATGAGGAAGACTTTTATAAATAAAAACTAAAAATAAGATGATTTTCAATCACATATCAAAGGCACTTTTTGCTTTTTGCTTCTTAGCATTGTTCAATTGTTCTTCAAAAAGTCAAGAAACTGCAGACTCCAAGATAGATTTGGGGTTTAACAGCTTTCTTTACTTTGAGAATAACAATGCATTTGATAGCCAAAAAAGCACAATCGAAACCAAGGTAAAAGAAGCTGTTTCAGTGGTAAACGCAAAAATGCCTACCGAAAATATCAACATTAAGATTAGGGCTTCCGCAACAAATGTAATTCCTGAAATTGACATTGGAGGTTTTAACCCCAACGCCAATGAAGTTATTGTGTCCATAAATCCAAATTTTGCTAACCTAAACCAATCTATTTCAAATGAATTGGGCCCCACCATAGCTCACGAAATGCACCATGCAAAAAGAAGGCGTTCTGTTGGTTATGGCAGTAGTTTATTACAGGCTATGGTGACAGAAGGGTTGGCCGATTCTTTTTCTGTTGAAATTTTCGGTATTGCCCCTCCTATTTGGTGCACCGCTCTTTCAACTAGCGATTTAGAATATTGGAAAGAAACAGCAAGTTCCATTTGGAATGACACTACGTATAACCATGATGAATGGTTTTTTGGGGTCTCTAATGATATACCGCGCTGGACAGGATATTCCGTCGGCTTTAAATTAGCGCAAGATTATTTAGAACAAAATCCATCCTTGAGAGCTTCAGATGTGGTTGATGAACCTGCCAGCTCATTTGTTGAATAAATTCAAAAAATGACAACAATGTATAACCACAATTACGGCATCTGCCTGCCTCTATCAAGGATTTGACGACCATTCAGCCTCGCTTCAGTTTAGCTTATAACCAGCTAAAATAGTTTCACAAAATCTCTAAATTAGTAGAAAATTCATTTTAATGAAACAAACCGAACAACTCGCCAATAGACTTCGACAAGTAATTCTAAATGGAACATGGATTGCAAACACCAATTTTAAACACCAATTAAAGGATTTAGAATGGAAAATGGCCACTACCAGAGTAGAGTCTCTTAATTCAATTGCCGTTTTAGCACAACACATCCATTATTATATAAGCGGAGTAAAAAATGTTTTTATAAACGGAGAACTTAATATTAGAGATAAATACAGCTTTGATTTTACTCCCATTGAATCCGAATCCGGTTGGGAAACATTTTTAAGTAGGTTTTGGAACGACACAGAACAACTAGCTGATTTAATAGAAAAAATATCGGAAGAACTGCTAAATCAAGATTTTGTTAATAAAAAATATGGCACATACCATAGAAACATTGATGGACTTATTGGGCATAGCTATTACCATCTTGGTCAGATTGTAATGATAAAAAAAATAATTCTCGGTCAATAAAACGGTATACCAAAAACCAAAATTTAAAGAACAAAAAAAGCCTTTCAACGTATTGAAAGGCTTGGTCTTTTTGGGTGGAAGATCGGTCTCGAACCGACGACCTCCTGAACCACAATCAGGCGCTCTAACCAACTGAGCTACAACCACCATGTTTTTTATTTTAAAACTTTAAAAAAGTTTTGCAAAAGGAAAGCTCTCACCAACCGTTAAAAGCTACCCTGTAAAGCGCATTATAAATGCGAGTGCAAATGTAAATCTTTTCAATGGTATCTACAAAGACTTTTTTAATATTTCTAATGAAAATATAATAAAAGATTCTGCAAGCCGACCTACTTTAAATCAAACAAACTGTCGACAGCAACATTACGTTCTGCGGTAAAACCTTCGGCATGCTCTACTCCTATCAAACGCCCTAGATCCCTAGCCCTGTAAATAATGCTATCTGTAAAGTTTTTGCTTGATATTGGGGTTTGGGGCTCTTGGCTTTCCTCATTGTAAAATTGGGTTTTAAAGGCCAGAACAGCTTCCATCTTTTGGTCAATATAACCGGTTATATCAACAACTACATCAGGTTCAATATTTTTCCACTGTATAAAATGGTAAACGTGCTTCGGTCTCCAAGCGTTCTGTGGTTTACCATCTAGATTAGTTTCAATTTTAACCAATCCACTTAAAAAACAGGCATCACTGGCCAGTTTACTAGCTTTTCCGTGATCAATATGCCTATCATCCACAGCATTGCACAGAACGATTTCAGGTTGGTATTTCCTTATAATCTTGATAATTTCTAATTGGTGCACTTTATCGTTGGTAAAAAAGCCGTCGGCAAACCTAAGGTTCTCCCTAACCAAAACACCAAGTATCTTTGCTGAATTTGCAGCTTCTATATCCCGCGTTTCTGCCGAACCCCTAGTGCCAAGTTCTCCTCTGGTCAAATCCAAAATGCCAACTTTTCTTCCACGGGCCACTTCTTTTGCTATGGTGCCGCCACAACCTAACTCAACATCATCTGGGTGCGCCCCTATGGCTAAAATGTCTAATTTCATATTCATTTCTTTTGATTTTTGGGTCACTTTTTTAGCAATTGCCACAAAAATTTGCAACAAAAAACTCAGTAATCTTAAAACCTGTTATTACGCAAACGTATTCGTAAATGTATTTAACATTTTTTAGGCCATAAATATACTAATAATTGAAAAATGAGCAGTAGCCTCAAAGCATGACATTTGTCATAATAATTAGATACCTCCATCTGTAATTTTACAATGTAATTCTGAGGCACTGTACAACGTGCCAAAATTAAAAAGAAAACAAGAAATGATCTATTTAATGCTTGCCATATTAGTTGTTACCATTGCCCTCTTTGTTTGGGGAAAGTTTCCGCCAGACATTGTGGCATTGATATCTATGATTACGCTTTTCTTAACCGGCATTTTGGACGCTAAAGAAACCTTAAGTGGCTTTAGCAACCCAACAGTAATTATGATTGCCGCTCTGTTCATTATCGGTGAGGGAATTGCGCAAACCGGTTGGACCGCCCTTGCTGGTAAGAAATTTGTTGAATGGGCAGGAAAAAGCGTTCCTAAACTCTTGGTCATTGTAACACTTGGTGCCGGCGTTTTATCGGGTTTTGTTAGTAATACAGGTACTGTAGCTACGCTGATGCCTCTTACCATTTCATCTGCTTGGAGTATTGGCACATTGCCATCAAAAATGTTAATGCCCGTTGCTTTTGGTTCAAACACAGGCGGTTTATTGACATTAACCGGTACTCCTCCAAATATTATTGCAAGCAATGCTTTGATTGATGCAGGGTTTGAAGGTTTTTCATTTTTTGAATTCGGTCTTATTGGTGTTCCCTTACTCATCGTGGCCTTGTTATACTTTAGATATATAGGCTATAAATTATTGCCAAAAAACAAAACCAATAACAAACCGGTAAATATTGAATCTACCTTACACAATTGGATAGAAGCCTATAAAGTTGACACTGGTTACTACAGACTTCGTGTTCGATCTATTTCTCCATTGTTGAATACGCAACTAAAGGATTGGGACTTCGAAAAAAACTACAATGTATCCATCATTAGAATAAAAAGAAGACACCCTAACGTTCTAAAAAAGATACCAACGTTTATTGAATTTCCAGACCCAAATACCGAGTTTCTTTACCACGATATCATAACGGTTAAAGGAGAAACCGATGCCATCAATAAAATAATGATTACGTTCAGATTAGGTCTGTTACCCCTTGAACCCATCACTGATGAGCTTAAGCACAACTTAATCAATCAAGAGGTTGGCATGACTGAAGTAATTGTAAACCCAAACTCCATTTTGGTTGGAAGAAAATACAAACTAGGAGATTATTTTAAAAGATTTGGCATCCAACTTTTGGCAGCCTCAAGAAACAATAAAGCTTTACAGGAAAATGAAATTACCGTAAAAGCAGGAGATGCCTTTTTATTGAGAGGTAGTTGGGAACATATTGAAGACCTTAAAAACCAACATGAAAACTTAGTTATAATTGGAAGTCCTGAGGGTATGGCCAAAAATGTTGAAAACCTTAATACTAAATCATTCATTGCCATGGGTGCACTTATACTCATGATTGTATTAATGGTATTGAATGCTGTACCAGGTTCCATTGCAGCGCTAATTTCAGCTGGGGTTGTTCTTTTAACAGGTTGTGTGCCAATATCCAAAGCCTATAAAGGCATTAGCTGGACCAGTGTAGTTATGATTGCCGCCATGATACCCATGGGTATTGCACTACAAAAAACAGGTACTGCGCAAGTTATTGCAAACGGCTTGGTAGACTATTTAGGCTCAATACACCCCATTTTATTGTTGGGTGGTGTTTTCTTACTTACAACAACATTCAGTCAAGTAATAAACAACTCAGCTACTGCCGTACTTATGGCACCTATAGCCATACTTGCTGCCAGTTCACTGAATTTATCGCCAGCCCCATTTATGATTGTGGTTGCCATAAGCGCATCAACAGCTTTTTTAACACCAATTGGCACCACAACAAATGCCATGGTGATGACGGCTGGGGCTTATAAGTTTATGGACTACTTAAAAGTAGGTGCTCCGCTCCTATTATTCATTTTTATAATCACGTTGATATTAGTGCCTGTAATATGGCCATTTTAAAATAAATTTTAATAAGAACCTTAAAAATTAAATGACATGAAAGAATCAGCAACAGTAACTGCAGGTCCAGATTTAGAACAATATGGGCTGAAAAACGTAGATGTACATTGGAACCTATCGCCTGAAGAACTGCAAAAAATAACAGTTGAAAAAGGTATGGGAAGAGAAACCGCGAACGGAACACTTGCCATTAACACTGGTAAATTTACTGGGCGTTCACCTCAAGATAGATTTTTGGTAAAAGACGATTATACTGCAGATAAAGTTTGGTGGGGAAAAACTAACAAACCTGTATCTCCTGAGAATTTCGATAAACTTAAAAACGAAGTTCTAAAATACCTTTCTGGAAAAGAAATTTATGCAAGAGATGGATACGTTTGTGCCGAGCCAGAATTTCGTACAAATATTAGAACCATAACTGAATTCCCTTGGTCTAACCTATTTGTTTACAACATGTTCTTAAGACCAAGCGAAAAAGAATTGGAGAATTTTGAAGAAGATTGGTTGGTTATCGATGCACCGGGCTATGAATGTCCAGATCCTAAGGCATATGGTATTCGTCAAGGTAATTTCTCAATCATCAACTTCACCCAAAAAATAGCTTTGGTTGGTGGATCTGCTTACACAGGTGAAATGAAAAAGGGTATTTTCTCTGCATTAAACATGATTTTACCCGTTGAAAAAAATGTATTGCCTATGCACTGTTCAGCCAACGTTGGTAAATATGGCGATACTGCCATTTTCTTCGGATTATCTGGAACAGGAAAAACTACGCTTTCAGCAGACCCTGAAAGAAAGTTAATTGGAGATGACGAACATGGCTGGACCGCAGATAACACTATCTTTAACTTTGAAGGTGGATGCTACGCTAAAGTAATAGACCTTACAGAAGAAAAAGAACCAGATATTTTTAGAGCCATAAAACCAGGGGCCTTACTTGAAAATGTAGTGTTTAAAGATAATGGTGAACCAGATTATAAAGATAGCAGTATTACACAAAACACACGTGTAAGTTATCCTATCTACCATATTGACAACATTCAGGAAACCCTTTATGCCAATAACCCAAAGAACATTTTCTTCTTAACATGTGATGCCTTTGGTGTATTGCCTCCAGTATCAAAATTAACGCCTGGCCAAGCAGCATATCACTTTATTTCAGGGTATACCGCTAAAGTAGCTGGAACTGAAGCTGGAATTACCGAGCCTGTACCTTCGTTCTCAGCTTGTTTTGGTGAACCATTTATGCCATTGCACCCAACCGTTTACGGAGAAATGTTAAGCAAAAAAATGCAAGAAGCTGGTGTAAACGTATGGTTGATCAATACAGGATGGAGCGGCGGCGCTTATGGTGTTGGTTCTCGTATTAAATTGAAATACACAAGAGCCATGATTACCGCAATTCTTAACGGTGAACTGGACAATGTAGATTACGAGCAAAACTTTATTTTCGGCTTATTTATGCCTAAATACTGTCCTGGTGTGCCATCAGAGATTTTAGATCCGATGAACACTTGGTTACAAAAAGGTGCTTATGTGGGGAAAGCTATTCAATTGGCGCACTCATTTCACTTAAACTTTGAGAAATTCGCACAACAAGCATCCGAACAAATTATTGAAGGAGGTCCGCTAATTGATGAACACCATCATTTACACGAACACTTTTAATAGGTTCTTATTAACTTCAGAAGGAGCTCTAAAAGAGCTCCTTTTTAATTCTATAGATTTTATAAAGAAATTAGAATAGTTCACAGAACCCTTAAAGGAATTATGCAGCTTTTGGGCAGAGCTTCTTCTCATAAAAAACAATTATAATTCCTTGACATAACAAACCATACTTCCTTCCAATTCTTAGTATATTCGCAAAAAAAAATTCAAATGCTAAAAGCAATTATTTTTGATATGGATGGCGTTATTATTGATAGCGAGCCATTGCATATACGAGCTTATAATAATATGTTCAAAGAAGTTGGCATAAAGGTGTCCTCAGCACTTTATGAATCTTTTACCGGGCAATCTACCATCAATATCTGCAAACGTTTGTGCGACACTTTTAACTTAAACGAATCTCCAGAGGACTTAGTGGCTCTAAAACGTAAGCATTACAGACAGTTTTTTGATTCAGATTCTGATTTGGCGCTTATTAATGGTGTTTTAGATTTGATAAAAAGCTATCATGAAAACGGCCTAACCCTTGTATTAGGCTCATCTGCATCAATGGATGGCATTAACCTAATTTTTGAACGCTTTGATTTAAATAAATACTTTAAAGCCAAACTAAGTGGTGGTGATTTAAAACAGTCTAAACCGCACCCCGAGATTTTCATCAAGTCCGTTGAAGCTACTGGATTTCGCAAGGAAGAATGCATCGTTATTGAAGATTCTACCAATGGTGTAGAAGCCGCCAAAGCCGCCGGTATTTTTTGCGTTGGCTATGATAGCTTTCATTCTAAAAACCAAGATTATAGCAAGGCTGATTTGGTCATAGAGAACTTTGAAGATATAGCCTTTTCAAAAATCAAAAATATTTTAAATAAGTAAAAAATAGTTTTTCCCTATTTAATCCATCTTTCGATTCGCCCTTAAAAGCTTGTTTTGTTCTTCCATAAGTTCGTTTAGGTTAGAAAGCAATTCGATATCTTTTGGCGTGGCCACCGATGTGTCCTTGGAATCCTGTGCCTTGTTTTTCAATCGGTTCATAAACTTTACAACAATAAAAACGGTAAAACCAATAATTAGAAAATCAAGCACAACCTCGCCTAAAGCTCCATAACCAATGGCAACCTCATCGGTTAAAGTATTACCTGAGTCATCCAATACAGCATCTTTTAAAATAATACGTTTATCTTGGAAGTTTACACCGTTTGTCAGTAACGATAACGGAGGAAGAAAAACCTTTTTAACCAATACATCAATAACTTTATTAAATGCTGCACCAATTATTATACCTATGGCCATGTCTATCATATTGCCTTTTACAGCAAACTCTTTAAATTCCTTTATTAATTGCATAATCCTTGTTTTTATTTAAGTACAAAGATAAAAGTCAGCGCTGTATTCACCTATAAGTTAAACAATTGTTGTAACTTATATCACTTTTCACTCAAATCAAATGGAGTCCAGAGACCATTATAAAAACGGGGTAAATCCGAAAAACCAAAAGAGTAGGAACTAAAATTTAAGATTATGCCAAAATATGTAATCGAAAGAGAGATTCCAGGGGCTGGTGATTTAACTCCTGAACAATTAAAAGGAATTTCACAAACTTCTTGTGGAGTTTTAAGAGAATTAGGACCTGAAATACAATGGGTTCACAGCTATGTAGCTAATGATAAAATTTATTGTATATACAACGCACCCAATGAAGAAATGGTTCGTGAGCATGCAAAACGAGGTGGCTTTCCTTCTAATAAAGTCAGCAAAGTATTATCAATTATTGACCCTGTTACTGCTGAGTAATCCTGCGTTCATTAAAATTAAATTAAATCAATTCATATTTCTAAGACAACCTTAAAATCTTAATTACTGGTGGACAAGCTAATTGCAAATCCACCAGTAATCATTAATATTGGTAAATAAAAATCTGAGGGGATCAAAAAGAACGAAGAACTTAAAGTTTTAAATCCCATAAAACACAAACTACTTTTTGTAAAACTTGGCATAGCCTCGGTAACCAAAGAAACCAAGAATGGCAATAAGTAAGCAGGCAATGCTTATAAATTTCACGCTAACAATTTGGTCACCACTGGCATAACTGTGCAATCCGGCCAAATAGAAATTCACACCAAAATAGGTCATTAAAATACTGGAATATGCCACGATTGACATCAAGTTAAAAAACCATCGGCTACGCAACCCTGGCACTAAACGCATATGGATGACAAACGCGTAAACCATAATACTAATAAGCGCCCATGTTTCCTTTGGGTCCCAACCCCAATAACGTCCCCAACTTTCGTTGGCCCACATACCGCCTAAAAAGTTACCTATCGTAAGCATAACCAACCCAACAGTCAAGGCCATTTCAGTTATAATGGTCAACTCTTTGATATTTAAATCCATCTTTAGCCTGTTATTATGGGTGGTAACGGCCATCAATAACAAAGACACGACGCCCAAAATCATACCCAGTGTAAATGGCCCATAACTGGCTACAATTACCGCCACATGTATCATCAACCAATAGCTATTCAAAACAGGTTGCAAGTTAGCTATAGCAGGATCCATCCAATTCCAATGGGCAATCATTAAAATCATTGCGGTTACAAAAGCCGTTGAGGCAATGGTTAAATCGCTCTTTCTACCAAATGCCAAACCAAAAAACATCGTAGCCCAAGCCACGTAAATCATAGACTCATACGCATCACTCCACGGGGCGTGTCCAGAAATATACCAGCGTACAATCAAACCAGCGGTATGTAATACAAACAGACCGACTATAACCCATTTGAAAACATTTATCGAAATATTCAACAACTTACTTTTTTCATTAAATATTTGGACAATCAAGAGCACAAACATTAAAAACCCTGCATACAAATACCAACTGAACAGTTTTTTGAAAATATCATACTTGTTGTAAAGCACTTCGGTATTTATCTTTTTATCGGTGAGCATGACTTCACCTCCAAAGCGGTGCTGTGTTTTCTTGAATGCTTCAAGTAACTTTTCGGCTTCTGAAAAATCCCGAGTTTGTTTTGCCCGGTTTAAGGTGAACAAGTAGGTTTTAAACCCATTTCTAATAAAATTTCCATAAAGCGAATCTTGAACCTTTGAGGCGTCCATTCGGTAATCATAAGCCGAAATCCATTTATTATTTTCATCATCAGGAATCGGGAATATTTTTAAGGACATACCCTCGATAGTGTTATACATCAAACTGACTCGCTGGTCGGTTTCCTTGAATTCTTTCTGAAATCCATTAGGCACTTGAGCTTTATAGGCCTCATCTAAAAAGGGTCCTAAAATATACTCCCCTTTATTGGTGAAAAAATCTGCGAGAGCAACATATTTTTCAGATTTAGGAGCATTGATAAGATTTCTAATGGAATCACCCTTCTTAGGTTTTAAATAGATGATAGGAACATTGTACCAAAGCATGGGACTTTCTTGAATAGACAGAAACACTTGGTTGGCATCAAAATCTTCATAGATGTCATGCTTGCTCAATTTACGCAACATTTCTGAAGCATAGGTGTTTACGGGCATCATTCGTCCGCTTAAATCCTGAATCACCAAATGTCCAAATTTATCGGCATGCTCTTTCGGCGTGATATTGGCGCTTAAAATAGAATCAATTTGTGCTTTAGTGGTTTTAGTATGGTTATGGCCATCATCTGCCGTATGCTCTTGCGCAAAACCATGCAATCCAAAACATAAAAACAGAACCGTGAGCAACTTCGCTTTTTTGGCCTTTACTTCTTCAAGACGACGCTTTAAATCTCCAAATCGAGAATATTTACTAAATAGAATGGCCATCAACCCAAAATAGAGCATAAAATAACCGATGTAGGTTATCATGGTACCCCAAGAATCGTGGTTTACCGAAAGTATGGTTCCTTTTTCGTCGGAATCAAAGCTAGATTGGAAAAAACGATAACCGTCGTGGTCTAAAATATTGTTCATGTAAATTTTATAGTCAAAATCCTCAGTTCGGTCGTCAATTACGGTTACCTCGCTTGAGTAAGCAGAATAGCCGCGCTCAGTACCTGGATAACGCTCGGCTTCAAAATCATTTAACTTTATGGAAAAAGGCAATTCTAAAACCTTACTGCCATATTTAAAAGCAAAATCCAAACCACCAACTTTTATTTGCTCAAACTTTCCGTTTGATCCTTTTCCGCCTAATAACCCCAATTGCTTGGTTTCGCCATTTGTGGTAACGTTTAGCACCACACCATCTTGATCATTTTTAAGCAATTGTGATTTTTGAACAATATCAAAACGGCCCTTTACAACGGGCTTTGGAAACACCAATTGCATATTCCCGATAACATATCTGGAACGCAAATACAAAGGCTGTAAACTGTCCTTTACCAATTTTCCTTGAGCCATGGTTGCCATGGTCATATACTCACCTTCAAAAGGGGATTGAATACTCAACGAATCGTCTTGATAGGTAATGTTAATGGCTCCGCTAGTAGGTTTGTTCAACGCAAACAGCACATTATGAACGCTTGACACCTCTCCTACTTTTAAAAAGTGATTGTGTGGGCCTGATTGACCTGCCTCAACTACTTTGAGGTATTCCTCGCCAGTTTCATCGGGTATGATATCTTCTTCAGCACCAACAATAAATTTTACCAATTCAATGGTAACAGGCTGTTGGTTATATTTCGTTTCAATTTTAAATTCGTTTTCTAAACGTCCTGAAAAATCTACTTCACTTTCAATAGGCAATCGTTGTGGCATACCATCAATCATATAATCACCATCAATATAAGTTGTAATGTATGTTTTTTGCGAAAGAAAGGTATTTTCAGTAGCGCCTTCCCGAATGGCCATCATACCCTCAAAACTAAAATAGCGTGTTATAAAGGCACCCAACAGAATAAAAATAAACGCCAAGTGCAAAATAAAAGTCGCCCATTTTTCCTTTTTGTAAAGTCGGAATCTAAAAACATTCCCTGTAAAATTTATGACGAAAAATACCATAATGGCCTCGAACCACCAGGCATTGTAAATCAAGTTTCTAGTGTAAGGTGTTGGCGATGTTTCCTGCCCTGCATCTAAAAAAGTTCCCGTTGCCATGGCAGCAGCAAAAGCAATAAATAAAAAGGCAGTAAGCTTGGTTGAAAAAAATATATTGGCAAGTTTTTTTTGGATCATGAGACACCTGTTTTAAAGGTCGTGCAAATTTAGGGATTTAAGTTTATTTTGGGGTATTAAAGTGTTGGAAAAAAGCTAGAACCTAGAGACAAATATTGCCTACCGATTTCTCGCTTCAAAAATTTTTAGATACAGAAAAGTTCCCATTTTACGGGCGCGGTGTTTAGCATTTTCGGCGTAATCACCTTCAAAAAGTTCATCGATGGTTTGAAACCAAAGGTTTAGCCATAGTCCGAAATGAAGATCAGTAATACTGTGACTGTGTTCTTTATCCGCCCGAACATGGGCATCCAAAGGATTACCCAAATACTTAGTTTTTAAAAATAAACTGGATTCCCAAAAGGTGGTCAGTCGTTTCAAATGCGCATCCCAATCTTTTATCGTCTCATTAAAAAAAGGCCCTAGAACGCTATCCTGTCTCACTTTTTTGTAAAATAAGGAGACTAATAAATAGACATCTTCCCTATTTTTAATATCGCTTTTTTCCATGTTCAGTAAAGATAAAACAATCGGTTTTTAAATAAGCTTTTATTACCTATTTTAGCACTATGATTTCAGTCGTAATTCTTGGTGCCGGTAATGTGGCAACGCATTTATTTAAAGCTTTTCAAAAAACCGAAAACGTTTCTGTGGTTCAATGGTATAACAGAAGTTTAGATGCCATTAACCCATATAAAAATGATGTGGAAATCACCAGTAACCTGAGCCAACTTAAATCTGCGGATGTCTATATTTTGGCCGTCAGCGATGATGTTGTTGGCGAACTTTCTTCAAAATTACCTTTTGAAAACAGATTGGTGGTGCATACTTCAGGTAGCGTTGGCATTCATGATTTGGATAAAAAGCACAAACGTGGTGTATTGTACCCCTTGCAGTCTTTCAGCAAAACAGCTGAAATTGATTTTGCCAACGTTCCTATTTGCATTGAAACCATTGACAAAGAAGACTATCACGTTTTAAAGGAACTGGCAAAAAGTCTAGGAAGCCAAACAAAGCGTGTTAACAGCAACCAACGCAGAGTATTGCACTTAGCTGCTGTTTTTGTCAATAATTTTACAAATCAGCTTTACCGCATCGGGCATGAAATTACAGAAAGTGAAAGCGCAGAATTTGATTTATTGAAACCCTTGATTCTGGAAACGGCCAACAAAGTTCAGGAATTATCGCCTTATATGGCACAAACAGGTCCAGCCAAGCGCAACGACCAAAAAACAATAAAAAGGCATTTAACCCTTTTGGAAAAGGGACATCACAAAGAAGTTTACGAGCTGCTAACCAAATCAATACAACATACCCATGGAAGAAAAAAGCTATAAGGAATATTTAGAGCATATCACCACATTTATTTTTGACGTTGACGGTGTTTTAACCGACGGTACGGTTACCATTACTACCGATGGTGACATGTTAAGAACCATGAACACCAAAGATGGTTATGCCCTAAAAACGGCCATAAAACAAGGATTTAATATTTGCATTATTTCTGGTGGAACAAACGAAGGTGTACGGGTTAGATTAAATCATTTAGGTGTTGCCGATGTTTATTTGGGTGCGGACAATAAAATTGAACAGTTAAACGACTACTTAACTAAACGCCAAATAAAATCGGAAAACACTCTTTTTATGGGCGATGACATTCCTGATTTTCCGGTAATGAAAATGGTTGGATTACCTTGCTGCCCTCAGGATGCTGTGCCGGAAATTAAGGGTATTTCAAAATATATTTCACATAAAAAAGGAGGCAAAGGAGCTGTTCGTGATGTGATTGAGCAGGTTTTAAAAGTTCAAGGAAAATGGAGTGGCAATTATGGTGCTAAGTATGATTGAAACGTTTCAGATTTCAAGTTTTAGGTTAAACCATAAACTTGAAACCATAAACTTAAACCCATGAACCTCTTAAACCTCATCCGTTGGAAAAACCTTTTAATGATTGTCCTTGTGCAAATGTTAATCAAATATGCTTTGTTGGAACCTTTTGGTGTTCAAACAGCTTTGGATGGCTTGGGTATTTCACTTTTAATTATTGCCACCGTCTGTATTGCAGCAGCAGGAAATATCATCAACGATATTTACGATGTTGAGACTGATAGCATCAACAAACCAGATAAGGTAATTATTGGTAAAACCATTTCCGAAAAAACAGCGTACAACTTCTTCATTGCCTTCAATTTAATTGGCGTTGCCTTTGGTTTTTATTTATCACACAAAATTGGCAGAGCGCCATTTTTCTCGATATTTGTTATTATTTCAATCCTGCTTTATGTTTATGCTTCTTATTTAAAACGTACCTTACTGATTGGAAACTTTGTCATTTCCGTTTTAGTTGCGCTAAGCATAATTGTTGTTGGTGTTTTTGAACTTCTCCCCACTTTAAATTCTGGGAATAGAGTGACGCAAGTTCTATTTTTTAAAGTCATTCTAGATTGCGCTTTGTTTGCCTTCGCAATTAATTTTTTGCGTGAAATAGCTAAAGACATTGAGGATATTGATGGCGATTATAAAACCCAAATGAACACCCTACCCTTAGCAATTGGCAGGGAACGGGCCAAAAACATATTATCCATTTTAAACTTTGTTCCGTTGGGCGCTTTAATATTTTATGTGAATTCAAATTTTTACAAACAGCCCATTGCCGTTGGCTATTTATTGCTCTTTGTGGTTGGGCCACTCATCTATATCGTTATAAAAACCTTTAGTGCGAAATTGAAATCGGACTTCCGTCACTTGAGCACCATGTACAAATGGACCATGCTTTTTGGAATGCTTTCATTACTTTTATACAAGTTTGTAATTCTGAATTAATGTTCAACGAAAAACTAAAAAACCATCATATCATATTGGCTTCAGGTTCACCTAGAAGACAAAAGCTTTTAAAAAATTTGGGGATTCCTTTCGAAATTCGCCTAAAACCCATCAAAGAAGAGTATCCCGATCGGTTAACGCATTTTGAAATCAGTGATTATCTGGCACAGCTCAAGGCCATACCGTTTATAAACGAATTGCAAACAAAAGACATCCTCATTACCAGCGATACCATAGTTTGGCATAACAATAAGGCCTTGGGGAAACCTGTTGATACCGATGATGCATTCCGTATTTTAAAATCTTTGAGCAACAGCACCCACGAGGTTATTACATCGGTTTGCTTTACCACCACTGCATTTGAAAAAACCATATACGACATCACCAAAGTTACATTTAAGGAACTGACAGACGAAGAAATACTGTACTACATAGAAACCTGCAAACCTTTTGATAAGGCAGGTGCTTATGGCATTCAAGAATGGATTGGCGAAATAGGTGTCACTAAAATTGAAGGTTCTTACTTCAACGTTATGGGGCTGCCCGTCCATTTAGTTTACAAAGCCCTAAATGCCATTGCAGAACTTTCCTAAGGTTACAGTTTCATTAAAAAAGTACAAAAAGTAAACTTATTTAAAAGCTTTAAAAATTATTTTGAGTGTATCTTTGTATAAAATTATACATCTAACCCTATGTTTTTAAATTTCTTGAAAACCTACCAAGATGAGTTAATCATCACTGGTATTATACTTCTTTCATTACTCATTATTCGTTACATCACGCATTTTACCATTACTAAGGTAGCCAGAAAAAACGATATCAATGAAGCCAGAATCCGCTTGATCAGAAGATACATTACAGTAACCTTATTTCTGGTGGCACTGCTACTGGAATCGTTTGTTTTTGGTACAGAGTTTAAAGAAATAGCCGTCGTTTTCTCATCCATTTTTGCGGTTATAGGTATAGGCTTGTTCGCCATTTGGTCCATTTTAAGCAATATTACTTCGGGAATCATCATGTTTTTTAATTTCCCCTATAAGGTTGGCGATAAGATAAAAATACATGACAACGATTTTCCTGTTACAGCTATTATTGAGGATATTCGTGCCTTTCAATTGCATTTGCGCATGGACAACGGCGACTTGGTAACCTACCCTAATAACCTGATGCTTCAAAAGGCCGTTACACTTTTAGAAAAGGATGCCATTGATGACCCTGTGGAAGACGATTCCGAGGCTGTGTAAATAAATCTAATCTAATTTTTCAATAGTCAATTGCATATTTCCTATATTTAAAGGAGAATAACTACAATGGCTAAAACAAGAAAATACTTTTCCAAAAAAAAAATAGGTCAAGCGCCGGGAAGCATCATCTACACCGGTGAAAAAGAATCACAAAAGCTTTTTATCGATGCCTTTGATTATACCAAGGATACCTGTATTGAGCGCGAACTGGTAAATGTTGAAGAATGTTTTGACTTTGAAGAAGGCACCATTACTTGGATAAACATCAACGGTTTAAGCCATGTAGATGCCATTGCAAAAATTGGCGAGCATTATGAGCTTCACCCCTTGGTACTTGAGGATATCGTGAACATTTCGCAGCGCCCGAAGATTGACGAATACGAAGATTATTTGTTTGTTGTGCTTAAAATGTTGTATTACGACCCCAGCGAAAAAATAGTTTCGGAACAGGTAAGCTTTATACTTGGACCAGAATACGTGTTGTCGTTTCAAGAATCTGAAGGCGATGTTTTCGATAGCGTTAGGGAACGTATTAGGCATGGCAAAGGTCGGGTTCGCAGCATGAATGCCGATTATCTATTGTATGTGCTGATTGATGCCATTGTGGACCATTATTTTAGCGTGATTGAAATTTTGGGCGATAAAATTGAAGATTTTGAAACGGCCATTTTTTCAGGTGATGTCAGTAAAGGAGACATCAGCCAAGACATACAAAACCTAAAACGTGAAATTTTAAGAGTACGCCGTGCTATATTTCCGCTTCGTGAGGTAGTCAGCCGTATTGAAAAAGATCAAAACAACTTAATTCACGAAAAAACGCTCACCTTTTACCGCGATGTTTACGACCATTTGATACAGGTATCGGAAAATATTGATATTTACCGTGAAATGATTTGGAGTTTAATGGACATGTACATGACCACCATTAGCAACAAAATGAACGAGGTAATGAAAGTACTCACCATTATGGCCTCCATTTTTATACCCCTTACCTTTATAGCGGGTATTTACGGTATGAATTTCGAGTACATACCAGAACTGCAATACAGATATTCCTATTTTATTCTTTGGGGCGTCATGATTGTTCTTTTTATATCCATGCTTATTTATTTTAAGCGAAAAAAATGGTTATAAAAATGTACTGATTTACTTATATTAATACAAGAAATATAATGTATTTAAACGTAATTGCTTTTAGCCAAACCGCTGAGCGTCATGCGGAAAAGAATAAACTAGAGAGTAAAATTAAAATGGAGTAGCCGAAAACCAACCAGAGTAGGCATTTATTAAAAATTTGATAAAATGAAACCAATACGACAAATTTTAATGCTTCTATTATTTTCCCTTTCGTTATCAACTTTATTCAATTGTAAACAACAAAGTGGTTCTTCAGAGGAAACAGAATTGTCCAAATCAGCAACCATTGAAGAACTCGGACAAATGAACCGATATTTTGCAAATGCTTTAACTGCTAAAGATGCATTGGCTGCGGCTAATCTATATGGCGAAAATGCCTCCCTATTACCTCCTAACGAGCCTATAGTTAAGGGGAGAGCTAACATACAAGCTTATTGGCAAGGAGCTATTGATGCAGGTATAATTGATGCAACTGTAAAAACAATTGATGCTAAAAGTGATGGCGATTTAGGATATGAGGTTGGTACATTTACCTTGCGTTTTCTCGGAGCAGAAAATGATACCATAGTAGAAATAGGAAAATACATCGAAATATTGGAACGGAATGAGGATGGCAAGTGGATTTCCACTTATGGAATGTGGAGTAGTAATGAGTCAGCACCAAATCAATAAAAACACAATCGAACAATATTGGCTATAAGCCATTGCTACATGAAAAATACACTATATTTAGTTTACCCAAAAAGTGCAGAATCTGGAACAATAGAAACGCTTCCAAAAACTGATGGAATGAAGCTTGTACAAGAAGATGATTTTTTAAAAAACCATTGTGATGTAGCCGACTCCGGTAAAGTATGCATTACCTCTGAAGCTTCTCTTGAAAGTATTCTTAAATGTATCAAGGATAAATCTAAAATAGAAGGAATAGTCGCTATGAAAGACAAGCATTTATTTCGTGACTTATTGAAAGAAATGTTTCCATCAATTAATTATCACTTAATTTCATTTCAAGATATTGAAACGTTAAAAATATCAACGAAAAAAATCATAAAGCCTATTAAAGGATGCTTTGGAACTGCCGTAAAAACTATAGATAAAAACAGTAATCTTGATAAGATTGCCCAAGAAATAAAATCTGAAGTTCAAAAGAACTCAATTGTCCTTTCAGAAAGTGTTCTTTCTCAAAGTGAATTTATTGTTGAAGATTATATAGAAGGAGAGGAATATGCAGTAGATATGTTTTATGACTCAAATGGTCAAGCTCATATTGTAAATATATATTTTCATCCGATTCCCAAACATGTAGAATATTTACATATGATATACTACACTAGCAAAGCAATATTTAAAAAAATTTATGCTCGTGCTATAGCATTTTTTAATCGACTAAATGAAAAATTGCAATTGAAAAATGTAGCACTTCATTCAGAATTCAGACTTTCAGACAAACTAGTACCCATAGAAATAAATTCTATGCGCTTTGGAGGAATGGGTTTGGGAAATATGATATACCATAGTCTAAAAGTTAATCCATATCAGTTTTTTATTGAAGAAAAGAGTCCTGATTGGAAAGAAATATGGAAGCATTATCCTGAAAGTAATTTTGCATTCTTAATAGCTTATAATGGAACGCAAATAGATAAGTCAAGGCAAAAGCCCAATTTGGAAAAGCTGGAAAGCGAGTTTACCAAAATTCTCAATAAAACAGTCTTTGATTACCAAAAACAACTTGCATTTGGCACCTATACACTTGAGGAAGACTTCGAAAATATTAACAAATTATTGCGAATTGATTTTAATGATTATTACGAAAAAATAAAGTAAACAGCTTGTAACATGGCATAAATGGTTGTGTCGGCTAAGTGCCTCCTCGCCACATATGCAAAATGTTAGCTAAAACTAAAACCATTTAAAATGACTAAAAATTTGTTGCTCCTTTTTTCGCTTATTTTTAACATCTGCATTTCCTATGGACAAAAGAATATTTCTTGGAAATTCAAAACTGATGGCAGAATTTATTCAACTCCAAAAATCGATAATAATATTCTTTATTTCGGAAGTGGCGATCAACATATTTATGCATTAGACGCCGAAACAGGGAAATTATTATGGAAATTCAAGACAGCAGGAAAAGTTCATTCTTCACCTGATACTAATGATAATAATGTTTTTTTTTCAAGTACAGATGGTAATGTTTATTGTCTTAATAAAACAACGGGCAATCTTGTATGGAAATTTGAATCTGAAGGGGAAAAACAACATGGGTTATGGGACTATTACCTATCTTCTCCAAAGGTAGAAGACAATATCTTATATTGGGGTTCTGGAGACAGCAATATTTATGCTATAAATTCAATAAATGGTAAAGTAATTTGGAAATATAAAACAAATGATATCGTGCATGCGGATCCAGTAATCTATGAAGAGGGGGTATACATAGGAAGTTTTGATGGCCATTTGTATAAGCTGAATAAATATAATGGAGCACTTGTCTGGAAATTTAAAACAATAGGCGCAGCTTATTTCCCAAAAGGCGAAATTCAAAAAAAAGTAACCATTCATAATGGCCGAGTTTATTTTGGTAGTCGAGATTACAATCTATATGTCGTGGACGCAAAAAACGGAAAAGGTGTATGGAACTACCGACAACCTAAAGGATGGGTCATTTCAACTCCCACCATATATCAGGAATTTGTCTATTTTGGTTCTTCTGATGGGCATACATTCTATTGTTTTGATATCAACTCTACAAATAAAAAATGGGAGATACCTACAAATATGCGTACTTACTCTCAGGCCACATGGTTTAGAGATGAAATCCTATTTAGCACATTTGATGGTAAAATAGTTAGTGTAAATTACAAAACAGGGAGTCAAAACTGGGAGTTTCAAACCGATGCAAGCAAAAAAAATTATAGCAAAATATATAAAGCAGATGGTACTTTTCAAGATGATTTTAAATTGTATGGAGAAGATTATTTAGAATCAGAGAAGATGATTCATAACTTAGGCTCCATATTATCTGACCCCATTTTGCATAGTAACAAGCTATATTTTGGGAGTTCTGATGGAAACTTATATGCATTAATACTTGAATAAGATTAGCTAACATCGTTTAAAGTGCACACCCTCGCGATACGCACCATGCTCAAAACGCTACCTTATTAAATATCAACTAATTATGAAGAATATTTTAATAGTTATTGTACTAGCGCTCATTTCTTCCCAATTCTATGCACAAAAACCACGAGCTAGAGATTTAGGAATCCCGTTTGGGGGTAAAACAGGTGAATTTAATGCCATTACCGATGTTAAAGGTGTTGAGGTTGGTTATAGTACTATTATTTCAGGTGAAGGAGAAAACATTATTGGCAAAGGACCTATTAGGACTGGAGTTACCGCAATATTCCCGAGAGGTAAAGCTAAAAAATTTAGTCCTGTTTACGCAAATTGGTACAGTCTAAACGGAAATGGAGAAATGACGGGCACAACTTGGGTTACCGAGTCAGGCTTTCTTGAAACGCCTATAATGATTACGAATACCAATAGCGTTGGAGTTGTAAGAGATGCGGTTTTAAAATGGTATGTAGACACCGATTGGTATAAAGGAGAAGATTGGTGGTATACTTATCCGGTAGTGGCAGAAACATACGATGGCTTTCTTAATGATATTTATGGATTCCATGTAAAGGAAAAAAACGTTTTAGAAGCTATTGAAAATTCTTCAAGTGGAAAAATAACCGAAGGTAATGTAGGCGGTGGAACAGGTATGCTGTGCTTAGGATTTAAAGGTGGGACAGGTACCTCTTCAAGAGTTCTTAAAATAAAAGATTCTACATATACCATTGGAGCTATAGTACAATCAAATTTTGGAGCAAAGTTTAATCTAAATATTGCAGGTGTTCCAGTAGGTATTGAGTTAAAGGACACATTAAATTATGAATATAAAGCGCCACCAAAATCAAGAAGACAAGAAGGGGACGGTTCTATTATAGTTGTTGTCGCTACCGATGTCCCTTTATTACCACATCAGTTAAAAAGAGTAGCTCAAAGAATTCCTCTCGGTATTGGCATTGTTGGTGGTCGAGGAAGTAATGGCTCTGGAGATATTTTTTTGGCGTTTTCAACGGCAAATGAGAAGGCGTTTAATCGTGATGAAATGACTACGGTGGAAACTATGTCAAATGATTTATTATTTCCAGTTTTTCAAGCAACCGTGCAAGCTGTTGAAGAAGCCATTATTAATGCAATGGTAGCAGCAGAAACCATGGAAGGTATTAATGGCAATAAAGCCTATGCCATTCCGCATGATTTACTAATTGAAACCCTGAGAAAATATAATCGGATAAAAGAATAACATTATAAAACAGAATAGATAAGCCATTGAAAACGACTTAAATTCTCATTTGTGTTCTATTAGAAAATTCTTCAATATGAAAAAAACAAATCTGTTAAATCGGATTAAAGAATTAACGTACTGGATAATTGGTATATCATTCTTCTTACTTGTGAATGGAACTTTAACGGCGCAAAGCATTAAATTAAAGACTTCAGAGGGATATATCAAGACCCAGAATTCTGTTCAACTTTATTATAAAATACAGGGAGAAGGAAAGGACACCCTTGTAGTTGTACACGGAGGTCCATACAATTCAGGCTATCTGAGTCCTGACCTTCTACCGCTTGCAGCGCACCATACATTATTGTATTACGATCAGCGTGCTGCCGGGTTCTCATCCTCTGTATCTGACACAACTAAACTAGGCATAACAAACTATATTGAGGATTTAGAAACAATTCGGAAACATTTTAATATCAATAAACTTAACCTTTTGGGCCATTCAACCGGAGGAATATTTTGCGGATACTATGCAGCCACTTATCCCGGACGAATTAATTCAATGATTTTGGTGAATCCAGTTCCGGCAAAAGCAGGTTGGAAAATAAGTTTTGGAAGTGAATTAGATAGCATGTCAAAACTTTTAAAGAAACAGAACAAAAAGAAATTTGTTACTGCCCCAAAAGACACCATAAAATCTTGTTGGGATTATTATGCATTGGATGCCCGCGGGTTTTACCCTAGCTCAATAATGACACGCCGAATGTGGGGCGATGTTTGTAACTGCAATCCAATAAATACACTTAGCCCGGGTCGCAATTACATACACAAATCATTTAAAAATTATGACATCACCGACCAACTTAAAAAAGCAACCGCTCCTGTTCTCATTATTGGTGGTGAACTGGATGGCATCCCAATGGAGTCATTTGAAGAATGGAAAAATAGTTTTCTCAACAGCACATTAATTAAAGTGCCTAATTCAGGTCATTTCCCTCATGTTGATGAACCAAATGCATTCTTCATGGCTGTTGAATTATTTATGCAAAATAAATCAACAAAAGCAAACATATTCAATACGAAAGGTGCAGGAATTGTACTCCCCCTAGACGAAACCGGAACACCATATCAGCAAGCTAGAGCTGTCGTTATTAAAGTTGAGAATGAATTGATTAAACAAGTAAACGATGCTAACTGGGCGGGTGTATCCGAAATTTATTCGAATGACGCGTGGATTATGGCTCCTGGAGCCCCTCCTGTTATGGGGCGTCAGGCAATCGAATCATTCTGGCATACTGCGGCTATTAGAGGAATGCACTCGCTTGAACTCCAACTAATGGATGTTGAAACATCAGGTGATTTACTTTTTGGGAGAGGGAAATATGTAATGCGAAATGAGCAGAATGAATTTTTTGATATTGGAAAATTTGTTGCCATTTACAAAAAGGTAAATCAGAAATGGGTTTTGTATACCGACATATTTAACACCAGTTTAGAAACACGTTCTCCGATTGCCATACCAGACTATTTGACCCTAGATAAAAAATAGTTGTGCTCAAAAATGGAAGGCAAAATTAAATATGAATATACAACCAAAATGTGGAGGTACGATTCGTCTGGTGGTTGGTATTTTGTTTCACTGCCCAAAACTTTGTCAAAAGAAATAAGAGACAACCTTAAATGGCAAGAAGAAGGCTGGGGCCGAATAAAAGCCTTTGCGCAAATTGGTAAATTAGTATGGGAAACAGCCATTTGGTTTGACACAAAAATGGATACCTATATACTCCCCATTAAATCCGAAATCAGAAAGAAAACCGACCTTAAAATTAATCAGAAAATCGATATGAATATATGGATTTGAAAAGCCTTGAAATGACATAAAACAATGAGAAATAAAAAGACGATAACATTTTTTGCTATTACCTTTTTGTGGTCTTGGGCATTTTGGATAATTGGATTTTACTATTTAAAAGAAGGAATCACACAAGATACTATTGTCAAATTTTTAAAAGTTTTCTTTGCAGGTGTTTATGGGCCAACGGTAAGTGCCCTAGTCACTACATTTTTTTACGATGGTTTTAAAGGAATTTTAAGCTTGCTAAACAAGTTATTTATTTGGAAGGCCCCTTTTAAAATTTATGCTTTCATCATTTTGGCGCCAATCATTTTTGTTTTACTAGGAATTGCGATTTACAGCATTTTTATTGGAAACATTGGACAGTTTGACAAAATGGCCTTTCTTTCTATACCTACAGTTTTGTGGGCAGGATTGTATGCTGGCCCTCTTGGGGAAGAACTGGGCTGGAGAGGTTTTTTACTGCCTGAATTTCAAAAAACATTTTCAAATTTAAGAAGTTCCATTTTCATAGGAATAATTTGGTTCGCTTGGCACATCCCATTATTCTGGGCTCCCTTTGGCACTTTGGTCAGTGGAGCACCCATCTCCTTTTTACCAGTAACAACCTATTTTTTAATGATAATCTGCCTTTCCGTCATGATTACTTGGTTGGTAATTAATTCCAAGGGCAGTGTACTCGTTGCCATTTTGTTTCATCTTTCAATCAATGCAGGCATTGCATTACTCTTTTTCCCTGAATTGAATCTGGACTTCAAAAAAGTACATTTATTATCTGGTATTGGTATGTTTATATTTACTGGAATATTGATTGCAAAAAATAAATTAGAAAAGAAAATCAGTAATAGCCATCGATAATGGCTATCGATGCAAAATACCGTTACCTAAAAATGACTATTATCCAACTTCTTACTAAATACTAAAAACCAACACAATGAAAACAAATTTTACTCTCCTTTTTAGCCTATTAATTATTCTTAACTGTAAACAAAAACCAACGGAAAATCAGATTGAAAAACCAATGGACAGCCTTGCGGATGTTAATCCTGTAAAATTGCACTTTGCAAAAATGGAAGAAGACGCCCTTAAAGAACCATTTAGAGGAATATTCACAGAAGACGGCAAGGAAAATGATTTATTTAAAATCCATTCAACTGGTGTTTCTACCCTGCCCATTATACAATCTGCGCAAAAATTTTTAAACAGTTTGACAACTGCACAAAAAGAACGTACAACGTTCGATATTGATGATAAAGAATGGCGTAAATGGTGTAATGTGGACAATGGTATATATGATAGACAGGGCGTTAGCCTCAAAGAAATGACTGAAGAACAAAAAGTGAAAGCTTTTGAATTAATGCAATCTTCATTGAGCGCTAAAGGACTTCAACTTAGTAAGGATATTATGAAAACCGACCAAACGCTTAAAGAGCTCAACAACGGTTCACTGGATTATGATGAGGAATTGTATTTTTTTACCATTATGGGGCAACCCTCACCTACTGAACCTTGGGGGTGGCAAATGGATGGTCACCATCTGGTTATTAATTATTTTGTTTTAGGCGACCAAGTGGTTATGTCACCAGTTTTTATGGGCGGGGAACCAATAATCACCACTTCAGGAAAATATAAGGGAAATACTTTGTTTCAAGATGAGCAAAATTTAGGCTTATCATTAATGCAATCCTTAACCAAAGAACAACAATTGGTAGCCAACATTTTCGAGTCAAAAATCAAGAATAACATAGTTGCCGGAGCCAATATGGACAATATAACCCTGAATTACGAAGGTATTTTGGTCTCTAAATTTTCCAAAGAACAAAAACAACAGCTATTGGATTTAGTTTATCTGTACATTAGTAATATCAGAGAGGGCCACGATCAGATTAAAATGGATGAAATAATAGAGCATATTGATAATACTTGGTTTTCTTGGGTTGGTGGAACTGATGAAGATGCGGTTTTCTACTATCGCATACATAGCCCAGTTGTACTTATTGAGTTTGACCATCAAAGAGTTGTTGGCGTACCCAATGCAGATGATGGAAAACCATCAAGAAACCATATTCACACGGTGGTAAGAACACCTAACGGAAATGACTATGGTAAAGATTTATTAAGACAGCATAAGGAGAAACATCATCATTAAGCCATAATCAAAACTTAGAATGCCCATTAGCAACCATTAAATGAGAATGATAAATAATAAGCAAAAAGGAATAGCTCTTTTCCTAATTTCATTATGCTTCACCAATTGTAAAAATAACGTGGAAGCAGACAAAGAACCTTGGATTGAAAAACCAATTTCCGAATGGCCAAATTTCGTCCTTACAAACTCGGTTCAATTTACGGACACGACATATACAGATATTGCAAATTCATTTGTTGTTGCTACAGATTCTGATACTATTGCCGCTAGTTGTAAACATATATTCTTAGTTTTTAAAAACAATGGCTTAAACACTATTGACTTGGGAAAGGACTTTTTAAAATGGACTATGCATCCAAAAACCCAGAACGACAAAAATGTAATAATAAAAAACCTGATAAACCAAAACAACAAGGAGAGAATAGGTGCATTCAATACATTAAAAGACAGAGATTGGATAATATTTAACATTGAAAACAAAGACAACCAGATTTACCCTTTAAAAATTAGAAAGGCACCACTTAAAAAAGGAGAAATAATATATGCCGTTGGATGGGCATACAGACAGACCACTACTGAACCAACCATCGTAAAAATGCAGATGTTTGAAAATCTCGGAAACTATTATTACGTTAGAACTTTAAGTCAAAATATTGATCCGGCAGGAAGAAGTGGTTCTCCAGTAATTGACGAAAACGGTTATCTTGTTGGATTAGTTTCTGGCGCTGAGGGCAATTTAGGTGTAATAGGATCCGTAGCCTATTTATTCAAATTATTTGACCAATATGGCATTAAATATAAAACTACCGCTCCCTAATACCATTTAAAAAAATTATTTCTTATACCCTAAGTCTAGAATCCTGCCAAGCTGACATTTTAACAAAACCCCATAATTTCAATTTTTCCATTGGTATATTTTTTGCTGCCTAAACATAGAATATTTGTTTAATTTAAATTGTATCTGTTATGAAAACACTTCAAATTATTCCAATTTTTATTCTATTCATTTTTAGTTGTGCTGGTCAGGAAAAACAAAACAATGAAACTGCCCTCAAACCTGATGAAAATATTACGGTGAACAAAGAATACGACGAGCAAGGGAATCTTATTAAATACGATTCCATTTACTCGTACAGCTATTCGTCAAAAGGTAAATTAAACGATAACTTAAAAGAGCAATTTCAAAAACATTTTAAAAACCATTCGTTTTTTAATGATTCCTTTTTCAATGATTTCTTTGGTAAAGATTCTTTAACCGGTCAATTTAATTCCGACGATTTTTTCTATAAAGGTTTCATGAACCAAGATGAACAAATAAAGCGGATGATGAAGCGCATGGACTCCATCCAGCAGCTATTTTTTGAACAGCATTCACGACCAATTGTTCCTGCCGAACCCGAAAATACTGAACCAGAAACCGAAAAAATAAATTTTAAACAGATTTAATACAGAGCGTAAACAAAGCGTTAAATAAAAATTAAAACCAGCATTATCGCTGGTTTCTTTTTTATATTTGGTTTTAGCTAACGGACTTCATTATGCAAAAAGCCTTAAAACACCTATTGTTATTCGTATTTACTTGTTCTATTTTAAACGCCCAAAAACCTAAAACTCCTTCCTCCTCTGAAATTTATGAATCCATTCAAAAACTCAACTTTTTGGGTTCGGTTTTATATGTTGCGGCTCATCCAGATGACGAGAACACACGGCTTATTGCATACCTATCAAATTACGTAAAAGCCAGAACCGCATATCTTTCCATAACACGTGGTGATGGTGGACAAAACCTTATTGGTCCAGAAATTAGAGAATTATTGGGTGTTATAAGAACCCAAGAGCTCTTGGAAGCAAGACACATTGATGGTGGTGAACAATTTTTTACGCGAGCTAACGATTTTGGCTATTCTAAACACCCCGACGAAACCTTGTCCATTTGGAACAAAGATGAAGTTTTGAATGATGTTGTATTGGCCATTCGAAAATTTAAACCAGACGTCATCATAAACCGATTTGACCATCGTTCACCCGGAAGCACACACGGCCATCATACCAGTTCGGCTATGTTAAGTTTTGAGGCTTTCGACATGGCAAACGACAAAACAGCCTTTCCAAATCAACTAAATCAAACTAGCCTTTGGCAACCCAAACGCTTGTTTTTCAATACAAGTTGGTGGTTTTATGGAAGCCAAGAAAATTTTGATAAGGCCGATAAAAGCAACATGCTAACTTTTGATATTGGCACTTATTACTCATTAAAAGGCCTATCTAACAACGAGGTTGCTTCCTTGGCACGAAGCAAACATTTAAGTCAAGGTTTTGGTTCGCTAACACAACGTGGCTCCCAAGAAGAATATATCGAATTTTTAAAAGGTGAACCATTAGTCAATAACGAAAACATCTTTGCAGGTATAGACACCTCATGGAACCGAGTAAAAGGAGGAAAAGCTATTGGCAATATTTTAACTGAAATCGAAAAAAACTTCAATTTCACCAAACCTTCAGAACATATAACTCAGTTAATTGAAGCTTACAAATTGCTTCAAAATATCGAAGACGAGTATTGGAAAACGCAAAAAATAAAAGAACTAAAATCTGTTATAGAAATGTGCGCTGGCCTGTATTTGGAAGCATCGGCAGAAACCCATATGGCGGCACCTTCAGAAACAGTAAATATAAACATTGAAGCAGTTAACCGAAGCGAAACACCTATAACTTTGGTAAGTTTAACCAATACCGATGGTTTGAATATTTTAAAAAACATTTCCCTTAACAACAACACCAAATTTAGCTTTAAAGAAGCTATTAAAATTAAAGATGATGCTCAGCCCACTTCTCCATATTGGTTAAACAGTAAAGGTACTTTGGGTATGTATAAAGTGGAAAACAAAAACCTCATTGGTTCGCCGGAAACACCCAGAATTCTAAAATTCGATTTCAATTTGCTCATTGAAAACTACCCTATTACGTTCACAAAAAACATCATTCAACGTTATTCAGAACCGGACAAAGGCGAGCTTTACAGTCCGTTTGAAATTATTCCCGAGGCATCGGCAAAAATCACTGAAAAAGTCATCATTCTAAATAGTGATAAACAACATGACATAACTGTTTTGGTAAAAGCCGGTCGCGATAATTTAGAAGGTTCGGTTGAAGTTTGTCACCCAAAAGATTGGAATGTTTACCCAGAAAAGCAAAAAGTGTCCATTGCCCATAAAGGTGAAGAGCAAACCTTGGTTTTCACTTTAATTCCACCTAAAAACCAAAATGAAGGTTATATTGGTCCCATAGTCCATATTGGCGATAAAGATTATACCAAAGAGCTTATTGAAATTGATTATGAACACATACCAAACCAAATTGTTTTACTGCCAAGCGAAAGCAAGGTTGTTCGACTGGATATCGAAAAACAGGGTGAAAATATAGCCTATATTCAAGGTGCGGGGGATACAGTTCCTGAGAGTTTGGAACAAATTGGATATCATGTTAGAATTCTAAAACCAGAAGAAATTAATGCAGAAACCCTAAGTTTATTTGATGCTGTAGTTATTGGCATCAGAGCATATAACACTGTAGATGAATTAAAATACAAACAGCAAATACTTTTTGATTTTGTCACCAATGGCGGAAACATGATTGTGCAATACAACACGGGTCGTGGTTTGGTTGCCAACAATCTTGCACCTTACGATTTAAATATTTCGCGAGATAGGGTTACTGATGAAGATGCTGAAGTGCGTTTTATAAACCCCGAACACCCCGTTTTAAACTACCCAAATAAAATAACTGAAAAGGATTTTGAAGGATGGACGCAAGAACGTGGGCTTTATTATCCAAATTCATGGTCCAACGAATTTACGCCAATTCTATCCATGAACGATAAAAATGAAACACCAAAAGATGGTAGCTTATTAGTTGCCAAATATGGAAAAGGTTACTACATCTATACCGGATTGAGCTTTTTTAGAGAGTTTCCTGCTGGCGTTTCTGGTGCATACCGACTGTTCACAAATATACTTTCTTTGGGCAAAGACGATTTAAAGGAAGAAGCCAAATTAAACGATTAAAATGACTGAAGACAAATCTCCAAAATCGCGTTGGCTAAAATGGTATTCTATTGTTTTAATAGCCAATGTCATTTACTTCATTGTCTTTTATATAATCACGAAATCCTTCTAAAAGATGCAAATTTTAAGCTGGATTGATTGGACAGTTTTATTGGTAACCCTTTTGGTTATTGTGGCATACGGCACCTGGCAAACCCGTGGTAGTAAAAATGTATCGGACTATTTGCGTGGTGGAAACACCTCTAAATGGTGGACCATAGGTTTATCGGTGATGGCAACCCAGGCAAGTGCCATTACCTTTTTATCAACGCCCGGGCAAGCATTTCATGACGGCATGGGCTTTGTGCAATTTTATTTTGGATTGCCCATAGCCATGATTGTGATTTGCATGGTTTTTATTCCATTGTATTACCGCTTAAAAGTTTACACAGCCTATGAATTCCTTGAAAATCGTTTCGATTTAAAAACAAGAACGCTAGCCGCTATTTTATTTTTAATTCAGCGGGGATTGGCCGCGGGCATTACCATTTTTGCACCAGCCATCATCTTATCGGTAGTTTTGGGTTGGGATTTATTGACACTCAATATCATTATCGGTTTATTGGTAATCATCTATACCGTTTCAGGGGGAACACGCGCCGTAAACGTTACCCAAAAACATCAAATGGTGGTTATTTTCATAGGAATGCTAGTCGCCTTTTTTATTATTGTTAATAAACTTCCTCAAGACATCTCCTTCACCAAAGCTTTGGAAATTGCCGGTGCCAGTGGAAAAATGGAGGTTTTGGACTTTTCGTTTAACCTCAACAACCGATACACGGTATGGAGCGGTATTATTGGTGGCACATTTTTGATGCTTTCATATTTTGGAACCGACCAAAGCCAAGTACAGCGCTATCTTTCAGGAAAATCGGTAAAAGAAATGCAACTGGGCTTAATTTTTAACGGCCTGCTAAAAGTTCCTATGCAGTTTTTTATTTTGTTGGTTGGGGTTATGGTTTTTGTTTTTTATCAGTTTAATGAGTCTCCCGTTAATTTCAATCCAACCGCTACCCAAATGGTTTTAAACTCTGAATATGCCGAAGATTTCAAAACGCTTCAAGCCGAACAAGAACAAATCTTTAACGATAAGCAGAAAATAATAGCATCGTTTGTTAATGATGAAAACCCAAACGCTTCCAACTACATTGCCATGGCCAATGAAGCAAACGAGGAACTGAGAAACGAAGCCATTTTGCTCATTGATAAAGCAGCTGAGCAACAAGAAATAAAAATAGAAAGCAACGACAAGGATTATGTGTTTATCCATTTCATTTTAAACAATCTTCCTCGTGGATTAATTGGTTTATTACTTGCCGTTATTTTAAGTGCAGCCATGTCAAGTACAGCTAGCGAACTTAATGCGTTGGGTTCCACTACTGCCATAGATTTGTATAAACGCAACACCAGTGAAAAAACCGAAGAACACATGGTTACGGCCTCCAAATGGTTTACGTTTGCTTGGGGAATTATGGCTATTGGAGTTGCTTGTGTTGCAGATTTGGCAGAAAATTTAATTCAATTGGTCAACATAATAGGCTCTATTTTTTACGGCAATGTATTGGGCATATTCCTGTTGGCATTTTTCTTTAAATTTGCAAAAGGACATGCCGTTTTTGTTAGTGCATTAATTACCCAAGGGATTGTTATTGGTCTTTTTTTCATGAATGAATACGAAGTAATCAATCTGCCTTTTTTATGGCTTAATTTTGTGGGTTGTATCATTGTAATCGCTTTGGCTTGCCTGCTTCAAACCTTAGTTAAAAAATGACAGAACCATCACAAACTAAAAAAATAAAATGGGGCATTATTGGCCTAGGAAGAATTGCCAATAGCTTTGCAAAAGACCTTGCCACAATTCCTGATGCCGAGTTGTATGCCGTGGCATCACGCTCACAAGAAAAAGCTGGTGAATTTGCAAAAAAACACAACGCCAAAAAGGCTTACGGCAGCTATGAAGCCTTAGCAAATGACAAAAATATTGATGCTGTTTACGTCGCAACGCCGCACGCCATGCATAAAGATAATGCCATCATGTGCTTAAAAAACGGCATTGCAGTTTTAGGTGAAAAACCTTTTGCCATGAACGCCAATGAAGTTGATGAAATGATTGCCGTTGCCAAAGGAAAAAACACCTTATTAATGGAAGCGCTTTGGACGTATTTTTTACCGCATTACCAGTATGTGTTGGAAGCTATTAAAAGCAATACCTTCGGAAAAGTCTTAAAATTAGAGGCCGATTTTGGTTTTTCACGTTCTTACGACATTAGTACCAGACTTTTCAACAAAGATCTCGGTGGCGGAAGCCTTTTGGACATTGGTATTTACCCCATTTTTGTAGCCCTTTCAACTTTAGGCAAGCCAAAAAAAATTGAAGCCAAAGCTACCTTTTTTGAAAATGGTGCCGACTCAACCTGCAACATGGTTTTTCAGTATGACAATGATGTTGAAGCACATTTAAGAAGTTCGCTAATTGAGGAAACACCAACCCAGGCCATTTTTTATTGTGAAAATGCTACGGTTAAAATAAACACAAAGTTTCACGAGCCATCAACCGTTTCAATCTTTATAGATGAAAATGAAGACGTCATTGAATTTAGTTACTATACCATTGGCTATAATTTTGAAACCATTCATTTTAATCAACTTTTAAGGGATGGCAAAACAGAAAGCGACATCATGACCTTTCAGTTCAGCGAACAGTTAATTAAAACTTTGGACGAAGTAAGAAGCCTGATTAATTTACAGTACTAAACAAATAAAGGGCTCAAGATTTAAATCTTGAGCCCTTTTTTATATCTAAATTTTACAGAAATCCAAGTTTCTTAAAAGTCTACATCGCCCCCCACTCTTTTAAGGAATCTTTGTTCATCTTAACATAATCTGCGTTACCAGCAGCTTCGGCATCCGCCAACGACTTTTTGGCGGTTGCAATAGCCGACTTTTTATCGCCCAATTTTGCATAAATTAAAGATTGCTGTCTTAGTTGCCAAAAACGAGGTTCTTTAACCATACTCATGGCTTTTTCCATCCAAGTTTTGGCCTGCTCTAAATTTTTACCTTCTTGTGAATAATAAACGGCAGCGGAGAAATAATCATTTGCAGTAGGTCCGCTTAATGCAGCATCAATGGATTTTTGAACCAAATCAGCCGTTGGCAAAGTAAAAGGAACTCCTATATAGGTTTTCTCCCAAATCACTTCTAAAGATGCTCCATTATTGGTAATGCTGTTGATATCTAAAGTAAACGTTTCGACATTAAACGGAATAGGTGAAACTTTCGCCGTTGTTTTAGCTGCTACTTTGCTATCATCCCAATTTCCTGGTGTGCCCCAGTTTTCAGTATCACTATAAAAATAAACCTCCCAAGACTCTTCGCCTGGTTTAGTGAAAAGGGCGTAAGACCCCGCCTTTAGCGTTTGTCCATCAACAACAGCATCGGTGCTAAATGTAATTATGGTATTTTTATTGGCCCCTGTGCGCCACATTTTTCCAAAAGGCACTAAATCTCCAAAAACGGTGCGTCCTTTAACGCTTGGTCTTGAGTATTCCAGAGTTATATCGGTTAGTCCAACTTTCTGCTCCACTTTGGAAAACGGACTTGGCGCAGGCGTATTAACTTGTGCATTTACTGAATAAACCGTTGTAAAAGTCAATAAAATCAATAGTAATTTTTTCATGTGGTATTATATTTAATATTTTAGTTAAACTTTAGTCATAAATTTACACATCCAAAATTCGTTTATTGTTAACAAAAGCATAAAATAAGAGATTGTATATTTACCGCGTAATAATTTGGGCGTTACCGCAAGGGTCGGGCTTTCATTTCTCGCCACCTCCTTTGTCGGCGAGCTCAAACAGTGAGCCCGCGGTGAGCGAAGTCGAACCGTTCAATCCCTAACGCAAAAAAAGCATCAGGATGAAACAGTACATTTCGGAAACTATAGGAACATTTGCCATGATATTTTGTGGCTGCGGTGCCATGACCATAAACGAAATCACCAACGGTAGCATTTCACACGTTGGTGTGGCAGCCACATGGGGACTTATTGTAATGGCCATGATATATGCCTTTGGGGAAACTTCTGGTGCACATTTTAATCCTGCGGTAACCATTGGTTTTGCCTTTGCCAAAAAATTTGCCTGGAACAAAGTGCCAAAATACATTTTGGCCCAAGCCATTGGTGCTATACTTGCAGCCTTTTTACTTCGGTTTTTATTTCCCGAAAGCCAGTTTTTAGGTGAAACCACTCCAGCTATTGGTTTTCCAACATACAAAGCTGCTATTCTAGAATTTCTACTTACCTTTTTCCTAATGGTCACTATTATCAATGTCTCTACAGGAAGCAAAGAAGTCGGAACGATGGCAGCCATAGCTGTAGGTGGTGTAATTTTACTTGAAGCCATGTTTGCCGGACCGATGACCAAAGCCTCTATGAACCCGATAAGATCTATTGCTCCTGCTATATTTACAGGGAATTTTGAGCATTTATGGCTCTATATTTTGGCCCCCATACTTGGGGCATTGGCAGGAGTTTCTAGTTGTAAATTGGTGAAAGACGACCAGTGTTGCTAATCTTTTAATATTTTGTTTAATTTATTTTAAAAATAGTTAAACATTTTATATCTTTACCATAAATCCAAAATTATGGCAAAGAAAAAAGTACCCTTCAAATACGATATCGTATCATCTTTTATGGATTATGTTTTAGAGCATGGCGAAAACCCAAAAACAGTGTACGCCTTCGCTAAAGCAAATCAATTTGATGAAGCACAATTTTATGAACACTTCGCATCTTTTGAGGCTATTGAAAAAGGCATATTTGAGGCATTCTTCACCAATTCCATAGATGCACTAAACAAAAATGAAGATTATCAAATTTTTGACGCAAGAAACAAACTCCTCAGTTTTTACTATACCTTCTTTGAAAATTTAACAGCCAACAGAAGTTATGTGAAACATGTTCTAGACACGTACAAAAACAACCTAAAGGGACTTAAAATGCTTTCAGGTTTAAAACATCACTTTACTAAATATATTGGTGAATTGGGCATACAAATGTTAGATATTAAGCAGGAGCAATTTGAAAAAATTGAACAAAAAGCTTTAAAAGAATCTGCTTGGCTGCAGTTATTGCTAACCATGACATTCTGGCTTGAAGACACCTCGGCATCATTTGAAAAAACAGATATTTTCATTGAAAAATCAGTCAATACAACCTTTGATGTTTTAGACATTGCCCCCATTAAAAGTGTTTTGGACTTAGGGAAATTTTTGTTCAAAGAAAAATTCCAAATGAACTAGCATACATATGAAGACCATTGACAGCATACCGACCTCAAAAATCCAGCGTGCCACAAAACTAGTTTCAACAGGTGCAAAGGTTGGGGTAAACTATTTAAAATATTATGGCGACAAACTGGTTAGCACGCAAGAGGAAGCCAAAGAACGCCTTAACAAAAATAATGCCTCCGATATATATGACGGCCTTAAACAGTTAAAGGGAAGCGCCCTAAAAGTTGCGCAGATGCTCAGCATGGAAAAAAGCATTATGCCCCAAGCCTACGTTGAAAAATTTTCATTAGCACAATTTTCTGTTCCACCGCTGTCCGCTCCATTGGTCATTAAAACATTTAAAAAATATTTTGGCAAACACCCAAATGAGCTTTTTGATACTTTCAACGCAACTTCTGTAAATGCTGCCAGTATTGGTCAAGTGCATTTGGCAGAGAAAAATGGGAAAAAACTTGCTGTGAAAATCCAATATCCAGGAGTTGCGGAAAGTATAGCTTCAGATTTGGCCATGGTTAAACCTGTGGCTATGAGCATGTTCAACATTAAAGGAAAAGATTCTGATAAATACTTTAAAGAGGTTGAAAATAAACTTATTGAAGAAACCAATTACCTCTTAGAGATAAAGCAAAGTAAAGAAATAGCCAAATCTTGTCAGCATATTTCAAATTTAAAATTTCCGGAATATTATGAGGAACTTTCATCAGAACGCATTATAACTATGGATTTTATGTACGGTGAACACCTTTCGGAATTTACCGGACACAACCAAGACAAAAACAAGGCAGACAAATTGGGGCAAGCGCTTTGGGATTTCTATATGTACCAAATTCACCAGTTAAAAAAGGTACATGCGGACCCACATCCCGGTAATTTTTTGGTTTCAAAAGATGGAGAACTTATTGTATTGGATTTTGGTTGCATGAAAACCATTCCTGAAGAATTTTACATCCCATATTTTGAGCTAGCCAAAAAAGAAAACATTAACAATCGAGAATTTTTTGTTTCCAGACTTTATGAACTTGAAATTTTAAAGAAAGAGGACAGCGCTGAAGAACAGAAATTTTTCACTGAAATGTTTCTTGACATGTTGAGTCTCTTTACACAACCTTTTCACCAAAGCACTTTCGATTTTTCTGATGCTGGTTTCTTCGGAAAAATAGCCGAACTGGGCGAGCGATACTCGAAAAGCACCGAATTACGAAAAATGAACGGTAACCGAGGTTCCAAACATTTCATTTATATAAACAGAACGTTTTTTGGTCTTTACAACTTAATGTTCGATTTAAAGGCGCAGAATATTAAAATAGACAACTATTTAAGATTATGATGCAATATTTTAATGAAACCGACATACAGAATCTAAGCCACATTTATAAAATCAACTTGATTAATAGCTGCTCAGGCTACAAGTCAGCCAATTTAATTGGCAGCATTTCTAAAGATGACGTTGAAAATGTTGCTATTTTCAGTTCAGTTACACACATAGGCTCTAGTCCCGCCATGTTGGGCTTCTTTTTACGCCCAACCACCGTACCAAGAAACACCTATAAAAATTTGAAAGAAACTGGCGTCTATACAATTAATCACATTCATAAAGATATTGCAAGTGAAGCACACCATACCTCCGCCAAATACGATTTTTTAGTTTCAGAATTTGATGTCACCAACCTTCAACCTGAATATAAATCTGGATTTTCAGCACCTTTTGTAAAGGATGCTCCAGTGCAAATAGCCATGCAGTTTGTTGAGGAATATCACATTAAGGCCAACGACACCATTTTGGTAATAGGCAAAATAGTTGGTCTATTTATAAAAGAAAACTTAATTGAGGATGATGGATTCATCAACCTATCAAAGGCTGAAGTAGCCGCTATAAATGGATTAGACGGATATGCTATACCCCAAGGCAAAACACGCTTTGGCTACCAAAGACCAAAAACATTAATAGGCAACAGATGACAATTTTAGTAACGGGTGCAACAGGCTATATAGGCAAACGCCTTATCCCTTTTTTGTTAAATGAGGGGCACACCATTCTTTGTGCTGTACGGGATAGATTAAGAGCAGATAAAAGCTATTTAGATGAGGAAAAAGTTTATGTCATTGAAGCCGATTTTTTAAAGCCAGAAACCCTTAAAAATATCCCAAAAGACATTGACGTAGCCTATTACCTGATACATTCCATGTCTAATTCCTCAAAAGATTTTAAATCTCTTGAAGAACAATGCGCTTTGAACTTTAAAAATTACATGGAAACCACTAATGTCAAACAGGTTATATACCTGAGTGGTATTACCAACGAAGATAAACTTTCAAAACATTTACAATCCAGAAAAAACGTTGAAGAAATTTTGGCCTCCAACCGCTATGCTTTAACTATTTTCAAAGCGGGTATTATTGTTGGTTCGGGCAGCTCTTCTTTCGAAATTATAAGAGATTTGGTTGAAAAACTTCCTTTTATGATTGCCCCAAAATGGCTCAACACCAAAACACAACCCATTGCAGTTAGGGATATTTTGTCCTTTTTACACAAAGCTGCTGGCCATGAGGCATTATTTAATAAAACTTTTGATGTTTTCGGGCCTGAAATCATCACCTATAAAGACATGCTGCTACAATTTGCAGAGGTTAGGGACTTAAAACGCTATATACTTACGGTACCAGTTATGACGCCCAAATTATCATCATATTGGTTATATTTTGTCACCTCAACCTCCTACAAATTGGCTGTTACGCTGGTAGATAGCATGGGCGTTCAAATAATTGGACAACCAAGTGATATCAACAAGATTTTAAAAGTTAAGCCATTAACCTATAAAAAAGCCGTAAAACTGGCTTTCGAAAAAATTGAGCAAAACAGTATAGTTTCAAGTTGGAAAGACTCCATGGTGAGTAGTGGTCGGCTTAAAAACAATTTATATAAATATATTAACGTTCCCAAATTTGGTTGTTTTAAGGATTATAAAGAACGACGTATTAATGATGCCCAAAAAACCATTGACAAAATTTGGAGCATTGGCGGAAAAACAGGCTGGTATTATGGCAACTTTTTATGGCGCATAAGGGGTTATTTAGATAAACTTTTTGGAGGTATTGGTCTACGTCGTGGACGCACAAGCCCAACACATCTGGATGCAGGCGATGCCCTTGATTTTTGGCGTGTTATTTTTGCTGATAAATCCCAGCAAAAACTATTGCTTTATGCCGAAATGAGGCTGCCCGGTGAGGCTTGGCTGGAATTCAAAATTGAAGACAACCTACTTAAACAAACGGCCACCTTTAGACCTCGAGGGCTTTGGGGCAGGCTATATTGGTACAGTATACTGCCATTTCACGTTTTTATTTTTTCTGGAATGATAAATAAACTCGTTAAGGTTGAATCGTAAAAAAGAATACTTACCACAAAAAACATGTCCGGTTTGCAAACGCCCATTTAGTTGGCGCCAGAAATGGGAGAAAAACTGGAATAATGTGACTTATTGTAGCGAACGATGCAGGAGAAACAAAACCATTTTGGTTTAGACTTTATTTAAAATGAAAACCCTCAGGCTTATTTTAGGAGACCAATTGAATATAAAACACTCATGGTTTAAAGAGGTTGACAACGATGTGACTTATTGTCTTTTTGAAATGCGCCAGGAAACCGACTATGTAAAACACCACATTCAAAAGGTAATCGGTTTTTTTGCGGCCATGCGGCAGTTTTCAGCAGATTTGCTAAGTAAAAACCACCATGTTATCTATTATAGAATCAATCACCCTAAAAACAAACAGAGCTTAACCGAAAATCTTTCAAAAATCATAAAAACCTACAACTTTCAAACGTTTGAATATATCTATCCTGACGAATATCGTTTAGACAAACAGCTAAGCGATTTCTGCAAAACTTTAGGCATGCCATCAAAAGTTGTTTCTGCCGAACACTTTTACAACCGAAGAGATGACCTGAAGCATTTTTTCAAAGGGAAAAAGCAATATCTCATGGAAAATTTTTACCGAGATATGCGTAAAAAACATAATATTTTAATGGTTGGCAATCAACCTGAAGGCGGCAAATGGAATTTCGACAAAAATAACAGAAACAAGTGGAATGAAGATGTTGAAATTCCACAGTACAAATATTTTATAAATCATGTTGCGGAAGTTGTAAACGACATTAATAAATCTGGCATAGAAACTATTGGAACATTCAAAACCAAAACATTTCCTTACCCAATTATAAGAATACAGGCACTGGAACAACTAAAATATTTTTGTGAACATTTGCTCATGCATTTTGGCGATTATCAAGATGCCATGCATACCAAAGAACATTACTTGTTTCATTCAAGGTTGTCCTTTGCAATGAACTTAAAGCTTATTTCGCCAAAAGACGTGGTAAAAACAGTTTTAAACTACTACAGAAAACATAGTACCGAAATCCATATCTCCCAAGTTGAAGGGTTCATCAGGCAAATTATAGGTTGGCGCGAATATATGCGCGGCATGTATTGGGCACTTATGCCTGAGTTTAAAAACCTGAACGAGTTGAACAACCATAATAAACTTCCTGATTTCTTTTGGACCGGCAAAACAAAAATGAATTGCTTGAAACATGTCATTACCAATTCTCTAGAAAATGGATACGCGCATCATATTCAACGATTAATGATTACCGGCAACTACACCCTTTTAACCCAAATGCATCCTGATCAAGTAGACAACTGGTATTTGGGTATTTACGTAGATGCCATTGAGTGGGTACAAATTACAAACACCCGAGGGATGAGCCAGTTTGCCGATGGAGGGCTTATTGCAACCAAACCTTATGTGTCATCAAGTTCATACATCAATAAAATGAGCAATTATTGCAATGGTTGCTTTTACAACAAAAACAAAAAATTGAACACGACGCCTGCCCGTTTAACAGCCTCTACTGGAATTTCCTTGCTGAGAAGCGAGAGCAATTAGGCAATAACTTTAGAATGGGCATGATGTATAGCTTGTTAGATAGAATGGATAAACAACAACTGCAAAAAATCAAAGAAAAAGCGCGACATATTATATCGCATCAAAACCAATATTAGTTTTTTCTATTTAATCATAAACACTTTTGTTTAACTTTTTAATAATATTATTAAACATTTTGTATATTTGATTGTTACAGAACATTAAATGATACTCAACACGACTTACAACAATAAAGAGCACAAGCAACTTTTATCGGATTTAGTAGGAAATCCGTTTTCATTTTTCGAATCCGTAAGAATGAAAGGCATCGGCTCTAAACGCATGATTATTGACGAGGTAAGCCCCAATTTACAGCCTTATTTAAACATAGTATCAGATATTAATTATTCCAATATAGAACTGCGCCAGAAGGGCATTCTTGTTTTTATTAATAAAGGATTACAAAATTTTACATGGGCCATACCATATTATCATTTAGTGATGTACAAAATAAATGGAGCAAGTATACATGCCCAAGGCAAGTTCATCCATTTTAAAAACAACAGAACGTTCAAGGAGAACAAACGATTCTTTGAAAAAATGTTGGATGAGAAAATAAAACATGACGAAAAATATAATTTTCAAAACTTATGAGCTTATCCATAGTCCAAAAAGATAGAGTTATAGAAATGGCTTGGGAAGACAGAACCACGTTTGAGGCCATAAAATTTCAATTTGGCTTAGCCGAACAGGACGTTATAGAAATAATGCGAAAAGAGCTTAAAGTAAATAGCTTCAGAAGGTGGAGGGAAAGAGTTCAAGGAAGAAAAACAAAACACGAAAAATTGAGAATATTTGAGAAAGGACGCTTCAAATGCAGCCGCCAAAGACAAATTACTCAAAATAAAATTTCAAAGCGTTAACGTGCTTTGATTGATGCCACATATCAATACAGCACATAAAAAAGAGGTTATGCAATTAGAAAAAACAAGAAGAAAAACAAACAGTCATCACTTTAATGGATTATCAGTTGAAGAAATAGGAGATGATCATCTTTACACTGGCATGGAAACCCCAATGAAAAAAGATGCCTTTAAACTTAGTGATGAAGAAAAAAAGGAACGCATTTCCATTTTATTTGAAGAAATAATGGACGTTATGGGTTTAGACCTTAACGACGATTCCCTAAAAGGCACACCGAAGCGCGTTGCCAAAATGTACATTGATGAAATTTTTTCTGGATTAAACCCGGCAAACAAACCCAAAGTTGCTTTGTTTGACAATAAATATCAATATAACCAAATGTTGGTAGAAAAAAATATCACGTTTTATTCTAACTGCGAGCATCATTTTGTTCCCATTATTGGTAAAGCGCATATTGCCTATATCTCCTCTGGGAAAGTAATTGGGTTATCAAAATTAAATAGAATTGTTCAATATTATGCCAAGCGTCCTCAGGTTCAAGAGCGCTTAACCAACCAAATTGCCTTTGAATTAAAATCAATTTTAAACACCGAGGACGTTACAGTTATTATTGATGCCAAGCACCTTTGTGTGTCATCAAGAGGAATAAAAGATGACACATCGGCGACGGTTACAGCCTATTATGGAGGAAAGTTTAATAGTTCAGAAAAAATAACAGAATTACAAAATTATTTAAACAGTTAATGCCATGGATTTGATTGACAAAGCATTAGAATTTGAAAAGCGGAAATTGAAATCCTTGTCAACTAGTGATAGGGTAATGATTTCAAGAGAAGTTAAAGCCTTAATTTTAGATTTAAATAAGCTCTATAAGGTCAAAAAAGATGAAAAAATCATGGATATCATGAAACGCTTGACCACAATTAAGCAAAAAGTCGAAAAGCGATTGAAAGGATTCCCATTAACGGCACAAGAGCTATGAAGTCAATAAAATTGCCAATCATTTTAAACGAATTATTAAATTTCTCATAATTATTCTCCATAAAAATCATAAATACTATAGATTTTATTATATTGACAGATTCGGAAACTCATTAAGTTTCAAATTTGTAAAATTTTAGTACGAAGATTAAACATGGAGATTATTGACAAAGCTTTAGAATTTGAACAGCGTAAGCACACTTTTAAAACTACAAGTGAGCGTATTGAATCATCTAGAGAAGTTAAAGATTTAATTTTGAGCTTAAACACCATTTATAAAGAAGAAAAAAATCCTGATATCATGGATTTAATGAAGCGTTTAACTGTAATTAAGCAAAAAATAGAAAAACGGCTGAAGGGCAGGCCATAAAACATTAAATGCCCTAAAACCATATGAAAACAATTATTTTAATTGGTGGCAGTAAGGGCATTGGAAAAGCTTTAGTTGAAAAGCTTCTGGAACAGAATAAAGTTATAAATATTAGCAGGACCGCTCCAAAATTATCGCATAGTAACCTCACGCATCACAAATGCGACATAACCCAAGATAAATTACCGGAAATAGCGGCTGCAGACGGCTTGGTTTATTGTCCGGGCAGTATAAATTTAAAGCCCATTTCTAGATTAAGTCTTGAAGATTTTAAAAAAGATTTTGAAATTAATGTTCTTGGTGCGGTAAAGGCAATTCAAAAGTACCTTCCAGTAATTAAGGTCGGGAATCAACCTTCCATTGTCCTGTTCAGTACGGTGGCGGCTAAATTGGGCATGCCCTTTCATGCCAGCACCGCAGTAGCCAAATCTGGTGTTGAGGGATTGGTAAAATCTTTAGGAGCAGAGTTGGCTCCAACCATTCGCGTAAACGCTATAGCCCCTACAGTGACCGATACAGACTTGGCCTCATCGCTATTGAGGAATGAAAAAATGATTGAAAAAATTACGGAACGCCATCCTCTTAAAAAGTTTTTATCGCCTGATGAAGTTGCAGATATGGCTGAATTTTTATTGTCAGACAAAGCATCATCTCTTTCAGGACAAATATTCGAAATGGATTGCGGGATTGTCAGTTTAAAAATTTAAGTTATGAAGCTATTGAAATACATAATCATTTTTTTAATTAACAATTTTGGGGCATTGGCTATTGGCACTTGGCTAATGGGCAATGGTCCGCAAGATTCTTGGTACTTGAATTTGAACAAAGCTCCGTGGACACCTCCCGGTTGGGTTTTTGGTGCCGCTTGGACAACGATTATGGTGTGTTTTTCCATTTATATGGCTTTTCTCTATAAAGCAATTTCAAAGGGAATGGTTTTAGGGCTGTTTGCCTTACAGTTTATTCTAAATGTTATTTGGAATTACATATTTTTTAATCGGCATTTTATCGGCTTGGGGTTTACTACAATCTTATTTCTTACCAGTGCTATTTTCATCTTCATGATTAATTTTAAAAAAGAGATGGGGCTAAAAACCATTTTAATACTTCCCTATTTTATTTGGCTGTGTATTGCCTCATCGTTAAATGCCTATATTTTAATCTATAATTGAGAATGAAAATTTACAGATTGCACAAAAAACAAAATCTACCAATTACCATAAATGAAGCCTGGGCTTTTCTATCAGACCCTAAAAACCTCAAGGTAATTACACCCAATTATATGGGCTTCAATATTCTTTCAGGAGCAGACAGGCCAATGTATGCAGGCCAAATTATTCAATACATCGTGACTCCAGTGATGGGTATAAAAACAAAATGGGTTACCGAAATCACCCATTGTATAGATAAACAATATTTTGTGGATGAACAACGCTTTGGACCCTATTCGCTTTGGCACCATAAACATTTTATCAAAGAAATTGATGGCGGTGTTGAAATGGAAGATATTATTGATTATAAAGTACCTTTTGGTTTCCTTGGACAGTTGGTGCACCCTGTTTTAGTAAAACCTAAACTTGAAGAGATTTTCAATTACCGAACAAAAAAATTGGAAGAACTTTTTGGAACTTATAAAACATGAATGAACCCATAAATATTTTTTGGTTTAGACGTGATTTACGTTTGGATGACAACCATGGTTTTTACGAAGCCTTAAAAGGTGATTGCCCTGTAATGCCCATTTTTATTTTCGATACAGAAATTCTGGACAAACTGTCAGAAGATGACGCCCGGGTAACATTCATTCACGATACACTTCAAGGCATTCGTTCTGCAATACAAAGAGATTACGATAGCAGCATTGCCATTTTTCAAGAAAAACCAATTAATGTCTATAAAAATTTGGTCAATGAATACGACATAAATACTGTTTACACCAATCATGATTATGAACCTTATGCCATTAACAGGGATAAAGAAATCGAAACACTTCTAAAAGAAAATAACGTCCAATTCAAAACCTTTAAAGACCAAGTCATATTTGAAAAAAACGAAGTGGTTAAAAACGACGGCGCCCCTTACGTGGTGTATACGCCCTACATGAAAACTTGGAAAGAAAAATTCAACTCCTATTACCTCAAAATTTACAATACAAAACCGCATTTAAACAACTTGGTGCAACATTCGCAATTACCAAATTTAAGTTTATCAGATATTGGCTTTAAGAAATCAAAGCAGAAAATTGAACCATATACCGTCACTCCAGAACTGATTCAAAACTATGAAGCAATTCGTAATTTCCCAGCAAAAAATGGAACATCGCGTTTAGGGCCACATTTACGCTTTGGAACCGTTAGCATTAGAAAAATGGTTAAAAAAGCTATTGCCGAAAAAAATGAAATATTTTGGCAGGAATTGATTTGGCGCGAATTCTTCATGCAGATTCTTTGGCATTTTCCGCATACAGTTACCAAAAGTTTCAAGCCGAAGTATGACAACATTAAATGGCGCAACAACGAACAAGAATTCAAACTTTGGTGCGAAGGAAAAACAGGATATCCTCTTGTTGATGCCGGCATGCGCGAATTAAATGAAACTGGCTTTATGCACAATCGTGTGCGTATGCTGGTTGGTAGTTTTTTATGCAAACATTTGCTTATTGATTGGCGCTGGGGTGAGGCCTATTTCGCTGAAAAACTGCATGATTACGACATGGCGAGCAATGTGGGCAATTGGCAATGGGTAGCCGGTTGTGGGGTTGATGCCGCTCCTTACTTCCGGATTTTTAACCCCACCACACAAATTGAAAAATTTGATAAAAACCTAGAATACATAAAAACATGGGTACCCGATTTTCAGGAATTGACTTACCCTCAGCCTATTGCAGACCATAAGTTTGCGCGTGAACGCTGTTTAAAAGTTTATAAATTGGCTCTAAATTGATTAAAGTCATTCTTGATTTTTGTTAAAAGGCAACTTAATTACGAAGTTGAATATAGCGCTATAACAGTTCATAAGCCACCAACTAAAACCAATGAAATATATAATTTGCATGATAATATTATTTTCCGCAATAATCAAAAAAGTAATTTTTGATTTTGACAATAACGCAGACACCAAAGATTGGATAGTTGTAAATGATGTTGTCATGGGTGGCAAATCATTAGGCTACTTTAAAGTAAATAATTTAGGCCATGGCCTATTTGAAGGCTCTATATCTTTAGAAAACAACGGTGGGTTCTCATCAGTACACTACAGATTCGATAAAATGGAAGTAAAGGAATTCACCAAAGTTATCATCAGACTTAAAGGAGATGGGAAAAACTATCAATTTAGAGTCAAGTCAAATTCCAATGATTACTATTCCTATATAAAACCGTTTACAACCACTGGAGTATGGGAAAATATAGAAATTCCTTTAAAAGATATGTACCCTTCATTTAGGGGAAGAAGACTTGAACACCCAAATTTTTCAAAAGATTATATTGAGGAAATTGCATTTTTGATAGCAAACGGAAAAAATGAACACTTTAAATTGTTATTGGATAAAATAGCATTAGAATAGTGCATTACACTACAACTGAAATACCTTTCAATACAACAAAAAAAAACAACAATCAAGTTTAGAAAAGCAATACCTATATCTTTAAGGGATATTTGCCTAGATGATGAGGATTAAAGCCGTTAAATCTTTTTATCGGTTGTACGTGTTGGAAAAATTAAAATTTCGTACCTTATAGTATTATTATTTGGTAAAATTTATGCGTATTTAAGATGAAAAATATTTTGGTTTCTATTGATTTTGATGGCAATGAACGTGTCTTGTTAGCCCAAGCCATTATGCTAGCAAAAAAATTTGGTTCAAAAATATGGGTACTACATATTGCAGCGCCAAACCCAGATTTTGTTGGGTACGAAGCAGGACCGAAATTCGAAAGAGATTTTCGCGCTAATCAACTGCGTGAAGAGCATAAAAAAATCCAAGAATATAGTGATGCCCTAGAGGAAAAAGGATTGGATACCGAAGCACTGCTCGTTCAAGGGGCAACTGTTGAAACCATCATGGAAAAAGCAAGTGACCTGAATATCGATTTAATTATTGCCGGCCATAGCGACCACGATTTTCTTTATAAAGCCTTTATAGGAAGTGTTTCATCGCAAATTATAAAAAAATCAAAAATTCCGGTACTTATTGTTCCTTTCGACTAAACCAAGACCATCTTGAGAAGTATTATTCCCAAGTGTTCAATCATTCAACATCATAAATTATTCTTCTGAATAAATTTCCAATCCTTTTCTAGGCGTGGCTTTTAGCATCCTTATTTTATTTAAATTTACACATCTAACTTTAACACAAAACTAAATCATGAAAATACTGGCAATTGGCAAAAACTATGTCACTGATATAAATGAAATCAGCGCAAACAAAACTGGAAACCAAATCATTTTTTCAAAACCCGAGTCGAGTTTGGTTAAAAATAATAACGATGTCGCGTATCCGAGCTTTACAAATCAGTTGAACTACGAGGCTGAATTGGTCATAAAAATTGGCAGAAAAGGAAAAGATATTGATTTAGGCGAGGCTGCTTCCCATATATCTGAAATAGGCATTGGCATAGATTATACCGCTAAAGACATCTTCAATGCGTGCCGGGAAACCAAAGGACCGTGGGATTTAGGAAAAGGATTTGACGGCGCGGCACCAATTTCAAATTTTAAACCTATTTCAAATTTTCCAAATTTGAATGATATCAACTTTAGTCTATCTATAAACGGTGAAGAAAAACAAGTTGGCAATACATCCTTAATGATTTACAATTTTAGCGACATTATTGCTTTTACATCTAAATTTATGACTTTAGAGCCAGGCGACCTTATTTTTACAGGAACTCCAGCATCAGGAACGGGCGAAATCCATAAAGGAGACCATTTACAGGCTTTTATTGAAGGTGAATTGTTGTTGGACTTTAAAATGATTTAATTTTCATAGAGACGTATTAATAAAATTTTATGATTAAAAACTCTATTGCATATCGCGTTTACGATTTCTTAAAAAACTATCCACCATTCAACCTTTTAAAACAAGAAGACCTACTTGAGGTTTCTCAAAAAGTATCCATTATCTATCTTGAAAAAGGTGATACTGTTTTTAAAAAAGGTGACAGCTTTAACAGTAATTTTTACATCGTAAGAAATGGTGCCATTACGTTATATCATACAACTAATGAAAACGTTCAGGTTATTGTAAACATTTGCGATGGTGGAGATGTTTTTGGCGTTAGGCCACTTATAGCGCAAGAAGATTACAAGCTTACGGCAACCGCTAATGAAGAATCCATTGTTTACGCCATGCCCATTGAAGCTTTTAAAATAGTGAGCAACAACAATACAGACGTTTACAAGTTTTTAATCACGGCTTTTGCCACAAATACTTTCGACCCCTATACTGCTGAAGAAAACAAAAAAATATTTGTTGATTATTTGCCCAATACGGAACAAGATATTTTAAACTTTCAAGCAGCCAACTATTCAAAAAACCCTGTTACGTGCAGTCAAGAATCGTCTTTAAAGGAAGCTGCCATAAAAATGCGTAACCATAGAATTGGATGTATTATTGTGGTGGATGAAAGTGACAATCCTGTGGGCATCATAACTAACAGCGATATAAAAAATAAAATTGCCACGGGTGAATTTCCTATTGAAACTTGTGTAAAAAACATCATGAGTTCTCCAGTAATAACTTGTAAACGAGGCTTGACCGTGGCAGAGGGTCAGCTAAAAATGTTGCAGTATAACATTGGACATTTATGTATTACCAAAGACGGTACGGTCAATTCAAAACTCATTGGGGTTTTAACCCATCATGATGTATTGGCCACTTTAGGGAATAACCCAACCGTTATTTTAAAAGAAATAAAACGGGCAGACCGTACCAACAAACTAAGGGCAGCAAGGCTAACAGCCAACAACTTACTTAAAAGTTATTTGGAACAGAACATCCCCATTGGGCACATCACGAAAATCATTTCCCAAATAAACGACGCCGTAACCGTTCGTGCCATTCAAATTGCATTGAAAAAAATGCCCACAAAACCACCAGTAGAATTTTCTTGGATAGCATTGGGAAGCCAAGGCAGAAAAGAACAATTACTATTTACGGATCAAGATAATGCCCTAATTTTTGAGGATATTCCAGAAAATAAATATGAAGAAACGCAGGCATATTTTTTAGAGCTTTCCAAATTGGTGAGTAAATCATTGAATAAAATTGGGTTTCAATACTGCGAAGCCGATATGATGGCCAGCAACCCAGAGTGGTGCAAATCCATTAGTCAGTGGAAAGCCCAGTTTAAGGATTGGATTTTAAACACCGATGACAAGGCCATTTTATTGTCTTCAATATTTTTTGATTTCAATCACATTTACGGAAAAAAAAATTTGGTAGAACAACTATCTGATTCCATATATGAAACTTTGGATGAAACCACATTGTTTTTTAGGTTTTTAGGACACGATGCTCTTAAAAACCCACCACCTCTTGGCTTCTTTAAACAATTTGTTGTGGAGAAGGACAATGAGCAAAAAGACTTGTTCAACATTAAAAGTCGCGCCATTATGCCATTGGTTGACGCAGCTCGATTGCTTATTTTAAAGAATAAAGTAAAAGGCGTAAACAATACCGCCGATAGGTTTGAAAAAATGGCTGATATAGACCCCAACAACAAGGAATTGTACCAGTCTTGCGCCTATGCCTTTAAAGCACTGATTAAGTTCAAGACCAAACAAGGCTTGCTTCATAACAACTCAGGCAAATACATAGAAATTGAAACACTTACCAAAGAGGAACAGTTAAAACTAAGGCGTTGCTTTAAACCTATCCATGATATTCAAGAAGTCTTGCAAGTAAGGTTCGATTTAAAAAACTTTGCCTAATATGAAGTTTACTTGGCCTTTTAAAAAACAACCTGATTACCCCGAGTTTTTCATGACTTATTTAAGTCATTTTAAACAGAAAAACAAGGGTGAAATATACAACACCCGGTTTATAGCCTTTGACACTGAAACCACAGGTTTTAACCGAAAGGAAGACCGTGTTTTGTCCATAGGTGCCGTGGCTATTATAGGTAAGACCATTACCGTTAACGATACCTTGGAATTGTATCTAAAACAAGATGTATTTAATGCAGAAACCGTTGAAATTCATGGTTTGATGAAAAGTGGTTCTGAAGAAAAAATATCAGAATTGGAAGCCATTAAGCTTTTTTTGGATTATATAAAAGACGCCATACTTATAGCACATCATGCTGGTTTTGATAAAGCGATGATCAACAATATGTTGGCAAGGCATGGTTTAGGGAAACTAAAAAACAGGTTTATTGATACTGGAGTGATGTACAATAAATCGCTTCATATTATTTATAAAGATAACACCAAACCCTACACTTTGGACTTTTTATGTAAGGAATTGAATGTTCAACCAATTGACAGACACACAGCAACAGGCGATGCCCTAATTACAGCTTTAGTGTTTTTAAAAATCCTGGGCCGATTAGGTAAAAGAAAAAAACTGTCTTGGGGGTATTTGTTGAATAAGTAGTAGCATTATGTTATCTGCTGTAACTCCAACCATATATCGTTTTATATGCTTTTTCCTATTAATATAGTTTCCCATTTCCTCATCAAACTTGATAGAGTCTTTTTCAATTACAATTCGAGTTAATTTTTCGGTTGGATATCTATTTGTGTAATATCCAAAACCCTTTACAATTAATTCACCGTTCTTTTTTTTATATGAAAACCTATAAGAACCATCTATTTTTTCAATGCCCGTCATATCGGCTTTATTATTCACTTTTTTCTAGGGATTTAGAGAAATATATATTCCATCTGTAATTACCTTTGGCTCAATTTTCAAGGAATCAATTTTTATTCCAGTATTATTTGTAATTTCAAAACGGGCAATTACTCGGTTATTACATGAAAAGAATATTAAAAATAGTACTAACACTATGAATAATTGATTTTTCATAGTTCTGTTTTTGAGGTTTGGTAAGTGACACAACTGCTATCAAAGAGCATTATCAATAATATCCTGCACCACTTCAGGGTTTAGCAATGTACTGGTATCTCCCAAGTTACTGGTGTCTTTACAGGCTATTTTACGTAAAATACGACGCATGATTTTCCCAGAACGGGTTTTAGGCAAACCAATGGTAAACTGAATTTTATCAAGCTTGGCAATTGGGCCGATATGCTCGGTAATAATTTGGTTAATTTCCTTGCGTAAGTTGTTTTGGTCCCTGCTTTCTCCAGTGTCTTTCAAAATAACATAACCATACAAAGCATTTCCTTTAATATCGTGCGGGAACCCAACAATGGCGCTTTCGGCAACCGCAGGGTGTTCGTTAATGGCGTCTTCAATAGGTGCTGTTCCCAAATTATGGCCAGATACAATAATTACATCATCTACCCTGCCCGTAATCCTGTAATAACCAACCTCATCCCGCATGGCTCCATCGCCTGTAAAGTAATTGTTTTCAAACGCTGAAAAATAGGTGTCCTTATACCTCTGGTGGTTGCCCCAAATAGTTCTTGCTATACTTGGCCACGGAAACTTAATGCACAAACGGCCATCAATTTGATTGCCTTTTAGCTCCTTACCGTTTTCATCCATCAATGCTGGTTGTATGCCAATAAACGGCAGTGTGGCGTATGTCGGTTTTGTGGGCGTAACAAATGGTATAGGCGAAATCATGATGCCTCCCGTTTCGGTTTGCCACCAAGTATCCACAATCGGGCTTTTCTTTTTACCAATATTATCGTTATACCAATGCCAAGCCTCTTCGTTAATAGGCTCACCAACGGAACCCAATACTTTCAATGATGATAAGTCATGCTTTTCAATTAAATCTACTCCTTCTTTGGCCAAAGCACGGATGGCCGTGGGCGCGGTATAGAATTGGTTGACTTTGTGCTTTTCAACTATTTCCCAAAAACGTCCAAAATCAGGATAACTAGGCACTCCCTCAAACATGACTGTGGTTGCCCCATTTGCCAACGGACCATAGACAATATAACTATGCCCGGTTATCCATCCTATATCTGCTGTGCACCAATACACATCATTTTCTCTATATTGAAATACGTTTTTAAACGTGTAAGCCGTATAAACCATGTAACCCGCCGTGGTATGCACCATACCCTTTGGCTTGCCCGTTGAACCAGAAGTGTACAAAATAAACAATGGGTCTTCGGCATTCATAATTACAGGATCGCAATCGCCATAAGCTTCATCTAAAAGCGGTTTTAGCCAAAGGTCGCGGCCTTCTTTCATAGTAATATTGGAATTGATGCGCTTGGCCACTAAAACCCTATTTACACTTGGGCATACTTCCAAAGCTTCATCAACAATACCTTTTAAGTCAATAGTTTTCGAACCACGATAAGAACCATCACTGGTAATGACCATTTTACAGTCGCTGTCGTTTATCCTAGTTGCCAAAGCGGTGGAAGAAAATCCTGCAAAAACAACGGAATGAATGGCGCCTATTCTGGCACAGGCCAAAACCGAAATGGCCAATTCGGGAATCATGGGCAAATAAACACATACCCTATCACCCTTTTTTATACCTTGTCCTTTTAAAACATTCGCAAATTTATTAACCCTTTCGTGCAAGTCCTTATAGGTTATATGTTCAGCAGGTTCTTTGGGGTCGTTGGGCTCAAACAAAATGGCCGTTTTATCACCACGGGTGGACAAATGTCTATCTACGCAGTTCTCGGTAATATTGAGTTGTGCCCCTTCAAACCACTTTATTTCGGGTTTACTGAAATCCCAACTAAGCACATTGTCCCATTTTTTTCGCCACATGAAATGCTCCTCGGCCACTTCTTCCCAAAAATTTTCAGGCTCACGGATTGATTTTCGGTAAACTTGATAATATTCTTCTAAATGTTTTATATGATAATTACTCATAATATCTGGTTAATCTATGTAAAATAAAGACTAAGTTAATTAATAGTTTTTTAGATTCAAAGTAGATTTATTCCTACTTAGGAATGACAAAATTAATGCCCTTTAGCTCCTTCTCCTGCGCCACTTGGAATTCTAATATTTTCTACAATATCTTGAACATCTTCTGGAGGTGGTGGTGTGAATTGCACAATAACGATGGATACAATAAAATTTAAAACCATGGCCACAACACCAAAACCTTCCGGTGAAATACCAAACCACCATTCGCTTTTATCAGGTGTAACCTCATCAAACCATCCTAGTCTATATTTTACCATATATAAAACCATAGCGACAATCCCCACAACCATACCGGCAATGGCACCCTCCTTGTTCATTTTTTTATAGAAAATCCCTAAAATAATGGCAGGGAAAAACGATGCAGCCGCCAAACCAAAAGCTAAAGCAACTGTAGCGGCAACAAATCCTGGTGGATTGATACCGAAATATCCAGCAACACAAACCGCAACAACAGCTGAAAAACGTGCTGCAATAAGTTCGCCTTGTTCAGAAATATTCGGGTTTATCATCTTTTTTATTAAATCATGTGACACTGAAGACGAGATAACCAACAACAATCCTGCGGCAGTTGATAAAGCTGCAGCCAATCCACCAGCCGCAACTAAAGCAACAACCCAGTTTGGTAGTTTGGCAATTTCAGGATTTGCTAAAACCATGATGTCGTTATCAACCACCAATTCATTTTTATCCTTGTCCGCCACATATTGAATGAGTCCGTCGTTGTTTTTATCCGTAAAGGTAATCAGTCCAGTTGATTCCCATTTTTTAAACCATTCCGGTACAGTTTCATAGGGTTTATTTGAAACTGTTTCAATCATATTTGTTCTGGCAAAAACCGAAACCGCAGGAGCTGTGGTATACAAAATTACTATGAGCAACAATGCTAATCCAGCAGATTTACGAGCATCCCTTACTCGTTTTACTGTGAAGAAACGGACAATAACATGGGGCAAACCAGCGGTTCCCACCATTAAGGCCAAGGTGATGGCAAAAACATCAATCATTGATTTTGACCCTTCGGTATATTCAGCAAACCCCAGGTCGGTACTCAAACCATCCAATTTATCCAATAAATATGTTCCCGACCCATCGGCAACGGTACTTCCAAAGCCTAATTGAGGAATAGGGTTTCCTGTCATTTGAATGGAAATGAAAATAGCAGGCACCATAAAGGCAAAAATCAGCACGCAATATTGCGCCACTTGGGTATAGGTAATGCCCTTCATACCTCCCAAAACGGCATAAAAAAGCACAATAATCATCCCGATGATGACACCTGTGTTGATATTTACCTCCAAAAAACGAGAAAACACCAAACCAACGCCACGCATTTGTCCAGCAACATAGGTAAACGATACTAAAAGTGCACAGATAACGCCCACCAATCTGGCGGTATTTGAATAATAGCGATCGCCAATAAAGTCTGGAACGGTAAACTTTCCGAATTTACGTAAATAAGGCGCCAACAGAAGTGCCAACAGCACATAACCTCCTGTCCAGCCCATTAAATAAACGGCACCGTCATAACCGGCAAAGGAAATAATCCCAGCCATGGAGATGAACGAAGCTGCACTCATCCAATCAGCTGCAGTTGCCATTCCATTGGCCAAAGGCGAAACACCACCTCCAGCTACATAAAACTCTTTTGTTGAGCCAGCCCTGGACCACATGGCAATTCCGATATATAAGGTGAATGTTAGTCCGACTAAAATATAGGTCCAATTCTGCACGCCGATAGACTCAGCCAAAAATATACTACTTATCATACCCATATTTTTTATCTAGTTTATTCATTAATCGCACATACACAAAAATGAGTATCACAAATACATACATTGAGCCCTGCTGGGCAAACCAAAAGCCAAGTTTAAAGCCTCCTATTTTTATTTCATTCAAAGCATCTTTAAATAAAATACCTGCTCCAAAAGAGACCAGAAACCATATGATTAATAGGATAAATAGATACCTAATGTTTTCTTTCCAATAGGCTTTTGCATTGTTTTTTACCATTTTATTTAGTTTTAGTTGGTTATTAATCTTTTCAAGTAGGAAGGGCTATTAAATTAAATAATCTAGCCAATTTCAAAAAGACCATTTATCAAATAAATAACCTAATTTACTCAATTCCATCCTGTACTTTACTGCTTCAATCTATATTTAAAATATGTTTTGGCTTCCTTTACGACTTTTGGGGATAGTATAATTGTTGCCAACATTGTAGGGACAGCCATTAGAGCAAAAACACCATCAATCAAATTAAGCATCACAGTAAAGGGGGTTGTTGCAGCTAATATAATGCTTACAATATAGAAGTAATTGTAGTACTGCTTTTTATCCGCCCCTATTATAAAGGACAGACATTTTGATCCGTAATAAGAATAGGAGAATAAAGATGAGACGCTAAAAATGAAAATACAAACCATAAGCAAGTATTTGCCATAACCTGGCATGGTTTGGTTAAATGCTGCCGCCGTTAAGCTAACGCCATTCTCTACCGAAGTTTGCCAAACACCTGTAACCAAAATAGCCAACGCCGTAAGAGTACAAACAACCAAAGTATCGATGGCAGGCCCCAGCATAGCAACCAAACCTTCGCGTACAGGTTCGTCTGTTTTTGCCGCCCCATGTGCCAATGGTGCTGTACCAATACCTGCTTCATTGGAAAATGCCCCACGACGAATGCCCAACAAAATGAGTGCGCCCAAAACGCCACCCATAAATGCTTCACCATTGTAATAAATTCCAGAAAAGGCATCGGTAAAAATCATTAGAAAATATTTTGGAACTACTTGATAATTAGAAATCAAAATATACGCTACTAAAATAAAATACAAAAGCACCATAGATGGTACCATTTTGGATGCTGCGTTGCTAATTCGTTTCAATCCACCCAATATAATTGCAGCAGTTAGAATCACTAAAATTGTCGCCAGAATTAAATTGGACTTCAATCCTACTTTTACCCCATTCGGGATCAATACTATATCGTTAATGGCCTGAACCAATTGATTCACATTCACAACGGGCAAAGCACCAATCATTCCAAAAACACAAAACATAATGGCGAGTGGTCTCCATGACTTTCCCATACCTTCAACTATAAAATACATAGGACCGCCCTGCAATTCTCCGTCACTGTCTTTTCCCCGAAACATCACCGCCAATGTACATGTAAAGAATTTGGTGGACATGCCCACAATGGCACTTACCCACATCCAAAACATAGCACCGGGGCCTCCGACCGAAATGGCTACTGCCACCCCAGCAATATTACCCATACCAATTGTAGATGACAGTGCCGTTGTTAAGGCTTTAAAATGTGAAATTTGCCCTGGGTCATTGGGGTCATCATATTTTCCCCATAACACAGCAATAGCATGACCAAAATATCGAAAGGGTAAAAATTTGGATAAAACCAAAAGATACAAGCCTCCTCCAATAAGCAAAATAACCAGGGGCAAACCCCAAGCATAATCAGAAAAGGTCTTAATCAGTTGTTCCATAATTACCCAATATTTTATAAATATATCACTTTAAGCACATACAGATTCCATTATTTAAAAGTATATTTATACAGGTAAAAACCAACAGAATTGCAAGTAACCCGATTATATTTTATTGATGCGGTAAGGGCATTTGCCATTTTAATGATGCTGCAAGGACATTTTATCGACACCTTGTTAATGCCCGTTTACAGAGACAAAGCTAACTTGGCATATAACGTATGGTCTTATTTTAGAGGTATTACGGCACCTACTTTTTTCACCATTTCTGGGTTGGTTTTTACGTATTTGTTATTGCGTGCCTATGCCAAAGGGGATGACAAAGCCCGAATTAAAAAAGGACTTTTTAGGGGATTGCTGCTACTAGCCATTGGTTATAGTTTACGTATCAATATCATAAGTTGGTTAAAGGGTTATTTTAACAATTATTTTTTTGTTGTTGATGTACTGCAATGTATTGGCCTATCATTAATTTTTTTGGTAGGCATGCACCTGCTACTAAAAAAGCATAGCTATATTTTTTCCGTGGTATTGTTTACCATTGGTTGTATTTGTTTTGTAACCGAACCGCTTTACAGAAACCTTACTATTGAAGGCATACCCCAATTTCTGGCCAACTATATGTCCAAATCAAATGGATCTGTTTTCACAATTTTACCTTGGTTTGGCTATTCGGCTTTTGGAGCCTTTATATCCACTGTATTTTTTAGGCATGTGCACCGCGAACAATTTAAAGTGTTTACCATAGCAACTTTTTTTATTGTTGGGTATTTACTTATTTATCATTCCTCGTGGGTTTTACTCAAATTATCTGGCATTACTGGCATAGAACTGTTAAAAGAGAGTGCCGACTACAATTACTTATTCACAAGATTGGGCAACGTGTTCATTCTTTTTGGGGTTTTCTATAGCATTGAACGTTTTTTAAAGCAATCCATCATAGCTCGGATTGGCGAAAAAACCTTATCCATTTACGTCATTCATTTTATATTGCTTTACGGAAGCTTTACGGGTTATGGCCTTAAACGATTTTTGAACCAATCATTAAGTCCATATGAAGCTATCTCTGGTGCCTTGCTATTCATGTTGGTGGTCTGTTTTATTTCGTTCCACTATGCCAAGACCAATACTTTTGTGTATAATTTAATTCGAAAACTCACTGATAAACTTAAAGACTATTACCATGGCCTACGATGAATTTTTAGCTGACCGGATTAGGCAGCAACTCAAGGAAAAGCATGTTGTTTTTTCCGAACTAAAAATGATGGGTGGCCTATGCTTTAAAGTAGACAATAAAATGCTTTGTGGCATCCATATCGATAAAAAATTTGGTGATAGTTTGCTCATGGCTCGCATTGGGGAATCGGTTTATGAACAAGAGCTTAAAAAACCCGAATGCTTACCAATGGATTTTACGGGACGCCCCATGAAAGGCTATATTTTTGTTACCCCCGAAGGTTTTGACACCGATAAAGATTTAGCCTATTGGATTGATTTATGTTTGGCGTTTAACCCTTTGGCGAAAGCCAGTAAGAAAAAAAAAGAGCAACAAACAAGACCAAAAAAAGCTAATTTTACCAGTAAAACAAATAAGCTATAAACTAGGGTCTCCTTGCACCGAAAATGTCGAAACCATAATCAATTCTTGGTTTGAGGCATTAATATTATTCACAATAATACCATACTCTGCTCCCCTTTCAAAATTTGTTATTGTAAGCATATAAGATTTCTCCCCATATTTTTTTGCTTCGAAACTTAAGTTATTCAAATTATTTGATGAAAGTCCCGTAAATGTCCCCCAAGATGCAAGTTCAGCTAGCCTTTTTTTCTTTTTCTTCTCGAACTTAAATATTTGTATAATTGAAATTGGATCTGTTTCATTATCTACTGCCCTAACAATTAATTTTATTTCATTATCAGGATTAAATGAGGCCCCTGAACAGCATCCAGGAACGTCAATTTTTGTTTTTAATTTTCCAATTCCTGCAAGATAAACACTGAGACCCGCTTTAGTTTTTAACTTAATTTGTTCCTTTTCAAGGTTAAGAATAGTATTGTCTGTCTTAATAATAAATGCCTCCCCAACAAAGGAAGGTTCCTCAAATACTTCTTGAGCATTAATAAAATATGAAACAAGAAATAATATTAAATATACTTTTTTCATAATGTTAGATTTAATTGCTGATAAATTATAAGTCTTATATAAATTGAGATTCGCCTTAAATTTTTCATTAACACAACTTATGTAGTTAATACTTGTTTAATTTTACAAAATCTTAATATGCCATGAAATGATGAATATCATTTACACCATCAAACACGATACTTATACGATAAAACAAATAGTTATCTCTAATATTTTCAGAAATTAATATATACTTATAGAGAATTACTATATAGTTATTTCTTATGAACTAAATGGAGCATTAAAATTGCGGAATTTATATATGAATACTCCTATTCCAGTGATAAGAACCCCTGTTAAGAAATTGGATACATTTTTATCTTTTAGTTTAATTTTTTCAATGCTTTTCTCTTCGATTTCTATTTTTACTTCCTCCCAATTAGTAACGCTGTAGCGTTTATTCTCTGCAGTTATAATTTTTTCATTTTTTTTAGGCTGTATCCCATAAATTTTATTATCGACAATTTCAATTCTTTTATATTTATAAGATTGATTGTCAAAAGTCTTAACTTTAACTTTTGCATTGCCCTTAATTGCTTCTTCTAGAGTGACTGTTCTATAAACTGAACAGCATTGAAAAAATATTAATGCGGCTAACAAAAGAGCTATTTCCCTTAACTTATTTTTTATTGATTTCATGTGGCTTCCAATTAAAAATCGTCACATAGGGTTAAGTTGTCTACGTTTACCGAAGTTTTTGAAAGATATTCAGAATAAGAATCAGTTAATTTCCCATCTTCATATAGTGCGTATTTAATTTCCATAGAGTTGCCTGTCACTGTTAATGTAAACAAAACCATATATTCAACACCTTCAAGCTCTTCGACAAACTTGAGCTCTAGTGTGTTACTGGAATTTTTGGTTGTGGTAACTGAGTCATAATCATCATCCATAGTACCTAGATAGTATTCATAACAATCTCCATATTCTTCCCAAAATTCAAATGGGCTGTTTACGTTATCAATAACCCTGAGGTAAAATTCTTCATCAAAGCTTGAGTAAACCCATACAGTACCTTCATATTTTTCTAAAAAGGTTGCAATTGAATCATCATTGTTATCACTTTTACTACAATTAAACATTAAAAGCGATAGAGCTAAAACGTAAATTATTTTTTTCATGACTTGTTTATTTTAGTTATTTGCACATTACCGGTTACTTAAAAAGAAGCAGTATAGAAAATCATATTAGCTTAATAAGGTAATACAAGAAAAACCTAAAGGCAATGATTAATATCATACAGTTGGGCCAACCAAAACTATCCCCTTTTACCATATTTTCTAGTACCACTATTGGCCCCAGAGAGGGTATAAAGTATAGAATCATTGGAAATTTTTTGATATAATGTATTGTAAACTGGTTTTGATCCATTAATCCTGTCTTTCTCATGCCTGATACTATAATAATAAGTGGTATCTGTAGCAATCTCCTCAAGTAGTAATTTATCATAATCTCCCCAACTAATACTATTTAGTATCTTATTTGTACTAGAGCCACCTTTCGAATAATAATTTATGACATCATTTTGGGTAAACTGAACTGCATACCAATAATCATCATTTGAATACCAAATACCTCTTATCCATTCTGGAGGAGAAAAATAAGTTTTGTTATCATAATGTACATCTGCCAAATCCCAAACAAATGCATTAATTATGTCATCTCCTTCAAAAATATCACCTCCTGTGCATGAAAAAATAGCAACAGAAAATGTAATAAATAATATTTTTAGTGCTTTCATGACATTGTTTTTTATGTTAGATATAATATTAGTGTCAACTGAAATTATTATAATTGTGCGACAACATAGAACAGAAAGCATATACACGCAATTAAAAGACCGGTCATAATGGCAGATGGATCCTTGTTTATAACGTGTATCATAACAATTTGATCTTAATTAATCAAGACATTGTTAATTCTTTTAAAAATTGTTGCTTTTTCAATACGCTAAATGTGCGACCATAAAGAACGGAAGGCATATAAACGCAATTAAAAGACCGGTCATAATAGCAGATGGTTCCTTGTTTATAACGCGTATCATAACAATTTGATCTTCATTAATCAAGACATTGTTATTACTTTTAAAAATTGTTGCTTTTTCAATACCATAATATTGTCCATCATTGGAGAAGATAATTTTTTTATATTTTACTTCATCTCCATTCCTCTTATAAACTTTTACTTTGCTATTTGCCTGAACCGCCTCTTCAATGCTTATTGGTACGGATTTATAAACTGAACAACTTTGGAGCATTATAAGTAGCGAGAGAAATATTGCTATAGATTTAAAATGTATTTTGGGTGCCTTCATAATATTTTTTTTATGTTAGTTATAAAATTACTTCTCAACTCAAATGATTATTATTTTGAGATACCATAGATGTTTAAGCCAATCCATGTAATTAAAAGACCTCCTGTCGAAATAGATGACTGAACTTTGTCTATGACTCTTATCATAACAATCTCCTCTTCATTAATCAAAACTCGCTTACTTTTGTCAAAAATTTTTGTTTTTCCAATACCATAATAATGCCCCTCATTTGTCATGATGATTTTTTTATATTTTACTTTTTCTCCATTCCTCTTATAAACTTTTACTTTGCTATTGGCCTGAGATGCCTCTTCAATGCTTACTGGTGCCGATTTATAAACTGAACAACTTTGAAGCATTATGAGTAGCGAGAGAAATATTGCTATAGATTTAAAATGTATTCTGGGTTTTTTCATGGTTTTTTAAATTTTACTACATAAAATTACCACTCAATTAACCATAGCATGTCCCAAATAATCTATGAAGGATAAATCAGGACTTCTTAGAAGTCTAAAAAACAATTGCTTTCCTGATGAATATAGTTTTTTACTTTTTAAAATGGAATGATATATATCAGTTGAGATTGGTTGTCTGATTGTAATTTGACTTACAACCTTAAAAGCCTTAATCTAAAAATTCATTAATGCCAAAGACCCTAAATAGTTTATCTAAAATAGCTCCATATTGATTTATATCATTGCACCAAATGATAATTGTATTGACATTTAGGATTAATTAATTCTAAATGTTATGAAAAATTTTACTCTATTTTTTGTTGGGTTTTTCTGTATTATGGCATTTATTTTTGCTCAAAATGTAGAAGTTAAAACCTATTTCGAAGATCAGCACATTGGGGGACTTGCCGATGATGGAGAAAACATATGGGTTGGTGTAGATAACTTAGTGGTAGAAATGGATAAAACTTCCTGGGCAACTTTGGCTAGTTATTCAATTCCCTTGTCAAGCTTTGACCCTAATCCAGACAGATATGCACGTTCGGTTTTATTGAATAGCAACGGATTGGCCTGGGTATTATGCGCGAATCCATTACCTTACTTGGAAAAGTTTAATGGAGATGATAGTTGGACAGAAGTAGCAATACCTGGGTTTCTTACGGGTTTAGCTATTGATAAAGATGACAAGTTATGGTTAGCTACACATAATAATTTATATCAGTATGATGGGACAGATTTAGTTAGTTACGATTGGACAAACACTGATATGCCTTCTACTTCCTTTTCTGCAATTGCTGTAGACAATCAGAATAACAAATGGTTGGGTTTAACATCAGGACTTGTACTACCAAGATGGGCTCCACCAATGTACTTGGTAAAATTTGATGGTATGCAATTTACCAAGTTCACATCTTCGTACCTAGATGGAAGTGATGGCGCCATCCTTTCTATTAGTGTATGTCCTTCCGGAAAAATTTGGATGGGAACTTACGGTAATGGTTTGATTTCCTTTAACGGAGCCAACTGGAACAATTATAGTTCATCAAATTCAGAAATACCCCCGGACTCTGTTTGGAATGTCACAGTTGAGGGAGCCAATATCATCTGGATGTCAACCCAAAATGGCTTAACACGCTTTGATGGAGTAAATTGGGAGACCTATAATACGGACAATTCCACTTTGCCTTCAAACACCATTAATTCCATTTTAGTAGATGAAAACGGAACAAAATGGGTTGGCACCGATAAAGGGCTCATCTCGTTTAAAGGAAATGCCTTAAGCTCTTCGGATAAAAAATTTTCTAAAGTTCAATTTAAATTATTTCCTAATCCAGCCAACGATTTTTTAACTCTTGAAATTTCACCGGATGCTATTAGCTCAACCATAGAAGTTTTCAATGTTCAAGGCAAATTAATAAAATCAATGAAAATGACTAACAATAGTTATATATTGGATATTAGCACTATTTCAAGTGGCATGTATTTTATCCAATTAAAAACCACAAATGGTATGTCCATTAAAAAATTTGTAAAACAAAATTGATTGCAATTTTATATGGATTGGTTTCATTGTTCAAAACCAAATAACACAAAAAAAAGCCGTCTGAAAATCAGAGGGCTTTTTTGAACCTGCATAAGACTATTTTACTTCTTTTCTTTCCCATTGATGGATATCATTGTTTAATACTTGATTTGATTTTAACTTAGGGTATTGACTTAAAAAGGAGTAGAAATAATTTAAAAACTAGGAATCATGAAAAAATTTTTATCCGCATTTAGCTTATTTCTTTTATTAGTTGGCTGTGCTGCAACCACTCAATACGTTCAGGTTTCTGACAGCAACAAAAAGAGTAATAATTACAGTAGCGAAACCATGGCTCAGATATATGTGCTCAGACCGAGTTCATTTGGGTCGGCTATAACATTTAAGATTTATCAGAACGAAAAGTTCATTGGAGAATTAGGACCTAATAGTTATTTGGCATGGCAAGTTGATCCTGCAAATGGTCAAATAGAAGTAATCAGTAAATCTGAAAATTATTCTGTGCTATCGGTAACTCCGGAAGCAGGTAAGACTTATTATATCAAGCAAAAAGTCAAAATGGGATGGATTATGGCTAGAACTGACCTAGAACTGCTTTCAGAAGAAGAAGCCGTTGAAATGCTAAAAAAACTTAAATCTCCTAAAACAAGTGTTTAATTCCATTGTCATAAACTCTGTTAAATTTTTTGGACAGCATATTATTTAGAGAAGATGTTTTGACAAATCAAAAAATATTTTAAAAACAAAATAGCCCTCTGGATCAGAGGGCTATTTTTGATCGCGACAGGATTCGAACCTGTGACCGTCTGCTTAGAAGGCAGATGCTCTATCCAACTGAGCTACGATGTTTTCTGGTCTTAGTTATTCCTGACAAGGCTTGCGCAAATAATGTGCAAAAACTTAACCTTATTAAGTAATAATTTATTTTGTAAAATTAAATATTTTTTAAATTAAAAATCCACAATGGAATTATGATTCTACCGTTCTTAATTTATTTCTTTATAAGATTCCCTTTCTTATCATAATATTTTGAGTCTTTATTAGGTTGTCCATTTGTAAAATATTCTATTGATTGTAATTCTCCTGTCTCGTAATAGGTCCTTTTTACACCTGCTTGAACTCCATTTATAAAATTTCCAATTTCATGTAATTGACCATTTTCATGAAAGGTTTTTGCTTCACCCACTTGTTTCCCATTCTCCAAATTACCTACAAAACGTAATTTCCCACTCTTAAAAAAACCCTTAGTTTCAACTATTTGCAGACCATTTTCAAAATTTGCTATACTAAATAATTGTCCAGTTTCGTAATAAGTTTTCCATTTACCATTCTGATTTCCATTTTCAAAATTTCCAATTTCCCTTAATTGACCAGTTTCGTAATAAGTTTTCCATTCACCATTCAGCTTTCCATTTTTAAAATTTCCGATTTCTTGTAATTGACCTGTTTCGTAAAACTTTTTAGCCTCACCAGTTCTTTCATTATTATCAAAATTACCAACCTCTAATAATTGCCCGGTTTTATAATAAAATTTCGTTATGCCTGTTAATTTACCATCTTCAAAAATTGATATTTTTTGTAATTCACCTGTATCGTAAAATCCTTTAAACTCACCCATTACCTGATTATTTTCATAATGCGCGATTTCTTTTAATTGTCCATTTTCATAAAACTGTTTAACTTCTCCATTTAGTTGACCATTGTCATAATTTTCTAATTGCTGTAATTGACTATTCAAATAAAACTGTTTAATAACACCTTTTAGTTTACCATTTTCATAATTTCCTATTTGTTTCAATTGACCATTTTCGTAAAATGTTTTAAACTCTCCATTTAGTTGACCGTTGTCATAATTTTCTAATTGCTGTAATTGACCATTCAAATAAAACTGTTTATTTTCACCTATCCTGTTACCATCCAAATCATAATTTTCAATAGATTTTAATTGACCACTTTCATGGTATTCTTTCTTAACTTCTTGAGAAAATGTTAGACTGGAGAATAAAACAAATACTAAAAAGAATGCCTTTTTTTTCATCATAATTGAGTTTTATTTATAAATTATTTCTATTGTATTTAATGACCCATTCATTGGCAATTTCCCTGGATAACTGTAATAAACTGGAGAGTTAGATAATATTGTTAAATTTCCAAAGGGACCTTCATCATTCCAATGATCAAAACACCACATACCCTCGTCATCCGTTACCCCCTGAGCACCCAGAACATTATAATCCCCATAATGAATTAACAAATGAAGACCTCTAATGGGATCTTTACTTTCACTTTCTACAAATTTGTAACAAGTTGTAATATATTCCCTATCATCAATTTCTTTTTCCGCTGAACAGGAAATCATAAAGAACACTATTAATATCAATTGATCTATTTTCATAGATAAAATTATTAGTTAATCTGGGCATGAATTTACAATAACTACATTTTATTAATGTCCTATTTAATTGATTAAAGATAAAATAGGACAAACTCAGGCAAGAAAGAGTATAAAAACAAAAAAGCATCTTCTAAAAGGAAAAGCTTCTAACCTTTCTATTACTAAACTAATTTACAATTTATTAATTGTCACCCAGGGAAAGCATTTGTATAGGTTGCGTATTATAAAGTTTTATGCAATAAAGCTTATAATTGAGCAACTTGTACAGGCAGAAAAGAATAGCTCTTTACAATTTTTCCAGAAATTGTAATGTGCTATTAAAAGCGTTGGAGAGCGGCTATTTTGCATAATGTCGTTATAATACAGAAATTAAATGAATGTATTATAACAGCACATTATGTAAACATAGCGATGGCATCAGTGTAGATAAACTTGATGGGAGTACACCGATTTTGCTTAATACATGTGGGCGTTGTTATAAGAAGTACCTTTATTTGTTTCAAATAGATTAATATTAACCTTGTACTCTCTCCAAATAAGAAGGTAAAGCTATATTACTATAATGTTTACATTTTTTAATTGCTGTAAAAAGTAACAAAATATGTGCATTTAGTGTACGCCTCTCTTTTCTTCAATAAATTAAATTATAAAAAATAATTTTAGTTTTATTTAAAAAAGTATCCTACATAAAATTGAAAAACACTATTGTTCCATTCAAAATCTGTATCATCAATAATATTGGAAAGGCCTAGATTATAACGTGCTCCAAAATTTAATCCATTATCCAGTTTATACCCTACTCCAAAATTAAGTCCAAAATCAATTTCTTTAATATCGTCGATATCCTCCTCTCCTGATTCAATAAATCCATCATAATTGTAATCATATTCTACCTTAGCATTTAAGTTAAAACCAATCTGAGGTCCAGCTTCTAAACTCAGACCATCCGTAGGGTAATATTTTACAATTATTGGAAGATTTAAATAATCAAGCTTATATTTTTCTTCTTCCCTACCGAATTCATCTTTATATGAATATTTAGATCCTTGGGAAGAATACAATAGTTCTGGTTGAATAGAAAATATATCTGATAGTGTTACTTCAGCAACTACCCCTAAATGAAATGAAGCCCTAGCATCTAATTCACTTGCAAAATCACCATCAATGTTAGCGAGATTGAGACCTGCCTTCGCGCCAAATATAACTTCTTGTGAATTTCCATAAAACCCACATAAGGTTATTACAAATAGTAAAAAAATACGTTTCATAAAGTTTAATTTAAGTTTAGCTTACTTCCGTTTAAAGTCCTTTTTCAGCATATTCGGACATACAAGATATTTTAATTGAAAATGTCTGAATCTACATCAAATCATCCTATTAAAAAATGATATCGGTCAGTTACAAGAGTCCAGTAACTATTTTACATAATGGCGTTATAGCTTACAACTTTTATTTTACTATAACTACGTGTTATGTAAACATAGCTTGGGCTTTAGTTTCAAATGAATAGGTGGGGTTATTGTGGCTGACAGGGTTTGATTTGAAATCTGATGCTCTATATAGCTATACTAGGATATTTTTAGCCTTAATGATTACACTGAAAGCACCTCCTCTCTATGTGCACCGCTTTAACCTGATTAATTAATATTTTAAATATTATGATTTGTCATTCCTCAGCGTTTACAGATAACCATAGAATAACTACACCAGCAGCAGCAATAACAGGTGTAACTAAAGTTGATACCAAAACCGATAGTCCCGGATTATATTTAGATAGTTTAAGAACTTGGTTCTTATCGATGCGAATCAAATTCTCATACTCTTCAGAATCAGGAACACCAAAATAATTACCTTCCTGATAAACAATTTCCTTGAAATATTTATTTATTGTTTTTTGTGGACTGACAATATCCTCATCCTTAAGTATGGTCCAACTATCCCTGTCATTCAAATCATCTGTACCGTAATAATTTCCAATGTCCGATACAATGTTTCTAAAATATTCATATCCCTTGCCCTCAGACGCAATTACACTAGTTGCTGCTGCTAAATCCCGTGGATTAAGTATCCAAACATGAAAACCATCATTAAAGCCGTCATAATTATATTGATAGCCAGAGAATAACAAATTCTGACTATAATTAGTTTTCAATTTAACTTTCGCTCTATGTTCTGTACATTCTTGCAGCGTGTAGTCTCCAGAATATATTGCACAGCTTTCAAATAGAATGATAGCACTAAAAAGATATGATAGTACTTTTTTCATAATCTCCCTTTTAAAAATTAAACCTTTAACTATTTAAATTCTAAATACAAATAGTTAATCATTATTATTAAATTATTGTTAAACCATCCAAAATATGCCTTCATGGATAAATTAGGATAACTACTTTAACACAGGATTACTTAATTCCCTAATCCCAATTCCACATCAATCAATTCATCCCAAGTAACAAATAATAAACCTATACAAACAACAGGAATTCCAAGAGAGACTATCCATGACAATTTTTTGTCTTTCACCTGTATTTTTGGAAGTTTTTCTTTGTTGATAAGTGTTTTTTCAGTTCTACCGTTCACTATTTTGACACCATATAGATCATCATCAATGATATCTATTCTATTGAATTTAAGTCTAAATTGATTTGGATACTTTACCCGAACACGGGCATTTTGTTTCGTAGCCTCCTCATATGGGGCAGATACAGGTTTATATATTGAGCAAGCCTGAATCAATACTAACAATGCCAAAAGACATGTAATAGCCTTTAAATGTATTTTAACGTTTGTCTTCATTACAATAATTACAACAATAGAGTAATGTAATTAGAACATTTAAAGCATGAAATGATATTCATCACTTAACGCAATCTAAACTGATATCCCTCATTGTGAAATTTTAGTATTACAGTTACATTATTGCTTATGAAATAAGTCCTGATTTATCCTTTCTAAATTTTTTTGGACATTAATTTATAAATGAAAGGTAATTTAAGATATGAGATAAAATTTAAATACAGTAAATCATGAAAAAATTAATTTACATTTTAACATTTCTCTTTCCTGCATATAACAGTAATAGAGTCTTCTCCCTTTAATCCTTCCAACACGTTTCGGATTTTCTCTTCTGATGAGAACTTTCTTCTGGTCTGTCTTTTGATGTCCTTGACAATGGACTCGGCTGATTTCTTCTCTGCCATAATATTTACGTTTTAAGGTTTGTAATAAAGCCTTGAAAGCATGCTTTCAAGTTAATGATCTACTACTTAACTTTATTCCTTAACTGGTAAACATTTAGCTGAAGCTACACAGAAATCGTTTTAAACGTTTCATGCCTTCATCAGTTGAAACCTCGGGAAAATAATTAAAACTCCTTTTTGCAGCTGATATATCATACCAATGTGAACTCGAAAGTTGTTTTGCAATAAACAGGTCGAATGGAGGTTCTTTCTTTAACTTGAAAACTCGGTAAAAAGTCTGAATAGTCCATCCTGCAAATCTTGCAACTATTGGATTAATTCTTTTATCAACGGGGTCAAGTCCACCACAATACAAAAGTCGATCAATAAATTCCTGAACTGAAATAGGTTCATCTTGTGAAATGAAATAAGGCTTACCTCCCAAGCTTTTCGGCTCATCGATCATCTTATTAAGAACCTGAAGGTGCGCCTTTGCTGCATTATCTATATAAGTTATATCCACAAGATATTTTTTCCTGCCCAGTAACCAAAGCTTATTTTTACGCCTTTTTTCAAGCAAACGAGGCATAAAGTGTGGGTCTTCTGGCCCCCAAATCAGATGTGGTCTAAGAGCGACAGTAACAAGGGTATGGTCATTTGCATCAAGTATCATCTTTTCAGCTATAGCTTTTGTCTTTGGATAGAAAGCGTCGAATTTCTCAGGGTAAAGTAAGTCTTCATTCTTTCCTTCTGAATCTCCTGAATACACTACGCTCGCTGAACTGGTATAGACCAGATAACGGATTTGCAATTCGTTGCATGCATTTAATATGTTCTTTGTTCCAGTTACGTTGGTTTCAAAGAATTCACGATACGTACCTTGAATACCTGTTTTGGCGGCCACATGGATTACTGCATCGCATCCATACATTGCTTTTATTAAAGCTTCATAATTCGATAGATCCCCGGCAAATTGTTCTATTCCATTACCATTCAATGAATCATAAAATTTCCTGGAAAATGTATGGATTCTAAAGCCAGCTGCTAGACATTGACAAACAATTGCTTGTCCTAAAAACCCGCCTCCACCGGTTATAAGTATGTTCATAATTGATCGATTATAATCTTGAAGCCGCCCATTTGGCTAACTTTTCTCTAAATATTTTTGCATTATGTCTTTTGTCAACTGGAAATGAAGGGTGAAAAAGAAATGCCTTAACATTCAAATTATTTTGCAATGCGCATTCAGTAAGATCGATTTTAATTTCTTCAAGATTAGGATTAATCACCTCCTTATCAACTTCAACACATAATACAGCCTCCCTGTTTACACTAACGAGGGCGGTTCGGTAAACCATGGGGTGCTGATTAAATATGGTTTCGCATTGCACCGAATACAATTCTCTGTCTTCAGTCCGGACTCTGTGAGCTTTTCGTCCACAATACCATACGTTGCCGGTTTCATCACGGTATCCAAGATCACCCATTCTATGATAAAACCCATTCTTGGTCATGATCTTGGCGAGCCTTGTTTCGACTTCCCTGTTATAGTATGCTTTCGTAACATTTGGGCCTTTAACTACGATCTCCCCTACTTCTCCGAAATCGAGTTCCAAATCATTAGACCAGCTCGCTATAACATCATCAGTTATCTTAATAATCTTCAACTCAATGTTTTTAACCGGTTTTCCAATGCAAATTCCACCACCTTTAATACTGCGCATTCTTATGTTTTCCATAAGCAGGTAATCGGATCCGACGCAAGTGACTGGCATAACCTCAGTGGCTCCGTATGGCGTATAAATATGAATACCATCGTTAAGCAATTTTGAAAATCTCCTTAAGGCTTTTTCAGGCACCGGAGCACCGGCTGTTATCACTCTTTTTAAAGAGGGAAGTTCATATTTTTTCATTTCAGCATAACGACCAACCCTGTCAATCAGAGCAGGAGAACCAAACATATTGGTTATGTTAAATTGCCTAATTGTGGCAATGATTTTTTTTGGATCAACACTAGCTGGTCTGGTAGCATCCATATCAGGAATAATTGTACTGACACCAACAACGGGATTGAACAAGGCGAAAGGTGGAAAGGTCGGGAGATCAATTTCTCCGGATTCCATTCCAAAAGTGCTGCTGATACCTTTTACCTGATGCATGAAATTCCCGTAAGTATAAGACACGCCCTTTGATATACCCGTTGAGCCACTTGTAAACAAAATAGCGGCCAAATCATTTTCTGCAGCCTGAAAACTTTCCAGAAAACCATCAGAGTTCTCGGCAATTGATCTTCCGGATTTCATAATTTTATTAAAAGGAAGACCGCCATAAAATAATCCAGGACCAATGGAAACCTTCTTTCTAATGCTTTTTTTTCCCCAACCAAATACAACTCTAGCAATATGTGCCTTACTAATTCCAATAAATCCTACCGGATTCGCTTCCTTAATGCATTTCTTGAGGTTTGTAATTCCAATTCCCGGGTCAATAAGAACGGGAACGACTCCGATATGCATGAAAGCAAAACAAAGAGTAAAAAAATTAATACTGGGCGGCACCATCAACACCACGCGGTCTCCTTTCTTAAATCCATGTTTAAGCAATCCCCGAGAGACTATATCAACTTCAGTGGCAAGTTCTCTGAAATTCATATTCCGATATGGAATTATACCATCAATAGGAATAGGGTCTCCCGGACTTTTTGGTTCTGCGATGGCCAGAATATCCGGTTGAGTAACGGCATTTTCAAAAATTGAAGTGACAATGTTGCAATTAGTCATCAGTATTCTTCAAAAAATCAGTGATTAATAGTCCTACTTCCTCTTGGGCATCTTCGAGAATATAATGCCCACAATCTTCGAAACGATTTATCTGAGCTGAGGGTAAGTATTCGATCCATTTATTGAGAAAATGAATATCAAAGACCAGATCTCTTAGTCCCCAGACAATCAGAACAGGATTTTTCTTAAAAAGATGAAGATGATCCTGAACATCTTGAATATAGTCATAACCAGGGTCTCCACGCTTCAAAGGTATATCCTCTACAAAACGCATGATACCGATACGATTTTTCCAAGAATCATAAGGAGCCGTATATCCCGCTTTAACTTGACGTGACATTTTTATTCTTTTTACACCAATTCGTGTTGAACCGACATTGAAAGCATTAAAACCCCTTACAGCTATTCTGCCAACAAATGAGCGCGCCAATCTCAGCATAAAAGGAAGCTTCTTACCCTCAGGCAGATGAAACGCAGCGGTGTTCGAAAGCACGATTCTTTTGATTTGCTTTGAATGATGACGTGCATAGCTCATCCCGATGATTCCGCCCCAATCGTGAACGATCATGGTAATATTTTCTGTGATCCCAATCATAATCAAAAATTCTTCAAGATCTTTCACACGCTGTTCTAATGTATATGTGTATTGCGAATCACTTGGCTTATCAGACAGCCCCATCCCGATATGATCTGGTGCAATACACCGATAACCAGTTCTGAGCTTTTTTATAAGTTCCCTGTAGTAGAAAGACCATGACGGATTTCCGTGCAACATCAACAGCGGATATCCGTTACCTTCATCTAAATAATGAAGACGGTGCCCATTAATGGTGACGAACCGACTCTTGAAGGGATATAGATCCTGACTTACCTTTTTCCTAAATGACATTGTTAAGAGAATAGTTTATAACGCAATTTATAAAAATAGTTGAAATACCTTAATCTTAGTCGGATTTGAATGTAAAAAAGACGTAGTTTAGTTTTTTCTAATAAATGATTTTAATTTTAAGGATAACCAATTCATTTAATTCATGAGTAGCCTTTTCCCAATCCCGATTATCATATTTATAAAAATTATAGCTAAAAATGGTGGTGTTAGTTTAAGAGGGATTAGGAATCTCCCGGCATGGCTTATAAAAACAATAGTATTCGAGCCTTTTCGATGGGTTGAATTATTATTTAACAGTAAGATTAGACGGCATCAAATAGAAAAAGACCCTATTTTCATTCTGGGATTCTATCGAAGTGGAACGTCCTTCACCCATGAATTCCTATCCCAGGATCACCGATTTGGGTATCACACGAATTACCAGATGATACTGCCGGAAATAATGATAAGTACGGAGTGGTTCCTCGCACCTTTTCTCGATTTTATCTGCCGCTTGTTCAAGATTCAAGATCCGGTTCACAGAATTCGAATGTCGTTTAAGTATCCAGGCGAAGAAGATGGAACAATGACTACGGGCCTGAATCCCAGAGGGGCACAATGGGGTTATTTTTTTCCGAGAATAATGATGAAGCATTTTCGTAAATATGTACTATTTGAGAACTTAGATGACAAGGAAAGTAAAGCCTGGACGGACGATATGTTGTTCCTGCATAAAAAAATATCGTTTATCAATAAAGGAAAACAGCTCATTTTAAAAAGCCCACCAAACACAGCTAGAATCAAACTCCTATTAGCTAATTATCCCAATGCTAAATTTATATTTATTCACCGCAATCCTTACGATGTATACGCATCTAACAAAAGGTTTTGGAAAGTGACTCACAGAATATATGCACTCGGCGAGTTCAAGGATGTAGATATAAATAGAATCATCTTTGAAACCTATTCTTCCATGATGGATAGATATTTAGAAGAAAAGACTTTAATTCCAGATGGAAATCTCGTTGAGTTGTCTTTTGATGAAATGATGAAGTCACCACTGGAAACAATGGAAAACGTATATAAATCCTTAAAATTAGAGGATTTTGATGTTATTAAAAACAAAATTAAGGACTATCTCAGAAAACAGAAGAGTTTTATTCGTCTAAAACATGAGTTGCCTATCGTAGAAAAAACTTTGGTCAAAGAGAAACTGATGCCTTACATTAAACACTGGAACTATTGATCTTTAATTTTGTTTCAAGCGCATCATGACTTCCTAACCTGATTAAAAAATCCTGATGACTTCTAATGGCTCCAAAGAATGTCTTTTCATAGTAAGGGAGATCATACTTTTCAGTTATTTCCTTTACCAAGACGGAGATTTTCCTTAAATGTACGTGGCAGATATCTGGAAATAAATGATGCTCGATCTGATAGTTAAGTCCTCCGGTAAACCAGGTAATCAACTTACTATCGGTAGCAAAATTTGCAGTAGTATTCAGCTGATGTGCCGCCCAATTTGAATTGATTTGTCCTTTCTTTCCTGGGGAGTCAATACTAACTTCAGTTATCTTGTGTGAGAGTTGAAAGGTAACTGACCATATAAATCCACAAATAATATGCATTGTTAAAAAACCAAAGATGGTGAACAACCATGGTTGTTCACTAAAGGCAATCGGAATTCCTAAAAAAAATATGAAATACATGGTCTTTGAAAAAATAAGGAAAATAAGTGCCTGTATGTACTTGGTATTTTGTGTTTTAAGTAAATCCTTCGACTTGTAACCAGATAATTTAATAAAGTCCTTTCTTGTAGCCCATGACGATGTAAACAACCCATATAATAGCCATGCATAATAATGTTGATAGCGATGAATCTTCATTCGGTTCTGATCTGGAGAAAATCTTAAAATGGGTATTACATCAAGGTCCTCATCCTGCTCAGGAATATTGGTGTATACATGATGCAATACATTATGCTGAATCCTCCAGACCAATGAACTTCCTCCAATTAATATCATTAAATGCGAAAGCGCCTTGTTTACCCTCTTTTTAGTTGAATAATTTCCATGATTTGCATCATGACCAATTATAAAACCAATACCAGCCATGGCAATTCCCATAATAATCCAGGAAAAAAAAGCAATTATAGCATTTGTGAAGGCATTAAATACAATGGCAAAATATGGGATTACATATAGCATAAGTATGACCAAAGTTTTTACCACCATCTCCCTATTGGCCTTTCTTGATAAGTTGTTCTGATTAAAATAGGTATTTACCTTGGCTCGTAATTCACCCATTAACCCGTCCCTGCCATCTGAATTGAATTTTATCTCGGAATATAAACTACTCATTATTACATTTTGGTTGATTGAATAAATTTACTTAATTCTGCAATAGTTTGATACTCAAAAAGATTTTCGACATTAATTCTATAACCGAACATGTTAGCCTTAGTAACAACCTGAATAGTCTGAATTGAAGCCCCACCGAGATCAAAAAAATTGTCATGAATACCAATTTCATCAATCTCTAAAACATTTTGCCAGATTCTGGCTAGGATCTTCTCCTCTTCATTGACTGGAGATGCATATCTTGATAGGTCAATCGTATATCCAGGTCTGGGAAGCGCTTTCCGGTCAATTTTTCCACTTGGGGTGAGCGGTAAGATATCAATCTCAATAAAATACGACGGAATCATGTATGGGGGTAGTTTAGCCTTAAGATATTGTTTTATTTCTTCCTCTGTCAGAGATTGGTTTTCACCTGTTACATAATATACTACCAGTTTTAATGTGCCATTTTGTTCTTCATACGTTACCGTCACCCCATTACTGATCCCAGGGATAGAAGATACGATTGAAGAAATTTCTCCCAGTTCAATTCGGTTACCGCTTATCTTTACCTGATCATCAGAGCGCCCTAAAAGCTTTATAGTACGATTCGATAGCAAGCGTGCATTATCTCCTGTCCGATATAGGCACGCTTCTCCAATCTGAATAAATCTGCTGTATACAAACTTTTCCTTGGTTAATTCGGCGTTATTCAGGTATCCAACTGCCAGGCCGTCACCACCTATAAATAATTCACCTGTAATACCAGGAGGAAGTGGTTGCAAATGCTTATCGAGTATATAAAGCTGGGTGTTGTTTATTGGGTGACCAATAGTTATATTTTCATCATTCTTGTTAATTTTACAAACTGAGGACCATATTGTGGTTTCAGTCGGACCATACATGTTCCAGAGTGATTCTGAACGTTTCAACAGGTCCAGTGCAAGTTGTCGAGTTAGCACATCACCTCCACATAAGGCTTTCATGTCATTTTTGCCTGCCCAGCCTGACTCTACTAAAAGCTGCCAGTAAACCGGTGTTGCCTGCATGATACTTACCTTATGTTCTTCAAGGGCCGCAGTTATCAGATCAGGGTCATTTATCATTTCTTCACTAGCCATAACCACCGTAGCTCCCGATATCAAGGGAAGAAAAAGTTCGAGTATCGAAATATCGAATGAGATGTTCGTGACTGCCAATAAAACATCATTCTTATTAATTCCGGGTAGGGAACGCATTGAAATCAGAAAGTTAACAAGAGAGTAGTGATTAATCATTACACCTTTTGGCTCACCAGTCGATCCGGAGGTATAAATAATATAGGCCAGATTGGAATCATCACCAGAACCTTTCAGGTCAATATTTCCTGTATTTGTAGTAAATGGGATCTGTTGCGCGTGAACTATGGTCACATCATTTTCCGGGATAAACAGATTATTATTATTCGTTACCAAAAAATTTATATCGGCATCTTGAAGTATATATCCAATACGCTCATTTGGATATGATATGTGAATAGGAACGTATACCCCACCTGCCTTATGTATACCAATGATTGTTTCAACAATCTCATTGGATCGGTGCATAAGAACTCCAACACCCATACCAGGTTTTAGACCAAGTTCCCGGAGATATCTCCCAATCCTATTAGCCTTGGAATTTAGTTCTTGATAGGACAGCTTGTTCTGACCATATATCAGGGCTAATTTATCTGGATTAATATGTACTTGTTCTTCGAACAGCTCATACATTTTTTTGCTATATGGAAAATCCATATTATTCTTACTGAATTCATGGATAAGTTCTTTCTCCTCAGATCTGGAGACCAGAGGGATCATGGAAACAGAAATTTCAGGATCTTTGATAATATGCTCTAAAACAGTTTGAAAAGATTTGAATAGCCTAGTTATGGTTGCTTCCTTAAATAGATCTCTATTGAATTCAACCATTGCCTGACACTGGCCATCAACCATAGTCAACATCAAGGTTAGATCAAACTGGGAAACTCCTCTATCAATATCGACGAATGAACACTGAATATCCAACAAATCGAGTACAGGTTTTGGTGAATTCTGTAAATTAAAAAGAACCTGAAATAATGGTGTCCGGCTTAGATCCCTTTTTGGCTTGAGTTCTTCAACTAGTTTTTCAAAAGGTAAATTACTGTGTGCTAAAGCATCCGAGGTGACCTCTTTCATGTGCTTTAACAACATTCTAAAACTTAAGGAACCATCAATCTCAAGACGCAAAACAAGAATATTAATAAAAACACCTATCAATTCTTCCAACTCCATCAAATTTCGATTTGCGACCGGAGTCCCAATTAAAATTTCATCCTGATTGCTATATCTGTGCAAAACAATATAAAAAGCACTCAACAGAGTCATGAACAAGGTAACATTCTCTCGCTTACTAAGTTGTTCAAGTTCGCCAGTAAGTTCTTTGCTTAAAACAAAATTATAGGTACTACCATCGTAAGATTGTCGCGGGTTCCGGGTCTTGTCGGTCGGAAAATCAAGAACCGGTAAATCGCCTTTAAGTTGCGTTTTCCAGTAATCGAGTTCCCTTTTCCAATTGATCATCTGCTGCTCTGATGTTTGCCAGCTTGCGTAATCATAATACTGGATTGGTAAATTATCAAGCTCAATTGGTTTATTTATTTTAAAGCCGTTATATAATGACATGAGTTCTTTTAGAAACACTCCTAATGACCAGCCATCAGCTATTGTGTGATGAATAACGATAAGAAAATAATGCAGTTCAATATCAAGTTTATATAGTTTTAATCTTATAAGGGGCGCCTGATTTAAATTGAAGGGTTTTAATACTTCGTTTTGAACTAATGCTATCGCTTCTTCAACTAAAATTTGTTGATCTCTATTTCCCATTTCGATAACGGGAATCGAAAGTCCTAGAATTTTTAACAAAGTAGCGGTCGGCATTCCCTTATCCATTATAAATTGGGTTCTCAGTACTTCATGCCGTTCCATAATTTGATTCGCACTCGATGTCAGATAATCAATGTTGAGATCACCCTTCAACTCTAAAAGCACAGACAGATTATTTACCGCAGTATGTCTGTCCAATAACTCAAGGAATAACTGTCTCTGCTGAGGAAATGAAAGTTGTATTGATTCCTTATCAATTCTCAACGGAATCTGAATGGTGTTTTTATTGGCATGCTTGCCCTTTAACCATTTTTCCAATAATAATTTTTTAGCCGGAGAAAGTTCCTTACTCATGTCATTTATCTTTTTTTAAAAGGTGACTTTGAGCCTCTTCCTCACTCATCGCTTCAATCTGTTTGATAATTTCCATTTCAATCATCTCGGCAATTCGTTCTATTGTGAAATATTGGAATGCATCTTTGGGATCTATATCAATTCCATAGGTTTTTCTTACCTTCGATAGTATCTGAGCTGCAAGAACTGAATCTCCTCCGAGTTCAAAAAAGGAATCATGAATTCCAACTCGATCTATATGAAGTGTTTGCTGCCACAACTTGACCATTTTATGTTCAATTTCATTCTTAGGTGCAACATATTTGTGGTTCAGTTTTGGTCGGGCATAAAGTTTAGCCACGTGCGTATCACTTTCTCTGACATTTTTGAAAAAAGGCATTGCTGCTGCTAGGGGGTACAATTCAAGCAGATATTTGAGATCAAAAGGAAGTACTGTAATCTGAGGCAACGACTCCTTAAGAAGCAAATCTAAAACTTCAAAACCCTGATCAATTTTAATCATTTTAACCAAGTGCTCGGTTGATTTGCCTTGATCAATCATTTTTTCAGTGGCTTCAACTGCCAGACCCACATCTGCCCATGGTCCCCAGTTAATACTAATAGCCGGTAGTCCTATAGTCCTGCGATAATGAGCCAAACAATCGAGATAGGTGCTTGCGGCAGAATAATTTCCCTGACCAGGAGACCCTAAAACCGATACCGCAGAGGAATACAAAATGAAAAAATCAAGATCCAGTTGCAATGTACTTTCATGTAAATTCCAGGAACCTTCAACCTTGGGCTGCATCACCCTTTTCATCTGAATTGTGCTTATATCAAGCAAAGGTGCGTCATCAAGGACTCCAGCAGCATGAATGATCCCCTTTAATTGTGGAAGTGATGCATTGATCTCCTCAATTAGCAATTCAACCTCCTTTTTCTCCCTTACATCCACTTGTCTGATCATAATATGAACCCCTGATTCCATAAAATATTCAATAACTGCTTTTGAGGATTCAGACAATTCAGTTCTTGAAACCAGAATTAAATTCTTCGCCCCTTTTTTAACAAGCCACTTCGCGGTCTCTAATCCCAGACTCCCAAGACCTCCTGTGATTAAGTAAGAGTGTTCAGCTTTGATACTTTTCTCCGGAATGTCTTCAATTGGTTTAAGATAGAAAGGAAAAATACGCTGAACGTAACTTTGTCCTAATCTGAAGCATATCTGATCTTCTTTATCATCTAATAATATCCTGTTTCTGAGTGATCTAACTGAATCTTCGATTGAAGAATCCGGATCGAGGTCAATACGAACACATTTTAATTCAGGAATTTCAAAACCAACGGTCTTACACAAGCCCCATAACGTTGACTGCTCAAGATTAACTTGAAAATCAGAACCTGAGGCATGGACGCCTTGACTCACCATCCATAGATTAGGAGACCCCTTAAATTGTCTTGATAGCGCCTGTACAAGATGTAGAATACTATAGCATCCCAAATCATATAGCAGGTTCTTTGGATTTTCTGATTCTTCCCATGTCGGAATAGAAAGACTCCAGAGATGAACAATTCCAAATAATGGTGAATTTGCAGTGACAATTGCTTTTTCAATTAAATCTTGCAGAAAAGATTCATTCTCATATTCATTGAGCTGCTCGATAACCTCCTTGGCATACAACATTTGACAATGATCGCCATTCGATTCAAGCATAGACTTCAAATTATCTCCATAACCTTGATCATCAGAAAGAATTAACCAGTTTCTTTTTTCCTTAACCAGATTTGATAATGCAGACTTTATGTCCTCCTTTACCCAATCTGTAGTATAGAACCAAATATCATCCTTAAAGATACCTTTGGACTTTAATTTTCTTATTCGTTTCAGAACAAGACCTTGAATTTGAGCAATCAACCTAAAATCCTGATCAAATATATTGAAATCAGCTTCAATCATATCGGTATTCGGTCCGTTACTAGCCATAATGATCACCTCAGTCCATAACGAATGTGAGGGTTGCCCGTAATACAATATTTTCTTAGATGAAACCGGTAAATAAAGATCATTATTCAATACGCTCATCTCCGAACCAGCAATAACCTGCAAACAGGAATCAAGCAGGGCTGGATGGAAACGATATTCATCACTGTTGCAGTGCAATGATTGCAGCAGTTCAGTGCTACCTATTATTTTACCATCACTCTCCCAAACACCCTGCACTCCTCTTAAATTAGGACCATAATCTAAACCTCGTTCAGCCATAGAGTTGTAAAATTCACTCCCATTTGAAAGTTGATGGCACTTCTCTATAACCTCTTCACTGAGTTTAGGGTAATCTGATTTAAAATCACTTCTTGATTTTTCAATGGAGGCAGAAGCATTTAGGGTCCAACTACTATCATCAGACCGGCTGTGAATCTGCAAATTATAGGCCCCATTTTTATCAGGGGACATCGAAATCTGAAGCGTATAATCTATTTCACTATTTAGTATTAGGTTCTCTATAAAAGAAACGTCAACCAGAATATGAGATTCAGATAATCCCAGTTCATGTATACATTGAAGTCCAATTTCTATGTAACCAGAAGCCGGGAAGATCACGTTCTCGAATATTATATGATCTTTCAGGTAGTTTATGCAATCTGTATTGATAGTATTCTGCCATATAAAATTATCCGGTGCAATCGCCAAACTTATCCGACTACCAAGAAAAGGATGGGTGTTCTTATCAAGAGAAGAATAGGCTCTCATTCTTCCCTTATAATCAATCCAGAACCGTTCATGATTCCAGGTAACAGGTGGTAACTTGACATATACGTTTGATTTGCCGTAAAATGTATCCCATTCTATTGAAAATCCTGCAATGTAAAGGGATGAAATGGTTCTCATAAATACTTCAAGTTCACCTTCCTCCCTCCTTAAAGTAGGGAGAAGAGAGATCTCAGCACCTGACTGATTAGCGGATTGTTGTATGGAACCCAGTAATACGGGATGAGGCCCTATTTCGATGAAAACCGAATGCTCATCCTTTATCAATAAATCGATCGTATCGTAAAAAAGTACAGGTGCCCTGAGATTAAAAAACCAGTAGTCTGAATCAAATTGTAGATCTGAACCTTCAGAACCAGTTACTGACGAATAAATAGGTATTACAGGGGGTTGAGGACGAATTTCCTTCAGAGCGCCGATCATGTCATCCTTGAGAATATCTATTTGCGGACTATGGGATGCTACATTAACTTTTACGAGTTTACAAAAGAGGTTCTTCTGTTCCAGTTTTTCCATTATCTCCTGCATCTTATAAGGATCACCAGATAAAACCGTGGAATTTGGTCCGTTAACTGCAGCAACAGAGATTGCATTCTCATATCCTTCCAGGCATTTAGCCGCTTGTTCCGGCGTTAATTCAGTGATCATCATGCATCCCTTTTCTTCCAATTTGGTCAGCATTTCACTTCTTGTGCAGACAATTTTCACAGCTTCCTCAAGGGATAGGATTCCAGATATATGAGCGGCTGCCACCTCACCCATACTATGTCCAACTACTGCATCCGGTTCAATTCCCAATGATTTCAAAAGGTCTACTAATGCCACCTGAATGGCAAAAATAGCAGGCTGAATTCTATCTATTTGGTTGACTACTCCTTTAGTTGTGTCGTCAAGAAGAACATCCAGCACAGACCAGCCATAAAATTCCTGAATGATAAAACTGACTTGTTTTATGCTTTCATAAAATAATGGCTCAAGTTCTATAAGTTCTCGACCCATTCCTAACCAATGCCCACCTTGTCCAGAGAAAACGAATACAATTTTTGGTAGTTGATCGGGTGTCAAGCCCTCCTGCATGTTAAAATGTGGCTCTTCATTTAAATAATCCCGCAAACGATCAACCATTTCATCATGTGAACTTCCCATTGCTATTAGCCTGTGATTAGAAGAACTGCGCCTCTTGCACGCCGCAAGGCAAATTTCCTTTAAGGGAAAATCTGAATCCGAAATGATTAAATCCAACATATTATTTACCAAGGAGTTTAGGCTGTGCTCATCCTTTGCTGAAATTGGAAGAACATGAATTTTTCCTCCTGAACTCAAATCTCGTTTTGATTCCTTTTTAATCGAAGGGTTAAATTCAGTTACCACTAGATGCACATTAGAACCTCCAAATCCGAAAGAGCTGACCCCTGCCGTTAAGGGTTTTGAAGAATCGGGCCATGTCCCTAATTCATCATTGACACTCAGGTTCAAATTGTCAAAATCGACATGCGGATTTGGATTTTGGAAATTTAAGCTCGGTGGAATAGACCTGTTCTGAATAGACAAAACAACTTTTATTAATCCTGCTATACCTGCTGCTGCTTCAAGATGTCCGATATTGGTTTTAACCGACCCAATTTGACATTTACCATTTGAATGTTCCTTTCCAATCACATTACCAATTGCAGTGGCTTCAATAGAATCACCTAATAAAGTCCCTGTACCATGTGCCTCTATATACTGAACTTCACTAGGATGAACCCGTGCATTTTTATATGCTTCCTTCAGCATTAGTTCCTGTGATATCTGATTGGGAGCCATTAATCCGTTTGTTCTTCCATCCTGATTCATTGCACTTCCCCGAATAACAGCGTATACTTTATTTCCATCTGCCAAAGCTTCAGTCAACGACTTAAGAAGGACAAGCCCAACTCCTTCTCCTCTAACATACCCATTCGCACTAGCATCAAAAGTCTTACATTTTCCATCTGGTGCCAAAACACCGGCTTTAGTAAATGCTATAGAATGAGCTGGTGATAAAATCAGATTAGCACCACCAACCAATGCCATTTTACTTTCACCAGACCTGATACTGTGACACGCTATATGGCAAGCTGCTAACGATGAAGAGCAGGCAGTATCTATAGCCATACTCGGGCCACGCAAATTATAATAGTAGGAAATCCTGTTTGCAGCTATTGATAATGCAGAGCCTGTTCCCGATAGATTGGAAATCCTTAAGGGGTCATCCAACTGGAACTTGCTGTATTCATTAACAGAGATTCCAATAAATACACCTGTCCTGGTATCCGCTATTTCATCCTTGGTTAATCCTGCATCATCAAGTGTCTCGAAAGAGAGTTCCATTAGCAATCGCTGCTGAGGATCCATGTCTTTGGCCTCTTTTGGTGATATTCCAAAGAAGAACGGATCGAATTGATCAATATCATCCATAAAACCACCCCAGCTGGAAACCGATTTTCCCGGTGTTGAAGGATCGTGATGATAAAATGCGTCTTTATCCCATCTCTTTGATGGAACTTCAGAAATCTTATCAACTCCATTTCTAAGAAGATCCCAAAATTCGTCTGGATTATTGGCCCCTGGAAATCTGCAGCCCATTCCTATTATAGCAATGGGCTCATCTGTTTCCCTTAGGGGTTTTTCTATTTGGTTATCGGGTAAATTATCGTTTGATAAATATTCAGTCAATGTTGCAATATCTGGGTATTCATATGCCAGGGTTGGTGATAGCCTACGCCCTAGAAATTGCTCAAGTTCTCCGGACAGTGAAACGACGTCAACAGAGGAAAGACCATATTCATTGAAGGGCTTATGTATATCTATTTTACCTGGCGTTAGATCGATTATTTTTGCGATCTCGGTAATTAACCAATTCTGAATTTGTCTTGTATTGTGAACAGGTTTCATTTTGCCGTTTTGAAGTCCTTGAATTCGATTTAACTTTTCTTATTCCGTTTTCCTCCGGTTTGTAATTGCCATAATGAAGTCATGCCCGGTCGTCTGTCTAGATTAGAATTAGCAGTTTCAGCACTCATTTTGTTCCAGATAAGTGGATATGCCTCGATTGGTGCTAAGGCGTCATGAAGTCCTGATCTATTTACCCGGCTGTTTGCATCTTCAATAAACGTCTCTAACTCCTTATACTTGTCTCTCTCTCTGATAATTTCCCTTTCCTTGAATTCCGGAAGTACTTCTTTACCAAAAAGTTCTAGGGATTCACAGATATGTTCATGCTTATAAGCACCACACTGGTGAAGAAGTATTAATTGATCTACACCTGCTTTCTCTAGTTCGCGAAAATTTTCAATCAACTGTTTAGGGGTCCCAATTCCAGTCATCCCGGCTTTTTTACGTTCAAGCTCCAGTCTTTTATCTGCATTACAAGGTCTCTCCTTAAACTGTTGCCATAAATTGGTCTTAGATGGTGTGTGAGTCCCATCTCGCCAAAAATGACCTAGTCCATAAGCAAAAAACTGTGCTCCTTCATATCCGCGCTCAATCGCTCTTTCAGCATCATTATCGCACATAAATCCAGTAAGCATAGCCACATTAGGATTTACACTTTGGCCTATCGGGTTGCATTCATTCTTAAATGTCGAGTAATATTCATCAACCCAGAATTTAGCCTCTCCAGAATTAATAAAAGCAAACGTCAAGGCTCCGATACCTAATTGAGCCGAAAGCTTCAAGCTATCTCGATTAGAACAAGCCGCCCAAATAGGGGGATGCGGTTTTTGAATGGGTTTTGGAACCAGATTTCTTTGAGGCATCGAAAAAAATTTTCCTTTATAGCCTGGATATGGATTCATACTTATCATCCTAGCGGTTTCCCTCAATGATTCTGCCCACATCGGACGTTTATCAACGAAATCTATCCCGAATCCCTCTAACTCAATTCTTGAACCTGATTCTCCGGAACCCCACTCAACACGTCCATTACTTAAAATATCCAAAGTGGCAAGTCGTTCGGCTATTCTTGCCGGATGATTATATTTGGGTGACATAAGCACAATACCATGGCCTAAACGTATATTCTTGGTGCGCTGACTGCATGCAGCTAAAAATACCTCTGGTGCTGATGAATGACTGTATTCTTCAAGGAAATGATGCTCCTGAGCCCATACATAGTCAATACCGATACGATCGGCTAACTCTGCTTGCTCTAAGGCATCATGAAACAGTTTGGCCTCATCCCCTTCATTCCAAGGTCGTGGTAGCTGTAAATCTATAAAGATTCCGAATTTCATAATCGAGAAATTTAATTTAGTTAGTCAAATATTTCTTTTTACATTCATGATATTTAATCTTGCCACTCGTAGTTCTTGGAATAAAACCTAGCGGAACGGTCCTTATGTCGGCAACAGAAAGTCCGAACTCCCCGGATATTGAATTTCTTATTGCAGTAGTGAGGTCATTCATATTGAAATTGGAATTACGACGAATTTCAGCCAAGATAATGATTTGTTCTCTACCTTCGTCCTCGATTGAAAACGCAGCACAACCCAAAGGCTGAACAGCAAAATGTGAGTTTTGAACTACGCGCTCAATATCATGCGGATAAAAATTCTTTCCGTCAATGATAATGAGACTTTTCATTCTGCCCGTAACATAAAGTTCACCATCCGCTTTAAATCCGAGATCCCCGGTACGCAAAAAGGGGCCTTCATCTGTTCCATTTATATATCCTTTAAAGGCATATTCCGATTCTGTAACATTGTTCCAGTAACCTTTAGCTACTGAAGGACCTTTTAACCATATTTCCCCGATTTCATTCTCTGAACAATTTTGGCAGGATTCCGGATTAACTATTTTTATTTCATGTTTGTCTATACATCGTCCGCAACTCACTAATGTTTGCAGGTCCTTTTCGTTAATGGAACTGAACTCGACTTCATTTCTCTCAAGTCCTCTTCTGCCAATCCTTGCCGTTCCAGACGAACTCAACTTTGAATCAGCAGCCACCATTAAAGTAGCCTCTGCCAGACCATAGCAGGGTATAAATGCAGTTTCCCGAAAACCAGCTGAGCTGAAATATTTCTTAAACCGATTCAATGTGGAAACGTTAATCGGCTCAGCTCCATTAATTGCAATTTCCAAACTGCTGAGGTCGAGTTCGTCTCTCTGCTCAGGCTTTACCTTTTTCAGGCATAGTTCGTAAGCGGAATTAGGAGCACCCGTTGTCAGGGCCTTGTATTTGGAGATTGCCTGAAGCCAGCGTATAGGCCTTTGTAAAAATAACAGATGAGGAATCAATGTAACCGTAAATCCACTGTACAATGGCTGCAATATCCCACCGATCAAACCCATATCGTGAAAAGGGGGAAGCCAAAAAACGGATTCATTTTTCTCAGTTAAATCCATTGATCTTTCAATGGCCTCAAGGTTACTTAACAGATTATTATGGGATAGCATTACCCCTTTTGGGGTGTAAGTAGATCCGGAAGTATATTGAAGCAAGGCGAGATCCTCTCCAGATACGTTGGGGCGTTCCCATAAATTGGAGCTATCATCAATATCATCACCGACTATTACAAAATGGATCCCTTCAAACTTTCTAACAATTTCTGGGTTGTGTTTAATTATGCTATGTAGCTTAGAATCCACAATTACAACGGAAGGATTAGCATCTTTAATTACCCTAAGTGTTGCATTAAGAGTCCTTTCAATTCTGGCGAAATGAGGAGGTGGTACCGGAATGGAAATATTTCCAGCATATAAGGTTCCAAAAAAGGAGGAAATAAAATCAAGTCCAGCCGGAACCAGTAGCAAGACTCGTTCTCCTGGAGAAGTTCTCCGTTGAAGTTCAGAAGCAATGGATTTTGAACGCTGATCAAGTTGTCGGAAGGTCATTGTATGTTCATGAGACTCCCCATCCTTTAGAAACCTGTAAACTAACTTATCCGGCTGATATTTCGCCCTCATGAGAACCACATCAACTAAGGTCATACATGAATCTGTTAAACTTTTCCTTTCCGATTGTACATTCATATAAGGATTTTGATTATCGACCGAATAATCTAATCGAGCATAAGAATAATTTAATTGTGGTACACCAAAAATTTTAACAAATCTGACAGTTACCACCCTATTTAACACTCGACACTTAACGTATGAAGACGAATATTAATTTTTACTCTGTCGACATTAAGAGCATCAGTATAAGGTTATATTATAAAACTCTTTATTTCAGAGAAAATTAATGAAAATTAATGAAAATTAATACCTTTAAGAGAAAAATCGATCTGATCAATTTAAAATGATCTTATGTTCGATCAAATTAAGCTTGATAAAACGGACCGAACTTTTTACAGTATGCCTAAAAAAAACATAATAAAAGGACGACCAGATTATTATCTGACTCCAACTAGAGATTTCACTCGTTATGTCAAGGATTGTGAGGGAAAATACTGGAATAAAGAAACGTCTTTTGACTGGAGTCAGGATGTCAAAGAAAACCTGTATGAAAATGTTGAAAGCCTTAACTATGAAGAATTATACCGGATTTCCTTTTTAGTGCTTCCCATGATTCAGGAATCAATTCGAAATAAGATTGAGGATATCAAAGAGGGTAGTTTCTTATTTTCTGAGGACGCCCTTAAGGATTTATCAGATTGCATTGGACCTCGACCTCTTAATGAATCTGTTGATAGTATTCTTAGACTTTATGCCCCGCTCCAGGAAAAGCGACTTCTGGTTCGAACACTCAATGATAAATTGGATATTCTGCAAAATGAACTGATGGATTTGACTGAACTTAAACGGTTAGGGATGATAAAAATCGGTGTAGAGGCGAAATACATAGAGTCAGATTCTCAAAGAAATGAATTGGACTCACTGTTGCATACTAAATCAGTTGAAGTAGATCAGACTCTGCGAAAATATAAGTATCAAAAAGCAGAATACAAAGCAGAATTAAAAGAATTGAAAAATTCGGTCAGAGCTGAGCAGTTAAAAAAAGAACCCTTTCTTTTAAATGCCTTGGAACGAACTGAAGCATTTATTGAGGGGATATTAAAGGAGAAAGAATTACCAAAAGATTCAAAGGATCTAGATGTCTTAAGAGACCTTATTGTTAAAAGACAACTTCGAGGATTAAAGGATATCGCTAATCATGCATTGGTTGTCGAACAAAGTGCGATAGCACCACTTACTATGGGGATAGTCCATTATAAGCGTTATAGGGAAATCCAGGAGGCTTTGACGACTTTTATCAATGATGAAGCCAAACACTCTGCTACATTCCGTCGTTTTTTGGCGGAAAAGTTAAACGCAAAAGAATTTATTTCTTCCCAACTTATTGAAGGCGCAAAAAAATATATGTGGGTTGCCCGTTACGCACCAGGTGTAGGAATGTTTCTGGCTGTGATAATCGAGGCGATCGGCGCCTCCTATTTGGAGTTTTTCAGCCGAGATGAAATTATGCCGGATAAGCTATTTCGCAACATTAGTAAGACTATTTCTGTTAACGACGAGACCAGACACATGGATCTATGTGTAGAAATTTACAATGAACTCTTTCGAACAGGAAGTAAATGGGAGAGAATTCGTAATAATTTAGCCCTAAAACGAATTATGAAATCAGTTTACGGAGATAAACATGACGATCATCATCTCATTCAGGCATTCAAGTCTTTTGGAGTAGAATCTGATTTACTATATAATCATGTCCTAACATGCCTTAGTCAACAATTATCAAGGATTGGTGTTTATGTTACTTCCGAAAAACTCATGAAATATATAGTGCGCACAAATTAGATTCATATCATTAGATGACTGAAAAAATGAATACAGTAATTGAAAGCCTAGGTGTTTATTATCCTCAAAGGTCCTGTTCAACCGAAGATGTTCTAAATGGATGTGAAACGCCTATTCGTTTTCCTTTAGAAAAAATTACCGGTATTAAGAGTCGAGGTATGGCCGGAACAGAAGAGTTCTCGATACATTTATCCATAAATGCCGTAAAAGAATGCCTAAGTAGGTCCAAATACTCACCAAAGGACATTGATCTGTTGATTTGCTGTAATATATCAAGAGTAGACGGTCCTGGTCATCTCACATTTGAGCCAAGCACATCAGTCAGATTAAGGAATCATTTCGGATTTGAAAACGCAATGGTATTTGATATTGCCAATGCTTGTGCAGGGATGTTTACTGGAATCTATCTTGTCGATAATCTGATTAAGTCTGGTGCTATAGCCAGGGGAATTGTGGTTAGCGGAGAATACATTACTCATCTAACATTGACGGCTCAAAAAGAAATTGAGAACTTCATGGATTCTAAAATGGCTTGTTTGACTTTAGGAGATGCAGGTGCAGCCGTTTTGCTGGAAGAAGGAGACAATAATGATGTTGGTTTTCAGGCAATGCAATTCCATACCTTTGGTCGTTATAGTCCGTATTGTATAGCAAAGGAGGCCAAAAGCGGCGGGTGGATAATGCTGACAGATTCAGTCAATCTTACAGAAGCAGGAATAAAGACTGGAATAGCGTTCGCCATATCGACGCTTGAAAAAGCAGATTGGTCGGCTGCAGAATGTGATCATTTAATTATGCATCAGACTTCTAAAATGACTCTCGACAGTGCAAAGAAAGAGATTAATAAAATTCTCAATGGTGATTATTTTCACGATGGCAATACGGTTATTAACCTGAAAAATCGAGGTAATACTGCCTCTACATCTCATTTTGTGGCCCTCGCAGATCGCTTGTCTTCAGGCAGTGTAGAAAAGGGAGACAAAGTGGTTTTCAGCATAACAGCTTCAGGATTGACCGTGGGGGCTGCCTTATATACATTCGATGATCTGCCTAATAAATTTATAAATAAACCAGAAGAAAAATCTTCTTTTCAACGATTAATTGATAATAAGGTTTCAGATCCTGTTCCTTTAGGAATGGTAGTTGAGAGTATCGGAATTGCAGATAAAGAAGCAAATGTTAAGGATACACTGGACTTATTGCAGACAGCAGCATTAAAATGTCTCAATAATTCGAATCTTAAAGGCAATGATATAGAATTATTAATTTTCTGCGGGGTTTATAGAAGTGAATATCTGCTTGAGCCTGCGATGGCAGCCTTGCTGGCTGGAAAACTTGAGATGAATGCTTCGAGTTATCAGAATGAAGATAAATCAACTTTTGCGTTTGATATTTTTAACGGAACGGTGGGCTTTATGAATGCCTTATTCATGGTACAGAACTTTTTTTTATCAGGTCAATATAAAACCGCTATGATAGTAGCATCTGAAATTGAAAATAATGCCGTCAATTTCCCGGATACTCAGATTGGATTACGAGAAACTGCATCTGCCATTATTTTAAAAAATAGTTCGCAAATTAAAAAAGGGTTCTCGAAATTTCACTTTGAGTATTTTACAGATGCCATTAATACTTACACCTCATATGCAAAACCATCACCAGTAGATCTTTTCCTTAAAATCACTAAATCACTTCATCTCGAAGATATATACCAGGAAGCTATATTGAAAAGTGTGGACAAACTGCTAGCCAAATCAGGGTTAGTTATTGATGAATTCGACATCATTATCCCTCCGCAATTCTGTTCAAAATTTATTGAGAGGCTAAGAACTAAACTTAATGTTCCAAGAGAGAAGATGTTCGATATCGCAGAAGGTGTGGATCTGTTTACGTCAACGATTCCGTTTGCGTTAAAGGAAGTTAATACTAAGGATGGCGATCTAGGACTAATTATTACTGTTGGTTCTGGAATCCAGGTTGGATGTGCAATCTATCATTTCTAATTACTGAACTTTAATGAAATCAGCTAAATCATCGAAATTACCTCCAGGACCTAAATCTAAGGTTCCATTCGGGAATGTTTTTGGTTTCAGGAAAGATAGTCTTCAGTTCCTTAGAAATATAGCCAACGAATATGGCGACATCGTACATTTTCGTATGGGGCCACTTCGTGTTGTTTTACTTAATCACCCGGATCCCATAAAGGAGATTCTCACGTCGCGACATTCAAATTTCGTTAAAGGAAGGCCTCTTGAAATGGCCAAAGAATTACTTGGGGAGGGATTATTGAGTAGTGAAGGCCTGTTTCACAAGAAACAATCAAGAATTATTCAACCCGCATTTCATATGCGAATGATGGAATTGTATGTTCCTGCAATGGTCGAATATTCAGAACGAATTATGAATAGCTGGAGAGATGGACAGGAAATTAACATTCTTCCGGAAATGATAAGGATGAGTACAGGAATTGCAGGGAAAACCATGTTCAATGTCGATATTGAAAAGGATGCACCTGAAATAAATGATGCATTGGAGGATATAATGGGTTTGTTTGGTCGTATTACAATGCCCTTTTCCGAATATTTGCTTAAATTACCTTTTCCCAGTACCAAAAAATTCTATAAAGCAAGGGAGAGACTTGATGAGACTATTTACAAAATTATTGAAGATCGCAAATGCAATATGCTTGATAATGGTGATTTGCTTTCGTTGCTGTTAAAAGCTCAACTTGAAGATGATAGTAGTTCAAGATTAAATGATCGGCAAATACGTGATGAAGCACTCACATTGCTGCTAACAGCTTTTGACACGACCTCCTTAGCTATAACCTGGACATGGTATCTGTTATCTCAACATCCTGATATTTATAATAAATTAGTTGGAGAATTAGATCGTATTTTGGATGGTAGATATCCGACTTTAGAGGATTATTCAGATTTGAAGTATACTAAAATGGTGTTTGAAGAATCATTAAGAATTTATCCTCCAATCTACATTATTGCCCGTGAATCGATAAATGAATTTAAAATTGGAGATTATATCATTCCCAAGAGAACCATTGTATTAGTGAGTCCTTACCTGATTCATCATGATTCCAGGTTTCACCGCAATCCTGAAAAATTTGACCCAACATCCTTAGCCGATCGGATCGAAAAAAGCAATTCAAAGTATGAATATTTTCCATTCAGTGTGGGGCCGCGCTCCTGTATTGGGCAGCACTATGCCATGCTTGAAGGTGTTTTTGTTCTCGCGTCGATTGCTCAAAGATGGAAAATGGAATGTTTACCCGGACAAAAAATTGAATTAGAACAGTTGCTAAACCTTCGTCCAAAGAACGGAATACGAATGCGACTCAAGAAACGAGGAATTTAATCATGCAATTTTCTAAATCACTCAGAAATTGGTCTATCAACGGTTTGGATTACTTAAACTCAAACGGTAAGGACAATGTAGTCTGCGTTCACCTATTGAATCTTAATGATCTAGATTATATTAAGCTATTGAATCTTCTTTCAGATGATGAACTTATCCGAGCTCGTCTATTTCACTTTGATAAGGACCGAATCAAGTTCATAAAAGTAAGGGGAGCATTACGCTTAATTTTGGGTCAATATCTTGATATTTATCCTGAAATGATTCAATTTAACTATGGTAATAATGGAAAACCTGAGCTCAAATTTCCCGATTCAAATCAGCTTGGTTTTAATTTATCTCATTCAGGAAACAGGGCAATCATAGGGATAACTGATAAATACCTGATCGGTATTGATATAGAAGAGGTAAATAATAAAATTGATCCAATAGATATTGCTCATAGGTTTTTTTCGGAAAATGAAATCATGTTACTTGATAATGCCATGGACAATGAAAAACACAAATTATTCTATCAGCTATGGACCAGAAAAGAAGCATTGCTTAAGGCAGTAGGTATCGGAATTTCAACTCCCTTAGAAAACATAGATGTTTCAGATTTCACCGGAGATAGGTACATTTCTCTTTCTACCAACGGTAATGACCATGAACTTAAAAAATGGTATGCCCGAAATCTAATTGATGATAAGAGTTTTATAGCTACTATTGTCACAAATCATTATATTTATGAAATAAAAATCATTGAATCTATTTAGAACTTGAACGAAGTGGTTCCTTTCTATTTGAAGAACTACTTGGATAAGTTACAACCTTAAAATCCCGAGAATATAAAATGATTATTCATCATATAAGGAATGCTACCTTCATTATAGAAACAAAGGAATTTAAATTACTTATTGATCCAATGCTTGGCAAAAAAGGAAGCATTCCTACATTTACATTCTTTCGATATAAAGCAAAACGAAATCCGACAGTAGATTTACCTGATAATATCAAACAAGCCTTAAAGGGAATTACACATTGTTTGATTACCCATTGCAGAAAGGGACATTTGGATCATTTAGATAAGGATGGAATACAATTTTTGAGAAATACAGGTATTCCGGTCATATGCCATATAACAGACAAAAAACATTTAGAGAACAAAGGAATTAACGTACTAAAATGCTTGGGATTTTGGAAAACTTTTAAATTGCCTGAAGGCAAAATGGAAATATCAACAATTCCTGCTTTGCATGGAAGAGGTTGGATAACCGCATTCATGGCTAACGGCTTAGGATATTTTATAAAATTTGAAAATGAACCAAGTATTTACATAAGTGGAGACACCGTACTGACCGAGGATGTAAGAAAAGCCATGAAATCTTTCCGACCAGATATTACAGTTGTTGCAAGTGGTATGGCAAGATTAGATCTTGGCAAGCACATATTAATGCAATTGGACGAAATAGTACAATTTGTAAAAATGTCCCCTGAAAAAGTCATCTGTAATCACATGGAAGCCTTAAATCATTGTCCCCTCACTAGAAGTGAATTAAAGGAACAACTCATAAATTCAGGTGTTAATGAGAAAATATGGATTCCTAAGGATGGAGAGACCTTAGAATTTTATTAAGAGAAGGTGGTTAAGAATAAATTAATGATACTGTTTCCATTGAATCAAAATTTCCTATAGAAAATACGATTTGCTATCTTTACATGAATAAACATTTTTCTAATATAAGTAGATTTTAACTTATACTCTTGTTGATATGGAATCTTTTATCACCCCTTTTTTGTTTGCCATCCCTTTTTTTATTGTGTTGGTGCTTTTCGAAATAGGATATAGCCATATTGTTAAAAAGCAAGTGCACTCAACTATGGATACTGTTTCGAGTATCAGTTCGGGATTGACCCATATTGTAAAAGAATCCATGGGTCTTTTAATTATTATAATTTCCTATCCGTATTTGTTAGAAAATTTTGCTTTATTCGAAATCCCGTCCAGTTTTATTCTTTACGGTGTGGCATTTGTCGCTCTCGACTTTGCAAGTTATTTATACCATCTATTAAACCACCGCATAAATGTTTTATGGAATCAACATGTGATTCATCATAGTAGTGAAGAATTTAATTTAGCCTGTGCCATAAGACGACCGGTTTCAAATATAATAGCCTTCTTTCCACTGCTGTTAGTCCCTGCAGCAATTTTTGGTGTTCCGCATGAAGTAATTTCGGCTTTGTTCCCAATACATGTATTCGCACAATTCTGGTATCATACAAAGCACATTGGAAAGCTTGGAATCTTAGAATATATAATTGTAACACCTTCACAGCATCGCGTACATCATGCAATAAACGAGGAATATATAGATAAAAATCTCGGGGCTATTTTTTGCGTTTGGGATCGTCTTTTTGGTACGTTTCAAGAGGAATTGGATGATGTTCCTGCGGTGTACGGGATACTAAAACCCGCTCATACCTGGAATCCATTTTTAATCAATTTTCAGCATATTTGGTGTTTAATCCAAGACGCATGGCACACAGAAAATGCATGGGACAAATTGCGAATATGGTTTATGCCTACCGGATGGAGACCAACAGATGTCATTGAAAAATATCCGATTAATAAAATCAATGATGTAAAAAATTTTAAAAAATATACAACTAACTGTAGCAGAGGCTTAAAAATTTGGTCAGTATATCAACTAACTGCAACCCTGTTTTTAACGTTCTTCATGTTTTATAATTATGGAATTCTTGGGTTTGATAATCTACTGCTTTATGGTATTATAATCTTTGTTGGTATCTATGGTTATACGACCTTAATGGATAGAAAGAAATATGCAGTTATTATTGAGGTAATGAGAGGCGTATTGGGATTGACCCTCATTATTTGTATGGGAGATTGGTTTGGACTAAATAATTACATTTCATGGGGTGGACAAATTGTAGTCCTTTATTTTGTCAGCACAATAATTGGATCTTTTTATTTTACTTTTTTCGAAAAGAATCTGAGCCCTTCTAATCAGATAATGATTTAAGCGTCATTTACATTTCAAAATTGTTAAAACAAAAAAAAAGCCAACACTTCGTGTCAGGCTTCTTTTGTGATCGCGACAGGATTCGAACCTGTGACCGTCTGCTTAGAAGGCAGATGCTCTATCCAACTGAGCTACGCGACCTAAACCTTAAGGAAAACGATTTCCATTTTCGGTTTGCAAATATAAAATTAACTCCATACCCAACCAAAAGAAATGTTTATAATTTTAAATTTATTGCAATTCCCTATTTTTTTGAATTTTTGAAGGTTTACATACTAAATCCTAGCTTCAAAAGTTATATTTTTAGCCACCTAAACCGATGTTTTTAATGAAACGTTACTTATATTTTGCTCTTACCTTAGGATTTTTATTGCTTTGGAGCTCATGCCGAAAGGATTTTGAGTTCTCACCCAGTACAGGAAGCCTTGAGTTTTCAAAAGATACCGTTTACTTAGATACCGTTTTCACGAACATCGGTTCAAGCACCTATAATTTAACCGTCCATAATAGAAGCGACAGCGATATTTCAATTCCTTCAGTAAGGTTGGCATTGGGTGAATCATCTAATTATAGATTGAGTGTTGATGGCATAGCCGGAAAAACTTTTGAAAATGTTGAAATCCTATCAAAAGACAGCCTCTACATTTTCGTAGAGTCCACCATCGATATCAATAATTTCCCAAACACCAATGGTGAATATCTCTATACCGACCAGATAGAATTTGATTCAGGGAGCAACCTTCAAAAAGTAGAACTGGTCACTTTGGTCAAGGATGCCGTTTTTATTTATCCAGGGCGTGATGGCACAACAAAAGTCATTGAAACCCTAACCCTAGATTTGGGTGGCGAATTAGTGGAAACCGATTTACAAGGGCGCGAATTGCTCCCTGAAGAGCTGACACTATCAGACGAAAAACCCTATGTAATTTATGGTTTTGCAACTGTACCCAATGGTGAAACGCTAACCATTGAACCCGGTGCACGATTGCATTTTCATGATAATTCGGGCATTATTGTTTCCAACGGCGCTTCAATTAATATCAACGGAGCATACAGCAGCGACCAAGAATTATTGGAAAATGAAGTTATTTTAGAAGGCGACCGGTTGGAACCTTTATACGAGGACATTCCGGGCCAATGGGGAGCCATCTGGTTATTGGATGGAAGCTTGAACAACACCATCAATTACACTACCATAAAAAACGCCACTATTGGTATTTTATGTGATGGCAATCCAAATGAAACAAATAACAAACTCACCATAACTAATTCGCAAGTTTACAATTCCAGCAGTTTTGGTGTTTTGGGTAGAAACACCTCCATTATGGGCGAAAATGTAGTGATGAACAATGCTGGTTTATCCTCTTTTGCCGGTACTTTGGGAGGAAAATATAACTTTACACACAGCACCATTGCCAATTATTGGAATACCAGTTCCAGACAATTCCCTGCACTTTTGCTAAACAATTTTGTTTTGGATGAAGAAAACAATGCTGCTCTTGCAGATTTAACCGAAGCCAACTTCAACAACTGCATTATTTATGGCAATGATAATCCTGAAATTCTTTTGGATGAATTGGAAGACGAAAACGTGGTATTCAACTTTAAATTCACCAATTGCTTAATAAGATTTGATAGCAGAAATACCAATTTAACAGGTCCTAATTATGATTTGGACGATACCAATCATTACGAAGGCAACATTTTTAACCAAGACCCCAACTTTTTCAAAGTAGATAAAAATATGTTGGTTATTGGTGAAGAATCGGCAGCCATTAACCTCGGTAATCCAACTTTTGCGGCTCAAATCCCTTTTGATATTTTGAACGTGGATAGAACCACATCGCCAGACTTGGGAGCCTATCAGCACATTACCTTTCCCGCAGAGGAAGAACAGTAAACTTTTAAGTTTATTTGTTCTGTGTTAATTCACAGGTAGAAAAAACATGAACAAACTAAATACAAAAACCAAATACCCATGAAAAACCTGAAGAAAGTTTCTCATAAAATCACTTTCAGTTTAATTCTTATCGCATTTTTTGCTGGTTTTTCATATGGTCAGGATATTTTTATTTCCAATACGCAAAATCGGAACTACGCAAGTTTAAATGGTAAATGGGAGTACATCATAGACCCCTATAAAACTGGAGGAATGGGCGGCATGGCCATCTACAAAAATGCTGAACCCAAAGACAAGACCGCCCGTGTGGAGTATAGTTTTGATGCATCAGAAACCCTTTGGGTTCCCGGCAACTGGAATTCGCAAAAGCCAGAATTAAAATATTTTGAAGGCAATGTTTGGTATAGACGCACATTCAACGAAAACGATATCGATGCCAACAAGCGCTATTTTATTAACATTGGAGCGGCCAATTACTTAACAACGGTAACCTTCAACGGTAAAATTCTTGGAAGACATGAAGGTGGCTTCAACCCATTTACTTTTGAAATCACCGATTTAATCAAAGAAGAAAACAACTATGTAATAATTGGGGTTGATAATACACGCCGACCAGATAATATACCAGCGGAGGTTACGGATTGGTTTAACCACGGCGGTATAATCCGTGATGTAAAGCTCATCGAGACACCTAAAACCCTGATTGGTAAATATTTCCTATCACTTGATAAATCGACGCTCAACAAAAAAACAAAAAAGATTAACGGCAAAATTGAGCTCGTTGGTGAGCATTTTCCCGAAAGTGCGAAAATTGAAATCCCGGAATTAAAAGTAAACCAAATCATCAAAATAAAACCGAGCGGCACAACCCACTTTTCAATTGAAGCAAGAAATGTCGAATTGTGGTCACCCGAAAACCCTAAGCTATATCAGGTAATTATTGAGGCTGGTCATGACGCGTTGGAAGACCAAATAGGTTTTAGAACGATTGAAACGGCTGGAAAACAAATCTTATTAAATGGCAAACCCATCTTTTTAAAAGGCATTTGTTTGCACGATGAAAATCCTTTTAGACAAGACCGTGCCAATACCATTGAAGATGCCAAAACGGTGTTGGGTTGGGCACAAGAACTTGGGTGCAACTTTATCAGGTTGGCGCACTACCCCCATCAAGAAAATATTGTTCGTCTTGCAGACCAACGAGGTATTTTACTTTGGGAAGAATTGCCGTTGTATTGGGGCATTCAATGGGGAAACCCAAAAGTATTGGAAAAGGCTAAACATCAGTACAAAGAATTAATCAACCGGGATTATAACCGTGCCAGTTCCATCATTTGGTCCATTGCAAATGAAACTGCCCCAAATGATGAGCGCACTGCTTTTTTATCGGAATTAGCCGATTATGTTAGAAGTATTGACGACACAAGGTTAATATCCGCTGCCATTAAAAAAGACCAAGAATTGGACGGTCATCCAGATAGTGTTTACACCTACAATGACCCACTTATTGAAAAATTGGACATCATCAGTTTAAATGAATATTTGGGATGGTACGGCGGATTACCGGACGAGACTAGAAAAAAATCATTCACTTCAGGATATGAAAAACCAATTATTGTCAGTGAATTTGGAAGTGGCGGACGACAAGGTTTTCACGCCGACAAATTAACACGGTGGAGTGAGGAATTTCAAGAATACCATTATAAAGAAAGCATTGCCATGTTTGATAAAATTGACGGCTTGGTTGGCATGACCCCGTGGATACTGGTAGATTTTATGTCACCTTTAAGACAACTGCGCGGTGTACAAGATGGCTGGAACCGAAAAGGCTTAATCTCCGAAAAAGGGCAAAAGAAAAAGGCGTTTTATGTACTTAAGGAGTATTATGAAAGTAAGTAATGGTTTAAACGCCCAGTTGATCTTACAAAAATTATGAAACAAAAAATCCTGCCAATGGCAGGATTTTTTGTTTCTTATTATTTTCAAAAAGTTTATGCAAACAAAGGTCTTCCAGACATCATGGCATTTACTTTTTCTTTTACAGCATCCAAAGTAGCTTCATCTTCAAAGTTCGTAATCACTTCGTCAATCAATTCCACAATGGCATCCATATCAGCTTCTTTAAGTCCACGTGTTGTAACGGCTGCCGTTCCTAAACGAATACCTGAAGTTACAAACGGCGATTTATCATCAAATGGTACCATATTTTTGTTTACGGTAATGTCCGCTTTTACAAGAGCCTGCTCAGCATCTTTACCTGATACGTTTTTGTTTCGTAAATCAATCAGCATACAGTGGTTGTCTGTTCCACCAGAAATCAAGTTATAATCTTTAGCAACTAAAGCTGCTGCCAACGCTGCGGCATTCTTTTTTACTTGAAGTTGGTAATGTAAAAATTCATCGGTCAACGCTTCACCAAAAGCTATGGCTTTAGCGGCAATAATATGCTCTAATGGGCCTCCTTGGTTTCCTGGGAAAACCGCAGAATCCAATAAGGATGACATTTTACGTAAACTTCCATTTTTCAATGTTAAACCGAATGGGTTATCAAAATCCTGTCCCATCATAATCATTCCACCACGAGGACCACGCAAGGTTTTGTGTGTTGTTGTGGTTACAATATGGCAATGTGGAAGGGGGTCATTCAAAATACCTTTTGCAATCAACCCCGCAGGGTGTGAAATATCGGCCAACAAAATAGCACCAACGCTATCGGCAATTTCCCTGAAACGCTTAAAATCGATATCACGGGAATATGCAGATGCCCCGGCAATAATTAATTTTGGTTGCTCCTTAGTGGCAATCTCTTGAATTTTATCATAGTTTAAAACCCCTGTTTCTTGGTCAACACCATAAAACACCGGATTGTAAAGTTTACCTGAAAAGTTAACAGGCGAACCATGGGTTAAATGCCCACCGTGCGATAGGTCGAAACCTAAAATTTTATCACCCGGTGTTAAACACGCATGGTAAACCGCTGTGTTGGCCTGACTTCCAGAGTGCGGCTGAACGTTTACATACTCTGCTCCAAACAAAGCCTTGGCACGATCGATAGCTATTTGCTCCACTTCATCAACCACTTCGCAACCTCCGTAGTAACGTTTTCCGGGGTAGCCTTCAGCATATTTATTGGTAAGTACCGAACCAGCAGCTTCCATCACCTGTTCGCTTACAAAATTTTCTGAGGCAATCAGTTCAATACCATGTAGTTGGCGCTCCTTTTCGGCTTGTATAAGTTCAAAAATTTGTTCGTCGCGTTGCATATAAAATGTTCTTCTAGTTAAATATTCGGCAAAAATAACAAATAGATTAGTTAAACTTGTCAAAAAACATGTATTTAGCATGAAGTTTTTAACCAATTTATCAACGGGTGGAAGCTGTACATATTTTTTGCATTTTTTTTATTTAAAATAAAAATTTTATGTAGGTTTGATAACAATTCATCAAAACTGATTCAATTTAAAAAGACATAATTTTATGCCGTTATCCGCTAACAATCCAGATAGAACTTCGTGGTTGCACGTTGATAAAAATTCAGATTTCCCCATCCAAAACATTCCTTTTGGCGTGTTTTTAACCCGCGATGACATCATTACCATTGGCACGCGTATTGGCGATACGGCCATTGATTTGGGCGCATTGCACCAGTTGGGGTATTTTAACGGGATTGCCTTAACGGATGATATATTTCTGCAAGATTCATTAAACGACTTTATTGCGGACGGTAGAAAAACGTGGCGTGCCGTGCGAAACCGCATTGCCCAGATTTTTGATAAAAGCAACCCTATTTTAAAGGATAACAAAAGCCATAAGGAAATTGTGTTGTTCCGATTGGACGAAATAGAAATGCAATTGCCGGTTCATATTGGCGATTACACCGATTTTTACTCAAGTTTAGAGCATGCCACCAATGTAGGCAGCATGTTTCGCGATCCAGAAAATGCCTTGTTGCCAAATTGGCTGCACATTCCTGTAGGGTACCATGGCAGAAGCTCGTCCATTATTCCATCGGGTATTCCGGTGCATCGTCCACAAGGGCAAACCTTACCTATCGGAGCGAACGAGCCTGTTTTCGGGCCAAGCAAATTGGTGGACTTTGAATTGGAAATGGGCTTCATTACTACTGCTGCCAACGATTTGGGAGAACCCATTCCTATAGATGAAGCGGAGGAGTATATTTTCGGTTTGGTACTGCTTAACGATTGGAGTGCGCGCGATATCCAAAAATGGGAATACGTGCCGCTAGGTCCGTTTTTGGCTAAAAATTTTGCAACGTCCATTTCACCGTGGATTGTTACCCTTGATGCTTTGGAGCCATTCCGCGTGGCTGGCCCAAAACCAATCAAACCTCAAATGGAATACCTTAAATATAAAGGCAATAAAAGTTACGACATCAACTTGGAAGTTTCCATCAAGCCCCACGGTGCCAAAGAAACTGTGGTCTGCAAATCGAACTTCAAATACATGTACTGGAACATGGTACAGCAGTTGGCGCACCACACCATTAACGGTTGCCCAGTAAATTCGGGTGATATGATGGGGAGTGGAACCATTTCAGGCCCAACCGAAGATAGCTACGGCTCTATGTTGGAACTCACTTGGAAAGGCGAAAAGCCAATTAAAATGAAAGACGGTAGTGAACGTAAATTCATCAACGACAAGGACACCGTTATTATGCGTGGCTATTGCGAAAAAGACGGTACGCGTATTGGCTTTGGTGAAGTTTCCACAAAACTACTTCCTGTTTACGGCAAAAAATAACAAAAACAACATACTCGTTTTTTACATGACTTTGGCAAAGGTTCAAAGCGCTCAGCCATTCGATATTTTAAACCATAATTCCTACAAAATAATTTTTTAAATCACATTTAAACGGATTTATTAGTATTTCATCTATATTTTCGTTACTTTGGCACCGAAATTGTTTGACCCCCAAATAAACCTATACGATTAACCCATGAAAAAACTATTACTTTTTACGTTAGCCCTAGCGATTGTATGGTCCTGCAGCACGAGCAGACAAATGGAAAAAGCCGTGAGCATTGGCAATTACGACCATGCCATTAATGATGCCATTGGCAAGCTAAGAGTCAATAAAGACAAAAGAGGAAAATCTGATATCATCTTAATGCTACAAGAGGCTTATACCAAAGCCAACGCCCGCGATTTGGACAATATCAATTACCTGAAACAAGACAAGAATCCAGAAAACTTTATTAAAATCTACGATTTATACGTTTCATTGGATAACAGACAGGAGCGCGTAAAACCGCTTTTACCGTTGTATGTTGATGGCCAAGAAGTGCGTTTGGATATGAAAGATTATACCAGTACCATGATTGCCGCCAAAGACAAGGCTTCGGAGGTATTATATGGCAATGCCACTGCACTTTTAAAATCGAAGACTAGCAACAAATTGGATTACCGTTTTGCATACGATCAATTGCGCGACATTGAAGACATTAACCCCAATTACAAAGATGTGCGCAACCTTATGGAAGAGGCCCACCAAAAGGGAACCGATTTTGTATTGGTTGAAATGATAAACGATACCCAAAAAGTAATTCCGCAGCGATTGGAAGACGATTTATTGAACTTCAGCACTTACGGATTGAACAACCTTTGGGCGGTGTACCACAACAACCCCGTTAAAGATGTAAACTACAATTACAACATGCGCGTTAATTTACGCCAAATCAATACTTCACCAGAGCAGGTTAAGGAACGTCAAATCATCAAGGAAAAGCAAATTGTTGATGGCAAAAAACTGTTGTTGGACGAGCGTGGAAACCAAGTTAAGGACAGCCTTGGCAATGCCATTGAGGTAGATAACCTAAAAACGGTACGTTGCGAGTTTTATGAGTTTACCCAATTTAAGGCCGTACAGGTTACCGGAAATGTAGAATACTATAATTTAAACACCAAGCAACTTGCCGATGCCTTTCCGGTAAATAGCGAATTTGTGTTTGAACATATTTATGCCGATGTACGTGGCGACCGCCGTGCTTTGGAAACGACGTTATTGCCTTTTTTACAACAGCGTGCCGTGCCCTTCCCTACCGAAGAACAAATGATATACGACTCCGGAGAAAATTTAAAGATCCAGCTTAAAAACATTATGAATTCGTATTCATTGAATGAACAATATTAAAAAAAACGCCCAATTTAGATAGGGCGTTTTTTTTAGTTCTTGTTAACTGGATATTATCTTAAGAATTATATTTCCTTTTTTTCTTCCCGTGTCAACATATTTATGGGCTTCACGTACCTGTTCAACTATGCCCGAAAAAACGGTTCCTAAAACAGGTTGACGTGGTTTGGTAAAACCCAACAAGATTCACATAACTAGTCTCATAAATCCTTCAACCCTAAGACCTCTGATTCTTACATCCCCTGTATTAAGAGACGAGGCGACTATCTTTACTAAAACCTCATTTTTTTTAGGCGAAGGCTTTGGGATATCCTTAATAACTAAAACCTCTGGTGGTCCATATTTGGGACAAATTACTGCTTTCATAATAGCATTTTGTATAATGGCTTATCTTAAAGTTAGACAACGATTAGAAATTAATTCTGTTACAATTATTTTCATTAGTAAATAAACCTATTTAGGGCTTTATCCAAAAGTATATAAAACCAAAGACTTAGTTTTACCCCGAAGCTCCTGTTTTCCTAAAGATTTTAACGAATAACCAGTACCTAGGTTTAAGGCGTTTACCAAGAGTTCAGAAATTAGTACCTCTACCCCATAGCTATTGCAAAGGGCCTGTATACGGGCAGTGGTGTTCAGTACATCACCGGTAAAAATAATGTCTTTTTTAATGCTGCCTATTTCGCCCGTGGTTACCTTTCCCATATGAAACCCCGCCTTAAAAATGGGCACCTCACCAAATTTGTTTTGGTACCACGCCTCGAGCTTTTTTAAACTGGCTTTCATGCCCTCAAAACACCTAATGCAATTGTTGTTTTTTATGCCTTTTTTAAAGTGCCACGACACCACAATTTCATCGCCCACATATTGGTAAATCTCGCCAGAGTGCTCAATTATGGGCTCGGACAAATCCCTGTAATAGGCATTAAGCAGCCCAAAATACTTAATGTGCCCCAAACGCTCGGCCATGCTGGTGGAGGCTTTCATATCCAAAAACATAAAAATGCGGGTTTCCTCTTTAGGCTTGTGGTATTTGCCCGTTAAAAAGTTAAGCAACACGCCATGCCCCATATTATCGCTAATCTCAGCATAAAACAACGAGGCCAGCAACGAAATGGCCAACTGCAGGGCCGTGCTCCAAAACGTAAGGCTCTTTAAAAAAGTGAAAAACTTTTGCCAAACAGCCTCATCCCAAACCGAGGTTTTTAGTTCCAAACTCGCCGCAATGGGAAAGGTTATAAAGACTATAAGCGCCAAAAACGAGGCATAGATGAACGTTTTACCCAGTATTTTTTCCAGAAAACTGCGCTTGGCAAACAGGGCATTTAAATAAAAGCGTTCAATAGAGCCAACCACCAACCCCAGTACAAAAATAAGGCTACTGGCAAAAAGCAGTACCCTGTAATCTACTTTTATGGCACCCGTGGCCACTTGGTTTGGTGCGGCGGCATGCTCGATAAACAAAAACACAAAGGCAAATACCAACCAAATGATACCAAAGGGCAGTATTTTAGAAAGATGATGTTTTGCTTTGGGTGTTAACACGCTGTTGCTTTTGTTACGGCAGCAACGAAGTTAACCTTTCGTGTTGGAAAAAGAAATATTTCTAACCTAAAACCTAACGCTTTATTTTCCCGGAAGTGTCGCCTTCCATCAAACTAATCACATTCTCCAGCGAAACCATATTGACATCCCCAGGGACCGTGTGCTTAAGTGCACAGGCCGCCGTTGCAAAATTTAGGGCATGTAAATCATCCTCATAATGCAATAAGCCATATATGAGGCCAGAAGCAAAGGCATCTCCCGTGCCAACACGGTCTATAACATGGCTAATGTCTAACGTTTCGGTTTTGATGTATTCCGATCCGTTCCACATTTTACCGGTAATTTGCTGATGCGACGCACTAATGGATGTTCTTGTTTTTCCAACAACTTTCGCAATCCTTGGAAAAGCATCCATAAGTTCTTGCGCTGATGTTTGAAATCCGCCACCCAGTTCTCCAAGTCCAAACATTTCATAAATGCCCCGATTACTTGAAAACACAATATCGCAATGCTGTGTTAATTCTGTCATAACCTCTTGCATGGTTTTGCCATACTTCCACATGTTTTTGCGTGAATTAATATCACCCGAAACCGTTATGCCAATTTTGTTGGCGGTTTTAACCGCTTCCAAACAACACATGGCAGCTCCTTCTGAGATGGCTGGCGTAATTCCTGTAAAATGAAACCAATCTGCTCCTTTAAGCACTTCTTCCCAGTCAACCATATCGGGCTGTATTAAGGAAAAAGCAGACCCTTCTCGTTCGTAAATAACTTCACTGGAGCGATGCACCGCGCCTTTTTCCAGAAAATATTTCCCCATCATGTTATCGCCATATACCACGTGGTCGGTACTCAACCAATGCATTCGCAAAAATTGGGTGGCGGCTTTTCCGAGGGCGTTATCCGGAAAACGGGTGACGTGGGACGCCTTCATACCCAGATAGCCACATGAAATCGCTACATTGGCCTCCCCACCGCCATAAACAAGGTCGAAAGATGTGGCCTGTGAAAATTTTGAATAGCCCGGTGGTGACAAGCGCATCATGACCTCACCAAATGTTACTAGTTTTTTAGCCATTATTTAAGTTTCGTTAACGTTAATTTAGTATGATTGAAGATATCCATAAATTCCTAACCTCACAACAGTATGTGGTTTAAAAGTTTCAAAGGGAAAGAAATAATGCTAAGGGATTTTGTCGAATTAACTCAACCCAAGAACTTCCCTGAAGTAATTTGCACCAAGCCTGAATTGCTTAAATTATAAAGGTAAACCCATGTTTTTATGGTCGTTCCCTCTTCCAAAAAGGCAGTGACCAACTCTTTTTTATAAAGATTGGGCTTGGGTTGGCTTTCGCCTACGCCCTCATAGTCGTCCAACACCTTGAAAACGGAATCGGCATCCTTTATTTTGAATACTTTACCGAATACTTTTTGCGATGGGTCGTCACTCAACACAGCCCCCGGATACCACGATACCCTATACAGTTTACCATAAAAATAGCCATTGCCCACGCATTCGGAATGGGCTTCCAAGAACTTGGCCATCTCGTGGTTGGAGTCCTTTAAAAGTGTACCGTAAACGAATAAATATTCGGGTTCCATTTTAGGTGTTATGCAAATCGCTGTAAATCTAAATCATTAACGCCTCCGTGACTGGCATGTGCTACCACCGTTCCGTTTTTAACCACCAAAAGCTGTGGCGATTCGTGCACTACCTGAAAGGTTTCGGCAATGGCGTTTGAAATATCACGATAAGCAATTAAATCGAGATAGAACAAATCAGCCTGATTTTCATCAAAGCCAAAGTCTTTTTCAAATTGGTTTTTCACCATTCGGCTAATCCCACAACGGGTAGAATGTTTAAAAATGAACTGTGTTTTGGTTTCCGATTGGGCTTTTATATTTTCTAATTGTTGTAATTCGGTTAAGGTTATCCAAGGCTGTTGGTTTTCTACAGTTGTTTCGGTTGAACTTCCGAAGGTCCTATTTAATAATCCCATAAAAATTTCTTTCTCTTTTAATGGTTTTGCAACATATCCGCTACAAAATCCATTCACAATTTTTTACTAAGTCGACATAAATCCCAAAGCTTACAAACCGACAAAAAGTCACTAAAAATCAAACTTCAGCGGACATTTTGTCTCGTAAACTACCTTGGTAAGATAATTGACCTATACAAGGTGTAAAAATAAAAAAACAACACCCTTTCTTGTAAAAAGAATTGAAAAAATAATATAACATGAACTTGAACAATTATACCATTAAATCGCAGGAAGCTATACAGCAAGCGCAACAAATTGCTCAGGGCTTTGGTCATCAACAAATTGAAAATGAACATATTTTTAAGGGCATTTTTGAGGTTGATGAAAACGTGCTACCATTCCTTTTGAAAAAGCTGAATGTAAACGTTTCTATACTGCAACAAGCATTGGATAAACAGCTTGAAAGTTTTTCTAAAGTTTCGGGCGGCGAACTCATGCTATCCCGCGAAGCCGGAAAAACGCTCAATGAGGCTGCTATCATTGCAAAAAAAATGAAAGATGATTATGTGTCTATCGAGCATTTAATTTTGGCTGTTTTTAAATCTAACAGCAAAATTGCCCAAATGCTGAAAGACCAAGGCGTTACCGAAAAAACCTTATCCGCTGCCATTGTTGAGCTTAGACAAGGTGACCGTGTAACGTCGCAAAGTCAGGAGGACACCTATAACTCATTAAATAAATATGCCAAAAACCTAAACCAGTTAGCCAAGGATGGCAAGTTAGATCCTGTTATTGGTCGTGATGAAGAAATTAGACGTATTCTTCAAATCCTTTCGCGAAGAACTAAAAACAACCCAATTTTGGTGGGTGAACCCGGTACAGGTAAAACTGCTATTGCCGAAGGTTTAGCGCACCGAATTATTGATGGCGATATTCCTGAAAACCTAAAGGACAAACAAATTTTTGCTTTAGATATGGGGGCTTTAATAGCCGGTGCCAAATATAAAGGTGAATTTGAGGAACGCCTAAAAGCCGTTATTAAAGAGGTAACCAGTAGCGATGGAGATATCGTTCTGTTCATTGACGAAATTCACACCCTTGTGGGTGCTGGAGGCGGACAAGGCGCTATGGACGCAGCCAATATTTTAAAGCCTGCCCTAGCCCGCGGAGAACTCCGTGCAATCGGCGCCACCACTTTGGATGAGTACCAAAAGTATTTTGAAAAGGACAAAGCTTTAGAACGTCGTTTTCAAAAGGTAACTGTAAACGAACCCGATACTGAAAGCGCTATTTCAATATTGCGCGGTATCAAGGAAAAATACGAAACACACCATAAAGTGCGTATAAAAGATGATGCCATTATTGGTGCTGTGGAATTATCGCAACGCTACATTACCAATAGGTTTTTGCCCGATAAAGCTATTGACTTGATGGACGAAGCGGCATCAAAAATGCGTATGGAAATCAATTCCAAACCAGAGGAACTCGATGTTTTGGATAGAAAAATTATGCAGCTAGAAATTGAAATTGAGGCCATTAAGCGTGAAAAAGATGAGGCTAAATTGAAGAGCTTGAGTTCTGAATTGGCAAATCTCAAGGAACAACGTAACGAAATTAATGCCAAATGGAAAAGTGAAAAAGAGGTTGTGGACAATATCCAAAACGCGAAACAGGATATTGAAAACTATAAATTGGAAGCCGAAAAAGCTGAGCGCGAAGGCGATTACGGTAAAGTGGCCGAATTGCGCTATGGCAAAATAAAAGAAGCCCAAGAGCAACTGGAGATATATCAAAAGCAATTGCAGGAACAAGGTGAGTCATCCTTAATCAAAGAGGAAGTAACCTATGACGATATTGCCGAGGTGGTTGCCAAATGGACGGGTATTCCTGTTACCAAAATGCTTCAAAGTGAGCGCGAAAAACTGCTTAAATTGGAAGATGAATTGCACAAACGTGTGGTTGGTCAAGAAGAAGCCATTGAGGCCGTTAGTGACGCCGTAAGAAGAAGTCGCGCTGGTTTACAAAACCCTAAAAAACCTATTGGAACCTTCTTATTCCTTGGTACAACGGGCGTCGGTAAAACGGAGTTGGCAAAGGCCTTGGCCGAATATTTATTTGATGACGAAAACGCCATGACCAGAATAGACATGAGCGAATACCAGGAACGCCATGCGGTGAGCCGATTGGTTGGTGCACCTCCAGGATATATTGGCTATGATGAAGGTGGACAATTAACTGAAGCCGTGCGAAGAAAACCTTATTCTGTGGTGCTTTTGGATGAAATTGAAAAAGCACACCCCGATACCTTCAACATTTTGTTGCAAGTATTGGATGAAGGACATTTAACAGACAACAAAGGTCGTGTGGCAGATTTTAAAAACACCATCATTATCATGACGTCCAACATGGGAAGCGAATTGATACAACAGCATTTCGATAATACCAAGGACATCGATTCTGCCATTGAAGCGGCCAAAGTTGATGTTTTAGGATTACTCAAAAAGTCTGTACGACCTGAGTTTTTAAACCGTATTGACGATACCATCATGTTTACACCATTAAGCAAGGAAAACATCATCGATATTGTAGGCTTACAGCTTAAACATGTAACTAAGATGATTGCCAAACAAGGCATTACCTTTGATGCGACACCCGAAGCCATTGGTTATTTGGCTGAAAAAGGTTATAATCCAGAATACGGCGCAAGACCTGTAAAACGTGTCATCCAAAAAGAAGTCTTAAATGCGTTAAGTAAGGAGATTTTAGCAGGAAAAGTGACTACGGATAGCATCATTTTACTAGATGCCTTTGATGACAAACTTGTGTTTAGAAACCAAGGTGAATTAGTAAAAGAAGAAATTTAAAATATAATAGCTGTTTTTTGTAACAAATTAGGTTGCAAAACAGTCTATTAGTTTGGTTGGTTAGTTGAAAAGCAACACAAATCCGTTCTTTTGGATGCGTGTTGCTTTTCCTTTTTATTCGTACCTTTATAAAAAGATTTTTAAATCGTAAAATATTTACAGAAAAAATCTGTTAAATACGTAGTTGATTTACCGTTGGTCTAAAAACCAAAAAGTTACAGAAAACTATAGTTTAAATTATATAAATTAGTAGTTAGGTTACCCCCAAAACCTGCTATAAAACCAACCAAAACCAAACATTTTTTGTTATTCTTTTTAACAAAAAACATTAAAACCTACTTAAAACAATGACTGTATCTAATTACATTGACTACACTTTATTAAAACCCACGGCAACCAGCCGGGACATCATCGAATTATGCCATACCGCCAAAGAAAATAAATTTTACAGCGTATGCGTAAACGGATGTTATGTGGCATTGGCCAATCAATTATTGGAAGACAGCAAAGTAAAGGTGTGTTCCGTAGTTGGTTTTCCATTGGGCAATATGGCAACGGCGTCAAAAGTTTATGAAGCTGAAAAAGCCATTGAAGATGGTGCCGATGAAATAGACATGGTAATCAACCTCAGTTTTTTGAAGAGCAAAAACTACGTGGCCGTCTTAAAGGACATCAGCGACGTAAAATTGGCCATTGGAAAAACACCTTTAAAAGTGATTCTTGAGGTATCGGAATTGAATAAAAATGAAATCATCAAAGCCTGCGAAATCTGTTTGGATGCCAAAGCCGATTTTGTAAAAACCTCAACTGGGTTCTCTAAAAGTGGTGCCACGCTAACAGCGGTTAAAATCATGAAAAAAACCCTAAAAAACAGGGCTAAAATTAAAGCTTCCGGTGGTATTCGTGATTTTGATACAGCCATAAAATACATCGACGCCGGTGCAGATAGAATTGGAACCTCAGCGCCTATAAAATCACCAGAAGACAGTCTCAACATTAGAAACACCAGAATATATAATCAGTACGTTGAGAATTTCAACGTTACTTCTAAAAAGAAAAATTTAACTACAAAAGCTGGGACTAATTAGATTATTTTAAATTCAATCGTTTGACCGCTAAATTTCTGTGCCAGAACATCTATGGCAGATTCCTTTAATTGAAGAACGCGAGGATATCCACCCGTAGTTTGGCAGTCGCGCATTAAAGCAATCAATTTTCCTGATGGTGTTAATTGTACCGTTCCTGGAATAACGGGTGAAGTAATGATTGGCTCAATTTTGTTTCTAATGATTTCCTCCAATTGATAGGCCATCCTATTATTTTCTTTTGAAATGGTGAACTGGGAGGTCAGTAGTTGGTTTTGTTGTTCTTCCGAAAGCAAATCGAACTCAGGCCCTTTAAACACCTCCATAATTTCTGTAGCTAAATAGGATTTATTTATTCTAAGGCTAGCGTGCTTTGCACTGTTCTTTATTGCAACTTGTTCTATGGGCAACACATCCCCTTTTTTTAGAATATGTGAAGCCGTAATATGCGCAAACATACTTTTACTCTGCATTACTGTTTCAGTATTAAATCCTCCAGAAACACCCAAATAACAACGAAAGCCAAGTTCCAATTTCCCAAAAGATAAAATATCACCGCTTCTTACCGTCAAGATTTTATTATTCTCAATGGGTAAGTCATTCAACTTTGGGTGCATCGAAGCTCCTGATATACAGATAAAAGTATCGTATTCAAATTGCAAAGTGGCTCCAGTCATGGTCATTTCAATAACTGCGGCATGTTCATCATTGCCCAACAAAGCATTCACCGTTCCCGCCGCATAGCGATCCATAACCCCCGAATACGGCACCCCATATTCTTGATAGCCAAAACGCCCCATATCCTGAACGGTAGAATACAAGCCTGGATTTAACACCTTAACCATCAATCACCTCGCTTTCCAATTGGTAAACCTGAGCATCAACCAAGGTTTTAATGTCCGCATGTTCCTTTAAAGTAATGGGGCAAAACTTTATTTGGTCGCCTGCTTTTGCAAAACAAGGTTCTTCTTTTTTTATATTGAAAAAGTTTAAGGGCGAATTCCCAATGATGTTCCAACCCCCTGGGCTGGCACTTGGATAGACTCCTGTCTGATCGCCACCAATGGCCACAGAACCTTGTTCTATTTTTAAGCGCGGCGTTGATTTTCTGGGCATCATTATGTGTTCATCCAGACCACCTAAATATAAAAATCCGGGTAAAAAGCCGATAAAATAAACTGTGTAAACGGCCTCGGAATGAAATTTAACAATATCACCTATTGTCATTTTTTTTGTTTCTGAAATAGCTTCCAAATCAATACCGAAATGGGCGTCATAGCAAACAGGGATTTTCCATAATTTTGCCTTGGATGTTGAGGAAATAGTATCAGAGTTATAGATTTTTATCAGCAAGTCAACCTCATCTTGAACATCCTTTTCCAAATGGCTATAGACAAGTAGTAGTGAATTGTATGCCGACCTAACTTCTTCTATATTGGTCACATCAGAATACTCAATACTAGATTTAAAACGCAGCACATCCTTTAAAATATCCTCTGAAATCAACTTGGGCCATTCAATTAAAATAGCATGCTCGCCATAAGATTTAAAAGAGAGTTGATACGCCATGCAATCTATCTAATTTTAATGCCTTTGGCTTGTAATTTATCGACTAAACTCCTAACCAATTGAACGGCGTTTGGATTATCCCCGTGAATACAAAACGTATTGGCCCTTAAAGATACCAACTCCCCAGAAACGGTTTTGATTTTTTGAGTGACCACCGCATTATAAACATGTTCGAACATGGCATCTTCATCCTCAATGAGGGCATTTTTCTCTGTTCGCGCAACCAAGGTAAGGTTATCGTTATAGTTCCTATCGGCAAAGGCTTCATAAAAAACGGGAATGTTATGCTCAATAGCCAAACGCGCCATTACCGAGTTATAGGGCACGTAAAGTTCGGCAGGAAGCATCAAAGCTTTCATCACCTCTACAATCACTTTTGCTGTTCGTTCATCAACCGATACAAGGTTGTATAAAGCCCCGTGAGGCTTAACATGGTGAAGTTGTAGATGTTCTTCATCAAGCACAACAATTAAATTTTTAATTTGGTTTTTAATGGACGTAAACAATTCCACGCAGGGCATGTCCATGATTTTTCTTCCAAAATTTTCCCTATCGGGAAACGACGGGTGTGCCCCAATTTTTACTTGATTCTGTTTAGCCAGTTTCACTACGGCTTTCATCGTGTCGTAATCTCCAGCATGGCCGCCACAGGCAATATTACATGAAGAAATATAGGGCATCAATTGGGCTTCATTTCCAAGTCCTTCACCCATATCTACATTAATATCAATGATTTGGTGTTCCACTAAACTAGATTTAAGCCAAACACTTTATTAAGTGTTGCCAGAGACAGTAAGATACTAATTAAAAGGATTAAAAGCCCAAAAATATTATGTCTTGTTGTGTTTCTATGTGTCCCTAAAATAGATTCTTTGTTGACAATCCAAATTAAAACTCCAGCAATAATCGGCAACAAAATGCCATTGGCCACTTGCGCAAACTTGATGATATCAATGGGTTTGATACCCAGCGACGAAAACACAATGCCCAAAACCAAAACAAATAACCAAACCGCCCTAAACTTTTTGGTTTTCATGTTAGCCGACCAACCCAAACAACCACAAGCAACAAAAGCTGCTGCCAAAGGTGCCGTAATGGCACTTGTAATGCCCGCTCCGAATAAGCCAATGGCTAAAAAATATTTGGCAAAATCGCCAAATAACGGCTGCAGCCCTTTAGCCAAATCGGTAGCACTTTTAATGTTACCCTCTTGAATGGAAGCCGCCGAAACAATAATACACATAGACACCAAACCACCTAATATTATGGCTACAAGAGTATCTTTTCTAGCGTATTTTAAATCGGATTTTGTTTTCCATTTTTCCTTAACCAACGAGGCGTGTAAAAACAAATTATAGGGCACCACCGTGGTGCCGATAAGCGCAATGACGGTAAGCAAACTTTCCCTTGGGAATTTTGGAACAAAAGCACCTTTTAGAATTTCTATAATGTTTGGCTTGGTGATTACAGCGGTGATAAAAAACGCCAAACTCATCAATGTTACCAAACCGATGAGTACCCTTTCCAAAGTTTTGTAATTTCCTAAATATAGCATCATAAAGGCAGCACCACCAACAATGATGCTCAGAACATTTATGGAAACTTGTCCCAATTTAATATTTGGATTACCAACTATGGTTTCTAAACCTAAAACCCCACCAGTTATATTTCCTGCTTCGTAGGAGGCGTTGCCAACAACAATAGCGGAAAGCATCAAAGCAATAACCAAAAACTTAGCTAATGGGTTTTTAATGTTTTCCCGAATGATTTCGGCCAAACCTCTTTGGGTAATAATGCCCAGCCTTGCCGACATTTCCTGTAAAACAATGGTTGCTATAACCGACAAAACCATAGCCCACAAAAGTAAAAACCCAAACGCAACCCCAGCGAGCGTACAAACTGTAACTGTACCAGGACCAATAAAGGCTGCGGCTATTAACGGACCCGGACCTATGTTTTTAAACCAATTTAGCATATCTATTTCAACAAAAATGGATTCTAACCTCTGTCAGCTTTCAAGCGCGTTAACTGGAATGATGATTTACCCCAACCATCCTTCTTAATCCAAACTACGGGATTGAATGGCTTCGCTAATATGCGACCCATTAATATCTTCAATGCTCTCTAAATCGGCTATCGTTCTGGAAACTTTTAAAATGCGGTCTTAAGCACTTGTCTATAAAATTATAATTCCTACAAAAGCAAACATATAAACACCTACTCTTAAGTTGTTATTATTGCTTCTTATCTTTTTAGAGAAAAATGAGATCGAAAATTTTTAGCTACATTACCTTCTTCATAATAAATCACAAACCAATAATCATCTGCTGGCATTGGTTTTCCATTAAAGCTACCATTCCAACCGGCACTATTAGGCCTAATTTCTTTCAAAAGTTTACCGTATCGGTTAAATACTAAAACTTTAGCATTAACATCATTCATTAAAGGAATTATATTCCAAGTATCATTTTGACCATCTCCATTAGGTGTGAAAAACTTAGGATAGTCAACCACATAAACACCCCCTTTAGTTATTGGAGAACTACAACCATCTGGATCTCTCACTGTGACGGTATGCTCTCCATATGATACATTTTCGAAAATAGGACTTATTTGAAAAGATCCAGAGTCTAATTGATATAAATAATCTCCTGGCTGAGTTGCACTTATCGTAACTACTTGGTTTTCCGAAAACGCTTCGGTTACGGTCCATTGAAAGTCAATTAAATTATTTGATGGCTTTACCGTTATATCCATTGTTGTCACACTGGCACATTGACCTACATCAGGTGTAAACACATAATTAACTGTTCCCAAAATGCTTGTATCCACAAAAGAAGGACTCCAAGTACCTGTAATTACAGGTAAATTATCGGAGGTCGTTGGCAAAATAAAATTTCCGGAATTTTCACAAATAATAGAAGGTATACCATCAAATACAGGTTCTATTACAGGATCAACTACTATGGTTAAACTTACCATATTAGCACATTGCCCTGTATTAGGCGTAAAAGTATATGTTGTTGTTTGGGTATTATCGATGGCAGGAGACCAACTACCGGAATAACCATTATCGGACGTTGTTGGCAATGGAGCCAAAGGATCACCCGAGCAAATAGGTCCTACAGCTGTAAATGTTGGATTTTCTTTAGGGTTTACCGTTATAGTCATAGTCTCACTTAAAGCACACTGATTTGGATTGGGCGTGAAAGTATATGTTGTTGTTGCTGTATTATTCAAAGCTGGCGACCATACACCTGTAATACCTTCATTGGAAGTGGTTGGTAGAGCTGTCAAACTATCCCCTGAACATATTGGACCCACTTGTGCAAATGTTGGGGTAACATCGTTTGGTATTACCGTTATGGTAACGGTTGTAGGCGTCATAGGAGTACATTGACCTGGGTCAGGATTAAATGTATAATTTGAAGACCCTAAAACCGAGGTATCCACCACCGAAGGTGTCCACGTCCCTGTAATAGGCAGTGCGTTATTTGAACTTGTTGGCAATATTGCGTCTGTAGCTCCCTGACAAACAGTTGATGGAATCCCACTAAAAACAGGAGAAGCCAAAGGCAATACCGTTACATCCAAGGTTTGTGTTGTAGCACAGGGAAACAAAACAGGATCTGGACTAAACACATAACTACCACTAGCTACATTGCTTACAACTCCTGGCGACCAAGTTCCTGAAATTCCGTTAGGTGAGGTAGGCTGCAAAATTGGAGCTGGAGACCCTGTACAAATTGGAGGTATCATTGGGAAATCGGGATTTACGATTGCTGTACCACATGGCACACTACAACTAATCGTTTGGGGAGACACACAAGGATATCTGGTATGAGACAAAGTCATGGTTACGGTTTGCCCTGGTAGCAGTCCAAAAACTTGAAGATTAGAGGGTACCCTTGTTCCCGAAACAGGAGCCCCTCCTTGAATAGTATAAGTATAAGTATAATCATTAATAGGATTCAAGGGATCATTAGACCAATCAAAAAACACAGAACTATCACTGTCTGCTGGTAAAATTTGAGATGGATCACATCTCAAATTCAAAATTGCTCCCCCAGTATCAGCAACTACATTTACCACTATAGAGGCTCTCGGGCTTTCAGTAAGCCCATCAGTTTGACTAACATAATAAGTAGTCGATCCTACGGAATTCGTTGAAGGTGTTGGAGCTGTAGAAGATGGCGTTCCCCCAGTTGGAGCTGTGCCATACCAAATCAATGTATGTCCGCTCAAGGCTGTCGCCGTTAAAGGTGACGCAGAACTATTTTGACACAAATAGATAGGAGAATTGACCACTGGTGCTGGCGGAGCAAATCTTTTATAGCCAGAAAAACTAACAAATTCTTCATTTATTCTTTTGACTATTACACTTCCGTCTGAATATATGCTATTCCCCTTAATCAGGGCACTGCCATTCAGATTAGTATGCAATACAAAAAAAACTATGTAACTAAGACTGGTTAATGAGATGGGGCATTTTTTCATAATTCAAATTTTTATAAATGACTAAAAGTGATGAATTACTATTTTATCAATTATTTAGTAAATATATAAATTTGTTCAGTCTTGAAAAAAGGCGACAGACCAAATACATTATTATCACCACAAAAAGCATTTATACTCAGGCTATAAACCAAATAGCATACAGTACTCACAATTCTCGAAGGTTTTATTTAACTATATTATCTATTTTAATAAAAAAATCTATACCTAAATATTTTTGTAAATGGAAAGTAAAAATAGAATCTCCAAAACCTGAATTCATTCCCGTTATGAAGTTTTATTCATAACACTAAAGAACAGTTAAATACTTTTAAAGTTCCATCACACCTGGGAATACTACCCCAACCAACCTTCTCTATCCAAACTTCGGTATTGAATGGCCTCACTAATATGCGAACCGTTTACAGCCTCAACCCCTTCCAAATCGGCAATGGTTCGGGCTACTTTTAAAATACGGTCGTAAGCTCTAGCCGATAGATTTAATCGTTCCATAGCCGTTTTTAAGAGTTGCTTTGAGGTATCATCCAACTCGCAAAATTTTCTAATTTGTTTGGTATTCATCTGGGCATTGTAATGCACTTTTTCGGAATCTTTAAATCGTTCGGTTTGTATTTCCCTGGCCTTGGTAACCCGTTTTCTAATCTCAATGGAAGATTCACTTTTTCGGTCTTCCGAGAGTTTTTCAAAAGGTACAGGAGTTACTTCAATATGGATATCAATTCTGTCCAAAAGGGGTCCCGAAATTTTGCTCAAATAACGCTGCATTTCAACTGGACTTGAGGTTACCGGCGCATTGGGGTCGTTAAAATAACCCCCGGGACTCGGGTTCATGCTGGCCACTAACATAAACGACGATGGATAGGTTACGGTGAATTTCGCCCTGGAAATAGTCACTTCACGGTCTTCCAAAGGCTGACGCATCACTTCCAAAACATCGCGTTTAAATTCAGGCAATTCATCTAAAAACAACACGCCATTGTGGGACAAAGATATTTCGCCGGGCTGTGGAAAGCTTCCTCCACCGACCAACGCCACGTTACTTATGGTATGGTGGGGACTCCTAAAAGGCCGTTGCGCCATTAAGCCCGTATCTTTTACGCGTCCAACCACAGAATGTATTTTTGTCGTTTCCAAGGCCTCATGGAGCGTCATAGGCGGCAAAATACTTGGCAAACGTTTTGCCAACATGGTTTTTCCTGCTCCTGGGGGACCAATCAAAATAATGTTATGCCCACCAGCAGCGGCAATTTCCATACACCGTTTAATACCTTCCTGCCCTTTTACATCGGAAAAATCAAATTCGGGAAAATCCAAACTTTTGGCAAATTCTTCACGAGTGTTTATAATGGTTTGCTCCAACGGTTCATCTTTATCAAAATAATTAATAACCTGTGTGATGTTATCTACTCCATAAACTTCTAAATCGTTTACAATTGCGGCTTCTTTGGCATTCATGCTTGGCAGGATAAAACCCTTAAAACCCTCTTGCCTTGCCTTCACAGCAATGGGCAACGCTCCTTTTATGGGCTGTAAACTTCCATCCAACGAAAGCTCGCCCATAATTAAATATTTTCCTAAGTTCTCCGCTTGAATTTGCTTTGAAGCGGCCAAAATACCAATGGCCAAGGTGAGGTCGTACGCACTGCCCTCTTTTCGTAAATCGGCAGGCGCCATATTGATGGTAATCTTTTTTCCGGGGATTTTATAACCGTTATTTTGAAGTGCCGCAGCAATACGGTAGTTACTCTCTTTTATGGCATTATCTGGTAAACCCACCAAGTGATACCCAATACCTCCGTCAACATTCACCTCTACGGTTATGGTAGTAGCTTCCACGCCAAACACGGCGCTTCCAAAAACTTTTTTAAGCATATTTTTACTTTACTGCTTAAATGTAAGAAATGTATTTGGAATCTTCCTAAATTAAAAAAAAGAGATTCCAGTATCATATTCCGAAGGGATCTATAAAAAAGAATCCCGCCATTGGCGGGACTCCGTTAAATTGGAAAAAAGAACTAATTAACACTAAAATGAAAATACTATTTCCAATTGTTCATTAATAAACAGCATTCTCTTAGTTGGTTCCGTTTAAGAATTTAGGCTTGATTACTAGCATGGCCCAACCCCAGTTTTGAATATCTGCAGCTGCAGCTTCGGTAACACCTTTAAGTTCATACATGCCATCGCTGGCAAACATTTGGGAGTACCCGAGTACCAAAGTGTAGCCGTTGAACGCTTTTTTGAAAACCAAATCTACTTCGGTACCCAAAGATTTTTCCCCACTTGGCAATTCTTGTTCGCCACTAAAGTTTAGAGCCTTTACCATAAGGCTTGATTTTTCACCAAGTTTAAAATCGGCGCTAACATGAACATCAACCAACCCAATAGTATTGCCATGATTACCCACATAAAAATAATCCATAAAGCCGTTAAACTTGTGGTTTGTTCCGTATAGTGGAAAAAATGCACCCGTTTCACCAGCGCCCGCATCATTACCACTTATTACTTCAATGCCAGCTCCAAGACCTACTTTATCTGTTGCCTTGTATGATAAATCCAAGCTTACATCATAAGCTCCCTTTACATCTACTTCACCTAGCCTTTCACCAGTTTGAATATATGCATTCGCGGCAAGCCCGAAAGAATTTTTCTTGTATTCTAAATGTGTACCGATGGTTTGTAAATTTGAAACACCAGGCGCTCCATTTTGGTACCCTGTATTCATTGCTAATAAACTTCCACTTAAATCACCGAATTTTTTGCTTAAATGTAGCATCTGCATTGTTTTATATGAAAACAGAGGCGTTGTTGAATACAAGTTTCCAGCAGCAGCTAAGTTATCTTGATTAAAAGCCAAAGCAAAATCTAACGCAAAACCATCCTTTGCATACTTAATCAAGGCTGCATCATGGTTACGCCCTTGTTGTGCCCAATCCAGACCACCTAATATTCTTTGGTCATCGTAAGATAGCACTTGTCTACCTAATTTAGTTGACCAACCTCCCCCTAAAGAAAGTTCTGCCCATGCCTGAAAAAGGTCGAATCTATTGTTTTGATCAGTATGTATTATTTGAGGATTTTCTCCCCAAAGTAGAATGTCCTGAATGCTAATATAGAACTTGTAAGATTCAGTAGAATACCCTGCATTCAATCTGGCTCTTGTAACAGTAAAAAAGTCAGGCTCTGCAGAATCAGGTATCAAAGTACCAAACCCGCTAAGATATTCCGTACGTGGTCTAAATTCTCCGTCTAAAGTAAACTGTGCTTGTGCAAATTGTAAGCACCCAAGTAAAAGTCCTAAAATTAAATATTGTTTTTTCATGTTTTCCTTGTTTTTAAGTTGATTTGTTTTTGAGTTATTGTTTTAGTTATTATTCTTCCTTTTTTGTTAAATAGGATTGTAAATCTCCTTTGATTATGAAAATTCTATGGTTTCATAATCGTTTTAAATATTATATTTTTCTTGATTTTATTTCTTAATTAATGCTCTAAAAAGTCAATTAAATGTTTTCTGTATTTGTAGTAATCGTCATGTTCTAAAACTGCTTTTCTTGTTCTTGGTCTTTCAAAATCTATCTTTAGAACATCACCAATTTTTGCTTTTGGTCCACTGGTCATCATTACAACGCGATCTGCCAAAAAGATGGCCTCATCAACATCATGTGTAATCATAACGGCAGTGATTTTTTCTTTATTCCATATTTCAATGAGAATATCTTGAAGTTCACCTCGGGTCAAAGAATCTAACATTCCAAATGGTTCATCCAACAGAAGCACTTTTGGTTTTATGGCAAATGCCCTAGCAATACCCACACGTTGTTGCATACCTTGTGACAATTCAGAAGCTCTTTTATGAAAAGCATCTTCCAAGCCTACTTTTTGAAGGTAGTATTTGGCAATATCGTGTCGTTGCGCTTTCGTTGCGTCAGGAAACACTTGATTTACGCCCAACAATACATTTTGAAGCGAAGTCATCCAAGGCATTAAACTTGGCGCCTGAAAAATGACTCCTCTATCTGGCCCTGGTCCTTTTATGTGTTTTCCCAATACAGAGATGTTTCCTCCTGAAATAGCGTTAAGCCCTGCAATCATTGAAAGCATGGTTGTCTTACCGCAACCCGAGTGTCCGATGATCGTAACAAACTCTTCTTTCAATATTTGAAGGTTCAAATCTTCCAATACCGTGTAATCCCCTTTGGGCGTTGGGTACACTTTCTTTAGGTTTTTCAAATCCAACATGACATTGGATTCTGGAAAAAGTCCATTGTCTGTTAATTTGACCGATTTATTTTTAGTTAAGATTTTCATCTGCAGTATCTTTAAAATTGATTAACAAAATCTTTTGGACTCAAATCAGGGAGTTCATAAACAGCTTGTTCCACAGATTTGCGCTCATTTCCTATGTCCATCAAGTATTCTATTATGGCATTTCTTGTCTTCTTGAAATTGGCGTTGTCATTTAATTCTGTCTTATCTCGTGGACGCTCAATATCAATTTTGAACTCAGGTCCCAAAGTTGCTCTTGGCCCCGGGCGCAATGGAATGATTCTATCCGCCATGTAAATGCCTTCATCCACATCATTGGTAATCAACAGCGCTGTACGTTTGTCTTTTCCCCAAATTCTTAAAATTTCATCTTGAAGATTTCCTCTAGTCAAAGCATCCAAAGCGCCTAAAGGCTCATCCATAATTATCATTTCAGGCTTCATCGCCAATGCCCTTGCAACGGCAACACGCTGGCGCATACCTCCGGAAAGTTCCTTGGGACGTTTATTTATTGCCGGTGTTAAATTCACCATTTCCACGTACTCGGCAACCAGTTCGTTCAATTCCTTTTTGTTTTTCTTCGGAAAAGCCTCCCTAACTGCCATGTAAACGTTTTGTCCTACTGTTAGCCAAGGCAACAATGAGTAGTTTTGAAAAATTACGCCGCGCTCATGGCTAGTACCCAAAACCGGTTGGCCTTTATACAAAACCTCTCCTTTTGTGGGTTGCAACAACCCGTTTATCAAGTTTACCAAGGTGGTTTTTCCACTACCTGTAAAACCTACAATGGCCACAAACTCACCTTCTTCAATCGATAAGTTAATGTTGGACAACACCTCGGTGGCATTATCATCCTTTCCGTAAGTTTTACAAATATTTTTTAATTCTAAGTATGCCATTTTTCTGAGTTGATAGGTTAATTATATCGCATCCGTTTTATCAAAAGAAATGGTGTTTTGTATGGTTAACATCAATCGATCCAACAAGAACCCGATAATACCAATGACGAACATGGCCACGATAATTTTCGCGTTGGAATCGTTCGCTCCATTTTGGAACTCTTCCCAAACAAACAACCCTAAACCTGGACTTTGTGCCAATAGTTCAATGGCAATTAATACCATCCAAGCCACTGATAAAGTAATTTTCAATCCTGTAAATATCAACGGCAAAGATGATGGCAATACCACTTTGAATATTTTTTGGAACGGTCCCAATTTCAAAACTTTCGCCACATTTATGTAATCTTTATCCACAGAAGACACCCCCATGGCCGTATTTACCAAAGTCGCCCACATGGAACATAAGCCAACACTAATAAACGAAATAGTAAATGAGCTATCCTCGTTGGAATCTATGAGCAATGTTTTTACAATCATAAAAACCAACAGGTACCAAACTACGGGCGATACGGGTTTAAAAATTTGAATGAACCAGTTGAACGCACTTTTTAAAGTTGAGCTAAGCCCTATAAATATGCCCAAAGGAACAGCAATAATCAATGCCAACAAAAATCCAGCAAATACTGTTTTTAAGCTTCTAAATATTTGATCCACAAATGAAGGCCTTCCTGTATAAACAATGGCGTCTTTTCCTTCCGCCAATCGTTTTTCATTCAACACTGCTGTTTTTTCAATAAAGGCTTCTTTATCTGCTGCAATAATGCTATGGTCCCTTAATAGGGATTGAAAAGATTCCCAAACTTTTGTTGGAGATGGCAGTGTGTTTGGTTGGCAACTTACATCTCCCGATGCTATGCATGCACGCATAGCATCGGCAGCTGCTGGACCTTGGTCCGTAAGTGCTTTTTCAATTTTAAATTCTGCTTCTACATTGTACAAAGACCTTGCACCTAAGTGCCACAGACCTAAGAATAATAGCACGGAAGCAATTGGTACGACTACTTTTCGCAAGAAATTTTTAAAATCTTCCTTTTCCAGCTTCCCTGTAAACAGATCTTTTATGGAGGTTAAAAAACCTAGCCCTATAAATTTGGTTACTTTTCCTAATGTTATACTTTGCTTCATGACTTATTATTTATTCTCTTTAATTCTTATTGAACAGCCTTGTCCTTGTTGCCTATTTTAAAGCTGTTGATATATGCGATAGGGTCTTTAGCATCATATGTTGTACCATCTATAAAGTCCGATGTCGGAGCTTTGTAACCATCTGTTACCGGAATATCACCAGCAGGGATATTTCCTTCCTCAACCAATAGTTTTGCAGCTTTGGTCCAGATGTCTGGTCGGTAAATATCTTTGATAGTTTCGGCGTACCAGTCTGCTGGTTTGGTTTCAGGAATTTGTCCCCATCTGCGCATTTGAGTTAAGAACCAAATACCATCAGAATAGAATGGATATGTCGCGTTGTACTTGTAGAACACATTAAAGTCTGGCATATCGCGTTTATCACCTTTTTCAAATTCAAAAGTACCTGTCATTGAGTTTGCCAATACAGCTTCATCAGCACCAACATATTGTGACATTGAAAGTATCTTAACCGCTTCTGCTCTATTTTCTGGTTCATCCAACCATTTACCTGCTCTAATCAACGCTTTAGTAACCGCTACAGCTGTATTTGGGTTTTCTTCAACAAACTTTTTTGTCATTACAAATACTTTCTCAGGATTGTTTTTCCATATATCGTAGTTTGTAGTTACCGGTACACCGATTCCTTTAAAAACCGCTTGTTGGTTCCAAGGCTCACCTACGCAGTAGCCATAAATTGTACCTGCTTCAAGAGTTGCTGGCATTTGTGGTGGAGGTGTTACCGATAATAAAACCTCGGCATCAATTTGTCCTTGAACATTTTCAGCTGTGTACATTCCAGGATGGATTCCAGCTGCAGCTAACCAATATCTGATTTCATAGTTGTGTGTAGACACCGGAAACACCATACCCATTTTGAAGGCCTTACCACTATTTTTGTACTCTTTAATAACAGGTTTTAAAGCCTCTGCTTTTATCGGGTGAATAGGCTTTCCGTCTTCCCCTGTTGGTACATTAGGTTTCATTTTAGACCAAACATCGTTGGAAACGGTTATACCATTACCATTTAAATCCATTGAAAAAGGTGTCACCAATTCTGCTTGACGTCCAAAACCAGCTCCAGCAGCAATAGGCTGTCCAGCCAACATGTGTGAACCATCTAATTGGCCATCAATTACACGATCCAAAACGTTTTTCCAGTTTGATTGTGCTTCAACGGAAACAAACAAACCTTCATCTTCAAAAAATCCTTTTTCTTTTGCAATAGCCAAAGGTGCCATATCAGTCAATTTGATGAATCCAAAAGTTAATTGTGGTTTTTCAATATCTAAAGTTTTAGTTTTTGAAGTTTCTGCCACAACATTTTCCGCAACATCCTTCTTTTTTTCTTTACCACCGCATGCAAATAGTAAGATAGCTACAGGTAAAATCCAAGTTGTTCTTTTAATTAGAGATTTCATATTTATCGATTTTTAGTTTTAATTAAGTAGTAATACTTATTTTTTCACAAATATATACGTAGTTTAATTTCTAATCTATGATTATAACCATATAAATACCACTTTTTATAACATAATTAAACCTGCTAAAAAACATAATCATTGATTTATTTAATTGAAAAACAAAATATTAATGAATTAAACTATTTAAGTATTAAATACGTAAAACAAAAAATAAATTACGTAGACCATGTTCTTATGGTGAAAAAACAGTCCTATGCAGAATTATGGACTAATTAAATTTTGAAGATTTTTATTTTTCCAAGGTCTTTAACCAAGCTTCTTGGGACAAGGCGATATATTTTTTATCCGTCCCATAAGGGTCTTCTCCCCCGTCAAAGTATTCTTGAATAACCTGTAAAGATATAGTGTCCGCCATTTTTACTGGAACATTGTATCTGTGATTCCCGTGGAAGTCATGACATTGTATACAAGTAAACCATTCTTCTTGTGCAATCAAATTTTTATGGGAGATATCTAGAGGGTCATTCTCAACGTCTAAATCTTGATGGCAATTCATACAATAGTTAATAGAAGCTACAGACACGCGCTCTTCTTGATGTTCTGTGTGACAAGTAATACAGGTAGTAGCATCAATATTCTTAATAGCATCCTTAAATCTAGGTTCTGAAAAACGGTATGTTGGGTGCCTATCATTTGGTCTATCATGGCATTGCAAGCAATTATCAACCGTTACATCTTGGGTACCAAAATCAACCCCTTCCTCTCTCGCCCCAACAGCATGAGATATATTAGATTGGACTTGTTGCATTAAGTTTCCCTTAGCATCCGCATGACAGGCGAAACAAGATAAGTCTTGATGCCCAGTATTCATTGGCCCAATAGAAACATATTTTTCGGTAGAATCCAAAGTCAAAATATAAAATATTGAAACACCCAGAATGATACCGATAATACCTCCCAAAAACTGTCTTTTACGCAACGGGCTTACCTTAAACATATACACTTACATTAAATTTGCAACACAACTTTTTCACTAAGCGGGTAACTAACACATGTTAGTATTGCTCCATTTACCACATCGCTTTCAGGGAGAAAATGCCCTTCTATCATTTTTACTTCGCCCTCAACGCATTTAGCTTTACAGGTCGAACACATACCAGACCTACAAGAATATGGGAGGGCAACATTCTGGGACATAGCCTCGTTCAATATTGATTTGTCCCCACTCACCTTCAATTTATGCTCTTTGCCTTCAAAATTTATGATAACATCGCTTATAAGGTTTTTACCTGTTAATTTAACAGCTGCAGGTTTGAATACCTCAATCTTTATTTTTTCGCGGGAAATGCCATTTTCTTTAAGAATATCTTTAACCTTTTCCATATACCCAGAGGGACCGCAAATCATATACGTATAGTCACCAAAGGTCAAACTGTGTTTTGAGAAAATTTCCCTTACCAATGAATTTGTGGCCAATCCAGCATGATAATTGCCATTATTTGATTTCATGGATGAAATGATGTGCTCAACAGAAAATCCATTTGGATATTCACTTTCCAATGATTTTATCTCGTCATAAAAAATGATAGAATCCATATTTTGGTTAGCATAAATGAGCAGTATTTTAGAATCGTTTTCCTCAGTCAAAATAGATTTCACAATAGAAAACATTGGCGTTACTCCACTACCACCCGCAAACAACACATACTGCTTTTTATTTTTTTTGTTGGGCTCAACGCAAAAAGAACCAGCTGCATCATCAACCTCCAATTTATCTCCAACCTTAAGGCTATCGTGAACATAATTGGAAACCAAACCCTTTTCAACTCGTTTAATCGTGATTTTTAAATCCTTATCAGTATAAGGGTTACTGCTAAAGGAATAGGCCCGTTTATGAACCACCTTATCAATAGGTACGTGGATGGTTAAAAACTGCCCAGGTTTATATTTAATTTTCTTAAAGAAATTTCCATTCTTAAAACAAATGCTCACTGCATCATCGGTCTCTTTTATTATATCTTTTATTTGCAATTTCATATTCTAGTCCTATTTATAATAAAACACCATGGTGACGTGAAACACTAACATTATTGAAACAATTATGGAGAGTGCAACATGGGAAACCATCCAACCTTTAAACAAAGCATCGCTTTTGCTTTTTACAACATCGAGATTAAAATATCCGAGTAATGTATTTGAAAAGAAAATATATGAAAGCAATAACAGGTAGCCATACCCCAAAGACATGCTATGAATGTAGAATAGCAATGGACTTATAGCTCCTAACCACTTGTGAATGGACTGCATTGACATAGCGTTCTTTCGAAACTTTTTAATAACCCTCGTAAGTGTTAAAACCCATTGAAAAATGATAAAAATGGCCAAGGCTAATCCTGACCAACGCTTATACATTTCATCTTGTTGAAGTTCGAACAACCAATCCCATTGCAGGGTTAAAAAAAACTGTAAAAAGAACGCTGAAAGCAACGCTAACCCAATAAGTGTAGATTTATTGTTTATTAGTACCATATACTGGCAAAGTATTTCTTAGCTGTTGTTCAAAACCTTTCCTGCAGCATAGGCCAACAGGAAAGGCTATAGGTTTTTGGACTTATTGAATTAACGGACTGCTACCAAATGTTTCATGGTTTCATAAGAAGAAAGTTTCTTAACGCTATCAAGAAATACTTCTGCCGTTGGCAAATATTTGCCTTCTGCAGGCCATTTAGTTCCTATTTCTGGTTTTTCACTTTCTTTGAAATTGGCCACCTCGTCTAAGTATTCTAAATAAATGTCTACCGTACCTTTTGCATATGAACTCAACACAGCCACAGTTTCCTTATAGGACAATGAATCCTTTGGATATTGCCAAGTTGTCGCTCCCATCACATCACCTAATTCCCAATCAGATTTGGTTGTTTGAGGGTGATTGTTATGACAAGAAACACACGCCCCAGCACTTGCCAAATCTGCAAACATGGCGGTGTGCAATTTTTGCTCTTCATCATAAAAAAATTGCGGTTTTTGGTCAGTTTTAATTTGCTTGAACAGATCCGCCTGTTTTCCTTCAAATTTGTTGGCTGCATTTACAGGGAAGTCAGACCCCAAATACAATCCTAATGGCACAGGGCTTTTTCTAATACTCGTGGCCACACCTCTTAAAAACAAGGCGGGAAGCGGCCCAGCCTCAACATCGTCTTTGCGCCAATCTTCATCAAATTTCATCCCTTGTGCTTTGCCTTTGCCCACTATAGCTTTTGTGTACAATGTTCTAGTTACGTCATTTTCTTTGGCAACCATTTCAAGAACCTCCTCAACGGAAAAGATATTTTCATCCCCACCTTTTTCTGATTTTTCCTCAGGAACACCGCCACAGGAGCTTAAAATAATTGAACCAAATATTATAGTTGAAAGTTTGTTAATATATTTCATCGTAGATTTTTTTTGAATTATTAATAAGATGCCTCTATCATTACTCCAGCCATAACGCCATAAACACTTGCCCATGCCCCTTTTACTTCAGGAGTAAAGGCATCGCCCAAACCCGCTTCAAGAGTTCCAAGTAATGCTACTCCAACGGTATCGTAATGAGAAGGCTCTACCTTATATGCCACATGTCTTTTCCCCAGGTCTTGCAACACCGGTATCAACGCGTCCAAATTACTTAATCCGGCTACTGCCGCCGCCAACATGGTCATAAGTTTATTTCCTTGAACCTTCATTGCATCCTCTCCGCTTGGGAATAATGGTTTTAATTGAGGGTCGAGTTCAAATAGTTTAGAGTAAAATATCTCAGCTGCTGCTGGTGCGATAGGTTTTACTTTCTCAAATGATTCTTGTACCAGGGTGATTGTTTTCGTTTCCATAAATATTGCATGTTTGATTTGTATCCTTGTATTTAAGTATTAATACTTACTTATGGCAAAAGTAAAAGATGACTATTTAATTAATCATGGAATAAAACAGAAGCAAACAATCTTTTGCAACAGGATAAAAACTATCAAAAAACAGGTATTAACAGAAAAGTCCATAATAACTGGTATAAGAATGAACCGAAGGGCTTATAAAAAGACAAAGCCCATAAGTATTATTACGTATGGACTTCATATAGCTTAGCTGATAAAGTATATGGAAAGCACTTTAATTACCCCAAATAGAAATTGTGCTCACTAATTTCATTTTTTAGAAGTTGGATATCGTTAATCCCTATTTTCTTTCCTTTTGAAATAATAAGTTCCTCTTTTTTTAATGCTGAAAAAACACGTATCACCTGCTCTTCAGTGGTGCCTGCATATTCAGCATATTCTCGCCTACTTAACGGCACATCCAAAAAGCCTTTATTGCTACCAAACTTTCTATTGATATACAAAAGCGTGTCTATTACCCGCTCGCGTACAGTCATTTGTGAAATAGATTTCACTTTAGACTCACTTCGGTTGAGTTCATTGGCATAAAAAAGCATCATATCGTACGCAAACTTTGGGTTAGCTTGCAATATGTCCTGTAAGTCATTTTTTGAGAAATAGCACAAAACGGTCTCCTCTAGAGCTATCGCTCCAATGGAATAGTACTCTTCCGTTCCAAAGCCTCTGTGGCCAATAATCTCTCCTGCCGTGGCAAAACGTACAATTTGCTCCCTACCATTAATACCGGTTCTAAACACTTTCACCTTTCCTTTCAAAACAAAGAACAAACCATTTACCGGTGCGCCCTCAATAATGAATTGCTGACCTTTTTTACATCTCAAGTTGCTTTTATCGATGTTAATCTCGCTATTTTCTAAGGAACTTAAATTTCGTTTTATTAAACAATTATGATTTTCGCAAGAAATACATCCAACGTCTTGAGAAAAGCGTTTTCTTGTTGTTGTAGAAACGGTATTATAATAGGTAGTTTGCAAAAAATTATTAATCTAGAATGATATAACGGTTCAAATATAAGTATTAATACTTATTTTTATATACATAATACTTATTTTTGTCATTTTAATAAATACTCCTCTAAGTATTATCAAAAAAATATTTCTTGGGGGTAAAATTTATTCAATTGCTAATTCCATTTCTTTTTCCATCTATTTATCGCTCAAAAGAAATTGAGATTCGTTATATTTGTTAAGACATAACGCTATTGAAATGATTAGCATCGAAAAAGCCATTGAATTGGTTAAATTAAAGAGTGAACCTTTACTGAAAGAAACAATAAAGCCTGTTGAAAAAGCTGGTGGTTATCTATTATACAGAGACATAGTTTCTCCAGTAAACATGCCTCCTTTTAGGCAATCGGCCATGGACGGTTATGCACTAAACATGCACGACAGCCTTTCTTATAAATTAATTGGTGAGATAAAAGCAGGAGATTCTCAACATCCTAATTTAAAACCAGGAGAAGCCGTTAGAATTTTTACCGGGGCAGCGGTCCCTGATTCAGCAAATGCTGTTATGATGCAAGAAAAGGTAGAAGGGAATGATGACGAAATTAAGATAGCTCATCAAATTCCTTTGGAATGCAATATTCGTCCAATGGCCGAACAAGTAAAAAAAGGAAATATTGCCTTAAAAAAGGGTACAGCGTTAACTCCAGCTGCTATTGGCTATCTCTCCTCGCTTGGCACAACACGCGTTCCTGTTTACCAAAAACCTTCAATTGCATTAATTACAACAGGCAATGAATTGATTGAGCCAGGAAAAGATTTAAAATATGGCCAGATTTATGAAAGTAACTCAAAAATGCTACTGAGCGCACTGTACAGCTTAAAATTTTATGATGTTGCCATTGAAAAAGTAGAAGACGATTATAACAAAACAATCTCTGCGCTCAGCGCTGCAATAAGTCAAAATGATTTAGTGATAATAACAGGTGGCATTTCCGTCGGTAATTATGATTTTGTTGGAAAGGCTTTAAGTGAATTACAGGTTGAGGAGGTATTTTATAAGGTAAAACAAAAACCTGGTAAACCGTTATTCTATGGAAAAAAAGGAAACACCAATATTTTTGCCCTTCCCGGAAATCCAGCCGCTGCCCTATCTTGTTTTTACCTTTATGTTTATATCGCTTTACAAAACATGATGGCCCGAAAGAAAAATGAATTACCCCGAGTTAGGGCAAAATCGCTAACAGCTTTCGAAAAGAAAGGTGACCGTCCACAATTTTTAAAGGCAATTTACGAAAACGGGAAAGTTGAAATTTTAGAAGGACAAAGTTCTGCTATGCAACAAACATTTGCGCTTTCAAATGCGTTGGTTTATGCACCTGAAACCTTGACAAGCATCAATGTAAACGATACTGTTGAAACCATTTTATTGCCCGTATAATATGAGTTATAAAATTAAAAGTAGAATATGGATTGAATCTGGAGATAATGTGCTTTTGGGTGAAGGGCGAGTTCATTTGCTAAAAGCCATACAAGAAACAGGATCGCTTTCCAAGGCTGCTAAATCATTGAACATATCCTATAAAAAAGCATGGCAACTACTAGATTCAGTTAACAAATCAGCAAAAAAACCGGTAACCATCAATAGCATTGGTGGAAAAGGTGGTGGCGGTGCCGAATTAACGGATTATGGAAAGTCTTTAATCTATGCTTTTGAAGAAATAAATAAAAACTGCTGGGCCTTTTTGGATGAGCAACTAAACAAAATCAACACCTTATAATGCAAGGAATTGAAAACATATTTCCATTTCTAATGATATTACCTATTATCTCGTTTTTATATGCCAGTGTTGGGCACGGTGGCGCCAGTGGCTATTTGGCCTTAATGGCTTTATTTTCGTTTGCACCTGAGTTTATGAAGCCAACAGCCCTATTACTTAATTTGTTCGTGGCAGGCATTTCTTTTTATTATTATTTTAAAGCTGGTTTTTTCAACAAAAAATTGTTTTCATCCTTTGCATTAGCCTCAATTCCCATGGCTTTTCTCGGAGGCACTATTGAAATTGACGCTTCCATCTACAAAAAAATATTAGCCATTTTACTTGTTTTCGCCATTTTAAAAATGCTCAATGTTTTCGGAAAGGAAAAGGATATACTAAAACCTGTAAAAATTTGGCAAGGATTAATTATCGGTGGCTTTATTGGATTCTTTTCAGGGCTTATTGGCATTGGTGGCGGTATTATTTTAACACCCTTAATTTTACTGTTGCATTGGGGGAAAATGAAAGAAGCTGCGGCCGTTTCGGCATTGTTCATTTGGGTAAATTCAGCCTCCGGCTTAATTGGACAATTTACCAGTGGTGTAACTTTGGAAAAGGAATCTTTTTTACTGGTTGCCATTGCACTTACTGGTGGTGTTTTAGGCGGTTATTATGGTAGCAGAAAAATCAATAATCAAAGCTTGAGGTACATTCTTACCTTTGTATTGCTCATAGCTTGTGCAAAACTAATGTTCACTTAAATGATTCATAAAAAAAACATATCAGGCATTATACTTGCTGGCGGCAAAAGCAGCAGAATGGGTACCGACAAAGGATTTTTGTCCTTTAAGGGAAAACTATTCATTGAACATAGTATTGATGCCTTAAACCCTTTAGTTTCTGAAATTATAATCATCTCAGACAATGCGGCTTACGATGCTTTTAAATTAAGAAGAATTGAGGATGAAATAAAAGATGCCGGTCCATTGGCTGGATTATATTCAGGTTTGAAACAGTCAAAAACCGAATACAATTTGGTTTTAAGTTGCGATATTCCACTGATTACTTCGGAAATCTTAACGCTTTTAATTGAAGCAGTAGATGTGAATTCGGAAGTTATCCATATTGAAAGCAAGAACAAAACCATGCCATTGATTGCACTTTACAGAACAACTTGCAAAGACAAGTTTTATGGGTTGTTAAAAAACGGTGAACGCCGAATGCAATATGCAGCAAACCAATGCCAAGTAAAAACCATCAAGTTAAATAATGAAAATGATAGATTCACCAAAAACGTGAATACTTTAGAGGAACTAAAATCAATTGAAAATGATTGTTAATATTAAATATTTAGGTCAAATAGCTGAAGCAACGCAAAAAATTGAAGAATCGTTGGAATGCTCAGAAAGCTCAATTTCTGAACTCCTTGAGCGTTTAACAGTGAAATACCCCGATTTAAAAACCAAAGATTTTAAAGTCGCCCAAAACCAGAAATTGGTTGATAATGATACAAAATTAACTGGACAAGAGATAGCAATTTTACCGCCATTTGCTGGAGGTTAAACTGTTGAACAACATAACCATATAAACAATTCAACAAATAAACTATTAAACAAAATTGAATAGATACAATAGACATATCATCCTATCCGACATTGGCCAAAAAGGTCAAGACAAAATCAACAACGCCCGTGTTTTGGTAGTTGGTGCAGGTGGTTTGGGCTGTCCTGTTTTGCAATATCTCGCTGCTGCGGGTGTTGGCACCTTGGGCATCATCGATTTTGATATCGTTGAGGAATCCAACTTACAGCGCCAAGTTTTATTTGGAACAAGTTCTCTTGGAGAAAATAAGGCCATTGCTGCTAAAAAACGTTTACAGGATTTAAACTGCAAGATAAAAATCATCGCTTATGCGGAAAAACTGACTTACCAAAACGCACTTCAACTTTTTGAAGAATACGATATTATTTTGGACGGTAGTGACAACTTTGAAACCCGCTATTTGGTAAATGATGCTAGCATTATCGTAAACAAACCTCTGGTTTTTGGAGCTATCTACAAGTTTGAAGGTCAGGTTTCTGTGTTTAATTATGAAAATGGGCCAAGTTACCGGTGTTTGTTTCCAAATCCGCCAAAAAAGGACAGTGTTCCAAACTGTTCGCAGATTGGTGTGTTAGGTGTTTTACCCGGAATTATTGGCTGCATGCAAGCTAATGAAGCTTTGAAAATTATTTTGGGCATTGGCAAAACGCTATCTGGTAAATTGTTTTGCTACAACGCGTTAACGCTTCAAAATTCAACCTTAACCATCAAACGCTCTGGAAGTGAAATCAACAAAGTTTTGAAAAATAAAAGCGATTTCAGTAAAAGACAAATGAATGTTATTTGCGAAATTCCCGTTCAAACCATTTCAATGAAAGACGCCCTAAACAAAGAAAACGTTCAGTTTATTGATGTTAGGGAATTTGATGAAGTTCCAAAAGTGAATGACCTAAAAACCACCTCAATTCCATTAAGCCAATTGGAAAACAAACTAGAAAAAATAGATGCAAATAAAGACAAAGTTCTGTTTTGCCAATCAGGAATAAGAAGTCAAAAAGCAGTTTCAATGTTGCAAAAACTTAACATAAAACATTGTTATAGCCTAAATGAAGGCGTTTCGGAAATCATTAAGTGTCTAAACGAAAATAAAACAACAACACATGTCAGATAAAAAAATAAAGAATGTTTTTAAGGAAGGAGCAATTTCCTCAGAATTTATAGGCGATTCCATCACCAAGCACCAAACCAAAACAAGCATTGGTGCCCACAATATTTTTTTGGGCCAAGTGCGTGCTGATGTTATTGATAGCAAAACAGTCACAGCCATTGAATATACCGCTTATGAAGATATGGCTAATCAAAAATTCCACGAGATTAGGGAAGCCGCTTTTGAAAAATTCAAGCTCACTTGCATGCATATCTATCACAGCTTAGGCACTGTAAAAGCAGGCGACATATGCTTATTTGTTTTTGTCTCTTCACCACGACGAAAAGTGGTTTTTGAAGCTCTAGAATTTATTGTAGAAGCTATAAAAGCAGTTGTTCCCGTTTTTGGAAAGGAAATCTTCGAAGATGAGAGTCACCAATGGAAGAAAAACACTTAGTGTTTTTGTGGAGTTGTTTATTTGTTGAATGGTTTAATCGTAAAAAAGTAAAATATGGCATATACGTTTTCATTTGAAAAATTAAATGTTTGGGTTGATTCCAAAGAATTAGTTAAATCAATCTATTTAACTACAAAAGACTTTTCAAGCGAAGAAAAATTTGGATTAACAAATCAACTCCGAAGAGCATCTATATCCATAACTTCCTATTTGGCTGAAGGAAGTTCTCGAAATACGGATAAAGACAAAGCCCATTTTTCAACAGTAGCATTTAGTTCATTAATGGAAGTTTTAAATCAAATTATCATTGCTCATGAATTAGGATTTCTTTCCGAAAAAGATTACCAAAAAATTAGAACGGTTATAGAAAAAATATCGAATAAGTTAAGTGCTTTACGAAAATCCCAATTAAACAGGCAAACAATTAAACAAATCAACGATAAAACGATTCAACCGTCATGGTAGATATAACACATAAAAGCACCACGCTACGTACAGCTATAGCTCAAGCCATTGTAAAGGTCAGTAAAACTGAAACCATTGAAGCTATAAAAAACGACACCGTTCCCAAGGGCAATGTATTTGCCATGAGTAAAGCGGCTGGTTTATTGGGTGTAAAACGCACACCAGATATTTTACCAGATTGCCATCCTTTGCCAATAGAATTTACGAGTGTTGAATACGAAATAAACGGACTTGAAATCACTGTTTTGTTCACTGTGAAAACCATTTACAAAACGGGCGTTGAAGTTGAGGCCATGCATGGTTCCAGTGTAGTCGCTTTAAATATGTACGATATGCTTAAACCAATTGATAAGGGCATTGAAATTCTTAGTATTAAACTTTTAAAGAAAAAAGGCGGAAAATCTGATTTTAAAAACCGATTTAGAACCGATTTAACTGCAGCGGTAATTGTCTGTAGTGATACCATCTCAAAAGGAGAAAAGCAAGATAGAGCAGGAAAAGCCATTATAGAAAAACTGGAAACTTCAAACGTGAAAATTGAGGATTACATCATTATTCCTGATGAATTGGAAACCATTCAGAATAAAGCAAAGACATACCAAGAAAAAGGCGTTGATTTAATCATTTATACGGGAGGTACGGGGCTTTCTGGTAGAGATGTAACGCCAGAAGCCTTAATTCCCATTTTAGACAGGCGTATTCCTGGAATTGAAGAAGCCATTCGTAATTACGGGCAAGAAAGAACGCCTTACTCCATGTTATCCAGAAGCGTCGCAGGAACCATGAAAAACACTTTGGTTTTAGCCATACCAGGTTCAACAAATGGTGCTAAAGAATCAATGGATGCTATTTTCCCTTCTGTATTACACATTTTTGGCGTTTTAAGAGGTGCAAGACACGATTAAACGTTTATCTGTTGAATCGTTAAAAGGTTTATTCAGTTACACAATTAAATGGTTCCACAATTAAACAGAGCGAAGAAATGAGCGAAAAAAACAACATATTACAAGACAAATTTGGCAGAGACCACACTTATTTGCGCATTTCGTTAATAGAGCGCTGCAATTTGCGATGTACATATTGCATGCCCGAAGAAGGAGTGCAACTTTCTCCCAAAAGCCATATTATGACTTATGAGGAGATTTATGACATTGCTAAAATATTTGTGAAACACGGTGTTAACAAAATAAGGTTAACTGGTGGTGAGCCCTTGGTAAGAAAGGATTTTAATGTCGTTTTAGAAAAATTGGCAACGCTTCCCGTAGAATTATCCATAACATCAAATGCGCTGATTATCGATAGATTTATTGATGTTTTAGAAGCCAACAACGTAAAAAGCATCAATGTTAGTTTGGATTCTTTAAACCGTGAAAAATTCAAACACATTACCCGAAGGGCTGAGTTTGATAAGGTTTACAACAACATTCTACTATTGGTAAAAGAAGGGTTTAATGTAAAAGTAAATGCCGTATTAATAAACGGTTTTAACGACAATGAAATCATAGATTTCATCAATTTCACTAAAGAACATCCTATTTCTGTTCGGTTTATCGAGTTTATGCCCTTTGATGGCAATAAATGGGATATGAGTAAAATGGTATCATATGCGGAAGTGATGAATTATGTAAAAAACTCATTTTCTGAAGAACACATTATTCGTCTTGAAGATGCACCTAACGACACCTCAAAAAATTATAAAATAAAAGGCCATAAAGGTAGTTTTGCCATAATAAGCTCAGTTACCAATCCATTTTGTGATTCCTGCAACAGGCTCCGTTTAACCGCCAACGGACAATTAAAAAACTGTTTGTTTTCTTCCACCGAATCGGATTTATTAAGTTCACTTCGAGCAGGAAAACCTATTGAACCCGTCATTGAAAAAGCGGTAAAAGCTAAGCTTAAAATGCGAGGAGGTATGGACAGCATGGAAAAACTGGAAAAACCCGAGCTGCACACCAAAAACAGGAGCATGATTACCATTGGTGGCTGATTGAGTAAAAGCAGCTAATATGGATTATTTAAAATTATTTTAATTTCAATAAATCAAATTTCAACACCTCATCGGTGTAATCCACTTCTATTTCCTTTTTAATTGGCTTATTTGGTAGAGGAATTTTTATTTTAAAACGTGCAGAAGGATAGCAGTAAAAATGCCTTTTCTTGCTCAAATTTTCCTCTTGGGCCGACTCAGACAATTTACTTTTATCTGTTGTTACAACTAAATTACCATTATCCAAATAAAAATAAAAGTCGTCCTTAATGTAACCGGGCAATTTTAGCTCATAATGAAACTTCGTTTCCGTTTCAGTAATTTTTAAATTGTCCAACTTTGATTTTTCAAACAACTTTTTCTTCGCAATATCCTTCAGTTTTGAACCTCTTTGGAGTAATCTTGAAATACTTTTTAACCCGTTAGCATATTTTTTAGTTTGAGGCATGATTTTGGTGTATTTTAATTTAAAATGAATGCTTTCTATTTATAAATAAATAGAAGACAACAACTTATAAAAAGTGAAAATTACCTAAATATTGAAAACAAACCCTATTTAGTGGAGGTCAATTAAAATTAAAACATTGTTTCAAACTGGACAAGGGCTATACCCAGTTTTAAACATTCCTTAACACGGGGGTGCCGATTTTAATTAAATCAAATTTAAAGAAGTGGTTTTTTACCGAATATGTAAAAAATAGCGATTGCAAAGTTGCTGAAGATGATGGTTTAGATTGTTTTACTTCACCAAAACTTTCTTCTCAAAGCTACTTTTTGGGGCTTCACATAATGAACAAACATAAGTTTCAGGCAAATTTTCAAAAGGCGTATTGGGCGAAATGTTTTGGGTGACATCTCCATAAACTTCATTGTAAACCGTGAGGCATTCGGGGCATTGGAGTACCTCCTCTTCAAAGGTGTCCTTTACTTCCACTATCGATTCTTCATCATCTCTTTCTGTTCCCAGCTGGTCAAAATACATTTGGCTCAGTTCCATTAGTAATACAGGAAGCTCGACCTTGTCCACGTCTTGAACATGCATAATGTACTCTCGGGTATTGGGATCGAAATTCTTGGCATACAATAAATTATAAGTGTCTCTGGTTACAAAATCGCCAATAGCTTCCGGTTGTTTGTTCTTTTCGATAACTATTGAGGTGAAGTTATAGGTATCACTGTCATAACTTGTTACACCAAAGGTTAGTCCGTATGTACTGATGTCATTTTGATCAAAATTGGACACCAGATATTTTTTTAGATTTAAAGCCCCAGGATCATTAACAGGCAAGTGCCAATTCATTTCCAACATGGAATGCCGCACATTGATTCCGAATTTACCCAAGAACTTTTCCCATTGCAATTTTGAGCTTAACGGAATACCCTTCACGATAAATGATTTCCACGGGGTAATGGATATTTTACCTATTTTGTTTTCCGAACACAATTCACACATGGCCTTTAGGAACTTCAAATCATATCGATTATTCCTCCAATAGAGTCCTAACCAGTACCTGTCAGGTCCAATACGGTTCATGCCTTCATAATACGGAAATGGGTAAAACGGAACTTCCAAAGGTTTATCAACCGTTCTATTATTGGTGTCTACGGCATCACTTACCAGCTCAAAAAGGGTTTCAATAGTCTCCGGTTCTTCTTGCAGGACACTTTCAATGGCAAACTCCACTTTATCCATGTCCCAACTGTAAATAAGCGCTGGATACATTATCGTTTTTTTCCAACCGGGCAGCCTTACATACAAATACCAATAATCGTCATGTTCTGAAGCAATAAAATTAACATTGCCTGTAAACAATGGAACCAAACGTTGCTTAGGGTCTGTAACATTTATACGCAATTTTGGTTTGTGCTTAAACTGCTCAATAATGTATAAATACCTATCGCTTGTCAACCATGATGTACTCGGAAGGATTTCAGCCGAAACATAAGATGAGGCTATGTTCTCAACGCCATCCCTTTTTGGCTTAACAAATTTGATTTTATCAAACTGGGCAAACTTACTTTCATCAATATCCTCAGGAAAAATAATATCTTGTCTTGAACCGAATGAAATAGCATCCAAACCTAAACCTTCGGCTGCTTCACAAATGTATTTAAGCTCACCTGGAGACAATACCCCTCCATTTATTCGTAATCTATAAGGTTCTTCCATCATGACAATACTTTAGCGTTTTGAAGTATTTCCCTAACTTCTGTTTTACAACTTCCACAACCTAAACCAGCACCTGTTTTGTTACATAATTCAGTAAAATCTACACAGCCCTTTGCAATGGACTCCTCAATATTTCCTGCACCAACCTGACTGCATGAGCAAACCAATTTACCAATAACAGGCTCAGTATTCGATGCACCACGCAACAAGGTATCTCGCTTTTCGGCCATCTCAATTTTACTTTCTATCATGGTTTTAAACTCGGCGAATTCATTCTTGTCACCCATTAAAACAGCGCCAACCAACAAGTCGTCCTTAACGATACACTTTTTATAGTAACGCTTTTTAATATCTGTGAAAATAATTTCCTCATAACTATCATCATTTTCAGGAACGGTAATATCACCAATACTGCACAGGTTTAAATCGTTGAATTTTAAGATATTCATTAAAACTGAACCATTGTATGCCACACTTATATCTCCTGCAATAAAGTTAGCCAGTATATTGGCTTGTTCTTCGGCAGCCGATGTAATTCCGAACAATTGGTTATTGAATTCAGCAATCTCTCCAATGGCAAAAATATCAGGGTGCGATGATTGCAAATGCTGGTTCACTTTAACACCTCTACTACAAGCTATACCATTTTCTCTTGCTATTTCAATATTAGGAATTGTTCCAATGGCATAAACAATAGCATTAGCCGTAATAAACTTTCCACTTTTTAATGTGATGTTCAATTCCCCTGTTTCATCGTCATCGAAAACGGTGCTTACCTCATTATCAAAATAAATTTGAATACCCCGCTCTTGCACATCAAGAGCCAGTAACTTACTAGACACTTTATCCAATTGACGCTCCATTAAACGAGAGGCTCGCTGGATAATGGTAATTTTTACATTTTTATGCTTCATGGCAGCTGCCAACTCAAGTCCCAATAAACCACCACCTACAATGACAACGTGTTGTTCTTCAGGAGGTAATCCAGTAGCCTCTAAATAGGCTTTAAAATCGTCAGCATCCTTTTTGTTTCGCATGGTAAAGCGTCCAGGCAAATCTATTTGCACATCTTTTGGAATGAATGCACGGCTGCCTGTAGCCAATATCAATTTATCAAAACCATGCTCTTTGTTGTTGCTGTCGACTACTACTTTGTGCTTTTTATCAATATTGATAATATGGGTTTCGGGGTGCACCTGAATGTTAAGTTTGGCTAACTCTAACTTTTTAATCTTTAGAAGTTGTTCCCAACTTAACTCCTCGGTTACATATTCTGGCAATAGCACCCTATTGTAAAACAAATTGGGCTCTTTTGAAAACACATGGATTTCATCAGCTTGATTATATTCCCTATAATTTTGAATAAACCTGAACGCCGCTGCTCCTGCCCCGGCGATAATTATTTTTTCTACAACTTTCTTATACTTTGCAACTGAAACCCTTGTAAACTTAAAATCAGGTTCCTTAGAGGTTGGGTCAACATGGGTATTGGTCAAATTGTTCGCTCTGTTCAAATCACTTTGAAGCTGCTTGCCCCAATGCATGGGCAGAAACACAACCCCTTTTTTAATGCTATCTATAACTTTTGCCCGCACCCGAACTACCCCATTTTCACCTTTAATTTCTGTGATATCCCCATCTTTGAGTTTGTACAAATAGGCATCTACGGGATTGATTTCCAAAACAGGTTTAGGATAATGTGTTTTTAAACGTGACACCTTGCCCGTCTTAGTCATGGTGTGCCATTGGTCTCGAATACGACCCGTTGTTAAAATAAGCGGAAAATCTTCGTTGGGTTGAACTGAGGTATTTACAATATGGCTTGGAATATTGAATTGTGCTTTTTGCGATGGTGTGTAAAATTTTTTATCTTCAAAAAGTCTTGGTGTGCCTTTATGCCTGTACTCTGAAACTGGCCATTGAAAAGTTCCTTCAAGCTTTAAGCGCTCATAATTTAAAAAGGACACGTCAATATTAGTGCCCTTGGTCATTGAGGCATACTCATCATAAATCTCTTCCGTATTACTGTAATTAAATCCCCTAAAACCCATGCGCTGAGCGAAGTCACAGAAAATTTCAACATCTGGGCGAGCCTCTCCCGGTGCATTGATTTCCTTTGGCAGGTATGAAATACGACGTTCAGAATTGGTCATAGTGCCTTCCTTTTCCAACCATGCCGCAGCCGGTAAAACCAAATCGGCATAAGCAACAGTATCTGATTTATGCGAAATATCTTGAACCACCACGAACTTGGCATTTTCCATAGCTTTTTCAATACGGTGGGTATTTGGCAAGCTTACTAATGGGTTGGTACAAGCAATCCAAACCGCTTTCATTTTACCACTTTCCAAAGCATCAAACATTTCGGTGGCGGTTAATCCCGGTTTTGGGTTAATCCTGTCAACACCCCAAAATTGGGCTACTTCACGCCGATGCTCTTCATTCATTAAATCTTTGTGAACCGCCAAAAGATTAGCCATTCCCCCTACTTCACGTCCCCCCATTGCATTTGGTTGACCTGTTAACGAAAATGGACCGGACCCGGGTTTTCCGATTTTTCCTGTAATGAGGGATAAATTAAGCAAAGACACATTTTTATCGGTACCCACAACGCTTTGGTTAAGCCCCATGGCCCACATGCTAATAAAACCTTTTGAAACACCGATAATATCCGCAGCTTTTTGGATATCTTTTTCGGGAATACCGCATAAAATAGAAGCCTGCTTTAAGGTTGTTTTAAAAATTAAATCTTTATACGCATCAAACCCTTCTGTGTAGTTTTTTATAAAATCTTCATCAATCAAGCCCCGTTTGTACAAACACCTCCCAATGGCATTGTAAAGCACAACATCTGTTCCTGGTAGTAACTGTAAATGTAAATCTGCAAAGTTGGCCGAATCCGTCCTTCTGGGGTCAACCACTATAATTTTAACCTCTGGGTTTTCCTCTTTACGCTTTTCAATACGCCTGAATAAAATAGGATGGCACCACGCTGGATTGGCTCCAGTAATTAAAAAACAATCAGCCAATTCAATATCTTCATAGGAAATAGGCACACTGTCCTCTCCAAAAGTTTTCTTATAGCCAACCACTGCAGAACTCATACATAACCGTGAATTGGTATCAATATTATTGGTTCCCAAAAAACCTTTTGTGAGCTTGTTAGCAATGTAGTACTCCTCGGTTAAACTTTGTCCGGACACATAAAAGCCAACGCTATCTGGACCGTATTTTTTTATAATCGACTTAAAAACACTAGCCGCTCTATTCAATGCATCGTCCCAACTTACTTGTTCTCGGGGGTGGGATCGGCTCCAGCGCATTTCGGGGTATAAAATCCTGTCGGAAACGTCATTGGCAACATAGTGCAAATTCATTCCCTTAGAGCACAACATACCTTTGTTAACGGGATGGTCTTTATCGCCCACAACCAATACCTTGTTATTGCTATCTTTTTTAACAATAATACCGCAGCCTACACCACAATAGGAACATGTTGTTTTTACTTCGTTTTTTAACATTTAAACCAAGATTTAGACTAAGTTAAGACAATAATTTTAGAATGGAACGAACACTGAAGCATTATTCAGAATACAATAAAAATTACAGTTCCAATATTTTAATCCTTTAAAATTGACTGTTAAATTTTAGATATTTTCTTTAGTTATCAGCGCCAATTTTTATCGTAGCCAATTCTCCATTAGGAATATTTTCTTCAGATACTTCTTCATCTTCATTTGAAAACTTAATGGCCAGAGCCACAATTGCCGTTGTAACCACTATCAAACCAATGATAAAATACCCAGAAGAAACAGCTGCGGAAGATGCCGCCGATTGGGCAGATTTTATGGCCTCGACACCCAAACCTTCATTGGCGGCTATGGCTGCCTTTTCAGCAACTGCTGACTGCGATTTTAATAACATAGCAGCCAAAAACGCACCTACATTACCTCCTGCACCCACAACTCCGGACACAGAACCAATAGCCTTTTTATTAATAAATGGCACCACTGAAAAAGTTGCCCCTTCGGCCATTTGAACCGATAAGCTGAACAATATTAAAAATACAATGCCGACAATGATACTTGTTGTTGTTGAAAAGGTCATCAACATTGTTCCTTGAATTGCTAAAATTCCTGACAAGAACAGTACACGGCCCCTTAAACCCTTAAGTTTTCCAAATCTATCCCCAAAGAAACCTCCTAGTGTTCTAGCAAAAATATTCATAAGTGCAAAAGACAAAACTATGTTTCCGGCAGTTACCCTCTCTAATTGAAAGGTGTTTTGAAGATAATCATCCATCGTACCATAGACCGTCAACTCTATTCCAAAACAAGCTGCGTATACCAAGAAAAGAATCCATGTTCTATAGTCTTTAATAACAGTTAAAAAGCCTACTTGGTCTTTTTTAGTATTTACCATTTCTCCTGAAGCTCTTAAATCCTTAAAGTTTCCTTGTAGCGTATCTTTAGTAAATAAAAAATAAACCAATCCCATTAAAAAACAAATCACACCAGCAACTACCATGGAATATCTCCAAGCCTCTCCTTCAGCAACACCAAAACTAACTACGGTAGCAGCAATTAACGGCATTCCCAAACGATTTGCTCCCCCACCAAGATTACCCCATCCAGCTGAGGTTGCGTTTGCTGTTCCAACAATATTGGGCGCAAACATTAAAGATGTATGAACTTGTGTAATAACGAAAGAAGCTCCAATAAACCCAATGAACAATCTGCATATTAAAAATTGCATAGGCGTTTGCACCAATCCGCACAAAATTACAGGAATTGCACCCAACATGAGCAACCAAGTGTAGCATAATCTTGGACCATACTTATCACACAATTTGCCTATAAGTAGACGTGCAAATACAGTCCCCGAAACCGCAAGGATGATAGAGTTCCATTTTTGGTCTGGTGTTAAACCTAAATCCTTAACAACATCGGGCATGAACGGAACAATACCAAACCATGAGAAAAAACATAAAAAGAATGATATTGAGGTTATCCAAAATGTACGCGTAGATACATTTTTAAAATCCAATAAACTAAGCTTTGTAGCTTTTGATTGTGCAATTTGTGCCATGATACATAAATTTTATACGTACAAAACTAAGTATTAATACTTAATTATGCAATATAAATTTACGTATTTACGTATTTATACGAGATTGATAATTTTTGAATATGCTTTTTGTGGATTCGGCAAAAATAAAACACATACCACCTTATAAAATGACATTTGGTTTAAACAACCCTAAACCAATTCATATTCCTTGGCCTTATTGGTAAGTTCCATTAGGTTTTTAACGTCAAGCTTTTTCATAAGGTTAAAACGATGTACTTCTGCGGTACGCTTACTAATTTGTAGTTCTTCAGCTATATCTTTGTTATTTTTTAGTTGCAACACCAATTCAAGAATTTGCCTTTCTCGCTTTGTTAAATTAAATGGATCTTCTTTTGGCTCTTTTCTGGGTGCAGGTACACTTGTGTTTCCGTTAACAAAGTTATTCATTATAATTGCAGACACATCCCCAGTGAAATACTTCCCTCCTGATGCCACTTTATTTAAGGCTTTTAGGAATTCTTCCTTACTAGCTCCTTTTAATAAGTATCCGTCCGCACCGGCTTGAATGGATTGTACAACATACTCCTCTGAATCATGCATAGAAAGTACTAAAGTTTTAACATCTTTATGATGTTTATTGATTTCCCCGACCACTTCAATACCATTCATTTCTGGCATTCTAATATCGACAATAAGCACATCAGGCTTATTTTTCTCAATAATTTCTAGAGCTTCCTTTCCGTTGGACGCTTCATCAACCACAATAATACCAGATTGATCTTCTAAAAGAGCCCGAATGCCATCTCTAACCAAAACATGGTCGTCTGCTAAAACCACTTTAATCATATCCTTAAACTTAAGTTATTAAGTACAAAATTAATAAAATTACGTAATAATACGTATTTATTTACAAATCAATTTACCCTACAATGGAATATTCAGGGTTACCCGAGTACCTTTTCCAACTTCAGAATTAAGAAACAAACGACCTCCAATAAAATTTATACGCTCTCGCATAAAGGTCATGCCCATACCACCATCCCCATTTTTTACTTTTTCAACCTTGGATGGCTCAAATCCTTTTCCATTATCATCCACAACAATGCTCAACATATTTTCGCTATGTGCCAGCGACACCAGTATATGAGTAGAATCGGCATATTTTATGGCATTGTTTATCGCCTCTTGGGTTATTCTGTAAATATTGATTTCGGTAAGCGAATCCAATCTTTGGTTAAAATCAGTCTTGTTAAAAAACATAATTTGTTTACCTGTAAGTCGAGACAATTCTTGGGTCAACTTGGTAATTGCAGGAACAACACCATGATCGGTCAGCTCTGGCGGCGTTAGGTTGAACGTTGCCGTCCTAACTCCTTTTATGATGTTTGAGGTGAGTTCTTTTAAATGTTCTATTTTTGCCGTAGCCTTTTTAACATCTTTAGTATCTATGCTTTCCAAATTGTATTTTAAACCAGTCAGCATCTGTCCAATGCCGTCGTGCACATCTTTGGCAATCCTATTTTGTTCTTTTTCCTGATTTTCAATAATCTTACTTGAGATTATTTTTTGTTGACTCATTTTCTCTTCAAAACTTTGTTTTGTTAAGCGTTCAATTTCCAGTTGCGCCTTTTTCCGTTCTGTAATTTCTGAAGCAATAATGAGTAATTCAGACCTGTCTTCTGTTGGACTAAAAGGGATAACCGACATTTCCAACCAAACCCCATCACCGTCCTTTGTTGTTCCCTTTAATTCTCCCTGCCAACCTGTTTTCTTATGTTTAACAATTATATCTTCAATAATAAGTTGCTCATTTTCCGCAGTGGATAAGACCTTCCAAAACAATACATTTTCGTCAAGTTTTGAAAACCGAAATAGCCGAGAAAACTTATTTCCCATATGAAGCACCTGCCCGTTCGGGGCAATTCTTGCAAACAACAAAGTCTCATCCATGGCATGGCTAAGCGCACGCAATTCTTTGATTGATTTTTCCTTGGCAATACTTAATTCGTCAGCTTCAAAAGCCATTTTTTTGGCACGCTGCTCGGCAAAAAGCAAATCGGCCAGTATGTTTTTAACGTTTTTAGCAGTAGGCCAGAAAATAAACATGAACTCACCCAACAAAATCAGCAAGGTGAAACACATGAGCCAGATTTCGAGGTTACGTAGCCAACTTACTTTTTCATCAGCCTCCAAATCATATTGGTTTACAATATCATCCATAAGCATCAGAAAATCTCCCTCATTCGCTTTAACTTGCTCTATTTCTTTAGCAAATGCACTAATTGGCATTGGCGGGATGTTTTCAATCCTTTCAATAATAGATTTTGAAGCAACAGAAATAGTATCAAAAATGGGATTTAAAACCCTGAATTTATCGGTTACTGCCTTACTGTTCTTTTTAGGCAAACCTAGACTATCATTACCTTTTTGCAGTGCGTGATGTGAAAGCTCCCAAATATGAAGCGTCTCCTTTATTTTATCCTTAAGAAACACCCTATCTTCCATAGAAGATTCTGCCGAAAGCGAAACAATGTCTTTAGTCAGTTTTTGGCTAAGCATACGCTGCCGACCTGCTACATTGATTACCGTGGAATCACTTTGCTGGTCGTTAAGATGTTTCCTGATAAGAATTTGGCTTGCAATTACGGAAACCGCAATGGCGCTTAAAGCGATGATGTATAAACGGCTTAATTTATTAAACGTACGTTGGTCTAATGAATTACCGTTATCTGTCATAAGCCTGGAATTTAAGAGATAGCTTTTTTTACAAGGGCCAAGCTTTTATCTGAGAACGGAAGCTTTAATGCTTCCTCATGACCTTTGTCGGACATTTTTACCCATGTTTTCTTCAGAATATCTATGATTTTATCGTCATCGTGCTTTTCGGCAAACTCTTCAAAATAATAATCTAAAAACACCAAACAAATGGTGTCTTCCAAAGTTTGGGTTTCTTCGTTCTTTTTAATGAGTTTTTTATTGATTAAAAATGAAACACGGTCAATAAAAATATCATCATAGCCCACCCTTTTCAATATTTCTTCAGTTAACTTGGCATGCATTTTTTTTAATGTTTCTCGCCACTTCAAATAACCAACCCTATCCATCGGATACTCGTCCCGAGGTATTTTCCATCTACAAATATGTTGGGCTCGAGCAGCAATCTGCAATGCTTTCGAGGCATTGGGTTCAAATTGCAAAAGCTTCCTTGTCATGCGCTGTGAATAAAGAAGCTCTTTCGGGTATTTTATACCGAAAACATCATATGTATTCGTGTCTTCACTGTTTTTTTCGTCTATTAATGCAATTGCCGTTTCAAATCTGGTTGGCTTCATCATTTCATTTTTTAATCTGAAAAGCCAATATACACATTTCCCTCATCAATCTTTACAGGATAAGTTGCAATTTTTAAGTCATCACCTCCTAAATTGCTGCCGTCTTCTAACGAAAAATTCTTTTTATGCATGGGGCATGCCACCTTTGGAATACCATCTTTATCGCCAATCATGCCCAATGATAAAACCATTTCCATTTTATGAGGGCACAGGTTCTGCGTAGCATACCATTTGCCGGTTCGTGTAAAATTATAAACCGCTATTTGTTTGGTTTTATACTTAATACAAGCACCACTATTTTCTGGAAAATCTGAAGTTAAACCGACCTTAAACCAAGTTTTTACTTGTTCTTCAGTTACTGATTTGTATTGTTCTAAAATATCTTGCATTACTTTTAATTTTTTTTCAAAATCGTTTCAATTCAAACCCATGGCTAGGCTTTTTTAACTCCATGCTTTAGGCATTTTTTGGTCGCGCATTGGCACGAATACAAGGTTATCGTCGGTATCATCTGAGTTTACAAAATGCTTGAATCGCTTCATCATTTCAGGGTTTTCAATGGCCTGTTTCCATTCACACTCATATTTGTTTACAAGGCCTTGCATTTCTTTTTCCAATTCTTCAGCGATACCCAAAGAATCTTCAATAACTACTTGTTTTAAATATTCGATGCCACCTTCCAACTTTTCCAACCACGGAGCGGTTCTCACTAATGGTCCTGCGGTTCTAAGATAGAACATTAAAAATCTATCTAAATATTTTATGGCAGTTTTATCGTCCAACTGTTCCGCAAACAAAAGGGCATGTTTTGGTGTTGCTCCACCATTTCCACAGACATATAAATTCCACCCACCTTCAACGGCTATGAGTCCAAAATCCTTACCTCTAGCCTCGGCACACTCCCTAATACAGCCCGAAACACCACCTTTTAATTTATGTGGTGAACGCAATCCTTTATACCTGTTTTCAATCTCGATAGCGAAAGTTACACTTTCGTGCATACCATATCGACACCATGTTGAACCCACACAACTTTTAACCGTACGTAATGACTTTCCGTAAGCGTGGCCACTTTCAAAACCTGCATCAATCAATTCTTTCCATATTAATGGCAATTCATGGATTTGCGCTCCAAACAAATCGATTCGCTGACCACCCGTAATTTTTGTATATAGATCGTATTTTTTGGCAACTTCCCCCAAAACAATTAATTGCTGTGGTGTAATTTCACCACCAGCGACTCTGGGCACCACGGAATAGGTGCCGTTTCGCTGGATATTTGCTAAAAATCTGTCGTTGGTATCTTGAATAGTCGGCTGTCTATTTGCGGTTTCCATGGTTATGGTTGCAAAAATAGAAGCTAGAGCTGGCTTACAAACCTCGCATCCATGCCCCTCGCCAAACAAATTCAATGCCTCTTCGTAATTGGTAACTTTATTTACTTTTATTAAATCGTAAAGCTCTTGACGATTAAAGCTGAAATGCTCACAAAGCACTTCCTTAACTTCTTTTCCTAGTGATTTTAGGGTTTCATTCACCAAATCAACTACCATAGGTTTACAACCACCGCAACCTGTTGTGGCTTTGGTTTTCGCTACAACATCCCCTAAATTGGTGCAATCACCCTCAGTGATGGAACAACAAATAGATCCTTTGGTAACGCTCTCACAGGAACATACCTGAGCTACATCTGGAATATCCAACACACTGCCAAAAGATGAGCCTCCCTCACCTCTAGAACCAATGATTAATTCTTCGGCATCTTCAGGGATTGGCAGTCCATTTAAATATATTTGATGGAACATATTATAATCACTGGCATCACCAATTAATATTCCGCCAAGTAATTTTTTTCCATCATGACTAACATTGATTCGTTTATATAAATTTTTGGTTTTATTCTCAAAAATTATAGAGTAACCCTTTTCGACAGGCATAAACGGTTCGCCATAGCTGGCAACATCAACTCCAATCAACTTGAGTTTTGTAGACATGTCTATATCTTCTTGCATCAACACATCTGTTTTGCCTAAAATTTGGTTTACGGCAACCTCTGCCATATCGTAACCTGGTGCAACCAAACCATAAATCATTTGGTTATATAAGGCTACTTCACCAATGGCATAAATTTCTGGGTCTGATGTTTGCATCCTGTTGTTTACAACTATCCCTCCGCGTTTGCCCATTTCTAATCCACAAGTTTTACCCAGTTCATCTCTAGGCCTTATACCAGCTGAAACAACTAACATCTCAACATCAATCTTGTCGTACTCACCAAACTCCATACCAGTTATGGCATCTTCATCTCCCAATATCTTGTTGGTCGCTTTTGACAAATGCACATGAATACCCATAGATTCAATTTTCTCCATGAGCACTTTACTACCGCGAGTATCCAATTGGCGCGGCATTAATTTAGGAGCAAACTCCACAACGTGGGCCTCAAGCCCCATGTCCATCACAGCCTTTGCAGCTTCCAAACCTAAAAGGCCACCACCCAAAACAGCAGCTTTTACTTTATCTGTTCTTCCTTGTTGAATTTTATCAGCATAATCCAACATGCCTTGAAGATCCTCTATAGTTCGGTAAACAAAAACGCCTTTTTTCTCAATCCCTTTAATATTAGGAACAAAAGGAGACGAACCCGTAGCTAGAACTAAGTAGTCATATTTATAATTGATGTCCTTTGAGGAGGTTATTTTTTTTGAAGATCTATGAATATCTGTGATACGCTCATTAGTTATCAATTCAATGCCATTTTCTTCATACCATTCACGGGGAGCCATTTCCAAAGCTTTGGCATCCTTATTTTCAAAGAATTCACTTAAATGAACACGATCGTAAGCCGGCCGTGGTTCTTCACCAAAAACGATAATCTTAAACGCTTCACTTCCAGGTTTTTCAACAAATTTCTCACAGAATTTGTAGCCAACCATACCGTTTCCAACTACAATGATTTTTTGCATATCTACGTATTTATTTAGCAAATCTAAGTATTAATACTTAATTATAATGTTTTTTTCTAAATAATTTTACGTAGAACCCCAATTATTACCAATTTCTCAAATAGAAATACAAATAATTGCTTATTAATAAAAGAATAGGATTTGATTTTATGGAAACATTAAACTTTTTCAACCGTGATTTTCACACTTTTCGAAGCTGGGGTTTTGGCTGTATGCGCAAAACTATCAAGTGGCACAAGCACATTGGTTTCTGGAAAGTAAGTGGCGCAACAGCCTTTTGGAATATTATACCCAACAACCTTGAAGTTATTAGCTGTTCGGATTACGCCATCGAACTCTGATTTTAGATTTACAATAGTTTGGTCTTTCAATCCTCTTTCAGCCATATCATACAAATTCATAAAAATAATGCGCCGTTCATTAAAAATTCCACGATATCTGTCATTTAGACCATAAATAGTCGTATTGAATTGGTCATGGCTACGTATGGTCATCATCATCAATTCATCTTCCTTTAATTTCCACTGGGGCAATTTATTTATGGAAAAATTTGCTTTTCCGGTCGACGTATTGAATGTTCTAACTCGTGCTCCATTGGGCAAATAAAAACCAGCAGGTTGTTTAATTCTGGTATTGTAATCCTCAAAACCAGCAACTACCTCAGCAATATCATCGCGAACCAAATTATAGTCATCTTTATATTTTTCCCATTTAACTTTGGAATGTTTACCTAAAGTAGCTTGTGCAATACCACAGACTACGGTCACTTCGCTTAACAAATCTTTTGAACAAGGTTGTAAAACGCCTTTAGTTGACGAAACAATACCCATGGAATTTTCCACACTTTGTATCTGGACACCAGTTTTTTGATAATCTATTTCCGTTCGTCCTAAACAAGGCAAAATAAGGGCTTCTTTACCGGTTACTAAATGCGAACGGTTAAGTTTTGTGCTTACATGTACCGTTAAATTACAGTTTGCCATGGCTTGAGCAGAATATTCAGTATCTGGAACCGCTGAAATGAAATTACCACCCAAACCAAAAAACACCCTCGCCTTCTTTTCATACATGGCCTTAATGGCATCTATGACAGAATAGCCATGTTTAGCCGTTGGCTTAAAATCATATTTTACTTCAATTTTATCTAAAAAAGCCTGTGGAGCCGACTCCCAAATACCAACAGTTCTATCACCTTGTACGTTGGAATGCCCACGAACCGGGCAGGTACCAGCACCCTCTTTGCCAATACTTCCTTTCAACAGCAGTAAATTGACCAATTCGCGAATATTATCAACTGCATTTTCATGTTGTGTTAAGCCCATAGCCCAACAACAAATGATTTTATTGTTATTCAAAATCAAGTCAAAAACAGCCTCAAAAATATCCTTGGATACACCAGAAGCCTTCAAACAATCCTCAAAATTATACGTCTTTAAATCTGAAGTAAAAGCATCGAAACCAAGGGTGTATGTTTCAATAAATGCCTTATCAAAGACATTTCCGGCAGAGTCTTCCTTTTCCAAAAGTTTTAACAATAAAGCTTTAATAAATGCAACATCTCCGTTAATAGTTAAAGGAACATGAACATCGGCTAATGCTGTACCACCTCCTGTTAATAGTTTTAATGGATTTTGTGGATTGGTAAACCTTATCAGGCCAGCTTCTTCTAGTGGATTGATGGCTATAATTTTTCCTCCATTCTTTTTACATTTTTCTAAAGCCGTGAGCATTCTTGGATGATTCGTGCCTGGGTTCTGACCAATGACCATGATGACTTCCGCGTTGTATAAATCGTCTAACGTTACTGAACCCTTTCCAATGCCCAAAGTTTCAGATAAAGCCTTACCGCTAGCCTCATGGCACATATTGGAGCAATCCGGTAAATTGGACGTACCGAACTCACGAACAAATAGTTGGTACAAAAACGCAGCCTCGTTGGTTGTTCTACCTGATGTATAAAACACAGCTTCGTCCGGATGTGTTAAAGCGTTTAGATGTTTACCAACCTTTTTAAAAGCATCTTCCCATGAAATGGGCTTATAATGGGTGTCCCCTTCTGCCAAAAACATAGGCTCTGCCAATCTACCCGATTTACCAATTTCAAAATCCGTCCAAATTGCTAATTCTTCTACAGAATGTTTGGCGAAAAAATCGGCACCAATGGTTTTATTTTGAGCTTCCTCGGCAATAGCCTTTATACCATTTTCGCAATATTCACCAAGAGAAGACCGTTCGTCATCGGGGTCGGGCCAAGCACAACCTGGACAATCAAAACCTCCTTTTTGGTTTATTTTTCCCGACAATTTAAGTGCATCAGCAGTATTCATGTATTTTGAAACATGATTAAATGCCGACTTAACACCACCAAAACCAGCACTATCTGTTGCTGGTTTGGTTATTTTTAAATTTGAAAAATGTTCAGGAGTTTTGGCTTTTTCTGAAGGTGATTGGCTCATTTTATTCTTCAAAAGTTTTGTTTAAAAGCTTGTTGTAATCTTCAATTGTGTCTAAATCTACATTTTTTTTTGAAGGTTTTATGGCTCTGACCAAAGATTGGTTCTCTTTAATTAACAATTTCGCCCCGTCATCTCCCTTTAATTTAGACAATGCCCCTAGATAAATTCGGTCGAATACAACAGGTACGCCATACTTTCCATTTTCATAATCCGTTGCGATGATTTGACTTTTATTGGGTTCAAATTTTTGAATCAATTCATTGAGAAAATCAAATGTTATTGTAGGTTGATCTGCCAACATAAAAAGAACACCTTCAATTTTTAAATTGCTTTTCAACAAATAATTTGCAGCAAAGGAAATTGATGAACCCAACCCCTGCTTCCACTCCTCATTTACCAAAATTTTAACAGACTCTTGTTCAATACTTTTCTCAATGGTTATGTAATGGGCACCAAGCACGACAAAAACATCTTTTACTCCAGAATTTAAAGCAGCGTTTATAGTATGTCCCATAAGTGTTGTATCGCCCCATTTTAATAATTGTTTCAGCCTTCCCATTCTGTTTGATGCTCCAGCCGCTAAAACAACTATAGGAATATTTGCTTTATTAGTATCCGACAAGCTTGAACTATTTTGAGTGAATCTTTCCAGTTTTTTTACTTAAAGAAATTGGAGCGCGATGACGAGAATATGCCAATATCTCTGAAATAATTGAAACAGCAATTTCTTGTGGTGTTTCAGATCCAATATCAAGACCTGCAGGCCCATGAATGCTATCTAAAAATCCATAATCGACATCGGGGCAATATTCTAAAAATTGGGATATTAAATCATCCCTTCGCTTTGTTGGGCCAAGTAAACCAATGTAAGTTGGTTTGGTATTTTGCAATGCAACCAAAAATCTCAAATCATTTGCAAAATTATGCGTCATTAAAACTACCGCTGTTTGATTATCTATATTTTTAATATCCAAATTTTCAGGAGATGAGGAAATGAAATGGTTAGCTCCTGGAAAATTATCAATGGATTTTGTTTCTGATGCACCTGAAACAACGGTGATCTCCCATCCGGTTAAAGCCCCATATTTACAAAGCTGGACGGCGTCATGTTCCGCACCAATAATAATCAGTTTAAAACATGGTGGCATGGTCTGTTTAAATTTCGGAAGTTTTACGGTTTCTAATTTCATTTCTTTGTCAGAAACCGAGAACAGTTTATCATTAATTTTTACATGCGTACCTATATTAGGATGTATGCCTTCTTCCCTTTTATAGAATGAAAGCAACTCAAAAGGTTCTCGATTTTCTAAACAATTAAAAAAAAACGAAGTAAATTTCTCATCAGGTTGAAAAAACTCTAACAATATGTAAAGTACACCCTCACAGCCCAAGCGATAACGGCCATCATAAGTCATTATTTTGGCATTTCCGGTCTTAAAAACAGATTCAGATTGCAATAAAACCTCCTTTTCCACACAGCCACCACTAACGGCACCAACCATATTCCCGTTTTCTAAAACTAGCATCCTCACACCTGGTCGCCTGTAGGACGAGCCGTCCAAATCTACTACTGATGCCAAAACCGTTTTAATTCCTTTGTTGTTCGCCAATGAAGCCTGTTGGACTATGCTTTTAAATTCGTGTGTCATTAAAAAACTGTTATTAAATTCTGAGCTGTTAGCCTAAAACTTTCTGACTTGATATAAATGGTTGGTGATAATAGCGCTGTCCAGTAGCTTGATAAAGCGCATTGGCCAATGCTCCTACAGCTGGTGGCAATCCAGGCTCACCCAATCCCGTTGGTGCAATATCATTTTCCACAAAAAACACTTCTATCTCTTCAGGTGCCTGTGAATGGCGAATTAATTGATATCTATCAAAATTATTTTGAACAGGTGCTCCGTTTTCAAAAGTCAGCTGGCTGTACATGGCATGACCAATGCCATCAATAACACCGCCTTGAATCATATTTATAGCCGCGTCAGGGTTTACAACAATACCACAATCTACAGCACACCAAACTTTTTTAACTTTTGGTTGATTATCGACCATAACAACATCTACAACTTCTGCAACATAAGAGTTATGGCAAAAATAAGCAGCCACACCTCTGTGCACACCGGACTCACTTACACCCCAGTTAGATTTTTCTTTAACCAATTTTAGCACACCGGCATAACGTTCAGCATCATAATCATTTTTCTCCCCAACAGGTTTTTTTATGGCTCGATCAAACAACTCTAATCGGAATTCAATAGGGTCTTTGCCCGCCAATTCAGCTACTTCGTCTAAAAACGACTGTTCTGCGGCAGCAGCAAAATGTGATCTTGGAGCACGCCAAGCCCCAGTAGTAATATTAGTGTCACTTCTTTTTGAAGCAGCCTGATAATTCTCTACAGTACCTGCTGGAAATCGATTTTGAAATACAGCAGGTGATGGCAAGCCGGTTCCCTTAACAGAAAAGGCAATCAAATTGTTGTTTTCATCCAAACCGGCCTTATAAGTTGATAAATAGGCTGGACGATAAACTCCCTTGGTCATATCATCTTCTCTAGTATAAATAAGTTTTACCGGGGCCCCTATTTTTTTTGAAATAGCCGCAGCTTCAATGCCAAAGTCGGCATAAAGCCTCCTACCAAACCCACCTCCAATTCTGGTCATATTAACGTCTATGTTTTCAATTGGCAAATCAATTAATCTAGAAACTGCATTTTCCAAGCCTCTTGGAGATTGCGTCGGGCCTATTAGTTCTACGGAATCGTCAGTGACATGGGCAAAGAAATTCATTGGTTCCATCGTGTTATGAGCCAAAAACGGAGAACTGTAAGTACGTTCAATAACTTTTGCCGCTTTACCAAAAGCGGCACCTGGGTCACCATCCTTTCTGTTTATTTCAACTTTGTTTGACGCCAAAACTTCTTCCATTCGGGCCATATGTGTTTCAGAATTTTCCAATTCACTAAACACTTCCCAATTGGCCTTTAAAGCCTTTTTAGCCTTCATAAGCTGCCACGTAGAATCCCCAACAATGGCAATATGTTGGTAATAGCCTTGTCGGTCAGAATTACCCGAATCATCAATTGAAGTATCTATAACAAACGCATCGCTCACACCTGGCATGCTTTTTATTTCCTCTTCATTGAAACTCTTGATTTTCATGCCAAAAGCCGGTGCATGTTCAATCATGGCCAATTTCATGCCTTCTCTTTTAAAATCTAAACCAAATTCGGATTTTCCGGTCACTATTTTTAAACCATCAACATTTTTTTTGCTGTGCCCGATTATCTTAAAGTCTTTAATGTCCTTCAATTCAATTTCCTCGGGAACTTCAATACCAACAGCTTTTGAAGCTATATCACCATAACCAATGGTTCTTTCTCCATTCTTTTCCTTTATAATTCCTTCCGCCACTGTTAAATCTTCAACTGAAACTTGCCATTCCTTTGCAGCTGCTTCCAGCAACATTCTTCTTCCTGTTGCTCCTGCCATGCGCAAGGCATCCCAACCTCTTCTGATGGATTGGCTTCCTCCTGCAAATTGGTTATTATAGAACCCAATATTTAGAGGAGCTTGTTCCACAACTACATTTTTCCAATCAACATCCAATTCTTCAGCAACAATCATGGGCATTGAAGTTCTTACATTTTGACCAATTTCTGGGTTAGGGGAATAAACGGTTACTAATCCTGTATCTCCAATTTTTATATATCCATTAATTTCGAACCATTCATTGGGTATCGCTAATACTTCATCCTTAACTTCGGGCTTGCATGCTAAAAGCCAATTAAACCCAATGAGCATCCCTCCACCCGCGGCTGCAGAGATTTTCAAAAACGAACGACGATTATATTGTGTTTTTATTTTTGTCATGATTTATGGATTTAAATTTTGGATGCCGTTTTTATTGCTTGTTTAATTCTTGTATATGTTCCACACCTGCAAATATTACCATGCATAGCTCCGTCAATGTCTTCATCAGTAGGGTTTGGCGTATGCTTTAAAAGTGCTGCCGCACTCATTATTTGTCCACTTTGGCAATAGCCACATTGAGGTACATCGTGTTCCAACCATGCTTTTTGAACAGGATGGTCACCTTCCTCGGACAAGCCTTCAATTGTGGTGATGTTCATTCCAGAAGCTTGTGAAACCTGAAGCATGCAGCTTCGAAATGCATTTCCATCAACATGGATAGTACATGCGCCACATTGACCAATACCACATCCATATTTGGTGCCCATCAAATTAAGTTGGTCTCTTAAAACCCATAAAATTGGTGAGTCTGGGTCGGCTTCTACAGAAAATGATTTGTTGTTGATTTTTAAATTGAATAATGCCATAATTTTATCAGAATTGGATTTCCTTTAAAATTACGAAAAAGATTCCTCAGTCTATTTTATTCCAGTTTTTTAACTATTTTTTAAGACCGAGCACAAAGTCCAATGCTCTGCGTTCATTGTAATACACGTTCTTTTTATCAATAAACCCGGCATGCCCACCATGCTTTGGCATTTCCAAATATACGTTAGCGTTATTCTTTGCTTCTTTCACTGGGTAACATTCGTGTGAAAGAAAAGAATCATTCAACGCATTGATAATCAAAGTTGGTGTTTTGATATTGGGAAGAAATTGCAAACTACTGCACTGGCTATAATAATCGTCAGCATTTTTAAATCCATGGGCTTTGGCCGTGTAAACATTATCAAAATCGTTCAAGGTTTTTATAGATTTTAGGTCAGAAACTGTTAATTGATTTGGAAATCGTTGATGCTTCAATTCAATTTTTTTGACCAAATGCCTTAAAAATCTATCGTGGTATAACTTATTTTTAAACGTATGTAATTCTCTGGCCGAACCTGCCAAAAAACACGGTACAGAAACAGCAATAGCAGCTTTTACTTCATTTGGAACATCCCGTTCACCCAAATATTTCAAAATAATATTGGCTCCTAAGCTAATCCCCTTCAAATAAATATCAGAATAGCCTTTTTGGGAAAAGGCATGATAAATTACCTCAACCAAATCGCATGTAAAACCAGAATGGTAGCTGCTAAATTTCAAGTTATCCATGCCACTACATCCTCTAAAATTGACACAGACAGCATCAGCACCGTTTTCATTGAAAAGCTTAGCAGGTGCCGTCATATAGGGTCGTTGCCCATTGCCTTCCAATCCGTGTAAAAGAATAATGAGTTTATTGCCCTTTTCTTTGGAATAACTCCAATCCAAGTCTAAAAAATCCCCATCGCTCAAGGTGATGCGCTCTCGTTCTTGCTTTAAAGTAACTTTTCTAACCAAACCAGAATAAACTGTGGAAACGAAGCCTCTTTTGAAGAAAATTGGTGGTTTATAAGTGCTTTCAACAATGGGCATGCTTAAACTTCTAAGGAGGTAAATTGAAATGTTTTTCCGTTGAATAGGCCTTTATCACTCAATTTTAATGATGGTATGACCAGCAAGGCCATAAAAGACAAAGTCATGTATGGCGATTGAAGAGTACTGCCCAATATTTTTGCCATTTTGTCAAGTTCCGCATAAGCTTTGGCAACGCTTTCTCCATCTTTATCGCTTATTATTCCAGCTACCGGAAGCGCAAGAATTTTTTCTTCGGTATTGGAGACTACACAAATGCCCCCTTTATGTTCAATAATTAAATTGACGGCTTGGCATATGGCTTCATCTGAAACGCCAACGGCAATGATGTTATGCGAATCATGACCAACAGAGGAAGCAATAGCTCCATGCTTTAATCCAAAGTTTTTGATAAATGCCATAGCCGGTTTTGTGTTTTGGTAACGATTTACCACAGTCATTTTCAAAATATCACTATCTGTATTTGATACAAGATTTCCGTTGTCAATTTTAGCCTTATGAACAATTTCGTTGGTCACTAACTGTCCTTCCAAAGCTTCAATCACACGGATTTTATTGGACTTTGATTTCACTTTAAAATCTGAAACTTCCTTTTTGTCGCAATTGAAATTATTTAAACTTTTAACAGCAACCGGTTTTATTTTGGATACCTCATTATCAAAAACCAATTCGCCATTTACATAGGTTTGTAGTGTATTGAAATGGATCAAATCCTCAACAACAATACAATCGGCTGCACCTCCAACTTGCAGCAAACCAACCTCCAAATTATAATGCTTAACAGGGTTGACACAAGCCATTTGCAATACTTTATATACATCAATCCCTTTCGAAATAGCTCTCGCACATAATTGGTTAATATGCCCAACCAACAAATCGTCTGGGTGTTTATCATCGCTGCAAAACATCATGCTTTCAAAATACTCGGGCGCTAAACCAATAAGAGCTTCAAAATTTTTGGCGGCGCTACCTTCTCTGATTAAAATCTTCATGCCTTTTTGGAGCTTTTCCAATGCTTCGTCATGGTTAAAGCACTCGTGATCGGTTGAAATTCCGGCATTGATATATTTTGTAATATCCTCACCCAATAATCCCGGCGCATGGCCATCAATGGGCTTACCAAAATGTTTGGCCCATTTTATTTTTTGCATCACTTCAGCATCATCAAAAAGAACACCTGGGTAGTTCATCATTTCCGCTAAATACTTGATATCTGAGTTTTCAAGAAGCGTTTTAATAGCATTAGAATCAATTGTAGCTCCTGCCGACTCAAAAGTGGTTGCTGGAACACAAGATGGTGCACCAAAATTGAACTTAAATGGTACCCGCTTTCCATTTTCAATCATGAAATTTACGCCTTTAACCCCAAGAACATTAGCGATTTCATGGGGGTCTGAAACCGTCGCCACAGTACCGTGTTTTACTGCCAAGCGAGCAAATTCACTAGGCACTAGCATGGAACTTTCAATGTGGATATGAGCATCAACAAAACCTGGCATGATGTAATTTTCAACATCATTTTCCTTTTCTTCTATGGAAAAAACCTTACCATTTCTAAAAGTGACTTCACCTTTAAAAATCCGTTTGTTATGTATGTCTACTATCTTGCCTTTTAGTTTCAATGCTTGTTTAATTCAATTTTTAGAATGTTTTTAGTGTTCTCGGTCAACCTAAATCTATGATCAGCACGACTACCAATAACCCAAACAATATTATTGCCAGAACAGAGCAGCCATGCATTTTCTTTATCCAACAAAGAGAACTTTTCATCTTTAAAATACTTACTAAGCTTTTTCTTCTTACCATCCATGCCCAATGGAAAAAACACATCGCCTTCTTGTTTCTTTCTTATTTCTAAAGGAAACTTTAGTAAGTCTTTATCAACGTAAATGATATTTGATGTGTTATCTGAAGGTATATCTGTTGCTGTCAATAACAATGTTCCAAAAGGCGTTTCAGCTTTATTGGCTCCTTCTTCTACCAAAATTTCGACAGAAGAGTCTTCTTCCATAATGGGACTCAACAATAAATATTCTCTGTCTTTAATCAAGCGCCAACCATTTGATTGAATAAATTTGCCTGGCTGGGCATCCAATAAATCAGCTATATTTTCCCATTCAGTAAATCCATTCTCATTAAGAAGTCTATACAAATAAGCTTTCGGATTTGACTGCTTTTTTATCAAAGAAATATCCATTTGAAAACCAGTTGGTGTTAATTTAATTACACCATCTCTAATTAAATCTGAAATCTTATCTTCAATTATATCTTTTGAATCTTTTAAATTATCTATTGTAGTTTGAAAACTCTGTAGTAAACTCGGGTTTATTTCCTTTAAAATAGGCACTACCTCGTGGCGCAATTTATTACGCAAATATTTCACCGATTTATTGCTGCTGTCATCACGCCACTTTATTTTATTTTCTTTGGCGTATTTATGGATATAATGACTTGAAAATGGTAACAGAGGACGCACAAATTTTCCATTAATTGATGGGATTCCTGTTAGGCCTTCCAAACCTGTCCCTCGTGTAAAGTTTATTAAAAAGGTTTCCAGATTATCATCGGCATGATGTGCGGTTAAAATGTAATCGAACTTTAATTGTTCCGCCAGTTCTTCAAACCAATCATAGCGCAATTCGCGGGCCGCCATTTGAACGGAACGCTTATTATCCTTGGCATATTTTTCGGTATCAAAACGTTGTACAAAAACTTCCAAGTTTAGACCGTCAGCCAATTCCACTACAAAATCTTCATCAGCATCACTTTCCTTTCCACGCAAATTGAAATTACAATGTGCCAAAGCCACATCCAAATTCAACTTATGGCACAAATGGGCTAAAACCACGCTATCTATTCCACCAGAAACAGCAATGAGCAAACGGCTTTCTTTTAAAAAGCCGAGCTGGTTATCAATGTGGTTCTTTAATTTGTTCAACATGCTTTCAAATATACAACTTTGAGCATTTAAAAGACACCTCTGCCACTATTTGAAATGACAATTATCATTTAAAATGATGCATAAATTTCGTAACTTTAGAATATTAACTTTAATACATGTTGTCATGAGCTCTATAGAAGAATTAAACGACAAGGCCAACCAAGTTGCATTCAACAAAAAGGTGGTTTCAATAACCCAACATTTGCAGGCTTACGTAAAACACAGGTTGTACATTGCAGAATCTACGGGCATCATCCCAAAAAACATGTATTCTTCCAATGATTTTATTGACGAAGCCATTGCCAAATACTACGAAAATGGCTTTAACGTGGATAACGATACGGGAGTTATAAAACTTAAGCTCTTCAAAATTGTTGATGCCGAACTAGATGAACTTTTTAGAAAAGAGGCTTTTCATAAAGACACTATGAGCACCCATACCATTTTAACCGATGAACTGGATGCCCTTGATGAAAAGTTCACCGTAGATGAAGATTTTGATTTCATCATGAACGATGAGCTAAACGATATTTCTTACAAGCAAGAAAACAAGCAAAAGCATCTTTTCTTGTATGACGACAACAATACTTCTGTAGTGGATGCCTTTGAAATAAAGGATTTAAGTTCTACACATAACAGAAAACTATTGGGCAAAATCTACACTTGGTTACCATTGGGCGTTTCAAATATTGTGGATTTATCGGTGTTTGGCAAACTGACCATTGATGAAATTGCCAAAATAAAAAATATTGAAGCCAAGCGTGTAGAGCGTGTTTTGGGAATTGCCGTAAAGTCTTTTAAAAATTATTTGGATTAGTTTTCCAAAACCGTTCTCATGGCCTTGGCCTTCACCAAGCACTCTTCGTATTCCCGAAGCGGGTCGCTCTTAACGGTTATAGCACCACCAACGGAATATGACACATATTTTTTGGTTTGGTTGTAAAGAATACTCCTTATAACCACATTAAAATCAAAATTCCCTTCTGGGGTAAAATAGCCAATGGCTCCGGAATAAACGCCTCTTTTTGTTTCTTCTTGTTCCTCCGCAATGTTCATTGCCGAAATTTTAGGTGCGCCAGTCATACTTCCCATGGGGAATGTACTCTTAATGATATCAACCGGATGGGTCGTGCTGTCCACCTCCGATGAAACCGTGGAAATCATCTGGTGAACTTGGTCAAACGTATAAATTTTGCACAATTCCTCAACCTTCACACTGCCTTTCAATGCCGTTTTTGAAAGGTCGTTGCGAACCAAATCCACAATCATAACGTTTTCGCTTCTCTCTTTTTTATCTTTCGAAAGATTCAATTTTAACCTATTATCTTCATCAGGGTTATCTGAGCGCTTTGCCGTACCCTTAATAGGCTGAGAAATGACGGTGTTACCTTCCTTTTTCAAATAGCGCTCCGGAGATGAGCACAATATATATTTGTCTTTCGTTTTAATAAACGCAGCAAATGGCGGTTTGGAAATATCGTTTAGTTTCTGGTAAGTCTCAAAAGCGTTTATCACGGTATTCTCGGCATAGAACTCCTGACAAAAATTCGTCTCGTAAATATCCCCCCGTCGAATATGCCCCAAAATGGCATTTACTTTATCGAAATATTCATCTTTATGAATACGTAATTTTATTTTGATGTCGCTAGCCACCTTCCCACGCTGGAGCTGCACGCTTTGATTAATGGCCAATAAATCGTCATTCAATTCATTGGCAACAAAATTCAAATACTGTATTTCAACTTCATTCCCCTTAAATAAAAAGAGTTTTTTTGGCTGGAAGAAAAATAAATCTGGAAAGCCAAGTCCATCAAAATTCTTGGATTCAAGCGCCTCGATATCGTTCTTTAAATCGTAAGTTAAATAGCCAAAAATCCAATCATTGATATACGTTTGGTATTCCTTTAATTTTGCAAAGGCATTATGAAAATCGGTCTGAATACTCGTAAAGGCATCAACGGCAAGAATAGCATCATAAGTTGAGTGATTCTGATGGTAGTTATTGGAATCTAACCAAACGACATCCTCAAATTGCTGACTCCAAATTAGCGCTTTCTTCTTAAACGCTTGGCCGTCTTTCAGTTTATGGATGTGTGTTTTTCTCAATCCGTTGGTTTATGCTGTAAATTTAGAAAGAATACTGAAAACATCGCAAGTTTTGTATCTTTAAGATTAAATATAAGTTTATGCTCTCACTAGAAAACAACCTCCTAAAAATTGCCGTAAAAAAAACAGGTGCAGAACTGTGTCAAATAACTTCTGCAAAGTATAACACGGAGTTTATGTGGGATGCCAACCCAAATGTTTGGAGCAGCCATGCACCCAACCTTTTCCCTATTATTTGCACGTTAAAAAACGATACTTATATAGTTGAAAAACAAAGTTATAAACTACCAAAACATGGTTTGATTAGAAATAACACCGATATTACTTTGCATAATCTTTCGGAAGACAGCTTAACATTAAAACTTGCGTACAACGAAAAGACTTTGAACATCTATCCCTTTAAGTTGGAATTTTACATGTCATACACACTGAAAGATTCCACCATTATTATTAACCAAACCGTGAAAAATAAAGATTCCAAAACCATATATTACTCCGTTGGTGGCCATCCTGCTTTTAAATGTCCCGTTTATGACGATGAAGATTACACCGATTATTTTTTGAAATTTGAACACGCCGAAAACTCCAAAAGACACCTTATAAATATGGAAAACGGTTTGATTTCATCCAGAAAGAAACCCGTTTTCAACAACAGTAAAATTTTGCCTTTAACACATGATATGTTTGAAGAAGACGCCTTAATTTTTAAGGATTTAAAATCAAGAAAAGTAACCTTAAAAAGCAAAAAATATGGTGCCCTTTTATCGGTTTCTTATGAAGACTTTCCGTATTTGGGCATTTGGGCAAAACCCAATGGCAATTATGTTTGCATTGAACCTTGGTTGGGCATTGCTGACCATGAAAACACCAATCAAGACTTTAAAACTAAAGAAGGTATTTTAAGTTTAGCGCCAAACAAATACGCCACAGCAACTTACAGTATTGAAATACATAACAGCCATTTAGTGTAAAATAATTTTTAAATGTAACTTTGCCAGCTAAATAGCACCACGTGACATTTCAAAACCTCAATTTAAATACCCCATTATATAACGCCTTAGACGATTTAGGCTTCACCTCGCCAACTCCTGTACAGGAGCAATCCTTTAACGTTGTAGCCTCCGGAAAAGATGTGGTTGGTATTGCGCAAACAGGTACGGGCAAAACCTTTGCCTACATGTTACCCATTTTAAGGGATTTGAAATTTTCAAAGCAAGATAACCCCCGCGTACTTGTTTTGGTGCCCACACGTGAATTGGTCATTCAAGTAGTTGAAGAAATTGAAAAACTTTCAAAATACATCAACAATAGGGTTTTAGGGGTTTACGGCGGTACCAACATTAATACCCAAAAACAAGACGTTGCCCAAGGTTTGGACATTATTATTGCCACTCCTGGCCGACTTTATGATTTGGCAGTTAGTAGGGCTTTGCAATTAAAGTCCATTCAAAAATTGGTAATTGACGAAGTGGATGTGATGCTCGATTTGGGATTCCGACACCAGCTCATCAATATTTTTGATATCCTCCCACAGAAACGACAAAACATTATGTTTTCGGCAACCATGACCCATGATGTGGATTTACTGATTAATGATTTTTTCATTAATCCAGAGCGTGTTTCCATTGCGGTTTCGGGTACGCCTTTGGAGAATATTGAGCAATCAAGATACGATGTTCCCAATTTCTACACTAAGGTGAATTTATTGGTGCATCTATTAAACGATGTCGAAACGTTTCATAAAGTTCTAGTTTTTGTGGCTTTCAAGCGCATGGCGGACCGTTTATTTGAAAAGCTCGATGAATATTTTAAGGAGGAACTTTGTGTTATCCATTCCAATAAAACCCAAAACTATAGACTGAGAAGTATCGAACAATTTAAAAAGGGTGAAAACCGAATTTTGGTGGCTACCGATGTCATGGCACGCGGTTTGGATATTGATAATGTAAGCCACGTCATTAATTTTGACACACCTGAATATCCTGAAAACTACATGCATCGTATCGGCAGAACCGGACGCGCCGAACGCAAAGGTGTTGCCATTACATTTTCAACTGAAAAAGAACAAGAACACCTTCAAAATATTGAAGGGTTGATGCAAATGGAAATTCCTCTAATTGATTTTCCAGAAATGGTAGATATTTCAACAGAGCTTATTCCAGAAGAGCGCCCTGAAATTAAAGAGCGCAACAACCCAACCAAGCGAAAAGACGAAGACGAACCTGGACCGGCCTTTCATGAAAAGAAAGCAAAAAACCAAAAGGTGAATTTAGGCGGTTCCTACCGAAGGGAAATAGCCAAAAAATACAAAAAGCCAAAAGCCAGAGGGGATAAAAACTATAATAAGCGAAATAAACGTAAGTAATTGGAAGGGGTTTTGCCATTGCTATTATTTTAATGCTATAAATTCATTATCTCGATTATTTTTGCACTATTTTGATTCATGCCTCCGCAGGAATCCAACCTTAATTGAATTATTCTTTAACCATTTCCATATCAAATTAACGATTAAAGCCATCCATCCAATTCAATAGGAAGTGACTATATATTTACTGATATCACCATCAAAAAACACATAAATTATAGCTATTTTACCCACCTTTCAAATAGCATTTGCCATACTCTACCCTTTATTTGTTATATAATTTTTAAATCCATTCTAATTTAAAGCTAGTTCAATTGCATTTCTCGGATGTATTAAAAGCACTCTTTCGTCCTCCTCTGATTTTGTGCTGGTATTAATAATTATTTCAATCACTTGCTCGGGATTAAGTTTAGGATTAACCGCCAATATTTTGCCAGCCAAATTAGCTACATTTGGCGAGGCCATTGAGGTTCCAGAAAAGGCAACTCGGTCTCCACCTGGGACATAACTTTCTACCTCGTAACCGTTTGCATACACATCCACGCTTTTACCTTCGGTAGTAAAACTTGTTTTTTTACCTTCAATATCTACGGCACCTACTGTAATTAAATTTGGTAAATTAAGGCTTGATGGATAATTAGCAGAAAAATCGACATCATCGTTTGAATTACCGGCCGCACAAACAAATAATATTTCCTCTGCAGATTGCAATGCCTTTTTAAAGGAGTTATAAAGTGTTGTGAAATAGGTTTTTGCAAGTGCTTTTCTTTCCTGATCATCTTTACCAATTCCGTTGAGCTCCAAGACTGAAACAGTGCCTTCGTAACTGTTATGCCAACTCATATTAACAACGCGTACTTTTTTATCTTTCAAGTATCCCACTATTTCGCCAAAGGATTTTACCTTATTAGCAATAATTTCCTCATTGGGAGGGCTTGGAATGCTCTTATAGTTAAATGTAATCCTTGCCGACATTATCTTAGCCATTTCATTTCCAGCTTCTGCTATTCCGGCCACGTGTGTTCCATGGGCATAATTACTATATAGAGATAAGGTTTCAATAAACCCTTTGACATCTTCTGATTTTAATTGAGTTAAATAATTCTTTAGGTTTGAAGCTTCCTTTGAATTAATGTTAGATCTCAAATCCATAAAACCTTTTAAGAACTGCTGGTAAGTAAGTTTATCCTTTAAGTTATTAGCCATTGGTTCAAGATAATTGGGGTCTTTGAGCCCTTCCATATTGTGTGCAATTCCATAGACATCGTCAATAAAGCCATTTCCATCCGAATCTTTACCATCAAATTTTTCCTTGTCGTTCTTCCATTGTTTCTTTTTGGGTAGTATCGGTGTATCGACACCAGAATCCCAAATGCCTATTATAACATTTGAATATTTTGGGTTCTCCTTAATCTCAATTTCTCTCTCTTTCCAAATATTATGTTTTTCTACTTTGGCTTCATTCTCCTCAAGTATCATTCTATAAGCTTGGTGAAATGCTTCTTTATAGGGAATAAAATAGTTTAGAGTATAATACATGTTAATTAACCCGTTAACCAAATTTCCAGGTACTTCTCCTTGATTATTATCGAGTGCAGGTTGAATTTGACTTTTAATAAGTCCCAACAAAATATTTTCTCCCATAATCTCAATTCGCCCTTTTGCAGCCTCAATATCTTCCTGGATCACTACAAAATCTGCGGCATGTAACTTGTCTTCCAAAGATTTGGTTATATGAGTATTAATTATATTAGGTTCCATGGTGTTATATTGAACCACAGCATTGATAAATGCTTCTGTTGAAATTCCTAATGTGATTTTCTGGGATGCTTTATCAGCCAATTTTCTTTCAATCTTAATATACTCAATGGCCTTATTATAATCACCTTCAAGAATACTTATATTCCTTAATTTACCGTAATAACCTCTAAGAGTGGCATTTTCCTTTATGTCGTATTTTCCCAAATCAGCCAACAAGTCATTTTTAATCATGGCCGCTAGATCCATGATGTTTTCTTTATTTTTTACAATGGCTAAAGCATCCTTGTTTTCAAGTACATAAGAATGTTTTGGTAAGTCTTCCGCTTTTGTAACAACTATTTTGTCCTGGGCATTGACAAAACGTAAAGATGAAATTAACATTACTGATAAAATGACGTAGTTTTTCATGATACTTCTATTTTATGTTTTAGTTAGCACAAGTTTTTAAAATTTCCAAACTTATTTTACTCGTTAAAACGCCTAGATATGTAGTTGTTTTAAATATTTTATATCAGATGATATTGAAACCGCTTTGGGGAGATAGGCCAAGTTAGGTATTAATAAAGGAAAAAACAAATAATCAGAATTTACATTAAAGCCATGAATACCATTAAACAAACAGCCTAAAAAACGGACACCTGCCTACCGTATGTAGCCAGTCAGGTACACAAGAATTATAAATGCCTGTTTTCAAAAAGAAAGTTTAAATAACCTAAATTCTTTATTACTTAAGCCTCGTCCATTTCCATAATTAAATTGGCAATCAAAGCTGTCCAACCTGTTTGGTGGGATGCCCCTAAACCTTTACCTGTGTCGCCATCAAAAAACTCATAGAACAAATGAAGGTTTTTAAAGTGTTCCTCTTTGGTGAACATGTGGTTAGGGTCGTCCGAATGATACTGGAATTTCCCGTCAGAATTAGCTTCAAAAAGTTTTATAAGTCGTTTTGTCAACTCATTGGCAATTTGTTTCAGGTTTAGTTTTTTTCCCGAACCTGTTGGGAATTCATATTGATAGGTTGGTCCATAAAACTTATAATACTTGCGCAGAGATTGAATAATCATATAGTTTAACGGCATCCAAATTGGTCCACGCCAGTTCGAGTTTCCGCCAAACATGTTTGAACGGCTTTCGCCTGGTTCATATTGAATTTGGTGGTGACCATGGTGCTGAAATACAAACGGATGTTTTTCATGGTATTTAGACAATGAACGAATGCCATAATCTGAAAGAAATTCATTTTCATCAAGCAGACGTATCAACAGATGCTCCAATCTAAAGGCTCGCATAATTGAAAACAAATAGTTGCCCTCTTCATTGGTGTTATCCAAATTTGAAATTAAAGACGCCAAATCGGGTCGTGTTCTTATAATTTCGTTTGCTCTTATTCTAAATTCCTTAAGCTCCTCAAAAAGGTTTTTGTGCATGATTTCAACAGCGAACATAGGTATAACACCCACTAATGATCGCACTCTAAGGCGATTGGTTGCACCGCTTGACATTTCAACAACATCGTAATAAAAATTATCCTCGTCATCCCAAAGTGAAATATCTTTTTTCCCAATATGGTGCATGGCCCAAGCAATGTTTAAGAAATGCCTAAAGAACTTGGCCGCCGCTTCTTCATAAATTTTGTTGGTTTTTGAAAGTTCCAGTGACATGCGCAACATATTCAAGGCAAACATGGCCATCCAACTAGTGGCATCAGATTGCTGCATTCTCGTGATACCAGATGGCATATGGTTGCGGTCAAAAACACCAATGTTGTCCAAACCTAAAAATCCCCCTTCAAAAAGATCAGTACCACTTTTATCCTTTTGGTTTACCCACCAAGTAAAGTTGAGTAATAATTTTTGAAAAGCTGTCTCTAAAAATTTGGTATCTCCCTTGCCTCTATATTCTTTGTCTTTATCGTAAACATGCCAAACAGCCCATGAGTGCACGGGAGGATTTACATCACTAAAATTCCATTCATAAGCTGGAATTTGTCCGTTGGGGTGCATATAGTTTTCCTTTAAAACAAGTAGTAGCTGCTCTTTAGCAAAATACGGATCCACCTCAACAAACGATGCCATATGAAACGCCAAATCCCATGCAGCATACCATGGGTATTCCCATTTATCAGGCATGGAAATAATGTGCCTATTGGTAAGGTGTTGCCAATTATAGTTTCGCATATTATAGCGATTTGGTTTGGCTTCGCCCGGGCCTCCAAAAAGCCATTTAAACACATCGTTATAATAAAACTGTTTTGTCCAGAGCAACCCTGCAAATGCATCCTTTGCAATAGCGCGGTGGACTTCCGGAGTATCCTTGTTAATTGTTTCGTTGTAAAACTCTTCGCATTCTTTCATGCGCTGTTGGAACACAGTATCAAAACCAGCCCAAGGATCTTGAAGTTTGGTTTTGGTTAGACGTACTTTAATCGTCTTTTCTTCCCCTGGCTTCAATTTCATTTTATGCCAAACTGCAAATTTAGAGCCATTCAATTCTGGGTTTACCGTTTGCTTTTTTTTACTCACAACTCGGTCGTTTATCCCATCTTTTACATATTTGGTGTCATTTGGGATATTATAAATGCGCTTGTTGTTTGTTTCGTTTTCACAAAATAGTTGTTTGCCCTTTTCATGATATAAATAATATCTACCATTTCGGGTGCTTCTGGACATGACACTTGTTTTTGAAGTGGACTTCATGTTTGGGCGTGTATGCCGTTTATTGTGTTTCCAGAAATTGCGAAACCACAGATGAGGCAGCACATGTATTTTAGCTTTTTTCTTGCCACGGTTTACCACCGTGATTTTCATGAGAATGTCATTTACATCGGCCTTAGCGTACTCAATAAAACAGTCGAAATAGGCATTATCCTTAAAACACCCAGTATCGAGCAATTCATATTCGGGTTCATGCCTACCTCTTTGATTACCATGAACCAAATCGCCATAAGGAAATTCATTTTGAGTATACTTATAGAGGAATTTACAATACGAATGCGTAGGCGACGATACCTGATGGAAATAAAGTTCTTTCACGTCTTCACCATGATTGCCTTGATTGTTTGTCAACCCAAACAATCGCTCCTTTAAAATAGCATCCTTTCCGTTCCAAAAAGCGGGTGCCAAACACATGATTTCGCGCGAATCGCAAAAACCAGCAATCCCTTCCTCTCCCCATCTGTAGGCATTACTCCTAGCTTTTTCATGATCTATAAATTCCCACGACGTACCATGCTCACTGTAATCTTCACGTACGGTTCCCCATTGTCTGTCAGCCAAATATGGCCCCCATTTTTTCCAGTATTTATAAGTATCGGATACCGCCAACCGCTCTACCTCAGCACCTTTTTGAAACATATTTTACAAGAATTAAGTTTTCAAAATTAATTGTTGAATAACTAAACTTAAAAGACAATTTCAAAAGCTATTCTGAATAAAAATAAGATATTTTTAGACGATTTTTTAATTGCCCAAAAAGTATTGTCTAATTGTCTTTATTAAAGGTGAAATTTTAAAATTTTTCAAAAAAAGATGCTCTAAAATGAAGAAGTTGCAGTGAAAAACATGCCAATATATATTTCGCCATGAAAATTATAAATTTAAAATGGTTTTCCACATCAATCAGCTATCGCCTGATTTACCAATATTCTGAATTTTCCAGCAGTATCATCAGTTCTTGTGCGCTGCGTTTGTTTTAACAAAATAGCAACCATATCCTCTTTTGGGTCGGCAAAATATTGGGTGTTAAAGTAACCACCCCATTCAAAAGTACCTTCACTTCCGCTACCGCCTAAATCATGTCTTTTTTTGTCTACCAAGCCAAAGGCCAAGCCATGAACGGCTTCTATATCTTCAGATATATAAGGAATTTGATCGGTTAAAATGGTTTCAACTGTGGTTCGGCTTAAAAGTCGATTGCCATTAAATTTCCCCTTATTCAAATACATATTTAAGAACATGGCATAATCGGTAGCCGTACTAGTTAGTCCAGCACCACCCGAAAAAAAGCGCTTAGCACCTGTTTTCGGGTAATCAGTATCGTAAAAGGTTACTGGAAATTTTTCCCATTTACCAGACTCAATGGTTTGCACAGTAACCAGACGGTTATATTGGGGTTCTGATAGGTAAAATTGGGTGTCGTGCATCCCCAATGGTTCAAAAATTCTAGTTTTAAAAAACTCATCAAGCGGCATTCCAGAAATTATTTCAATAAAATAACCCAAGACATCTAGCCCTTCACTATAAGTGAATTGTTCTCCGGGATTATGATGCAAAGGCAATTTTGCCAATTTTTTGATACTTTCTTCAATGCTGATGTCTTCAGTAGTAAACAAATCCGTAACTCCGGCTTTTGCATATATTTTTCTGAATCGAGAATCGCCATCAATTTGTCCGTAACCAATACCGGAGGTATGCGTTAGCAGATTTCTAATTGTAATTTGCTTTGTTGCAGATTTAGCAGTAAATGACGAATCGCCCTCATTAAAGGATTCCAAAACCTGCGGATTCGCAAAGTCAGGAATGAACTTGGAAATTGGGTCGTCCAAATCAAACTTGCCTTCTTCCCATAGCATCATAACCGCAGTGGATGTAATAGCCTTAGTTTGTGAGGCAATCCGAAAAATGGCGTCTTTTCGTAATAATTTTTTAGACTCATTATCAGCAAGACCAAAGGCTTTGTGATAAACTATTTTTCCATGTCTTGAAATTAATGCCACTGCACCAGGAATTTTATTTTTACGAATTGCATCTGTCAGCATAGAATCAATTCTGGACAATCGTTCATCGGACATACCAGCGCTACTTGGAGAAGACTCGCTTAGTATTTCGGCTGAAACTGTTTGTGTTTGTTTAAAACAAGAGACGAATAAAAATGGAAGCAGAAAAATGAAAATGAACTTTTTCACGAGGAGTTTAGTTTTTAGTTGGTAAATTCCTTGCTAATTTAAGGTTTTAGTTCGAATGGATATTCTAAAACAAAAAAATCCCTTTCAAATTAATGAAAAGGGATGGATAACATGTAGAGAGTTTTTCGGCATACAGAAAAATAACCAACCAAATTTTAACCCTAACTTAAAGTTAATCCTACACACTTACTCGACTCTCTAGAATATCTTTTTCTTGGCACTCACTAGTTACTTAAAAATGGACAATAATTTTAATTTAAAATAAAACTTTTCGAAATTGAATATACTCAATTCTCGAAAACAAAAAAAACGAACCCGAAAGGATTCGCCCAACCATTAAACTTATATTATTTCTTAGATGTGCAAAGCCCTATTGTCAGTAGCCGCCAATGCAGCTTCTTTAATAGCTTCAGTAAATGTAGGATGTGCATGCGACATGCGGGAGACATCCTCTGCAGATGCACGGTACTCCATGGCTACAACGGCCTCGGCAATCATATCGGCAGCACGGGCACCTATCATGTGTACGCCTAAAATTTCATCGGTTTTCTTATCAGCCAAAATTTTCACAAATCCATCTAAATCCATACTCGCTCTACTTCTACCCAAAGCACGCATAGGGAAGGAACCTATTTTGAAATCAACACCAGCTTCCTTTAACTGCTCCTCTGTTTTTCCAACCGAAGCAACCTCAGGCCAAGTATAAACAACACCCGGAATTAAATTATAGTCGATATGTGGTTTTTGTCCTGCTAAAGTTTCGGCAACAAAAACGCCTTCTTCCTCAGCTTTATGAGCCAACATGGCTCCTTTTACCACATCACCAATAGCATAAATATTTGATGCACTAGTTTGTAAATGGTCATTGACTTCAATCTGTCCTCTATCATTTAGTTTTACCCCAGCAGCCTCAGCGTTTAAACCATCGGTATATGGACGACGACCAACAGACACTAAACAATAATCACCTATAAGTTCTATTTCCTCACCTTTTTTGTTATCTGCTTTTACAATAACCTCATCCCCTTTGCGCTCAACAGATTTTACTTTATGCGACGTATTGATAGTGAATTTTGCTTTCTTCAAAACTTTATTCAACTCTTTTGACAAACCCGAATCCATAGTTGGGATGATACGATCCATATACTCAACCACAGTAACTTCTGCCCCCAAACGTTTATAAACTTGACCAAGCTCCAAACCTATAACACCGCCACCAATAACAATTAAATGCCTTGGAATTTCTTTCAGCTTCAATGCTTCTGTAGAAGTAATGATTCGTTCTTTATCAATTTTGATAAACGGCAAACTTGACGGCTTACTACCTGTTGCTATAATGGTGTTTTTCGCTTCAATTTCAGTAGCTTTTTCACCAGAAACGGTAATATGTGTAGCGTCCTTAAAACTGCCTATGCCGTTATAAACATCGATATTATTTTTCTTCATTAAAAAATCGATGCCACCAGTGGTTTGATCTACAACAGCTTGCTTACGCGCAATCATTTTTTCCAAATTCACCTTTACATCGCCAGGAATTTCAATGCCATGCTCCTCAAAATGTTTCACAGCATCTTCGTAATGATGCGACGAATCTAAAAGCGCCTTACTAGGTATACATCCCACATTTAAGCAAGTGCCTCCAAGTGTTGCATATTTTTCTATTAAGGCAGTTTTCATGCCCAATTGTGCGCAGCGTATGGCCGCAACATATCCTCCAGGACCAGAGCCTATCACGGCTACATCGTATGAGTTCATATTTTTTTGTTGAATTTCTTTAGTTTAAGACAGATTCAAAAATACGAATGTTTTATTGTATCGCAATAAAAAAGGCTCGTTTATAAAATGATTTAGTGATTTTCATAAAAAAGAATAACAAATTTCTCAAATCAGAAAAAATCAAGGTAATCTCTTTGTTATTGATAATATGTTTATCAAAATGTAATCGATTATTTTAGACTGGTTGTAAAAATGTTGATAAACAACTAATTGCATCGACTTCCTATTTTTTTCGTACCTTAATGTCTCACTTTAACCAAAATCAAATTATTATGGATGAGCATATTTATAAAAAAATTGAAATTGTAGGCACTTCAGCAAAATCCAGCGATGATGCCATTGAAAATGCCATTAAAAAAGCATCTAAATCGATTCAAAACCTAAGATGGTTTGAAGTTATCGACACCCGTGGCAATATAAAAGAAGGCAAAGTTGATATGTGGCAAGTAACCATTAAAATGGGCTTTACCATGAAAAATTAATAAAGCACGCTATAAATTTCTCCTGTGAAATTATGTAGTTTTGTGCTTCATGCAGAAAAACATAAACATACAAAACAAAAAAGCACGTTTTCAATATGAAATATTGGACAAATACACTGCTGGAATTGTTTTAACTGGAACCGAAATAAAGTCCATAAGAGACAGTAAAGCTTCTATAGCCGAAAGTTTTTGTGAGTTCAATGAGCGTGGCGAGTTATTTGTTATAAATATGACCATTGAGGAATACAAATATGGCACGCATTATAACCACAGACCAAAGGCCGAACGCAAATTACTTTTAAACAAAAGAGAGCTTAACAAATTGAACAAGGAAGTTCAAAATACAGGCCTAACCATTGTTCCGTTAAGGTTGTTTATTAACGAAAAAGGTTACGCCAAGATGGAAATTGCTTTGGCAAAAGGTAAAAAACTTTATGATAAGCGTGAAACCATAAAAGACCGCGACAACAAACGAAATCTAGACAGGATTAAAAAAATCTATAAATAATTTAAGTGTTTCTTAACGCTAGATCCATTATCAATTATTTATTTTGTCCTTTAAATAATCTACAAAAAATGCAAAAAATATTCGCCACTTTACTCGTTTTCCTTATTTCATACAGCTTTTACGCTCAAACTGACACTAAAGCAATTCCAGAAAAGGAAACAAAAGAATTTGAAATTGATAGCACTTTGGTTTTATCCCTGGACACTACATTAAACACATTGTACAATGTGATTTCAGGCGAAAGAGGGGAAGAAAGAAACTGGAAACAGTTCAAATATCTTTTTAAGGAAGATGCCAAGTTAATTCCTTCGTATAAAGATGAAGACGATGTTTACCAAGTGCGCTACCTGTCCCCCAAAGATTATATAAAAAGTTCTGGAAAGTGGTTGGTGGAGCATGGTTTTTTTGAGAAAGAAATCCATCGTGATGTTGATATTTTTGGCAACATAGCCCAAGTTTATAGCACTTATGAATCGTTTTATTCTGAATCGGACGAAAAACCGTTTATGCGAGGCATCAATAGCATCCAACTTTTAAATGATGGAACGCGTTGGTGGATAATCAATATTTACTGGACACAGGAAACACCTGAAAACCAAATACCTTTAAACTATCTGCCTTAAAATGAATAAACATTTTAGAATATTTATCATATTCATATTTGCTTGCTATTCATGTAAAAATGAAGTAGACAACAACATGACCGAGGTTTGGAAAGATGAAATCGTAAAAACCGAACTTGAATTCTCAAATTTAGCCCAAGAAAAAGGCATGAATATCGCTTTTCTAAAGTTTGTTGCAGATGATGCCGTTATGCTCAGAAACAATAAAATTATAAAAGGAAAGGATAACATTAAAACTTTTATGCAAAACAGCACCTCAAAAGGTTTGTCCTGGAAACCAGATTTTGTTGATGTTTCAGCCTCTGGCGATTTGGGCTACACCTACGGTAAGTATATTTTTGAATATCAAGATTCTCTAGGGAACAAAAAAAACAACGAGGGCATTTTTCATACCGTTTGGAAAAGACAAGCAGACAATACTTGGAAATTTGTTTGGGATTAGCTAATTCTTATCCTCCAACAAAGGCACAAATCTAAACTCGCCAAACTCTTCTTTGTCAAACTCCTTTTCTCCTTTTCTGGTGTAAAGAGTCATTTCTTGTACATTTTTACCCACTGGAATAACCAATCGTCCACCTATTTTTAATTGACCAAGCAAAGCTTTCGGGACAAAAGGTGCTCCCGCTGTAACAATTATACCATCAAAAGGTGCTTCTTCCCGCAGACCTGCATAGCCATCACCAAAAACCAGTTTTTTAGCACGATAGCCCAATTTTGGTAAAAACTTACTGGTTTTTTTAAAAAGTTCGTTTTGACGTTCAATACTGTAAACCTTCGCTCCCAATTCGCACAAAATGGCTGTTTGGTAGCCACTACCAGTGCCGATTTCCAAAATTTTATCACCTTTCTTAATTTGCAACAATTCCGTTTGAAAAGCTACTGTATAAGGTTGTGAAATGGTTTGATCGGCGGCTATAGGAAATGCTTTATCAACATAAGCATAATGCAAAAAACCAGAGTCCATAAACAAGTGCCTTGGTACATTACCTATGGCATTTAAAACGGCTTCATCAGTTATTCCTTTGTGCTTTAATTCCTTAACAAGCTGCTGCCTTAATCCCTTATGTTTGAAAGTGTCCTTCAATTTTGGTTGCGTTTAATCGGTTAAAATTAGGTAAACATTTTAAAGCCTGAAACTAATTTATTCAGAATTTATTTTTCGCATTGATAACCCCAAAAATTTGAATGAATTCCTTAACTTCAACTTTTAATTATCTTATTTTTGTTGAAAACGTAAAAAATTATGCTAAAAGCAGGTGTACTTGGTGCTGGTCACTTAGGAAAAATTCATTTGAGGCTTCTCAAGCAATCCGAAAAATATAACCTTGTTGGATTTTATGATGCAGATGAAACTAACGGTAAAAAGGTTGAAGCTGAATTTGGTTATAAATTTTTCAATTCCGTTGACGAACTCATTGATGCCGTAGATATGGTGGACATTGTGACTCCAACGCTTTCACACTATAATTGCGCAAAACAGTCCATTGCTAAAGGCAAACACATTTTTATTGAAAAACCTATTACCAATACTGTTGAAGAAGCCGAACATATTCGGCTATTACTTGCTGAAAACAATTTACGTGGACAAGTGGGTCATGTTGAGCGTTTTAACCCTGCCTATTTAGCGGTAAAAAATGAAATCAAATCACCTATGTTTATTGAAACCCATAGGTTGGCAGAGTTTAATCCGAGAGGTACCGATGTACCCGTTGTTTTGGATTTAATGATTCATGATATTGATATTATTTTAAGCATTGTAAAATCTAAAGTAAAAAGCATTTCGGCCAGTGGTGTAGCCGTTATTAGTGACACCCCAGATATTGCCAACGCTAGATTGGAATTTGAAAATGGTTGCGTTGCCAATTTAACAGCGAGCAGGATTTCCCTAAAAAAAATGCGTAAAGCAAGGTTTTTTCAAAAGGACGCTTACATCTCGGTTGACTTCCTCACTAAAAAATGTGAAGTGGTAAAAATGAAGGATGCACCTGAAAATCCCGGTGACTTTGATATGATTTTGCAAAATGCCGAAGGTGTTAAAAAACAGATTTACTTTGATAATCCACCAGTACCAGACAATAATTCCATTTTGGATGAATTGGAATCTTTTGCGGACGCCATAAATAATGACAGAGCTCCAGAGGTAACGTTACATGACGGAACTGAGGCCCTGCGAATTGCCAACCAAATCATTGATTGTTTTTAATGAACCACGTCGTTACGAGCGTGCCCGTTGGCTGACGGGAAGCTTTCGGCAACATGGCAATCTATTTGTATTTAACTTAAATTCTAAAGATTGCCACATCACTCCATTAGCGTGATTCGCAATGACATAACAAAATAAACTAAAATGAAAAATATTGCAGTTATTGGAGCAGGAACTATGGGAAACGGTATTGCCCACACTTTTGCCCAAAACGGATTTAAGGTCCAAATGATTGATATTAGCCAAGAAGCGTTGAACAAAGGTCTCAAAACAATTTCAACCAACTTAGACAGATTGGTTACGAAAGAAAAAATATCAGAGCAGCAAAAAACAGAAACCCTCAATAATATCTCAACGTTTACAAGCATTAAAGCTGGTGTAGATTATGCCGCGTTGGTTGTTGAGGCAGCAACCGAAAATCTGGATTTAAAATTAAAAATATTTCAAGAGTTGGACGAAGCATGTTCTGAAAGTGCCATATTGGCGACAAATACATCATCAATCTCCATTACACAAATTGCGGCTGTAACCTCTAATCCAAAGCGGGTTATTGGCATGCATTTTATGAACCCTGTACCCATAATGCCTTTGGTCGAGGTTATTCGTGGCTATAACACTTCAGATGAAGTGACCAACACCATCATACAACTTGTCAAAACCTTGGGAAAAGAACCCGTGGAAGTTAACGACTACCCTGGTTTTGTCGCCAATCGCATTTTAATGCCCATGCTTAACGAGTCCATAGAGACCCTCTACAACGGTGTTGCCGGCGTTAAAGAAATTGACGCTGTGATGAAGTTAGGGATGGCACACCCCATGGGGCCATTGCAATTGGCAGATTTTATTGGTTTGGATGTTTGTTTGTCCATTTTAAATGTGATGTACAACGGCTTTAAAAACCATAAATACGCCCCTTGCCCATTATTGGTAAACATGGTTAACGCAGGTAAGTTAGGCGTTAAATCCGGCGAAGGCTTTTACGATTATTCCGAAGGCAAAAAAGCAGAGAATGTTGCAAAACAGTTTTTAAGCTAATTTGTCATTCTTACTCGCAATGACGTTAAGATAAAAACATGGCAAAAATAATTCCATTTAAGGCTGTAAGACCTACACGCGATAAAGTTACTTTAGTAGCATCGCGCTCCTATCAAAGCTATACTCAGGCTGAGTTGGAGGCCCGAATGGATTATAATCCCTTTTCGTTTTTACATATTGTTAATCCAGGCTATAAATACCATAAAGACATAAAAGGGAAGGACAGGTATGCTTTAGTCAAAAATCGGTTTTTGGAATTTAAGGAGGATGGAATTTTTATTCAAGATGAAAAGCCAAGTTATTACGTTTATAAAATTGTAAACCGAGATGGTTTAACCTTTTCGGGCATTATTGCAGCAGCAAGCACTGAAGATTATCAAACCGATGTGATAAAAAAGCACGAAGACACCATTGAATATCGTGAAAACATTTTTAAAGACTATTTAAAAACCGTTGGTTTCAATGCAGAGCCCGTATTGCTCACATATCCAGATAATAACATTGTTAACCACATCATTTCAAAAATTCAAAAAGAGCGCTCCGAATATGAGTTTACTACCACTTACCGCGACATACATTATCTCTGGAAACTTGACGATGAAGACGCCAAGAAAACCATTAGTCTTGAATTCGAAAAAATGAAAACCATTTATATTGCAGATGGGCACCACCGTTCGGCTTCATCTGTTTTATTGGCCGAACAATTAAAATCTGAAAACAAGAAACACACAGGAAACGAACCGTATAATTATTTTATGAGTTTCTTGATTCCAGAATCGGAACTTAAAATCTATGAATTCAACAGGTTGGTGAAAGATTTAAACGGACTTTCAAAGGAAACTTTTCTGATTAAACTGGACGCTATTTTCCGAATTGAAAAACGAGGAAATCAACTCTACGAACCCAGCAAAAAACATCATTTTAGCATGTATTTAGATGGCGATTTCTATTCCCTCTTTTTACGCAAAAACAATGATACCTTTAAAACCTCTTTAGATGCTTTAGACACCCATATTCTTTACAAAAAGGTTTTGGAACCTATTTTAGCGATTTCAGATTTGCGTAATGACACCAGAATAGCCTATTCCCATGGTAAAAATGATATGGCAACTATAAAAAGTAAAGTTGATAGCGGTGAATTTGCTGTTGGTTTTGGTTTGGTTGCAATAACGGTTAAAGAATTAAAAGCCATAGCAGATGAAGGGCTGACCATGCCACCAAAAAGCACCTATATTGAACCCAAATTAAGAAGCGGCGTAACCATTTATGAATTTTAAGTAATGTTTATTTGTTTAGTTGTTCAGTCGTTTAGATATTTACAACTAAACACCAAACGGCTTAACGAATAATTATGAGCATACAGGAAAACCTCAACAAAATAAAATCTTCTTTACCTGAAAACGTAACCTTGGTTGCCGTTTCCAAAACAAAACCTGTTACCGATTTAATGGAGGCCTATAACGCCGGGCAACGCATTTTTGGAGAGAATAAAATCCAGGAAATGGTTGAAAAACATGAGGTCATGCCCACAGACATTGAATGGCATATGATAGGACATGTACAACGGAACAAAGTAAAGTATATGGGACCTTTTGTTTCATTGATTCATGGAGTTGATAATTTTAAACTCTTAAAAGAAATCAACAAGCAAGCTAAAAAACACGGACGAACCATAGATTGTTTATTGCAAATAAAAATTGCAGAAGAAGATTCAAAATTTGGTATGTCCGCAAAAGAAGCTTCCGAAATTCTACAATCAAAAACATTTTCAGAACTGAGAAACATAAGAATTACCGGTGTAATGGGCATGGCAACCTACACCGATGACCAAAATCAAATTAAGATGGAATTCACTCTGTTAAAAACCACATTCGATAGTATAAAAAACCTAGAAACTTTTAACTTTAAACCTAAAATCATTAGCATGGGCATGAGTGGCGATTATAAATTAGCTATTGCCTGCGGAAGCACTATGATTAGAGTTGGAAGCAGCATTTTTGGAGAACGAAACTATAATTGATAAAAATCAACCAGAATCCAAAACTAGAAAACCATAAAACAACAACTAATTAATTTTAACATTTAACTTTTAAGAAATCTACGCGATACTAGACATAGAAACCACTGGCGGAAAGTACAATGAAGAGGGCATTACCGAAATAGCTATTTACAAATATAATGGGCACAACATAGTGGACCAATTCATTAGCTTAATCAATCCTGAACGGGATATTCAACCCTTTGTTGTTAATCTAACAGGTATAAACAGCAACATGTTGCGCAATGCCCCAAAATTCTATGAGGTAGCCAAACGCATTGTAGAAATTACCGATGAATGTATTCTGGTGGCACACAACGCCCAGTTTGATTATCGAATATTATGTACCGAATTTAGAAGATTAGGCTTCGATTACAAACGAAAATCTCTTTGCACTGTTGAACTAGCAAAAGATTTAATACCAGGACAACAATCATACAGTCTTGGTAAATTAGTGCGCTCATTGGGCATTCCTGTAGCCGATAGGCATCGTGCTGCGGGGGACGCGATGGCTACTGTTAAGTTATTTAAACTGCTACTTGATAAAGACGTTAGCAAAAGTATTGTGCAACAATCTATTAGATTAAATCCGAAACATCAATTAGAACCTAGGCACATAGATATTATTGAAGAGCTTCCGTCTATTACAGGAGTATATTATATCCATAAAGCGGATGGCCAAATTATATACATCGGGAAAAGCAAGAATATTAAAAAACGAATCAACCAACATTTCACCAGCACAAATCAAAAGTCAAAAAAAATTCAAGCTCAAGTTTCTGCGGTGACCTACGAAGAAACAGGCAGCGAACTAATTGCCCTTTTGAAAGAAAGTGAGGAAATAAAAAAAAACAAACCCATATACAACAGAGCTTTACGCCGCTCCATTTTCACTCATGCTTTATATAGTTTTACGGATGAGAACAACTATATTAATTTAAAAATTGACATTTCAGATGGCCGAAAAAAACCCATAACCACGTTTAGCAACCGACAAAGTGGAAAAAGCTTCATTACAAATGCCGTAAACGAATACAATTTATGCCAAAAACTCACCGGCCTTTACAAAACAAAGTCTAGCTGTTTCAATTTCGATATAAAAGAATGCCAAGGTGCTTGCATACAGAAAGAACCTGCAGATTCCTATAATAAACGTGTTCAACAACTCATAACAAAAAATAGCTACTCAAATAAAAACATGGTTATTTTGGACAAAGGCCGCGCAGTGGATGAGCGAAGTGCTATACTTATAGAAAATGGTGTATTCCAAGGAGTTGGATATTTTAATTTAAACTATCAAATCAATAATATAGATATTCTAAAATCTATAATAACTCCAATGCAAAACAACAGGGACACACAACATATCATTCAAAGTTACCTTCGTAAGAACAAAAGAGTGAAAAGAATTTTGTTCGATTGAATTATTTTAAGAAATTTAAGACATATTTTTAACGTAATTTCAACTAAAAAACTATGTTAAAAAATCTCTTTACTGCCGCCCTATTTCTTACATTTTCTTTACTTACATTCTCCCAATCAAGTGAAGAACCTGTTTTTAGAGTTTCCCTAAGTGACTTAAGGATGGCATCCTACCCAAAAGACTCGACGGCCAACGCCATTGTTTTATATGAATACGGAAATAGTTTTGTCAGCCAGCAAGATTATGATTTGCATACCGAAGAAAAGCACAAAATTAAAATTTTCAACAAGGAAGGCTTTGAAAACGCCAATATAACTATCCCCCTTTACGAAAAAGACAACAACAGTTTTGAGAGGATAGAGAACATTGTGGCCACAACTTATAATTTAGAAGGAGAAGAAGTAACCACTACCAAGCTAGAAGAAAAAAATATATTTAGAGAAAAATATAACGAATACTACACCTTGGTAAAATTCACATTACCAAACGTTAAGGAAGGTTCCGTAATTACTTATAGCTATACCAAAAGAACCCCATTTATGTTTAACTATAGGGGCTGGGATTTTCAGGGTAGCATTCCCAAACTCTACAGTGAATACTGCGCTAGCATTCCTGGAAATTGGGATTACAATATTAAGCTCATTGGCGGCAAAAAACTTGCCATTAATGAATCCAAAGTAAAAAAAGCATGTTTATCAGGTGGCAATGGTGGCGAAGCTAATTGTTTTGATGCAAGATATGCTATGAAAGATATGCCCGCGTTTGTCGAGGAAGACTACATGACTAGTAAATCCAACTATCTGGCCAGAATTGAATATGAACTAAAATCATTTATGCATTTTGATGGCAGAAAGCAATCTTATACAAAAACATGGGAGGATGTTGACAAAGAACTAAAGAAGGAAAAAACAATAGGTCGACAATTGGCAAAATCCATTAAAGTTGAAGAAATTCTTCCTGCAAATATTCTTAACGAAACAGACCTATTAGCAAAAGCCAAAGCTATTTACAGGTTCGTGCAAGAAAACTATACATGGAACGAGGAATTTAGAATTTTTAGAGATGTTTCAGTCAAAGACCTCATTCAAGAAAAATCTGGAAACGCAACTGCCATAAATATTCTTCTAAAAATACTTCTTGAAGAAACAGGAATTAAGGCCAATCCCGTTTTGCTTTCCACAAGAGGCAATGGTTTTTCCACAAAATTATTCCCCGTTATTTCAGAGTTTAATTATTTAATTGTTCAGACCACAATCAACAACAAAACATTTTTGCTCGACGCTACGGATAGCTTCCTGAGCTTTGGAGACCTTCCTTTTCGATGTCTAAACCAATATGGCCGTCTATTGGATTTTAAAAATGGCAGTAAATGGATAGAAATAGAGCCGCAATCATTGTCTAGGGTTATGTATGATGTTGAAATGATCTTTGATGAAGAACAAAAGCTGGTTGGAAAAGTTAAAAGCAAAAGAACTGGTTACCATGCCCTAAAACACAAAAAAGCATATTACCCTAACCCCACTGCGTATAGGGAAAATTTAACCAATAATGCGCCATATTTAGAAATAATAGAACATGCGGTGACTGAAGATGACGTAACGGCTCAGGATTTTTCGGAAGTTTATGAAATTGAATATCATCCAGAAAATACTGGAGAAAACATATACTTAAATCCTTTTTTTGTTAAATTTTTTACTGAAAATCCGTTTAAACTTCAAGAACGAACTTACCCTATTGATTTTGGTTATAGAGATGATTATCTCTACATGTTCAGATTAAATTTGGGAGAAAAGTACACGGTAGTCGAGAAACCAAAAGACCTAAGCTTATCGCTTCCGAATAACACCGGGGAAATTGGGTTTTCAACAAAAATCATGAACAACTCCATTGTTATCATCATGAAATTTGATTTTAAGTCAGCCATGTATTCAGCGGAATTTTACCCATACTTAAAAGAATATATGAGTAAGATTGTTGATGTCCAAAAAAACTCTTTGCTGCTCTTAAAGAAGATATAAGTTATCTTTCTTATTTTTGAAGGAGTTCAAAAAGTTATGGGTAAAACAAAAAAGCATTGGAAAGATAGGCTACATGAAATTATTTATGAAGCGGATACCCCAGAGGGAAAGCTTTTTGATGTGGTTTTGTTTATTGCCATTATCGCCAGTATTTTATTGGTAATGCTGGAAAGCGTTAAAAGCATTGATGCCAAATACCATAACTTTCTAAACATATCTGAATGGATTATAACTATCTTATTTAGCATTGAATACATAGCCAGAATCATAACCGTAAAAAAACCTTTTAGGTATATTTTTAGCTTTTATGGCATAGTAGACTTTCTTTCTACTATACCAAAATACATTTCACTGATTTTTGGAGGTGTCCATGCATTAGCAGCCTTACGAGCGTTAAGGTTATTGCGGATTTTCAGGATTCTAAAATTAGCACGATATCTAGGAGCGTCCAATAATTTATTAAGGGCGTTGAAGGCAAGTAGGGCCAAAATATCTGTTTTTCTGTTTGCAGTCTTAATAATTGCCATAATTTTAGGAACTATTATGTATTTGGTAGAGGGAGAAGAAAATGGCTTTACCAATATACCAAAAAGCGTGTATTGGTGTATCGTAACACTCACAACTGTTGGTTTTGGCGATATAGCGCCGCAAACACCTTTGGGACAATTCATAGCCTCTTTGGTCATGATTTTGGGTTACGGCATCATTGCGGTACCAACAGGTATAGTGTCGGCCGAGTACACCAGCCAAAGCAAACAGAAGCAACCTGAGGCTAACCCTAAAATTCATCTAAATACGCAGGCCTGCACAAGTTGTTCGGCAGAGGGACATCAAGATGGGGCAGAATTTTGCCATAAATGCGGACACAAACTTTGAAATCTTAATTTATAATTGTTCACAGCTTATCAATCCTAAAAATAAATATCTGATATCTATTGTTGGACCTACGGCCATAGGAAAAACCACTTTGAGCATAAAATTGGCGCAGCATTTTAAGACGGAAATTATTTCGGCCGATTCCCGCCAGTTTTTCAAAGAAATGCTAATTGGCACCGCAGCTCCATCACCTATTGAATTGAAAGGGGCAAAACACCACTTTATTCACCACAAATCTATTCACGACCATTATAGTGTCGGTTCTTTTGAAAAAGACGCTTTAGAATGCTTGGATGCACTGTTTAAAAGTCACAATGTTGTGATTATGGTTGGTGGCTCTGGCTTGTATGTAGATGCCGTCGTTAATGGATTGGATGATTTTCCGGATATTGATTATTCCATCAGGGAAAAACTTAATGCAGAGTTAAAGATTCAAGGATTAGTGCATCTTCAAAAACAATTAAAAACTCTTGATTTAACAAGCTACCAATCCATGGCTATTGACAATCCACATCGTGTTATTCGTGCTTTAGAAATTTGCATCGGCACAGGAAAACCCTACTCTTCCTTTTTAAATAAGGAAAAAGTTAAACGCCCTTTTAAAACAATCAGCATTGGATTGACTGCCGAACGGTCAACAATTTACAACCGCATTAACCAACGGGTTGACATCATGATGGAGCAAGGTTTACTGGACGAAGTAAAAAGTTTACTCCCATTTAAAAACCTAAACGCCCTCAACACAGTAGGCTATAAAGAGCTTTTCAGCTATTTGAATGGTGAATGGGAACTCGATTTTGCAGTTTCAGAAATAAAGAAAAATACACGCAGATTTGCCAAGCGACAACTCACATGGTTTAAAAAAAATAAAGACACTCTTTGGTTTAATTATTTAACCCCAACGGAAACCATAATCGATCGATTGGAAAAAAGCACGGAAGATGAAAGTAAATGAAGATGCCTTGGATAATCCTGTTTGGAACTCTTTGACCGACACGCATTTTAATGAATGCATTGATTACGGAAACGTTAAGTTTTACAAAACCGACTATGCACCTTTTGGGGCATTTATCAATAGTGAAGATACATCTGCTCCCATTGAAAAACACTCCCAATTAATTAAAGACTTCTTTATCGTTGGCAATAAACCTAAAATTCCTGAACATTTTAAGCCTTTAATACGTTATGTTGGCCTCCAAATGATGCTTTACAATCAATTGGACATCCCTATAAAGGAAGAAATCATCACGCTAAATAAAGCTCATTACGATCAGCTCATTGATTTGGTAGAACTCGTATATCCACATTTTTTCAAAGCAAAAACTAATACCTTAGGAACTTATTATGGCATTTTTAAAAAAGGTGAGCTAGTTGCCATCACCGGTGAACGTTTCCAAACAAAAAATTTCATTGAACTAAGCGCTGTAGCAACGCACCCAGACCATACGGGCAAAGGATATGCAACTAAATTAATTGCCCACGCTGCAAATACAATTTTCGACAAAGGGAAAATACCGTTCCTGCATGTAGACCAAACTAATTTGGGCCCTATAGCTTTATACAAAAAACTGGGGTTTACGGTAAGAAGAGAAATGGAGTATTGGAAGATTAGCTGCTAAAAAACAGTTGTGTTAACAAAAGGGTATTTGTTAAAATGAAGAGGTTATTGCATAACCACATTGCTGTATTTGGCATTAACCACAATACTTTTCCCGCTGGCCATGCTACCAGATGAAAAATTAGAATCTTGATCTTTGGAGCTCTTTTTGGGGTGCGTAAAACGTGAACGCGTTCCTTTGTATTGCACATTACAATCTACTTTTGGAAGCTTTAAAACGGCATTGCTGTTTTGCAAAATCACATTTAAATTGGTGAAATCATCTCCAATATTTAAAATAGCCATATCACCAATATTACTATCAATAATGGCACTTCCCGTAAGACTATCTATATCAACATCCGATGATACCGCGTTTAAAACCAAATGCTTTACATTCTCCAAATTGGCCTGCTTTACATAATTTAAACTAAGTTCCCCTAAATTCCAATTGGACACATAAACGGGCGAATAGGAGGCATTAATGGAAGTTAAACTTCCATTAATGCTTTGGGCTTTAAATTTTGCATATGATAAATCGGCTTTTATATTATCAACAGTAGAAGCCAATTCTATTTCACCATGTCTTACATTAACTTTTAATTTTGCCTTTTTGGGCATTTTAATTTTAATGGTCTTCTTAACATTAGACCCTGGCTTACCATGGATAATTTTTTCAATTATTTCCTCTCGTTCTTCAATAAGTTTGGCTCGTTCCCTAACACGCTCTTTATGGGCTTCAACACGTTCTTTTTGAGCCAAGGCACGTTCCTTTTGCGCTTCCATTCTTTCAACCTGAACTTCAATACGTGCTGCCTGACCTTTCATTTGCTCGGCAAAACGCTTGCCCCACTCTTCCATATTCTTGGCAAACTCCTCATTATCAAATTTTCCTTCAAACTTTTTGGCCCAAACTTCCATCTGTTTTCCATATTTCTCTCCCCATTCTTTGCCAAATTTTTCACCCCAAGCCTTCATTTTTTCCTGAAATTCCTTGCCATATTTAGATTCAAATTGTTTGGTATATTCTTCTAAATACTTCTCACCATCCTTTTTATAGGCCTCGTAGTCAAATTTAAAACTATAAACACCTTCTGGCAATTCGGGCAACTCCGGTAACTCAGGCATTTCTGGAAGTTCAGGCATTCCAGAAACATTTGGCGCCATTGGTGGTTCTGGAACCTCAAAATGAAAATCGAAATCCATATCAGGTGAATCTGCCAATTCATATTTTAGCTCCTTTAAAATAACCTCAACATCCTTATCGTCTCCATGGTGCGACGATTTAAGCACCCAAACATTTGGACTTCCTCCTTTGGTTTTAATGGACACTTTATCCACCGTGGCATCAATATCAACATCCCAAGCTTTTAATACCTTTTGAAGCTCTTCCTGGCTTAACTTTTCTCCCTCTATATAAGCTTCTATTTCTACAACGTCTTTGTTCCAGGTGTCAAAAACAATGTTACAATGGCTCGTATTTAAGTCGATGGTAACATCTTTATTCACTTTTATGGATTGTGACACTTTGGTCAACTTTTCCTGTGCCAAAATGCTTCCTGAAATGAAGAAACAAATGGCCAAAAATTTCAATTTTATAATTGTACTGTTCATTTTTTGATTTTTTAGATTGATTGTGAAACTTCGTCAGAGTTAACATCAGAAGCATTAAATTGTTCCAGTTGTTCCCTAAGGCGATACAACAGGTTTAAACGGAATTTTAAATTATCGATAAGGGCGTTCACGGTCAATTCTGAAGGGCCGGATTCTGTTAAATCCAAAGAGAGACGCTTGTATTCTTGGTCAAGCTCATTAAGCTGCTCTAAATACCCATCAAAAAGCTCTTTGGTTTCTTGTGTGTATTTCATTTTAGACAACTCTAAATTGATACTCGCCAAATAATAATCCTCGACCTTTTTTAAACCCGGCGAAACATCACCCAAAGTTTTGGTCTCTATTATTTCAGTGTTTACAATTTCAGGCAAAGTCTCTATTTGAGTAGGTTGAAAATATTTAAAAACACCAAAACTTAAGCCTAAAAGAACAACAATACTGGCAGCAATTTGCAACCATCCAAATTTCGACTTTTTGGAAACTGGCAATGCTTCATCAAGCTTTTTTAAAAACCTAGCTTGATGGTTTTCTGGCATTTCCTCCCGTGTTATTTTGTCATCCTTAAACAACTCCCTAATATCTTGCGCCATCTTTTTTTAGTGTTAAAAGTTCTTGTAATTTTACTTTTCCCCTTGATAATTGGGTACGTGAGGCCACTTCGGAAATTTTTAATATTTCAGAAATTTCTTGATGATCGTAGCCTTCAATTAAGTACAGCATCACAACAAAACGATATTTATCGGGCAACTCGGTAATTGCCACTTTTACATCGTTTAGGGTAATGGCATCATCTACCAACCATTTGTCGTCTTTTGGTGTATCGACCACTTTAAGGTGCGCCTCCTTTAACTCAACGAGTTCATGTTTTTTAGCTTTTAAAAAATCGATACACTTATTGACCACAATACGTTTTAGCCATGCCCCGAAAGTAACTTCTGCCTTATATTGGTGCAATTTGGTGAATGCCTTAATAAAGGCTTCTTGCACCACATCTTCAGCGTCACCAGCATCTTTCAAAAACCGTTTGGCAACAATATACATACCATTGCAGTACTGGTTGTATAACTGCAGTTGTGCTTTTCGGTTGTTCTGTTTACATTGTTCTATAATGTCAACTTGAAACATACGGGTTTTTACTTCTGGTTTATGTTAGTTCATCTTAAAGACGACAAAAAACTAGCGGTGTTGCAAAAAATTAAAATATTTTTTTTGGGTCTCATAACAAAGCTAAATAAATGTACGTTTGGATTTTAGAAGTTATATCAATTAAATTATCTTTGTGCCTTTCTAAATTGCTCTCTATGAACACCTTTTTGAAACGTCTTTTAATTCTATTATCCATAGTAGCCTTAGGTTTATTTTTATATTCTGTTTTTGTTGAAAATATTTTCAACAAGCGATTAAGCCCGAAAGACACAGTAAAATTTGAACTGAACGATTTAAAACTGAAGGTGTTTTACAACAGGCCCTATAAAAAAGGTAGGGAGATTTTTGGTGGACTTGTACCTTTTAACCAAGTTTGGCGTACGGGTGCCAACGAAGCCACCACTTTTGAAACTAACCAACCACTTGAAGTAAACGGAAGGCAACTGGATGCTGGTAAATACACGCTTTGGACCGTGCCTAAAGATTCCACTTGGACTGTGATGTTCAATTCCAAACAATATTCATGGGGTGTAAATGCCGAAATGAAACCCATGTGGGACCCTAATTATGACGTTCTGGACATTGAAGTTCCTGTTCAAAATTTAGACCATATTGTGGAGCAATTTACTATAGCATTTGATAATTCAACAGACAGGTTGGCGTTGACCATGGCATGGGACGATGTTAAGATTGCAGTGCCGTTAAAGTAAATGGGATTATATCATACAACCATTTTATAAGAATGAAAATAAAATTGTTATTTTAGTTTAACAATCGTTCCATTCGTGTCAAAAGAAAAAAAATCGGCGTTAAAAGAAAAAAAAGGAGTTTCCGTTTCAGAAACCACTGATAAATCTTCCATCAAGTCAATTAAAGAAAAGCGCAGTAACAAAATTGCCCCTTCCCAATTAATTGCTTCTATTTTAAATGGGAACATTACGGCTTTGGGTAAAGCAATCACCCTTATAGAGAGCAAAAATCGGAAACATTTAAAAGACGCCAACAATGTTATAATGGGCTGTTTACCTTATGCAAATAATTCTATTCGTATTGGTATTACAGGAGTTCCGGGCGTTGGCAAAAGCACTTTTATAGAGGCTTTTGGCAAGCATTTAACCGCGCAGGGCAAGCGCGTTGCTGTTTTGGCCATAGACCCAACAAGCACCATTTCGAAAGGTAGTATTTTAGGCGATAAGACCAGAATGGAATCCTTGGCCAAGGATGATAACGTTTTTATACGCCCGTCGGCCTCTGGTGATTCCCTTGGTGGTGTAGCCAGAAAGACTAGAGAAAGCATAATTTTATGCGAGGCCGCAGGTTTTGATGTCATTATTATTGAAACTGTTGGTGTGGGCCAAAGCGAAATCACGGTCCATAGTATGGTGGATTTCTTCTTGCTATTAAAACTAGCCGGTGCTGGTGATGAATTGCAAGGCATCAAACGCGGTATTATTGAAATGGCTGATGCCATAGCCATTAACAAAGCAGATGGAGGCAACCTAAAATCTGCCAAACTTGCAAAAGAAGAATTTAGCATGGCACTGCACCTCTACCCAGAAAGACCATCGCATTGGCAACCAAAAGTGACTCTTTGCAGTGCCATTAACAGTGAAGGAATCGATGAAATTTGGAAACTGGTTTTAGATTATATGGAAGCAACAACCAAAAATGGTTATTTTGAGGTTAAGCGAAATAAACAAAGTGAATATTGGCTCATCCAAACCATTGAAGAGCAACTGAAATTTGATTTCTTCAACGCACCAAAAATTAAAAAGGAATTAGAAAAGCAAATGAAACTTATCGAAAACAAAAAAACGACGCCTTTTGCTGCGGCAGACTATTTGTTGAATCTTAAGCTTTAAGATTATTTTTACCTTTCAAAAGATATTGTGCCAATTTACTGAACAATACCCCCGAAAAAGCACCAAATATCATTCCGCAAACAATATCCAACGGATAGTGAACGCCAATATAAATACGACTGTAGGCCACAATCAAACTAATAGACATTAGAATATAAATAAGCTTTTTAAAATGGGGACTTAATAGCAGTCCACCAAAAACAGCAACCGCCATAGAGTTTGAGGCATGCCCAGAAAAGAACCCATATTTTCCACACCGCACGGCAATAAAGCGCAATTGGTCAGCAATATCGGTGTTTCCGCAAGGTCTGGGTCTGGCAAAACCACTCTTAAAAAGATTGGTAATTTGGTCGGTAAACGTAATCATCACTGCAACAACGAAAATTAGAATAAACACCGCTTTCAATCCAAATTTTTTATAAAAAAGATAAAACAATAGTATTGTAAAAAAACTACCAAAAAATAATTTATTAGTTATAATTAGCCAAAGACTGTCCCATTTTGGTGATCCTAAGTTATTTAGGAAGAGGAACAGTTCGGTATCGTATTCCAGAAGTTTTTCAATCATTTTTAGCAGTATGATACCCTAAATTTATTCCAAAAAATCTAATCTTCATATTTAGCTAACTCGTTATCATAAAACTCGGTAGCTTGTTTAATGGCGTTTTCCGTTTCATTTTGCAATTCTTTTTGATCCTCGACATCAAAATCTTCAAACCATTCCACCTCATCATTTTCTAGGTTAATTATGAACCTTGGAAATTCAGTATGTATGATAAAAATAGCATCTGGATAATCTGAATTATCGCCTAATATAAACTTTGGAAGAGACATGGTTCTTGGAATTAATTATTGGACAAAATTAGCTTTTTAGTTAGATAATTAAATCGAATATACAATAAAATTGCTGCCGAAGTAAGTCCTGCCAGTAATCCTAGCCAAATACCAAAACTACCGTAGCTTCCTTCTTTTCCTAAAAACCAGGATATGGGAAAGCCAACGATCCAATACGAAATAAAAACCAAAAACATAGGAACCTTTACATCTTGAAGACCCCTTAATGCACCCAAAGCAAGAACCTGCATGCTATCACTTATTTGAAATACCGCTGAAACCAGTAATAATTTTGCTGCAATTGTCAGCACCTCGGTATTGTCCAAAACATTTTCAATATCATTGTTATCCAGATATAATTTTGGTAATTGCTGATGGAAAATTAAAAATAAAATAGCAAACGTAGTGGCAAAAATAATGCCCAGTAGAAAAATGGAATGAGCTATTCGGCGAAGTTCAAAATAATTTTTCAATCCCTTTTGGTTCCCTACCCTTATCATCGCCGCGACGCTCAAACCCATAGCGACCATAAAGGTCATAGAGCTTAAATTCAAGGCTATTTGGTTGGCTGCTTGAGGATTTTTGCCAAGCAAACCGCTTAGCCATATAGCTGCAGTAAAAATGGCCACTTCAAAGAACATTTGCATCGCACTGGGTGTGCCCAGGTTTATAATCTTTTTTAACATCAGTTTCTCCAAAACGAAAAACTTGATATGGGCAACATAAGCTTTTGATTTTTCCTTTTGCTTCAACAAAAACCAAAGGTGCCCAACCATAACTAACCGTGATACCAACGTACCATAAGCCGCTCCAACAATACCTAATTCTGGCATACCAAACTTCCCGAAAATCAGGACATAGTTTAAAACCACATTAACAATATTTGCCAAAATTGTGGCATACATGGGAGGTTTGGTCATAGACAGGCCATCGCTAAACTGTTTAAAACCTTGAAAAACAATTAACGGAATCAAGGATACCGCTACCAAATCCAAATATGGCATGGCAAACTCTACAACCTCTTCTGGCTGTTTCATCAAGTACATCAAAGGTTTGGCAAAAAACACCAATAAAAACAGCAAAACACCCAAAATCGTACATAAAAACAGCCCATGTTTGAACGATGATTTTCCGTTTATGAAATTTTGCTCAGCATCTGCCTCAGCGATTAAAGGTGTAATAGCCGTTGAAAATCCAATGCCTAGAGACATGGCAATGAACATAAAGCTATTACCCAAAGAAACTGCTGCAAGCTCAGCACTCCCTAACTGACCAACCATGACGTTATCAACAAAACTCACAAAAGTATGGCCAAGCATCCCTAACATAACAGGTGAAGCAAGGTTCCAGTTGTATTTAAATTCTTTGCTATAATTAGCCAATTTCATGTAGCAAATGTAAACTATAGCTATATTTTTACGAAGGCTGTTAACCGCTTTTATGCTGACAACACATTAACAAATCTTAATAAAAAGAGAGTATTGTCAGATATTTACTCTTTTTTTGTATCTTTAGGTGATTCTCTTTAAAACTAAATAACAAGCAACGAGACAGTTAAGTTTTATATTGATAGGGATTTAAAATATTAAAAACTTAAAGTTTCAAATCATGGAGGAGGAAAGAAATTTTCTCCTCTTTCGTTTTTAGCCGATATTAAATTTCTGGAATGTTTTTTTGTGCCACTTCAAATTCCTCGATGATTTCCGCAACTATTTTGCCAACTGGTTTAATGTCATATATCAATCCAGAAATTTGCCCGATTTCCAATTCACCTTCTTCCAAATCACCTTCAAACATACCCTTTTTTGCTCTTGCCCTTCCCAGTAATTCTTTTAACTCTTCGACAGTCGGTGATGTTTTATAAAGCGCCTGCAAATCATTATAAAATTTGTTTTTAATCAATCTAACTGGAGCAAGTTCTTTGAGGGTAAGTTGGGTGTCTCCCTCTTTGGCATCAACAATGGCTTGCTTAAAATTAATGTGCGCCGAACTCTCTTGGCTGGCTGCAAACCGACTTCCAATTTGTACACCGTCTGCCCCTAAAACCATTGTTGCCAACATGGCCCTGCCTGTTGCAATTCCACCAGCCGCTATCAAAGGTATATTTATTTTCTCTTTCACCATAGGGATTAGAGCCAAAGTTGTAGTTTCATCCCTTCCGTTATGCCCACCGGCTTCAAATCCCTCGGCTACAATGGCATCAACCCCAGCCTCTTGAGCCATTAGCGCAAACTTTACACTACTAACGACATGAACAACAGTAATGCCTCGCTCTTGTAACCAACCTGTCCAAGTTTTCGGATTTCCCGCTGATGTGAACACAATTTTTACGTCTTCCTCTACAATAATATCCATAATTTTTTCAACATCCGGATACAACATCGGAACATTTACCCCAAAAGGTTTATTGGTCGCTTTTTTACATTTTTGAATATGCTCCCTTAGTACCTCTGGATACATAGAACCAGCACCTATCAGCCCTAAAATTCCTGAATTGCTGGAAGCTGAAGCTAATCGCCAACCACTGTTCCAAACCATGCCAGCTTGAATGATGGGGTAATTAATATTGAATAATTTAGTGATTTTATTTGCCATTAGTACTTTATCAATTTAAAAGCCTTAGTATTTCTGCTTGAAGTTATTCGCGCCATGTACATTCCTTGGGGTAAAAAATCCAAATCAATAGTTTGGAGTTCATTTTTTGCAACATAGATTTCCTTTAAAAATTTTCCCAAAGCATCAAATAACTGAAAGGTTACCATATTTTGATTTGATGTTAATTTTAGATATAGTTTATCCTCCACCGGGTTTGGATAATACTCAACAATAAGATTTTCTGGAATATATGTTCCATTGGGTAATTCTCCATCCACCACAGCTTTAAAATTGGGTATTCCATAACCGATAAAATAATCTGGGGAGTTATATTGGGAAGAAGACTCTCTAATCAATTGCATGATTTCGGCGTTGTTTCTATCAGGCATGGCTTGCCATAAACATGCCAAACCTCCAGCCAAAATTGGAGCACTAAATGATGTTCCATTTCCAGAATAAATGCCATCATTCTCTGCGATAATGAAGCTTGCTTGCCCTTGGGCAACCACATCGGGTTTTTGTGTGGGTTGATTATTGCTACCAACCGAGCTAAAAGAAGCGTAATTACCATTACGATCTACGGCACCTACGGATAGTACATTGGGCGAATCGGCAGGTGCCCCGACTCCACCATTACCAGAATTTCCTGCAGAAGCCACGACCAACATACCTTTTTCAAAAGCAATATTGGCTCCTTTGGAGATATAGGCCGTATGACCATTTAAATCTGCAGCAGCATAGGAATAGTTAGAATTGTCATAAGAAGTGTATCCCAAGGAAGTGTTGATTATATCTACTCCCAAACTATCTGCCCTTTCTGCAGCTTCAACCCAATAACTTTCTTCTACGGGGTTTTCGCTGGTAGCATCTTCCGTAATGAACAGATAGTACGATGCATCTGGTGCAGTGCCCACGTATTGCGACCCACCTTCTAAATAACCCGCCATACAACTTAAAACATAGGTGCCATGTCCGCTGGTTGTATTTGTATAAACATCATCATCCCTGTTTACAAAATCATGCGCTCCTAAAATACTTTCGCCATATCTTAACCTTTGAAATCCATTCATGGTATTGACATTAGGAAAACCCGCATCAAGAACAGCAATGGTCATACCAGCCCCGGTATAGCCCAAAACATGTAACCCATCTACTTTTAGCATTTGCACTTGATTTAAAGCACTGCCATATTCAAAAAATGTTAATGGAGTTTCTAATTTATATTTTAATTTTTGCCTTAAAGAATCAACCTTAGCGGAACTTCTGTTCAAACTTTTATTGGCAAAATCTACAGAACTGACAAAGCTTAGTTCCAGAAGTCCAGAAATATCTGCTTGACTAGCACGAACATGAACCGCATTCAGCCATTTAGATTTAGCCATCACGGTTATACCTGTGGTACTTTTTAATTGGGAAATATAATTTTCGTTAACCGGAACATCACGCTCATCAATAGCCACACCGGACCTGGATTTTCTATCGATTGATTTTTGGGTAAGAATGGTAATTGGATTGGCTAAAGAATTTGACACATTTTCTTTATCAACAAAATAAACCCATGCATCTTCTTGGGCAAAGGACAAAATCTGAAATAAAAGGAAACTGCAAAATACTATTCCTTTAGTCATAATTTTTTTATGACAATTTACGAAATAACTCCCGATCCTACCAACTCATCTTCAATATACCACGCCACAAACTGGCCTTCAGTTATTGCCGATTGAAAATTTTCAAACTCTACATACAAGCCGGGATCCACTTTATGAAGCGTTGCCTTTTCAAGAGGTTGCCTGTAGCGAATTCGGGCTTTAACTTGCATGGTTTCATCAACGGCCAGCTCTAAATCTTCACGAATCCAATGTATTTCTTCGTTGTTTACAAACAAGGCTTTTTTTAACAGACCGGGATGCTCCTTCCCCTGACCCGTGTAGATTATGTTTTCCTCAACATCGGTATCGATTACAAACAAAGGTTCAACAGTACCACCTACTGCAAGACCTTTTCGTTGCCCCTTGGTAAAATAATGTGCGCCTTGATGCTTACCTACAATTTTGCCATAATCCAATTTGTAGTTTATCTTTCTGGATAGGTATTTTAATTTTTCCTCTTCGGAATCAAAATGGGTTTCAATAGTCTTAAAAATGTCTTGTTCTTTAGGAATCTCAACAATAACACCTTCTTTCGGTTTTAATTGTTGCTGAAGAAAATCCGGCAACTTCACTTTACCAATAAAGCAGAGGCCTTGTGAATCTTTCTTTTCAGCAGTCACCAAATCCAATTTTGAGGCGATTTCGCGTACCTCAGGTTTGGTCAATTCACCAATAGGAAATAAAGATTTGGCCAATTGCTGTTGGGATAATTGACATAAAAAATAAGATTGATCTTTATTGCCATCAACACCTGCCAACAATTGATAAGTATTTTTACCATCCTTTTGGATAATTCCTTTTCTACAATAATGCCCCGTAGCTACGAAATCTGCACCCAATTCGAGCGCAATTTTCATGAAAACATCAAATTTAATCTCCCTGTTGCAAAGCACATCGGGATTTGGTGTTCTGCCCTTTTCATACTCATGGAACATGTAATCGACTATGCGTTCTTTATATTGTTCACTTAAATCGACCGTCTGAAAAGGAATACCCAATTTTTCAGCAACCAACATAGCATCGTTACTGTCGTCTAACCATGGGCATTCGTTGGAAATGGTTACGGAATCATCATGCCAGTTTTTCATAAACAAGCCAATAACTTCATAGCCTTGCTCCTTAAGCAAGTATGCAGCTACACTAGAATCTACCCCTCCTGAAAGTCCGACAATTACCCGTTTCATCATTAAGTTTAAAGCGCAAAGATACACATAATTAGCCTATTTTTTTATGGTTTAATCTCGTCTATAATAAATCACTAAAACTATTTTGTTTAAACTTTTTAAAAATAAATTAAACAAAAATTTGGATTTTTGTTTAATTTTTTAATATTTTTGTTAAACAATAAATTAAAACCTGTATTATGAAAAGATTAAAAGCCATTAAAAAATTAGTAATCGTTTTAATAACGACTAGCCTATTTGTATCATGCAGCAACGATGATGACAACACCGTAATAGGCCCAACTTTAAATATAGTTGAGACTGCCCAATCCGTTAATGATTTGAGTATTTTAGTTGATGCCGTAGTTCAAGCGGGTTTAGTTAATGCCTTAACTGCTTCTGGCGATAAAACCGTTCTAGCCCCAACTAATGAAGCTTTTACAGCCTTTTTAGCTGAAAAGGGTTTTAGCTCGCTTGCCGAAGTTCCAAATGATGTGTTAACTCAAATTTTATTGAACCATGTAATTGCTGGTGCCAATATTTCATCATCAGCATTAATAGGAAATACAGGGTATACCAATACCATGGCAAGCGGTCCAAATGGAACAAATTTAAGTCTTTACTATGATGGCACCTCTGGAGTGACATTTAACGGAGCTGCAAAAGTTGCTATGCCTGATGTTTCAACAACAAACGGTATTGTACATGTTATTGATAAAGTGATTGATATTCCTACAATAGCAACGTTTGCAACCACTAACCCTAATTTATCTGTGTTGGTAGATGCATTGGTCTATGCCGATTCAGGAACCCCAACTGTTCCATATATTGCAACGGTATCAAATGCAATGTCTGGGCCATTCACTGTATTTGCCCCGACCAATGACGCTTTTGTAGCATTATTGGCTGAGTTGAATGTATCGGCTCTGTCTGAAGTTGAAACCTCAACTGTTGATGCCGTACTTTTGCACCATATTGTAAATGCCAATGTCCAATCAAATCAATTAACCAGCGGTGAAGTAGCCACCATAGGTGGTCCAATTACAGCAGATGCATCAGCCTTTACACTTACAGATGCCAATGGTAGAACAAGCAACATTGTAACAACATTAGTAGATATTCAGGGTATTAATGGAGTAGTACACGTGATTGACCGCGTTATACTTCCCAACCTAGAACAATAAAATTAGTTTGGTTTGTTGATTATAGGCAATACTTAGTTATTCCCATATAATTGCCTATGAAAGAGAGCGCCTTAAGTAATTAAGGCGTTTTTTTTATTGGCTTCGGCACATAGCTGAAATTTTCTTCATTTACCAATTTTCCATTTTCATAGTACTTCCAAACACCACCTTTTTTTCCTCTTTTGTACGTTCCTTCAGAAATTAATTCCCCTTGGGCATTATAAAATTTGGCTTCACCATGCAGCTCATCATCTTCATACAAATAGGATTTTAAAAGCACATTGTTTTCGGAATACCATAAAGATTCTCCAGACAATTTTCCAGCAACATAAGTTTGTTTTTCTGCGATTTGCCCGTTGGGATAATACACGTAACGTTCGCCATCCAACTCACCTTTGTTGCTATAATGCTCTAAAATAAGCAGCTCATCAGAGTCCTTTTGATAATATTTCCATGTACCAACATAAGTTCTATCATCCATTTGCCCTTCACTAACCAGCTTACCTGTTGACGTAAAGAATTTAACTTCCACCAAATTATTATCTACATTAAACTTTTTGGTAGCCGACAATACGGCCTTGTTTCTATGTTTTTTATAGAACTTGAAAAGTCCTATTTCCTTACCATGGAAAAACTCACCTTCATATCTTAAAATATCGGTGTTATCATAGTTCTTTTTCCATTTGCCATGCCGTTTTCCTTCTGAGTCAAGTTGATTGAAGGTTTGTCCGCAAAGGAAATTGGCCGACATTAAAAATACTAAAAGGCTATATATAAATTTCATTCTTAATCGATTTTTGCGTTTTCCCAAATTATAAAATACAAACGACTGTTTTACTGTTTTCTTGTAACAAAAAAACTGCCAAAATTATTTCTGACAGTTTTTAAAATTTTTATGTTGTGAATTGAAATAACACTTCGACTGCGCTCAGCGTGACAATATCATAATAACAAATTACCTTTTCTTTTGTTGGTTTTGCCTTTGCTGTTCCGCCTGTTCCATCATTTCAGCCATTTTTTTCTGAAAACGACTTTGTTTTTTAGGCTGTTTCTTTTTCTCTTGAATTTGGGCATGGATTTTATCTTCATCAAGAATATAATTTTTGATGACCAAGATAATACCGATACTAATCAAGTTGGAAATGAAGTAATACAAACTCAAACCTGATGCATAATTATTAAAGAAAAACAACATCATGATTGGAGAGAAGTACATCATATACTTCATCATTTTTGCCATATCGGGCATGCCTTCCTGTTGTGGCGTGGCTTGCATGTTTTGCCCTGTAGTTAATCTCATGTAAAAGAAAATAGCGATTGATGCCAATAACGGGAACAAACTCACGTGGTTACCATAAAATGGAATATTGAACGGTAGGTTGGCAATAACATCATACGATGATAAATCGTCCGCCCAAAGAAAACTTTTTTGTCTTAAATCGAATGCTGAAGGGAAAAACTGGAACAACGCGTAAAACACGGGCAACTGTATTAAAGCTGGTAAACAGCCCGCCATTGGGCTTGCCCCTGCTTTTGTTTGCAAAGCCATAGTTTCTTGCTGCGCTTTCATTTTGTTGTTTTTGTACTTTTCACGGATTTCATCCAATTCCGGTTTCAAAATTTTCATTTTGGCCTGGGATAAAAACTGTTTGTACTGCACAAAAGACAATAGGATTTTTACCAAAATAGTCATCACCACAATGGCAATACCGTAGGGCATAAAGCCTCCTAAAAAGGCGAACAGAGGCATGAACACATACCGGTTTATCCAGCCGAAAATACCCCAACCAAATGGCACTATTTCATCTAAATTTCTGTCGTAAGCATTTAAAACCTTAAAGTCACTTGGCCCATAATACCAATCCATACTTTGGTTTAGTTCGCCACCTTGTAATTCCAATGGTACTTTAGACGTAAACAACTTAGTATAAACTGTATCGACAGCCTCATCCTCAACCAAATTTTGAGCTGTAAGATGTACCTTTTTAAAACGGTTATCGGTTAACAAAACCGAAGTGAAGAAATGTTGCTTATAGCCTATCCAAGCCACATCTTCAATGCTTTCGTCTGCATCTCGAGCACCTGTGTAATCATCTTTTCCGTCTTCGTAATCGTAGTGAATATCGGTATACCTGTTTTCGTAGGATATACTTTTGGCGTGACGGTAGCCTTTCAATTTCCAGTCTAAATTAATTTCTTGCGAACTATTAATGACATCCGCCAAACCTTGCGAACGCACCGTGAAGCCCATCATGTAATCGTCATCTTTAAGCTCGTAACGGTATTCCAAAAACTTGGTTTCAGAAACTTTAAGCTTCATAGAAATAACCGTGATATCACCATTTCCGGTTACCGAAGGTACAAATGGCAAATCTTTGGTGTTCAAAATTCTACTGTCCGTAGTTCCAAAATTGATATTGAAAACAGCATTGTCATCTTTTACCAAATAAATAGGCAAAGAATCGTAGTCTACAAATTTCTTCAGCTTAACCTCCGAAAGATAACCACCCCTATTACTGAATTTTAAAGCCAGCAAATCGCTTTCAACCACGGTTTCTTCATCTGAAGATTGCATGGCCGAATACGCAAATGCACCTAATTTATTTCTTAATTGAACTTGCTGTAGGGAATCCAAACCTAAACCAGCCACGTAGTCTTCGGCAGTGGTTACAATGGTTTGCTCTTGTTCTTTGGCTTTTTGTTCTACCTCAATTTGCTCTTGCTTTGCTTTTTCTTGGGCTTCCAACTCTTCTGGCGTTGGTTGGTTTTGCCAAAGCATATACGCCAAAATTCCGAAAATCAGTATAAAACCAATAATCGAATTAATGTCTAGTTTTTTTTCTTCCATTTTTTAGATTCAGACCCCAATGCTTAAAACTGAGCGAAGTCTTTTTAAAATAACTTTAACCTTTCTGTCCTAATGGACATGCCTATCTATTTAAACAAGCGGATTTCTTAATATCAAAAAACTATCCGTTTATTTGTTTTGTGCCATTGTGGCATTCTTTTTTTTCTTGTTGCTAAGTGCGGCTTTTACAAACGCCACAAATAATGGGTGTGGATTGGCCACAGTACTTTTATATTCTGGGTGATACTGTACGCCAATAAACCATGGGTGCTCTGGCAATTCAATAATCTCCACCAATCCAGTATCTGGATTTAACCCCGTTGCAATCATTCCGGCAGCTTCAAAACGCTCTTTGTAAACACCATTAAATTCGTAACGGTGTCTGTGGCGTTCTGCAATGCTTTCGGCCTTATAAATATCACGAACCTTACTACCCAATTTTAAATCGCATGCCCAAGCGCCCAAACGCATGGTTCCGCCTTTGTCGGTAATTGTTTTTTGGTCTTCCATTAAGGCAATAACCGGGTTTGGTGTATCCATTTTCATTTCGGTTGAATCGGCATCCTTAATTCCCAAAACATTTCGTGCAAATTCAATAACCGCCATTTGCATACCCAAACAAATACCCAAAAATGGTATATTGTTTTCACGTACATACCTAACAGCATCTATTTTACCTTCAATACCTCGTTCGCCAAAACCTGGAGCAACCAAAACACCATCTAAATGCCCCAACATAAGTTCGGCATTTTCAGGGTTTATATATTCAGAGTGAAGCGATTCAATATTCACCCTAACTTCGTTTGAAGCACCAGCATGAATAAAAGCTTCCAAGATGGATTTATAAGAATCTTGCAGTTCTACATACTTGCCAATCAAACCAATGGTAATTTCACTTTTTGGGTTTTTATGGCGATTCAAAAACTCGTTCCATTGGTCGATATCTGGTTTTGAGCTCTCTAAATTCAATTTTTGAAGCACCACTTTATCCAACCCTTCTTTAAGCATTAAATTAGGTACATCATAAATGGTCGACGCATCAATGGATTGAATAACGGCCTCTTCCTTAACGTTACAGAACAATGCCAATTTTCTACGTAATTCCCTTGGAAGATCGTGCTCTGTACGGCATACCAATATATCCGCCTGTATCCCACTTTCCATTAGCGTTTTTACACTGTGCTGGGTTGGTTTTGTTTTTAACTCACCAGCGGCAGAAAGGTATGGCACCAACGTTAAATGAATAACTATACCGTTGTTTTCGCCCAAATCCCAACGCAATTGACGCACAGCTTCTATATAAGGTAAGGACTCAATATCACCAACAGTTCCACCAATTTCGGTGATTATGATATCATAATTGCCCGATTTCCCCAAAATTTGAACACGCTCCTTTATCTCATCCGTAATGTGTGGCACCACTTGAACCGTTTTGCCCAAAAACTCACCGCGACGCTCTTTTTCAATTACACTTTGGTAAATACGCCCTGTGGTAACGTTGTTTGCCTGACTGGTTGGTCGGTTTAAAAAACGCTCGTAATGCCCCAAATCCAAGTCAGTTTCTGCACCGTCTTCGGTAACATAACATTCGCCATGCTCATAAGGGTTTAGCGTACCAGGGTCCACGTTAATGTAAGGGTCTAATTTTTGAATGGTAACCCGGTAACCTTGTGCTTGTAACAATTTGGCCAGAGAAGCCGCTATAATACCTTTACCGAGTGATGATGTAACGCCGCCGGTTACAAAAATATATTTTGCTGTAGTTGTCATGTTGCGCTTATAAACGCAGGCAAATTTACAAAATTAAAACAGTTAATAAGAAATTGTTTTTCAGTAATTGGGGCGGAGTTGTTAACAATGTTTTAAATGGGGTTTTGGGGTAGTTTTTTATTTTAAAATTATTGATTTTGTAAAAATTTTCAACTAACTTCGCCTACTTGTGCTGAACTTGTTTCAGTAACGATTGATATAAGTCATTAAAACGACGCATATCATCGCATTAGGCGAACCAAATTCAATATCTCCTTGCTAGTGCCAAAATAAAACCAATGAATCCCAAAAAACTCTCCATAATAGCAGGCCTTAGCTACTTGATTATTTTCTTTGCGGCCATTTTTGCCAATTTTCTTGTACTTGAAAACCTTTTAAACTCACCCATGGAAACGGTGCAAAACAACCACATGATGGTGCGGCTTGGTATTGTGGCGTTTATCATCACCGTTATTTTTGATGTTGTTGTGGCTTGGGCGCTATATGAATTGTACAAAACCCATGCACTGAGTAACCTCAGCACTTATTTTAGAATGATGCATGCCGCCATTATGGGCGTGGCCATTTTTGCGCTTCCTATGGCATTGACCCACAATACTGCCGAGGGCATCCTTGAGCAAGTATATATATTCAATACTATTTGGCTCATCGGGCTTTTGTTTTTTGGTATACACCTTATTTTATTGGGAAAAATTATTGGCAAACCAAAACTCATTGCTGTTTTCCTCATTATTGCTGGTATCATGTATATGGTAGATACTTTGGCGCATTTTGTTCTGCCAAATTATGATGATTATGCCTCAGTATTTTTGGCTATGGTAGCCATTCCCAGTATTATTGGTGAAATGGCTTTTGCTATTTGGTTACTTGTTAAAGGTGGGAAGGTTGTGGCTTAAAACAATTTAATTTTTACCCTCTTTCTTAAAGACATAGGTGTAAATCCACATGATAGTAAATGTAGGCACAACATCTAACCATGGCAATGCTTCTTCAACAAAGGTTATAACACCGGCTATTTTACCTGCTTTGCCTTTATAGAGTTTGGTCATGAGCCAACCCGAAACAGGTGCCCAAACAATATCTGAAAATTCACCAACAACCGGTATCACAAAGGAAACATAGCCCATGGCATCCAAAAGAATACCGAGGATTAATTTTTTGTATTTATTCATTCATTAAAATTTACGGTTGGTAAAAGCAAGAAATGTACCAAAATTCAACATTGTCTATTTCCCGATGAGCTTTAAAAATTCGTTTCGGGTTTCAATTTTTTCAAACTGTCCCCTAAAACCTGAAGTAGTAGTCGTGGAATTCTGTTTTTGCACACCGCGCATCATCATACACATGTGAGACGCTTCAATAACCACGGCTGTTCCTTGAGGTTTCAACGTGTCGTTAATACAGTCTAAAATCTGCTCTGTCAATCGCTCCTGTACCTGCAAACGTCTGGCAAAAATATCGACCACCCTTGGCAATTTGCTCAACCCAACAATGTGTCCGTTTGGTATATAGGCAATATGCACTTTTCCAAAAAAAGGCAAAATATGGTGTTCGCATAGCGAGTACAATTCTATGTCCTTAACAATCACCATCTCGTTATAAGATTCCTTGAACATGGCACCTTTAAGAATTTCAACGGGGTCTTGGTGATAGCCTTGGGTTAAAAACTGCATGGCTTTGGCGGCACGCTCTGGGGTTTTAAGCAAACCTTCACGAGTGGCATCTTCACCCAAATCTTTTATTATGTTTTTATACCGCGTTTTTACATCGTCGTTAACTTTCATATTATACTCTTCAAAACTCTTGTAAGGCATGACGATTTTAACTTTATTTTTGATTCCCGTTGTCACAGGAATGACAATTTCAAAGGAAACCCCGAAACAGATTTCGAGGAATTTATTTTGAATAAATATAGCCTTTAAAATGCACACGGCAATAAAAAGGATTCTTAATTGTGCAAGCCAACATAAAATAGTAATTTCACCGCTGTTATTTTTTACAGATGATCCAGGCAAAAAACATCCATAAATATTACGGCAATTTAGAAGTTTTAAAAGGCGTTGATATAGCTGTTGAAAAAGGCGAAATCGTTTCTATTGTCGGAGCTTCTGGCGCGGGTAAAACCACTTTACTGCAAATATTGGGCACGCTGGACAAGGCTTCCTCAAAAGAAAACTTTGAGCTTACCATTAATGACACCGATATTATTAGGCTAAAAGATAAAGCTTTAGCCAAATTTAGAAATGAACATATTGGGTTTATTTTCCAATTTCATCAGTTATTACCTGAATTTACAGCCATTGAAAATGTGTGCTTACCCGCTTTTATAAAAGGGACTAAAAAAGCTGAAGCCGAAAAGCGCGCCAAAGAACTTTTGGATTTTTTAGGACTGTCACACCGATACGACCACAAACCAGGTGAACTTTCTGGAGGCGAGCAACAACGTGTTGCGGTGGCACGTGCATTAATCAATAATCCGGATTTGATTTTCGCCGATGAACCTTCCGGGAATTTAGATAGTGAAAGCGCTGAAAACCTACATAATCTCTTTTTTAAATTGCGTGATGAATTCGGTCAAACCTTTGTCATTGTTACCCATAATGAAGAACTGGCCGATATGGCAGACAGAAAACTGACGATGGTTGATGGAAATATTGTAGACAACTAGCTAATTATAATTTAAAACAAAAAAAGAGACTGCTTTTTAGCAGTCTCTTTTTGTTAGCCTTCAGTTGTCAAACATGAGATGCTGAGAACTGAAATAAATTCAGTGCAAGCAAGTTCAGCATGACAAATGATAAATCATTTGATTAACTACTGAATGGATAAATTTGTCCGAAAATGGTAATGGTGTTGTTGCCATAATTTATTTTTACATCAGTAAGATTGGCAATATCTACATCAAGAATACCAGATTCTATGCCCCTTGGCAATAAGATAAAATGCAGCGGTTCTTCCACAGTCAAGCTGTATTCAACACCAGCGGCACTTACTCCAGATTGATTTCCATTTAATAAATATTCGTCATCCCAAATGTTAAGTGGTGTGTCTGAACCTGCTATCCAAGTGCGGGTAGTGTTTTCAGTATAATACACGACAACCCCTGTTGGCGCAGTTACTTTTCCATCTGCAATGGTTACACCGTAATCTAAATTATTGTCTTGATTCAAGCCTAAATTCTCAACAACATGGGTACCCTCAACTTTAAAATTTTCATGGTAGTAATTATCAAACGTAGCTGTATGCATGCTGCCCACACTACGATACCAACCCGTAGAAACTATGGTAACAATACCTTTTCTGTTTATACCATCCTGACATAAAACACCAGTACCATAATCAACAGTAATGGTTTTCGGGAAGGTTGTTAAATCAAGAGGCTCAACAGTTATGGTAGGGCCATCAACTTCAGATTTTACAGATGATTTTCCTGAAGCCGAACTTTCAGAACTTAAAACAGCATCACCACCGTTATTGCCAACATCTTGAAAAATTTTATTCACCACAGTATATTCCAGCAAGGCAGCGAGGGTTTGCTGTTGCGCTGTATCATTATTTACATTCTCTTTGTCTTGGCAACCCATTAAAACGATTGCCAGAATTGGGACTAATATTTTCTTCATAAGAATTTGTTTTACCATCCAAATAACGCTAAAATTCTAAACATTAGTATATGGCTAAAAATATTATTTTTCATTTCAAAGTTAAATTTTGTATTTCATCGATGTTTTAATTGGTTTAAAAGTTTTTAAAATCAATAATTTATTCTCTTCAAACAATTCCAATAGTTCATTAAATAGTATTTTTGATACCGACTAAAACGATATAAAAACTGATTTCATCAATTTGAATACCCAAGAATTAAAAGACTTTCTAAACCTAAAAGTCGAACAGTACAACAACCCAAAGTTTATTGAAAGCGACCCTATTCAAGTTCCCCATCAATTCAGTAAAAAAGAAGATATTGAGATTGCTGGATTTTTAACGGCAACCATTGCTTGGGGTAACCGAAAAAGCATCATAACCAATGCAAAAAGGTTGATGGATTTGTTGGATAATGCTCCGTATGATTTTGTGATGAATCATGAAGAACAGGATTTGGAAAAGCTGCAATCCTTTGTGCATCGCACATTCAATGGAGATGACGCCATACAGTTTGTTGCATCACTAAAACATATTTATACACAACACAACGGTTTGGAAGCCGTTTTTGCAAAATATGCCAAAAACCATTCGCTCCAAACTTCGATATCAAAATTTAAGACTATCTTTTTTGAAATGGAACATTTACCCCGTTCCCAAAAACACGTGAGCGACCCCTTAAAAAATTCTGCGGCAAAACGTATCAATATGATGCTCAGATGGTTCGTGAGAAAGGATAATTCAGGAGTAGATTTTGGTATCTGGAAAAGCCTCTCGCCATCTCAATTATCTTGCCCACTAGATGTGCACTCAGGTAATGTTGCTAGAAAACTAGGTTTACTAACTCGAAAACAAAACGATGCTAAAGCATTAATGGAACTGGATACATCTTTACGAAAACTCGACAAACACGACCCAGTGAAATATGATTTTGCCCTATTTGGATTGGGTATTTTTGAAAATTTTTAATCAATAGTCATTTTTACAACGAAAAAAACAATAATCATAATTTAGTTATTAAAAAATATACGGGAATAATTAAGAATCAATAAGAAGTTAGTGAATTTGTATAAAACTTGTATGGGAAGTGATTGACACCACCAACAAGGGCTACATTTGTGATAGTATATAATGTGGTGGTCATTGAAAATATTAAAAATATGTACTAAAAAATTTAAATATTAACTTTGAAGAACTGGGCTAGTACTTTTCATAGGATGCATTGTTGTGCTCTCGTTGTTTTAATTCTTCATTCAAAATATTTAATAACTTAATTGCCCTTTCCCTCAATAATTCCATACTAAGAATGTAAGACCCACGATATCTTATTGATTTATTAATAGCATTTTTGAGTAAACGATTGCTTTTCAATTCTTCGAAATTAAAATAAACTTTTTCCTCTCCTGGACTAACATAATCCAAGTCTACATATGGATGAACATCTCGAGTTGCAATTAATTGTAGGGACTGTCCTAATTTATTAGTTACATCTGTATAATATTTTGTGGTTAATATATAACTCTCGTATTCTCTGCTTAGCTGCTCATTAATATTAAGCAAAGTTCCATTAGCTAACTGTATATTATTTTTTTCTACATTTTTATTAAGTGAGGTTAATACTGGAAGATTTACAATTGCCATACTTATTATTTGACGTTCATTTTCACTAATTTCTGTTGGTCTATTTAAGAATTGTAATGCTTGCTTTAACTCGTCATTAATCTGGGCATAATGATTGGTTCTATAGAATATTGCTGTGGTATCTAACTGGATTTCATTACGCAGATTACTTAAAAATTTAACATCTTCTAATTGTGCCTTTTTATTTTCATTCCAATTATTAATTGATAGTGCAATTAATATTCCTATAACTACCAAAATAATTTCACCAATGGCATAAATAAGATATTTACTAAACTTATTTTCAGAAAGTAGCTTTTGTCGAATTTTTCTAAAGAATTTTATCATTGGTTAATGGTTAGTTTTAATGAAGGGAAACTAGTAATTTGTTATTTATATATCTCCCTTTATCCCGATAATTCAAATTAGTAACAACAATAGCCATTGTTATATTCTTGAATATTTAATCCTAAAGATAAGACATTAAATTCTAGTAGATGTTGAGTCTAGAAATCCTCCACGTATAGAAACATTTGTTATGGTATGATGTGGAATTCAATTAAGCTACCTTAATTATACAAATTAATATGTTCTTGCGTTGGATGGTTAGGCAAGATAGTGCCGGGGTAGATTTTGGTATTTGGAGAAGTCTATCTCCATCACAGCTCTCCTGCCCTCTTGATGCTCATTCCGGCACTGTGGCGCGAAAACTCGGTTTACTAAAACGAAAACAAAACGATGCCAAAGCCTTGCTAGAACTGGATAATGCCTTAAGAAAATTAGACCCAAAAGACCCTGTTAAATACGATTTTGCCCTTTTTGGGCTGGGTGTTTTTGAAAACATCTAACATTAAAAAACGGACTGTCCAACACTTTATGCACAGCCCGTTTTTATTTATTAAAATTGAAGTTGCTACCCTCTTAACCAGGCCGCGCGCAAGGCTTTTTGAGTCTCAGTCGCGTCAGGTTTTTCAACAATTTTCTCACCACTTGTATACCCTTGGGTAGTTGTAGTTTTAATAACTATTTCTTCTCCATCTCTATCGAATATCACTTCAACCTCCTTACCAGGTCTCCACATAAATACTTTTTGCAAAACTTGGTTCGCATTTTGCAAAGTTAACTCTGTACCGTCAATGCTTTTAATGACATCGTTAGGCTGAACACCTTGTTCTACCCAAAAACTATTTTTCAACACTTTATCTGTAAAGAAAATGGTTCCTTTTTGACCATCACCACCAACTATAGGTGCACCATCCATTAAAATATAGTTGGCTTCGATCTTGCCCTCTCCTATTTCCAAACCAACTTTTTCAAAAAATTCATTGTAATTTATTGGCAAATCACCAACCACATGGGTATTTAAAAACTCACCCACAGACGGGTAGGTCATGGCTGTAATTTCGCCAATAAGTTTATCATCATCAAAAGGTTTATTTTTTCCGTATTTATTGGAAAGCTCTTTCATTAATGACAAAATACCACGGTTGCCATTACTTTCTTCACGCATTAAAATATCGATGCACATGCCAATTAAGGCTCCTTTTTGGTAGACGTTTAAATACTCATCCTTATATGGTGCTTTTAAAACATTCTCGCTCATGATGGTAAAACTCATAGCATCATTCATTTGTTTTGAAGCCATGATTTTTTCGTAAATATCGCTGTAGAATTTGCTATCATCCACCAAACCTTGGTTCACTTGAAATAGCGTGGCAAAATACTCGGTTACCCCTTCATACATCCACAAGTGCTTTGAAAAAGTTGGGTTGTTATAATCAAAATAATGCACATCTTCAGAGTGGACACTCAATGGGGTTACAATGTGAAAGAATTCATGGGAAACCACATCAATCATACCATCGGCTAAGGCCTCCTCATCCATAGCTTCTGGCATTACTACTACTGTAGAAGTGTGGTGTTCCAATGCCCCAAATCCTTTTGGTGAGTCTTCTTCTCCGGGCGACAGATACAAATAAATATCATAGCGCGGTGTGGAATTGATGTCGCCCAAAAATGTTTTTTGCGCCTTCATCATTTTAAAAATGGTTTCTTTTAAAGATGCTGAAGAATGTACTTTATTAGGTGAGTAAACACTCAAAACAATTTTGATATCGCCTACTTGAAACTCTTCAACATCCAAATCACCATACATCATAGGGTTATCGGTAATATCAAAATATCGCGGTGCAAAATAGCTGGAGGTCATTAAGGTTCCATCTTCACTGGTTTTTGAACTGATGTTTTGCAAGGCAGAGCTTCGCATATAATCTGCTGGAGCAGTTACGTCAAGCTTGTATTGATTACTTTTTAGCGAATCGAAATAGCCAATAAACCCATGGAGATTTAACACATAATTATCAGGTTCAATATTGGTTCCTGCAGGCGAAAAGGGTTGTTCTTTCCCTATACCGCCCTGCTCTTCAATGTCATAAGTGTCATTAACAAAATACGTTATTTTGTCAAGTTTTTTGGCATCGGCTATAGTCCAGGAATTGGTGTCAACTTTTTCAAAAGGCATTTCATTTCCAGAATAATCAAAGGCTTTAAAATCATCAATATAACTACCGAAATTACTTATTGAATAAGTACCCTGAACAACTTTAGGCAACCTATAGGTTACGGTTTGCGCAGTAAAACGCCCAGGGTTTATGGTTACCGGAACTTTATCATTGGTTACTTTACTTAAATCTATGCTCGTTTCAACAGGTGAATTTATAGCCAAATCGTTTCCAGATTTTTTTGAAGCGCTACAACTGGCCAATAAAATACCAACCACCAAGCCCATTATGGTTTTCGTGTTCATTATTTCAGATTTTAAAGTTTTTTAAATTGACGTGCAAAATACTATTATGTTACGGTCGCCATTCTTAAGGTTTTGTTAAATTCGCAGCATGCAAGAGCCATTAGTAAGCATTTTAATTCCGTTTAAGAATACCGAAGATTTTATCGCCGATTGTTTGGATTCTATTATAAGTCAAACCTATAAAAACTGGGAAATGATTATTGTTGATGATTACTCTAACGATAACAGCTACCACATTGTAAACGCCTACGCGAAAGAGGACGAGCGGATACAGCTTATTAAAAATTCTGGCAAAGGTATTATTGAAGCGCTTCGTTTGGCTTTTGAAACAAGTACTGGCCACTATATTACCCGTATGGATAGCGATGATGTAATGCCCGAAAATAAACTGGAGGTTCTATTGAACAATTTGTTGAACCATGGCAAAAACCATGTTGCTACCGGGTTGGTCGCTTATTTTTCAGAGCTTGGTATCAGTGATGGTTATAAAAAATATGAAGATTGGCTTAACCATTTGACTACAACTGGCAATAATTATTCTGAGATTTATAAGGAATGTGTTATCGCTTCGCCATGTTGGATGCTTCATCGCGACGATTTACTGGCCATTGATGACTTCCAACCTAACCGTTACCCCGAAGATTACGATTTAACCTTTCGGTTTTACAAAGCAGATTACAAAATTATTCCATCCAATGAAATTTTACACTTTTGGCGCGATTACCAAACACGTACATCGCGCACCCACAGCAATTACGCTGAAAACACTTTTTTAGATATTAAACTCCATTATTTTTTGGAATTGGATTTTGATGCTTCACGTCCCTTAGTTGTTTGGGGCGCCGGATTAAAAGGAAAAACTATTGCCAAAAATCTAGTTGAAAAAGGCATTCCTTTTGAGTGGATATGCGACAATCCGAAAAAAATTGGCAAGGCCATTTACGACCAAAAACTAAAGCCCTTTACAGATTTAGAAAAAATTAACCGTCCACAAAGTATCGTGACTGTGGCCAATCCAAAGGCTCAAATTGAAATCAAAGCATATTTTAAAAAACAAGAAATGTACTCAATGACGGACTATTTTTTCTTTTGTTAATGACCCAAATTAATGCAATTGACACAATTGCCGTAAAAATGTCGCAAACAAACCGCTATCAAACATTTGGTTTCAACAGTAATTTTGAAGCAAATTAATAGAATCGATTATGACAGAACTAGGAAACAAAATTAAAGACACCAGAAAAAGAAAAGGTCTATCTCAAGAAGAATTAGCTGAATCTGCTAGAGTCAATTTAAGAACAATTCAACGCATTGAGAACAAAGAAAATGAACCGAGAGGAAAAACCCTCCAATTAATTTGTGAAGCTTTAGATATTAATGCTGAAGATATTTTAGATTATGGAAAAGAACACGACAAAAATTATTTGATTTTCTTTCACCTATCCGTTTTAACATTCTTGGTTATACCTTTAGGAAATATAATTATCCCTCTTATATTGTGGCTAAACAAAAAGGACAAAATAATAGGCTTGAATACTATTGGAGTCAATCTATTAAATTTTCAAATACTTTGGACATTTTTGAGCTACTCTGCTTTGTTTGTTGGGGTATTTAGCAAGATAACGCATGTTATTGGTGGCATGAACCCTTTTGACATCCTAACACTGTGGGGCATTTTTAGCACAATAAACATTATTTTGCCAATCATATTTGCAGTAAAAGTCAGAAATGGAAAAATCAAAAATTTTTATCCCAACATTATTAGACTGATTAAATAAAAACATCTAATTAGCCATCAGTTTCAATCATTTTTAAGCTTATGAAGTCATTCCTTAAGACTAAACAAGGAAAAGCTACGTTTCATAAAAAACTACAACCCAAGTTTTCTTTTGTTAATTAAAAAAATTATGTAGGTTTGGATAATCCATAAAAGATATGCAGTTTAAACACCCCGAACTTCTTTACGCGCTTTTTTTACTGCTCATCCCAATTATTGTTCATTTATTTCAACTGCGTAAATTCCAAAAAGTACCTTTTACCAATGTGGCCTTTTTAAAGGAAGCCACCATACAAACACGCAAAAGTTCACAATTAAAAAAGTGGTTGATACTTATAACCCGATTATTGCTGCTGGTGGCCTTGATTTTTGCATTTGCACAGCCATTTACATCAAAAACCAGCAATTTGAATGTTGAAAAAGAAACCGTTGTTTATTTGGACAATTCGTTCAGCATGCAAGCAAAAGGGAGTCAAGGTGAATTGTTAAAACGTGCAGTACAGGATATTATTGAAAATGTTCCCGAAGACGAAAATATTTCTATAATAACCAACGACAATAGTTTTAAAAATACCACAATAAAGGCTGTAAAAAATGAATTGCTACGGATAAGTTGTTCTTCTGAAAAAATATCGGCCGAAGCTGCTTTATTGAAAATCAACGCCGTTTTTGACAACAAAAAAGATGTTGCAAAAAATCTGGTTTATATTTCAGATTTTCAGGAAAATAATGGCAGTTTTAACCCTGAATTGGATTCGCTCACCCATCTTCATTTGGTTAAACTGGCACCTGTAAACACGAACAACATAGCTATTGATAGTGCATTTATTTCGAAGCGTACGGCAACATCAATTGAACTAAAAGTAAAGCTAATAAATAGCGGAAATCCCGTTAAAAATTTACCCATTTCACTTTTCAATAACAACAATCTTATTGCCAAAACATCGGTAGAAATTAACAAAAATGCAGAAACCACGTTTTCAATCCCTATTAACGAAGTTATCAACGGAAAAATATCCATTGATGATTCCAATTTGCAGTTTGACAATACTCTATTTTTTAGCATCAACAGACCCTCAAAAATTAATGTTTTGGGTATTAATGGAAATGACGATTCGTTTTTAAAACGTATTTACACGTCAGACGAATTCAATTATATTACAACTCCTATAGACCAGTTGAACTATAATCTCATAGATTCTCAACATCTCATCGTTTTAAATGAATTGGACGACATTCCCATGCCACTGGCCACCGCTTTAAAGCAATTTACCCGAAAGGGTGGTATCGTTATTGCCATTCCTTCGGAAGCCATAAATATTGAATCTTACAACCAACTATTAGCCAATTATCGGTCCCGTTTTACCAATTTTGTTGAAACCGACAAGCGGGTTACCACTATTAATTACACACATCCTTTGTATAATCAGGGTGTTTTTGAAAAACAAGTAAAAAACTTTCAATATCCAAAGGTTAACAGTTATTATAATTTCAGTTCATCAGATATGTCTTCTGCATTACAGTTTGAAGATGGAAAAACCTTTTTGGGGCAAATCAAAAATACGTTTGTGTTTGCCTCGCCATTAAATCAGAAAAACTCAAGTTTCAAAAATTCACCGCTCATAGTTCCAACTTTTTATAACATAGCCAAACAAAGTTTAAAAATCCCTGAATTGTATTATGAAATTGGAGAAAAAAACAGATTTGATGTGGAGACACAAATGCAACAAGACGCCGTACTTACACTCATAAAGGAAGACATAAACATCATACCAAAGCAGCAATATTTCAACAACAAGGTGGTTGTTACCACTCAAGAAACACCTTCAATAGCGGGTACTTACTCCATTACCAATAAAGGCGAAAGCATTAAGAATGTTAGCTATAATTACAGCAGGGAAGAAAGTGTTTTATCCTACCTTAACCCTACGTCTTCAGAACAAACAACAATCAGCAATTCTGTTTCCGAAATTTTTGATACTCTAAAAAGTGACTCAAAAGTTAATGCGCTCTGGAAATGGTTTGTTATTTTTGCGCTAGCGTTATTGATTACTGAAATGCTCATCTTAAAATTCTTTAAATGAACATACTTATAAAATCTGCCACAATTATTGACCCAAAAAGTGATTTCCACAACACGATTCAAGATATTTTGATTGAAAAAGGGCAGATTACCAAGATTGACAGCAGCATCAAAAATCCAAAAAATTATCAGGAAATAATATTGGAAAACCTCCATATTTCGCAAGGTTGGTTTGATAGCAGTGTGAGTTTTGGCGAACCAGGTTTTGAAGAACGCGAAACTATAAAAAATGGACTTAAAACAGCTGCATCTTCTGGGTTTACGGCTGTAGCTGTAAATGCCAATACCAATCCGGTTATAGATACGAATTCCGATATTGCCTTTTTAAAATCGAAAGCCCAAAACCATGCAGTAACCCTTTTGCCCATTGGCGCATTGACCATAAGCAGTAAAGGAACAGATATGGCCGAACTTTTTGATATGGGCACGGCTGGTGCAGTGGCTTTTTACGATTATCACAAACCTATTTCAAATCCGAACCTCATGAAAATTGCTCTGCAATATGCCAGTAATTTTAACGGATTGGTTTGCTCGTTTCCGCAGGAGAACAAAATTGCCGGACATGGAGTGATGAACGAACATATAACAAGCACAAAACTAGGCTTGAAAGGTATTCCCGCTTTGGCAGAAGAACTTCAAGTGGCCCGCGATTTATTCCTGTTGGAGTATACAGGTGGCAAATTGCACATTGCAACCATTTCTACGGCAAAATCTGTGGAATTAATTCGTGAGGCAAAATCCAAAAAACTTGATGTTACCTGTAGTGTGGCTGTGCATAATTTGTACTTTACCGATGAGGCTTTAGGCGATTTTAATACCCACTTTAAAGTATTGCCTCCATTGCGTACACAAACTGATGTTGATGCGTTAATTGAAGCGGTAAAAGACGGCACAATTGATATGGTTACAACAGACCACAACCCTATTGATGTAGAACAAAAGAAAGTTGAATTTGACCGTGCCGATTATGGCACCATTGGCCTTGAAAGTGCTTTCGGGGCTTTACAAAACTGCTTTACAACAAAAAAAACCATAGATATTTTAACAAGGGGCAAAAGTAGATTCGGATTGGAAAACACACCAATAAATGTTGGAAATACTGCTAATATGACCCTTTTTAATCCAGATGCAAAATCAAAATTCACCAGAGACAGAATCATTTCAAAATCCAAAAATGCCATTTTTGAAAATGAAACTTTAAAAGGAATCGTTTATGGTATTGTTGCGAACAATCAGTTGGTTTTAAATCCATAAAAAATGACAGAACAAGATATTGAACGCGGGCGAAATAATGCCATTATCAGCTACATTACCATAATTGGTGTTATTATTGCTTATTTTTTGAACAACGACAAAAAAAATAAAAGCGCCTTTGCAAGCTTCCACATCAGGCAGTCTTTAGGGCTTTGGCTCACGTTTTGGGCACTGGGTTACCCAGTGGGCAGTTTTGACAGTTGGACAGTAACCTCTGGATTTTATCTGTTTTTTGCTGTGCTTTTTATCTACGGTTTTTCTGGAGCTCTTTCAAGAAAAAAAAATGAAGTCCCTCTATTGGGTGCATTTTATCAAAAATTGTTTGCCAATCTGGGCTCTTAATTATGGCTAAACCGTCGCTTTCATTAGAGCATATTACGCGTAAATCAACCCTTGCTAAAAATGCACCACTATTAATTATGCTTCATGGCTACGGCAGCGACGAAAATGATTTGTTTTCTTTTGCTTCAGAATTGCCAGAAGAACTTTTTATCATTTCGGTAAAAGCCCCCTACTCTTTGCCTCCTTTTGGCAATGCCTGGTATGCCATTAATTTTGATGCTGAAAAAGGCAAATGGAGCGATAATAAGCAGGCCAAGCAGTCGCGTGACTTAATAGCCATTTTTATTGATGAAGCCATAGCAGCTTATCCGGTTGACAAAAATAATGTAAACCTTTTAGGGTTTAGCCAAGGTAGTATTCTAAGTTATGCCGTGGCATTAACCTATCCGGAAAAAGTTAAAAACATCGTGGCTTTGAGCGGATACATCAATAAAGATATCCTTCCAGAAGATGTTGAAACCCGCGATTATGGGCATTTAAATTTTTATTGTTCGCATGGCAGTGCTGACCAAGTTATTCCTGTAAGTTGGGCACGTTTAACACCTCCATTTTTAGACAGCTTAAACATTAAATATCGATATTCTGAATTTCCCGTTGGCCATGGTGTAGCACCGCAAAATTTTTATGAGTTTAGGGAGTGGTTGGAAAATCATATTTAAATTAAGTCATTGCCAATTGACCATGATGTTAAAACCGTTGAAGATTACATAGCCGCCTTTCCGGAAGCCACACAGGAAAAACTAAATTTAATGCGTGAAACCATAAAGAAACACGCCCTAAACACGGTTGAAAGTATTGCCTATGGTATGCCAGCGTATAAACTAAACAAAAAGCCATTGGTTTACTTTGGAGGCTTTGCAAAACATATTGGGTTTTATGCCACACCTAGTGCGCATGAAAAATTTCAGGAGGAACTTTCTGTTTACAAACAAGGAAAAGGTTCAGTACAATTTCCGTTAGACCAACCGTTACCTATTGATTTAATCATTAAAATAGTTAAATTTAGAGTTCAGGAAAATCAAACAAAATGAGCAAAGAAAAAATAACGGTTAAGGCAACTATTAATGCCAATAAAGACAAAGTTTGGGACTATTACACCACCCCAAAACACATTACCCAATGGAATTTTGCCGACCCCAGCTGGCATTGCCCGTCAGCCTCCAATGACATGAAAGTTGGTGGCACATACAAAGCACGAATGGAAGCCAAAGATGGCAGTTTTGGTTTTGATTTTGAAGCCGTTTATACCGAAATTGAACCTAAAAACCATTTTACATATGAATTTGGTGGAAGATTGGCCTCGGTTTCATTTCATATTTTAAACAATCAAACGGAAATTGTGGTGGTTTTTGACCCTGAAGATGAACACCCCATTGACATGCAAAAAAATGGTTGGCAAGCCATTTTAAACAACTTCAAAAACTATGTTGAAACCGATTAAATCAAAAAAAAAGCATAAAAAAATCCAGCTTAAAAGCTGGATTTTAAATTTTCTACTTATTTAGTTTTAATCGTTTATCACCAATCTAAACCCTTCCCCATGAATGTTAAGAATTTCAACTTTTGGGTCTAGTTTTAAGTATTTTCTAAGTTTGGCAATATACACGTCCATACTACGTGAGGTAAAATAATTATCATCGCGCCATATTTTGGTAAGTGCCAATTCGCGGGGCATTAAATCGTTTTCATGCAATGCCAATAACCGCAACAATTCATTTTCCTTTGGTGATAATTTTACGGGATCGCCACCATCAAAACGTAAAAAGCGTAGTTTGGAGTTTAAATCGAATCGGCCAATTTTAAATTCAAATTGCTTGCTATCTGAAATGGTTTCGGTAGCCTTGCGTTGTATAATGGCCTTTATTTTCATTAAAAGAACTTCACTATCAAATGGCTTGTTTAGGTAATCATCCGCTCCTACTTTATAGCCTTTTAAAACGTCTTCTTTCATGGTTTTTGCCGTCAAGAAAATAATCGGCACATCGCTGTTCTTTTCACGTATTTCCTTAGCCAACGTAAATCCATCTTTGTAAGGCATCATCACATCCAAAATACATAAATCAAAATCGTCTTTTTTAAACTTTTCAAAGCCTTCCATACCGTTTTTGGCGTGGGTTACTTCGTAATCGTTCATCATTAAATAATCTTTAAGAACGGTTCCAAAATTTGGATCATCTTCAACTAACAATATTCTTTTTTTATGTTCTTCCATTTTTAAGATATTAGAGGAAGCTTGATTGTAAATGTGCTTCCTTTGTCTTTTTCACTTTCTACTGATACATGACCTTGATGGTCTTCAACAATTCGTTTAACGTAGGCCAAACCTAATCCGTGGCCTTTCACGTTATGAATGTTTCCGGTGTGTTCTCTATAAAATTTTTCGAACACCCTTTTGGCTGCAGCTTTACTCATTCCGCTACCATGGTCTTTAATTTTCAAAATAACATTGGTGCCTACATTTTCCGTATAGACCTCAATTTCTGGGGCATTTGGAGAATACTTTATGGCATTATCCAAAATATTCACAATAACATTGGTAAAGTGCGTTTCATTGGCCAAAACCGAAGATTGCTCCGCTTCAAAAAAGGTTTTTACGTACCCTTTTCTGTCCTCAACAATAAGCTCTACGTGCGTTATGGCATCTTCAATTAAGTCGTGCAATTCAACTCTATCCTTACTGATGTTCAGTTCATTCTTTTCTAGTTTAGATATTCTCAATACATTTTCCACTTGGGCGTGCATACGCTTATTTTCTTCCTTTATCATAGAAAGGTAACGCTTAACCTTGTCTTGATCTTCAATAACTTTTGGGTTCTTAATGGCATCCAAAGCTAAATTGATGGTAGCAATTGGCGTTTTAAACTCGTGCGTCATGTTATTGATAAAATCGGTTTTTATTTCCGAAATCTTTCGCTGTTTTACCAATTGAAACAAGGCGCTTGCATAAGCCAAAATAATAATTAATGTAAAGACAACAGATAAAAGTACCATACCTATGATTGATGACAAAATAAACTTTCTATCATCCGGAAAATTTACCAACAACCGGTAAGGTGTCCTGTTCTCATCATCATAAAAAATAGGTACGCCAAAAGTTGAATTTTTATCATACTCAAAATTTTTACTTTTTACTTTGGTAGCCAAGTCGTTACCGTAAATAGCAAATTCAAAGTCGATATCTATATCATATTTAGCCAGCTTTTCAGACAATAAATTTTTAATTTCATCTTCTGAAACCCTTTTATAAATAGGATTTCTTTTAAGAATAGCCTTAAAATTCTTTTCAAAATTTATCTTTTGGGCCTCTTCAATTATGCCACTTCTAACAATATTGGTAATGGGGCTTTTTATATCCTTGTCTGAAGATCCTAAATCTCTATAGATTTCTGTGGATGAATTTCCTATTATTTTTTTAACCTCGAGACTATCTAAAACGTCAAAGAGCGATGAAGAAAGTTTATAGTTTTCTTCTAAAACATTACTTTGGTAAATGAGCGTTTCTTTAGTGCTGTTGTTCTTTCTATAAATCAGCAACTGAGAAACAGCATCTTCATCTGTTTTTTTTTCCTTGTCTAAGCTTAGGTATTCTGAAAAGTATTTTTCTAATTCGTTTTTCTCAATGGTGCTGGATACATTATTTATTACCGTAACCACATTAGATTTAAAACGTTCCTTTTCATTCTTTACAGAATTGTTAATGTAATAAGCTTGGATGGAAATAATACCAATAAGTGATAAACTCATTAATATTATCAACAGGACGAATAATCTTTTGCTCATCATTCAAAATTAACATTTTAACATTTAAAAACTTACCTTTTAACCTTACATTAACAAAAAGGTAAAATTCTAGATTTTTTGAAGTAAATCTTGGTGTATATGTAAAACTTGCGACTTTGTATCGTCCAGATTTACATTATCAATAATATAGTGTGAAAGTTTAGCTTTTTCATCATCCGACCACTGATTTTTCATGATAGCCTCAATTTTTTCTTTGGAAGTGTCATCGCGCTCAAGCAGTCGTTTTATTCTTAATTCTTTTGGTGCTACAACGGTAATCACATAATCACAATCCTTATGGCCTCCGTTTTCAAACAAAATGGCTACCTCTTTTATAACATAAGGCGCTTCTTGTTTTAAAAGCCATTTTTTAAAATGTTTGGCAACCCTTGGATGCACAATGGCATTCATTTTCTCAAGAATATCCTTGTTCTTGAAAATGATGCTGGCAATAAAAGGTCGGTTTAGCTTTCCGTCCAAATAGGCCTCTTCACCTAACAATTCAACAAGTTTTCGCTTAATCATTTTAGACTTGTTCATTAGCTTTTTGGCTTCCTTATCAGCAATATAAAAGGGAATGCCCAATTTCTTAAATTGCTGTGCAACGGTTGTTTTGCCACTGCCAATGCCACCTGTAAGTCCTACGATTTTCATTTAGTGATTATAAATTCAACATGTTGCTGCCCAATCTTAACATTTTTAACCACTTCGGGAAAACGAACCAATTCTGGAATTAAAAACGATTGATTTTCGCTCACTTTACCATAGTCACATACTACTTTAAAGTCTTTTGGCTTTACAACGTCAAAATTGTTTAAGCTAACATAATAGGTAACACTTATTGTCTTCGGAAAATATTTAATTGTCATGGTATCTGGCACGTTCACCATCGTAACAGGGATTTTTAGCGTACCCTCCGTAAATTTTTCAACTTTAGCTTTAATGGTGACTTTATCTGTTGAAAACTTTAAATCCGATTTTTTGTCGGGCAATTTAAGCTTGACGGTTTCGGCTATATAAGAACGTACATCCGTTAATTTTAAAACTTCCGTTTCTAAAAAATTTATTGTTGAAGCCACAGTATTTGGACCAACCACAATTACCGAATCAGGTTCAGAAACCATATTACCTGCCAAATCATAACCCACACTGTAACCAATATCCGTATTCACTTTAACAGGAACTTTTTTGACCAAATTCACCCCAAACCCAAATCTTAAAGTATCTGGGGAAATATTTAATATTTCAACCTGCTTGTCAAATTGTGTGTTGTTCAAAAAAGCCTTGCTTTTATGCCAAACAAAATAAGCGTCTTTTTTATAAACATCTTTATTGAAATCCACACTGATCTTCGGTCTATTAAAGGCGTACTTTATCCACTTAAATCCGTGCGTTTTTAAGGTCACATTCAGTTTTACTGAATCATTTAGAATAATGTATTTCTGTGGGACATTTGTTCTTTCAATGGAAAACGCAACGGTTTTTGTGTATTCCTTTGAAAGTTTTGAAAAAATTAAAATGATAAAAGCCAATAAAAGAAACAACAAAAAAACATTGATTCGCCTATTTTTAATCGAGGTTAATATTTTAGACTTTAATTTTCTTATCATTTTTGTTTGAAAAATAATTTAGGGAAATGTGTTTCAGCATGCTTATTTAAAACGGAAACCGCCCATGTGGATTTTAAAAACCCATAACCGTAACCCAAAAATTGTACAAAAATTGCAGGTATAACCAAAATGGCCACCCGTAAACTTCTTGTACTGAAAAATGCCAAAATAAAGGCAACAACAAAATATACTAAGTACAGCACAAACAGCCATTTCACGTGGAAAAATAATAGAATAACTGACAAGAACAAGCCCAAACAAAAAATTGTTGGAAACCAATAGGTTACTCTTTTTGTTGAAGGATGCCATTTGTTTAAAATAGGCCGTACCATTCCAAATTTATTTACTTGCCTGTAGAACGTGTACCACGAAATACGGCGCTTATGAAAAACAAAAGCTTCTGGAATTAGTTTGGTCTTGAAGCCTAAATCCCAAAGTCTTATGGTCAAATCAGGGTCTTCACCCGGGTGAATACGTCCAAACCCGTTTGAGGCTTCAAAAGCAGCTTTTGAAAGCCCCATGTTAAAACTCCTTGGTTGGAACTTATCCACACTTTTTTTACTCCCCCGAATGCCGCCAGTAGTAATAAAAGCAGTCATAGAAAAATTAATGGCTTTCTGTAAATTGGTAAAAGAATGGTGTGCGGCATCAGGTCCACCGAAACAATCAACGTACTCATCTTTCAGGCTCTTTTCAACTTCAATTAAATACTCTTTTGGAAGAATACAATCAGAATCCAAAATGATAAAATAGTTGCCTTTAGCTTGTTGCATTCCATAGTTTCTGGAATCGCCAGGTCCTGAATTTTTTTTGTAGAAATATGAAATATTCAGTTTTTTGGCAAAACCCTCAACAACTGTTTTTGACGAATTTTCAGAGCCATCTTCAACAATTACAATCTCAAAACCTTTATCGCCTTCCAAAGCGTCAAAACTTTGTAAAAGTTCTTGGATTTCATCAGGACGATTATAAACAGGTATTATGAATGAGAACTGAAGTTGTGACAAGGGTTTATACTTTATATTTATACCTAATGCCCATTATGGACTTGCATAACACAAAGTAACAAAAAAGCCACCTTTCTACGGGTGGCTTTTCCTTAATAAAAAATTTTATTTTATTCGTCACCAACAAAGGTACTCATAACTGCGTCGCTAACACCCATATTACTAAAACCTCCATCATTGTAAAGGTTTTGTAGGGTAACTCGTTTGGTTAAATCACTAAACAAGGTTACGGTATAGTTTGCACAGTCTAACGCCGTAGCGTTACCTAATGGCGACATTTTATCGGCGTAGGCAATAAAACCATCAAAACCTTTTACACCACTGCCTGCAGTTGTTGGTGTTGGTGATTGAGAAATGGTATTTACACGTACTTTTTTATCTCTTCCGAAGAAATAGCCAAAACTACGCGCAATACTCTCTAAATACGCCTTATTATCGGCCATGTCGTTGTAATCTGGAAACACGCGTTGTGCGGCCATGTATGACAATGCCACGATACTTCCCCACTCGTTCATGGCATCAGCCTTATAAAGTGTTTGCATCACCTTATGAAATGAAATTGCAGAAACATCAGTACCTTTTTGTGTCCATTCGTAATTTTGATCAGTGTAGTGTTTTCCTTTTCTAACGTTAATAGACATCCCTATGGAATGTAACACAAAATCTATTTTGCCTCCCAAAATCTCCATGGACTTTTCTACCAAATTTCGTAAATCTTCCAAAGAAGTGGCATCGGCCGGAATAATTTCAGAACCTGTTTTTTCAGCCAACTCATTAATTTGCCCCATACGCATAGCTACTGGCGCATTCGTTAAAACAAATTTTCCACCTTCTTCATGTACACGCTCTGCCGTTTTCCATGCAATAGAATTTGAATCTAGTGCCCCAAAAATGATTCCTTTTTTTCCCTTAAGTAAATTATATGACATATCTATTTTGTTAAGTCGCTAGTTGTATAGCTGTTTAGTTAATTAGTTTTAATACTTTCAAAAATACTAAACTTTATACTTTTTATTTTAAACTTTTTACTTTTTTAGTTTAGCAATTCCTTGGCGTGGGCTATGGCAGATGACGACATTTCTGAGCCCCCGAGCATTTGGGCTATTTCAACAATGCGCTCATCATAATTCAATTTTGTTAAATTGGTTTGCGTAACGTTGTTCACATCTTCCTTATAAACTTTAAAATGTGAATGCCCCTTGGCAGCAATTTGAGGTAAATGGGTAATGGAAAACACCTGCATGGTTTTGCTCATTTCCAACATAATATCGCCCATTTTATTTGAAATTTCACCAGAAACACCTGTATCAATCTCGTCGAACATAATAGCTGGCAACTGGATATATTGAGCCAAAACCGATTTTATGGCCAACATAATTCGCGATAACTCACCACCCGAAGCTACCTTTTTCAACTCATTAAAACTGCCTCCCTTGTTGGCTGAAAATAAAAAGGACAACTCGTCCCTTCCATTGTTAAAGAAATCATCACCATAAACCAATTGCATTTTAAATTGTGCATTGGGCATGCCCAAACTACTTAAAATGGTTTCCAATTGTTGCTTTAAACCAGGAATAACTTCGATTCGTTTTTTATTTAGTTCTTTCGAAATGGCATTCAGTTCCTTTTCTTTTGAGGTTATTTCTGCTTCCTTCTTTTGAATGTTGCCATCCAAATTTTCTGTAACCAAAACTTTTTCTTCAAGCTGGTTTCTAATCTCAACCAATTCCGAAATACCTGAAGCGGCATGTTTTTGCATTAAGTTATGAAGAACCTTAAGCTTGCTATCTACAACTTCCAATCGGTTGGGATCGGCATCCAAATCTTCTTGCAAATTGTTGACCTCATTGAATAAGTCGTCCATTTCAATTAAACTGCTATTGGCTCGGTTGTACAAATCTTCATATTTTGATGAAAATGTTGACAACTTTTGAAACGCATTTTTTAAAGCTGTTAGCGTCGACAAAACCCCTATTTGGTCCTCACTTAATAGCTGATACGCTTCGGCAAGTTTTTCTTTAATGCCTTCAATATTATTTAGGGTTTCGTATTCTTCTTCTAAAACTTCAAGTTCCCCTTCAACCAATTTAGCTTCAACCAGTTCATTCAACAAAAATGTATTGTAATCGTGCTCTTTAATGGCTTCGGCTTTAAAATTTAAAAGCTCATTTAATTGCTTTTTGAGTGACTTGTAATTTTTTAATTCTGTCTTATAGGTTTGTAAAAGCTCGTCATTTTTTGCCAAAGCATCAATAATCTGAAATTGGAATTCGTTGCTGGTAAGCTCCAAGGTTTGGTGCTGTGAATGAATATCAATCAGCCTTTCACCCAAAAGTTGCAAACTACTTAAGTTTACTGGAGAATCGTTAACAAAAGCCCTTGATTTTCCAGAAGGCAAAATCTCTCTTCTAATGATAGTTTGCTCTTCAAAATCAAGGTCCTCTTCCTCAAAAATTGATTTTAAATTATAATTTGAAATATCAAAAACAGCTTCGATAATACATTTTTCGGAAGTATCCTTCATACTACTTAAATCGGCACGTTTACCAAGAACAAGCGACAAACCACCAAGTAAAATAGACTTACCGGCACCGGTTTCACCTGTAATGATGGAAAATCCACTATTGAAATCAATCTGAAGATGATTAATTAAAGCGTAGTTTTTTATGGAGAGGGAGGTTAGCATATTTCGGTTTGCAGTAGTTAATTCCAGGCTTCTGTCTTTAAACTTCTGGCCAAAATCAATATTTAATATTTTGCCATTTGCTATTGTGCATTGGCGCAACTTTTTGAAGTGTTTCTTTTACAGCAGCAATGTTTACACTTGGACCGTCAGTGAAAATTTGCTCAATTTCATCAGCTTTGGAATCAAAAAACGTGCGCAATAAAAATGAATTTGGGCGGCGGCTGTTCATGGCCTGAAACTTTTTCAAGGATTCAGCAATTTCATCCTTTCCGGTCTTAACATCTTTACTCATAACATCCAATCCATTTCTATGATAGTTGTACATAACATCCCTGTATTCTTTAAATGTTGGGGACAGCACGTTGTCAATTATCGCAAAACGGCTTTGCAGTCCATCTTCAACTTTCCAGCCCTTAAAATTTCCTTGTTGGGAATAATTGGTAATAACCTGGGCCTGACGGTAATATTCATCACCACCATTTTGTTCAAAAGAATCGGCATCCAAAGCTAAAATCATATAAACATGAAATGCCAAAACCGAAACCAAATTAGATTCAAATTGAGACGGATTGTAAATTAGATTTTGAAATTCTAAATACCTAAACGTGAAATCCTTGTCATTGAAATTGTAAAGGGGCGTACTAAATGAGGAGCCATAAACCGGTCGACCGGACTGAACTTGCAAAGTTGCCTGAAAATTTTCACCGCTGTAATCACTGACATTGATAATCATGCTGCAATTAATACGCTCTTGGGGCTTAACGGTTTTGGTGGTCCATTTTGTGTTGTTAACGAACTCGGTAAGTTGCTTTTCTAAAGTTTTAAAGATTGGGAAATTTTCATTTCCTGTTTGTTCGGCATTAACCACCAAACTACAATTTAATTCTTGTGAAAACCCTTTAATTGAAAGGAAAAACAATAGTATGACTAAAAAGTTACGCATTAATTTCTGATATAATTTTATTCATTAAATCTGCGGCCACATCAGCTTTCGACTTTAATTCAAACTCCATTATTTGGTTTTTGTCATCAATAAAAATCACTTTATTGGTGTCACTTTTAAAACCGGCTCCTTTATCATTCAACGAATTTAAAACAATTAAATTTAAATTCTTCTTTTTTAGTTTTCCTTTTGCATTTTCAAGTTCATTCTCTGTTTCCAATGCAAAACCGACCAAATATTGCTGTTTTTTGATGTCTCCCAAAGAAGCCAAGATATCCTTCGTTTTTTCCAGCTCTAAAATTAACGTATCAGTCTTCTTTTTTATTTTCTGGTTAGCTACTTCTTTTGGTGCAAAATCGGCTACTGCAGCCGAAAGTATGGCTACATCAACATTCTTGAAATATTTATGTACAGCTGCATACATCTCATTTGCACTGACTACGGGAATAAGTTCAATTAAACTATTTGATACTTTTTGATGGGTTGGCCCTGAAATTAAAATAACCTCAGCACCCAATTTTGCAGCAGCTTTAGCGATTTCAAATCCCATTTTTCCGCTGGAATGGTTTCCAATAAAACGAACTGGATCAATGGCTTCGTAAGTCGGTCCAGCTGTAATCAAAACTTTTTTTCCACGTAGTGGAAGTTTGCCTAAAATGTCGTTTTCAATAAAAGCAACAATATCCTCTGGTTCGGCCATTCTCCCCTCGCCAACTAAACCACTTGCCAATTCACCACTTGTTGCAGGAATCATGATATTACCATAACTTTTTAAGGTCTCAAAAGACTGAAGTGTACTTTGGTGTTTGTACATATCCAAATCCATAGCGGGTACAAAATACACTGTGCATTTTGCCGACAAGTATGTTGCTAAAAGTAAATTATCACAGGTACCATTGGCCATTTTGGACATTGTATTTGCCGTTGCCGGAGCAATGATGAACAAATCTGCCCACAGACCCAAATCAACATGACTGTTCCATACGGCATTGTCATCTTCCTCATTGGTAAACGAAGAATACACGGGGTGTTCAGATAGAGTTGATAAAGTTAACGGTGTTATAAAATCTTTTGCAGCTGGCGTCATAACCACTTTTACGCTAGCACCAGATTTAACCAATAACCTTACCAGTGAAGCTGTTTTATAGGCGGCAATACCTCCTGTAATTCCAAGTAGAATATTTTTTCCACTTAATATACTCATAAAACCCATGTTTATTAACCAAACAAACTCCAATACCATTTATAAAAACGGTATTGGAGTTTATTTAATGGTGTATAAATTTAGAAATTATTATTGAGAATCTTCCTCGGTATTTCTAAAATAAACCTTATCAGTTAACCATTCTTGAACGGCCAATGCATGAGGTTTTGGTAATTTTTCGTAAAATTTTGACACCTCAATTTGCTCTTTGTTTTCAAACACTTCCTCAAGACTATCATTGTAAGTGGCAAATTCTTCCAACTTATCAATAAGTTCTTTTTTTATTTCTGTGTTGATTTGTTCTGCACGCTTTGAAATGATAGAAATAGACTCGTAGATGTTTCCAGTTGGCTCATCTATTTGATTTCTATCGTACGTTACCGTATTTACCGGAGCATTGGTTTTTTTTAAATCCATTTGAAATTGTGTTTAACTTTTTGTGCTGTATCTTTTTAATTCTTCGTCAATATTTATGGCCATTTCGTTAACCTCATCAATAAATTTTGAGTTACTAAATGATTGTTTGTAGGATCTAGCAAAATCCTTGGCCTCTTCAAGTCTATTTTTTTTGAGATAGACCAAGCCATCTTGAATGGTACTTTTATATTCAACACTGTTCATGGCCAGTTTATAAGCTGAATCTAATCTGTAAAATAAAGCTTCTTCACGCAATCTTGACCCTGGAAATTCAAAAATGAAATTATCAAACGATCTTACGGAAGCAGGATAATCAGATATGTGATTATACTGTTTGGCTATTTCGAAGGCTTTCTTTTCTAATTTAAAATCCAATTCCTGAATCAACTTATTGGATTCTGCCACATATTCAGAATCAGGAAAAACATTGATAAACTCTTGAAGCTTTTCAATAGCTTCTTTGGTTTCTTTTTGATCTTTAGAATATCTTGGCGAAAGCATGTAATAGCTTTTGGCACCAAAAAACGCAGCTTCTTCAACCTTTTCACTTTTTGGATAGCTTGACGTAAAACGCTCAAACTGATAACCCGCCACATAGTAATCCTTCATTTTATAAAATGAATTGGAATATAAAAACATTAACTTTTCAGCTTGCGGTTTCCCTCTATAATTCGGTACTATTTGAGCAAATAATCTATTCGCTTTTGAAAATTCACCTTCATTATAGAGTTCTTCTCCTAATTTAAACTTTGTGGCAATATCCTCAGACTTTAAAGCCTTTTGAAATTCGCTACAACTTGTTAAAACAGTGAAAACAAATACTATGCAAAAAAACTTATTCATTAATTTTTATTACAGCTTGCAAAATTAAGCTATTAAAATGGATTTTAAAAATATTATTTCACGGCTAAAATAAAGGCTAAAATCCAATAAATACAAGGTTTAAGTTATATTTAACAACTAAAAGTTTTTCACAAAATCTGCTATTTTGGCCTTCAAGCTGTTTGATGCTGGAACCAAGGGCAATCTTACGGTATCTCTGCACAATTTTAGGGCTTCAAAAACACCTTTTATGCCTGCAGGGTTGTTTTCTTCAAAAATATACCCAATAACATCCATTAATTTAAAATGCAATTTGTAGGCTGCTTTGGCATCACCTTTAAGTCCCAAACGGATCATTTCTGAAAATTCCTTTGGAAATCCTTGTCCGATTACGGAAATAACGCCGGCTCCACCAGCTAAGACAACTCCCAATGCTAAATCGTCATCACCAGAAATCACTAAAAAATCTTCTGGTTTGTTTTTAATTAACTCTAAATATTGGGCCATATTGTTTCCAGCTTCCTTAACTGCCACAACATTTTTAAAATCGTTGGCCAACCTTAACGTAGTTTTAGGTTCTATGTTTTTGGATGTGCGCCCAGGAACATTGTACAGAATAACATCAATGGGAGAAGCCTCCGCAATAGCCTTAAAATGCTGATAAATACCTTCTTGAGTAGGTTTGTTATAGTAAGGTGAAACCGATAAAATGGCGTCTATCTTGCTCAAATCGGTTGCTTGAATTTCTTCAATAACGGCAGCTGTATTGTTGCCGCCTATACCCAAAACCATGGGTACGCGCCCGCTATTGGCCTTGACAATGGTTGCTATAACTTCCTTTTTTTCTTGCTTGGTAAGGGTTACACTTTCTCCTGTGGTTCCACAAATCACTAGATATTCAACACCATTGTCAATATTATAATTTACAATATTGGCTAGGGCTTCATGGTCTAAGCTCAAATCTGCATTAAATGGGGTAACCAATGCAACTCCTGTTCCTAAAAACTTACTCATTATTATTTATTTTATTTAATATAGTTAGGTATTTTAAAATTTCCTTTTTAAACAGGTCAAACTCCTTTAAATTGGTTTTAATTATTAAATCGTTTAGGCGCTCATCTGTTTGTAAAATGCCAATTTTAAATTTGGCTTGAGAAAGGGTGGTCATCAATTTAAGTTCTAAAACTTCATCGTTATAATAACTGATTAAAAGGTCGAATTTTGTGTTCAGGAACTCCTGTAATTCTAAATTATTAATCTTTCCATTCCAACCAAAATCTTTTGGGTTGTGGCATTCGTCCCAAGAATTTAAATCATCCTTTTCGCTTTCTGAAAATGCCACAATTTTTAACCTATTCGGACGAATCTCTATTTGATTGGCAAGTTTTCTAAACGCCTCAAAATCATCAAACTCATCAATATTTAAGATAACGCCCAAACTTACAACCTTGTTATCGGTAACATTTACTTGTCGCTCTGATAACAATTTGTTCAAGTACTTTTTATTAGATTTTGCTTTAAAACCCTTTAAAATCATTTACCTTTATACTTTCCGCAAAGGTAGCAAAAGTACATTCAAATTATTTAATTATACATGAGGTTTACACATTTCTTTATTTTGTTATATATTTTTGTTTTATCAAGTTGCAAACAGCAACAAATGCACCTCTCTAAAATTGAAGGCGAACAAATTGCAATAACAGATTCCCTAGTGAAAGACCCTGAAATTGAATCTTATTTAAAACCTTTCAGGGATAATATTCAAAAAGACCTAGATAGCATTTTGGCCTATTCGGCAGACACTTATACGAAAACGGATGGTGAGTTTAATACAGCTATTGGAAATTTTATGGCAGATGCGGTTTTTAGTGAATCCAACCCTATTTTTAAAAGTAGAACGGGCCATGATATCGATATGGTTTTGCTTAATCATGGTGGTATACGCTCAATACTGTCAAAAGGTAACGTTACCAAGAGAACAGTTTTTGAATTGATGCCCTTTGAAAACAGTGTCGTTGTAGCTGCCCTAAAAGGCACGCAAATAGAAAAGATGATTCGTTATTTGGCTGACACTAAAAAGGCGCATCCAGTATCGAAGCTTAAGCTGGTCATAGACCAAAATTTTGACGTTGTGGAAGAAAAAATCAATGGAAATGAAATTTATGAGGACAGTATTTATTATGTGGCAACCAATGACTATTTATGCAATGGAGGTGACAATATGAGTTTTTTCAAACCAAATGATAGCGTTTACGTTTTAAACTATAAAATTAGAAATGTTTTAATGGATAAGTTTATGAAGCTGGACACTGTTAACCCAAAAATGGATGACCGGTTTATTCAAATCAACAGATAAAAGAACGCACTATAAAATTCAAAATTTCAAAAAAAAAAATGAAACGTAGAACATTTATACAACAAGCCTCAGCAGGAACCGCCTTAGTATCTTTGAGTAGTTTTGGCTTGCAGTCTTTTACATCTTTAGAGAAAAGCCCCAAAATAACCATTTTGCACACCAACGACGTACACAGCCATATTGATGCTTTTGGCCCCGAAGATGGCAGAAATGCCAATAAAGGTGGCGTTGCCAGACGTGCAAGTTTAATTGAGTCCATTAGAAAAGAAAACCCAAATACTCTTTTATTGGATGCTGGTGACATTTTTCAGGGCACACCATATTTCAATTATTATGGTGGCGAACTGGAATTCAAACTAATGAGCAAATTAAAATATGATTTGGCGACCATTGGCAACCACGATTTTGATAATGGCATTGAAGGCCTTTATGCACAGATGCCCCATGCAACATTTGAGTTCGTTTCTGCAAATTATGATTTTTCAAATACCATAATGGATGCACATACCAAACCTTATAAAATATTATCAAAAGCTGGTATTAAAATAGGTATTTTTGGTTTAGGTATTGAGTTGTATGGTCTGGTAGACCCAGCTATGTTTAAGGAAACCAAATATTTAAACCCCATTGAAATTTCACAGGATATGACGCGCATTTTAAAAACTGAAGAAAAGTGCGACCTCATTATTTGTCTCTCCCATTTAGGGTATAATTACAGAAAAGAGCCCAATAAAGTTAGCGACTTAAAATTAGCGGAAGCCACAAAGGATATTGATTTAATTATTGGGGGGCATACACATACCTTTCTTTCCAAACCAACTATTGTAAAAAATATTGAGGGCAAAAATATGCTCGTAAACCAAGTAGGTTGCTACGGAATTAATTTGGGAAGAATTGATTTTTATTTTGATTCCAACAAAAATAAGTCTGCAAACGGCGCATCAATTATAGTCTAGGCAAAAGTGATTTCAGAATAGTACACCTCATAGTCTTCAATAGGCTTCAACCTATTCAAACTATGTTCCTCAATCATGAATTTAATTATTTGGTATAATCCAACAACATATAGCAATTTATGAAGAAATATAAAATTCCAGTTGTACGCAAAGTAAATAACAAAATAATCTACTAGCGAAGTGAAGGCAAAGCAAATGGCAGCCGTTAGAAATAATATGGCCGATTTGGTTTGTGTGTTCAAATAATAACCTAAGGACATAAAGGCGAACACCAATAAACCTAAACAATTTAGCACGAACATATAGAAATCGGTATCCTCTAAAATAAAATATCTGAAAATATCAATGACCTCATAAACAAAAAACAAACTGATGGTAAAAACGGTCAATAGATAAATACCTACCAATTTATGCACTTCCTTTACTTTAAATTTTTGACCCGATATGAAGATCAAACTCACAAGTGCTGCTAACGATGTAATATTTAAAATGTAAAAATCCTCAGTTTTTAAATTAACCAACCCAAATGCATTTCCTAAAAAAGAGAAGAACAAAAAGAAAATAAATGGGATGTTTTGAAATTTATATTTTATTAAATACACACCCGAAAAAACAGGTATAATCGTTGGTAAAATAAACTGCAGTAAATTTTCACTTCCATAAAAATAATCAAAACCAATTGAAATGATTATGGTTAAAAAAAGTCCGAAAAAGACATTATTGAAATTACGAGAATACCAATTTTTCATGATTAAGACATAAGTAGGTTATTACAAATATAATAATATTTATAAATTATAACGATAAAAACATACCCTTCATCGATATTTTATTCAAAAATATTCGTTCATCGAAAAAATCATGTCTCAATTTTAAGTTGTTACCCCAAAAAACGTCTAAAACTTTATCAAGATTTATAAGATGAAAAAACACCTCCCTCTATCCTTAAGAATAATTGTATCCATTATTCTTATTCAAACTTTACGTTTTAAGTTTTTTGCACATCCAGACAGCGTCTATATTTTTCAAAAAATTGGTTTGGAGCCTTATGGAAGAATTACCATTGGTATTTTAGAGCTTATTTCTGGAATTTTATTGCTCATTCCGAAAAAAGTTTGGCTTGGGGCAAGCCTAGCTTTGGGAATTATTGGCGGTGCTATTTTTATTCATTTAACACAACTCGGGATAGAAGTAAATGGCGACAGTGGCGTATTGTTTGCAACTGCTGTAATAACTTTTATTCTTTCGGCTATAATTATATACTTGTATCGGAAAGATATTCCTCTTATGAATTTTAAATAAACCGCCTAATCAACAAACATAAATTGTTCATTTTTGTTGGCAACATTATTTAATTTTGATTGCTGGTAAAGTAAATAAAAAGCCAATAAAATCAGTGTGGTTGATAAAAAGTTCAATATACCTCGTTCGGAAATATAAATGTAGGCCACATCCATAACTTCAGAAAAAACGATACATAAAGAACCTAAAAACAGGTACAAGGATTTTTTGTTGTCTCTATAAAAATAATTCAACAACGACAATGGCAACAAAAGAAGGGCCACAATATTATAGGCCAACTCAAAATAATAATCGTTTTGTACAACCAAATTAGGACTGATTATAACTTGCAGCACATAAATAAAATAAATATTTAGTGCTATAAGGACAATAGCATGAACTAAGTAATGCTTCAGAATATGTTTAAAGCTTATAGACTTGCAAATCTTTATTACCAAAAATAAATAGGAAATCATATATAAAAGATTACCACTGTAATAATTGAAGTCATAAAGAGAACCAGACTCATCAAAAGGCATACTATCTATAACTAAACCCATCAAATCTGATATGGAATAAAACACCAAAAATAACAGAAACAATCTTTTCTTGTCTTTGATAAGTAACAAGTAGATTAAAGTAATGAGAGGTACAATTAACGACCGTGAATAATAGGCTATACCATCGTTTCCGCTAAGTTCAAAAACAGCGAATAATATATAACATAATAAAACAAACCCGATCAAGACTTTTGACTTGTTCATGAGAGATATTTTAGCTTCGGGTCAAATATATATAAAAATTTTGTATTTCAACGTATAAAAATGTTTTTTATCGATAAAAAATAGATTTTAATTCAATTTTTGTAAGAATTCATATTCATTTATTATATCTATACCGAGTACTTCAGCCTTTTCTTTTTTGCTTGGCCCCATGTTATCACCTGCCACAATGTAACTCGTTTTAGAAGAAATGGAGCTACTAACCTTCCCACCATTATCTTCTATTAATTTTTTCAGCTCGTTTCTGGAAATGGACTCGAAAACACCCGAAACAACAATAGATTGACCTTCTAAAATACTCGTCTTTCCCTCAAGTTCCTCAGCAGACATCTCTAATTGAACGCCGAAATGCCTTAACCTGTTAAGGATGTTTTTGTTTTCTTCGGAAATGAAAAATGCATGGACACTTTCTGCAATTTTAACTCCGATTTCGTCTACACTAACCAAATCTTCAGGTGAAGCTGATGCCAATGCATCAACACTTTTATAATGTTTAGCCAGCTTCTTTGCCACAGTCTCTCCAACATATCTAATTCCTAAGGCGTAAAGAACACGTTCAAAAGGAATATTTTTTGATTGTTCTATCCCATGGATTAAATTATCAGCACTTTTTTCTGCCATACGCTCTAAAGGAATTACCTGTTCCCTGGCTAATTCATACAAATCTGAATAATTGTAAATCAATCCTTCGCTAACCAAAAGAGCCACGGTTTCTCCGCCCAAACCTTCTATATCCATAGCTTTTCTGGAAATATAATGCTGGATTCTACCTATTATTTGAGGTTTGCAGCCATTATAATTTGGACAGTAATGCTGGGCCTCTCCTTCTTGCCTGACGAGTTCTGTACCACATTCTGGGCAATTGGTTATGTATTGTGTGGGTCGGGTATTAATCGGACGCTTTGTTAAATCTACACCTAAAATTTTAGGAATGATTTCTCCTCCTTTTTCAACAAAAACCTCATCGCCTACCCTTATATCCAACTTTTCAATTTGATCGGCATTATGCAAAGAGGCACGTTTTACGGTTGTTCCAGCCAATTCTACAGGCTCTAAATTAGCAACCGGCGTGATGGCTCCTGTTCTACCCACTTGATATACAATACTATTTAACCGCGTAGAAACTTGTTCTGCCTTAAATTTATAGGCCATGGCCCAACGTGGTGCTTTGGCCGTATAACCCAATTCTTCCTGCTGCTGTAAATCGTTGACTTTAACCACAACCCCATCGGTTTCATAAGGTAAACCATGACGGTGTATGTCCCAATATTCAATAAATTCCAAAACCTCATCAATGGAATTCACCAACTTAGCTGCCTCGGGCACTTTAAAGCCCCATTGTCTTGCCTTTTCCAAACCTTCAAATTGGCTTTTTGTACCTAAATTATTACCTATGATATTGTATAGCAAACACTCCAATGGTCTTTTGGCCACCTCTGCACTATCTTGTAACTTTAAACTGCCCGATGCTGTATTTCTTGGATTTCGATAAGGTTCTTCGCCAATTTCTATGCGCTCTTCGTTCATTTTATTGAAGCCTTCAAAAGGCAAAACAATTTCCCCACGGATATCAAACTTTATTGGATAATCTCCTTTTAATTGTAAAGGCACGGATTTTATGGTTTTTACGTTGGCCGTAACATCATCTCCCTGAAATCCATCACCGCGCGTTACCGCTTTTTGGAACAAACCGTTTTCATAAGTTAAACTAATGGAAGCTCCGTCATATTTTAGTTCACAGGTATATTGTACATGGCCATCAACCAATTTTTTAATGCGCTTCTCCCAATCTTGCAAATCTTCTTTAGAGTACGAATTATCCAAAGAATACATACGGTATTCATGGGCAACGGTTTCAAAGTTTTTTGTTATGGCACCACCAACACGCTGCGTTGGGGAATTGGCATCAAAAAACTCGGGGTGATTTGCCTCAAGCTCTTGAAGTTGCTTTAGTTTTATATCGAACTCGTAATCTGAAATGGTCGCATTGTCCAAAACATAATAATTGTAGTTGTGTTCGCGAAGTTCTTTACGCAAAGCTTCTATTTGTTGTTTTACTCCACTCATTAACTTTTTACGGCTTTGATCATCCTATCTTTTTTAAAAATGTCTTGTTTTAGTTCAATATTTATGAAATTCTTGCGTCTCAATAAATCAATCATATCCTTTCCCAGATATTCATTAATCTCAAAATATAAGGCACCTTGCTCCTTTAAATTATCTACCGCAAATGATGAAATGACCTCATAAAACAACAGGGGGTTTTCATGGTTTACAAAAAGGGCCAAATGGGGCTCGTTATCCATAACATTTGATTTCATAAACTGTTTTTCCTGTTCGCGAATATATGGGGGATTGGAAACAATGATATCGTATTTTATTGATTTTAAACTTGTTTGTGCATTATCGGATAAAATATCGCCTTCAAAAAAATCGACCACAACACCATTTAACTTTGCATTTAGTTTTGCAACCTCAAGTGCTTTTTTACTAATATCCAATGCATGTATTTTGGCCTTGGGCAAATGCTTTGCTAAAGAAACAGCAATACAGCCACTCCCGGTCCCGATATCCAAAATATGCACTTCGGCAGCCTTATCAACTTTCTTTAAAACCCATTCAACCAATTCTTCCGTTTCCGGCCTGGGTATTAACACCCCGTCATTCACTTTAAAGGTCAGTCCATAAAACTCTGTTTCACCCAAAATATATTGTATGGGTTTTTCCCCTTTTAGGGCCGTCAAACTTTTTAAAATAAGTGCTTCATCCTCAACCGACAATTCAGGATCTGTGGCCAATTGTATGCGTTTTACCTTATAATGGGATTCAGCCAACATATAAAAGAAACTATCCACCTCTTCGGAAGCATAAATAGAATCTAATTCTTTGTGGAAACTATGTTGAATGGCCTTTAACTTCATTATAAATCTTTAATCATCCAAACACCACAGGAATAATGACCGGTATTGCCCAAAGCATTCGATAAATGTTTAAATCCATAACTTTCATAAATATGGATGGCTGCTTTTAACTGTGAAGCAGATTCCAAATAACATTGTTTATAGCCTAATTGTTTTGCTGATTCCATACATTTTTCAAAAAGCATTTTGCCATAGCCTTTATCTCTAATTTTTGGCGAAAAGTACATTTTTTGAATTTCGCAGATTTCATTTTCAAAGTCAGTGAGTGGTTTTACACCACCACCGCCCAAAACCTCTCCATTGCTTTCAATTACAAAATAAACATCATTTTCATTTTGGTAGGATTCAAACATTTTTGACGTTTCAGGATCAGAATACGCCGTGCCTTCCAATGGAATTTTAAATTCATGAAAACAATCTCGAATAACCTGCTCAATTTGTTGGTTATCTTGAGGTTCAATTTCTCGAATAACTATAGTATCTTTACTCACTGTAATGGCCACTTTTAAAGTAGTGAAGATACGGTAAATCAAAAAAATTGGGAATGAAAAACCTCATAATCTTATTAACAATAAGCGTGGCTTTTATAAGTTGTACGGTAACCGAAAAACCACAGTTTGTTGGTGTAGAGAACATTAAAGTGGAGGAATCTAGTTCAAAATTCATAACCATTACGGCAGACGCTCTTTTTATCAACCCAAACAATATTGGTGGTGAATTGCAAACCGATGAAATAAAAGTGTTCATAAACGATAATGAGATGGCCACCGTTTCTGCCGAAACTTTTGAGGTTCCTGCCAAAAAAGAGTTCAGCATTCCGTTAAAAACCAACGTGCTTACCGACAGTATTTTCAGTAATAAAAGTATTGGCGGATTAGTTGGAAGCCTATTCAGCAAAAAAGTAAAAGTGCAGTACATAGGCGATATTAATTATAAAGTCTTAGGGTTTTCGCACGCTTACACTGTTGATGTTACCGAAGACGTAAAAATCAAATATTAGCATTGAATACCCACGAAACATATATGCAGCGCTGTCTGGACATTGCAAAAAACGGTTTGGGAATCACCAGACCCAATCCCATGGTGGGCAGTGTAATTGTACATAACAATAAGATTATTGGTGAAGGCTTTACCAGTAAATATGGCGGAAACCATGCCGAAGTGAATGCCATAAATTCTGTTAAAGATAAAAACCTTTTAAATGAGGCTACGCTATATGTAACGTTGGAGCCCTGTTCACATTTTGGTAAAACTCCGCCGTGTAGCAATCTCATTATTAAGCACAACATCCCAAAAGTGGTTATAGGATGCATTGATGACAACGAACAAGTAGCAGGAAAAGGCGTAAAAAAGCTGATTGATGCTGGTTGTAATGTTACCGTTGGCATTTTAGAAGACGAATGCAAAAAGCACCACAAACGATTTTTTACTTTTCATAATAAAAAACGGCCATACATCATTTTAAAATGGGCTGAAAGCAAAAATGGTTTTATCGCACCCAAAAACAAAAAAGAACAAAAACCTGTTTGGATTACCAATGAATTTTCCAGGCAATTGGTTCATAAATGGCGTACCGAAGAACAAGCCATTCTAGTGGGCACAAATACTGTTTTACAGGACAACCCTAGTTTAACCGTTAGGGATTGGACCGGAAACAACCCTATTAGAATTGTATTAGACAAAGACAAAAAGCTTTCAAAATCGCTTTCTGTATTTAATGATGAAGCCGAAACGATTATTATCAGCAATAATGAAATTGATTTTTCGCAACTTGTTGCTCAGCAAATTTGTCATGTTTTATTTCAAAAAGACATAAATTCCGTTATTATTGAGGGTGGTGCAAAAACCCTTCAAACCTTTATTAATGAAAACCTTTGGGATGAAGCTCGTGTTTTTATTGGAAGCAATATATTTAAAAGCGGCACAATAGCCCCTGTTTTTTCTGGAAAGTTAATCTCAGAAGAAAAGATTTTGAACGATATTCTTAAAATTTATTGGAATGATTAAAACCTTAATCTTTGATTTTGGCAACGTATTCATCAATTTAGATATTGAAGGCGCGGAAAAATATGCTCTGGAAAAGTTTCAAATTGAATCGCCTTCGGAAGAGATGATTGGCAATAATGAACTTTATGAAAAAGGCTTAATTTCCACTGAAGAATTTATCGGGTTTTATGCCGAAAACTTTCCGAACCTTTCAAAAACAGAACTTATTGGCATTTGGAACTACATGCTGAAGGATTTTCCCAAGAACCGTTTGGAGTTTCTTCAGCAATTGAAAAATGAAGGTATTTACAAACTAATATTATTGAGCAACACCAACGAACTCCATATAGATTACGTTAAAAAACATGTGCCCCTTTATGAAGACTTCAAAAGCTGTTTTGATGCGTTTTACCTCTCCCATGAAATTAATTTAAGAAAACCGAATATTGATATTTTCGAATTTGTTCTTTCTGAAAACAGTTTAAGGGCCAACGAATGTATATTTATTGATGACAACATCCATAATTGCAAAACAGCAAAAAACCTTGGCATCTATACATGGCACATCAACCCAAAAACAGAGGACATTTGTGACCTTTTTGAAACTAAAAAACACCTATTCTAATTTTTTTTGGAAGTAAAAGACACATATAAAACCATAAAATCTCCCGTCGGAAATGTGCTTTTTAAGGACAAAAACAGCAAGTTTTATGGGTATGCTTACCCTGTAAGTAATGAAGAAGAAATAAGACAACACATTGAGGCTTTAAAAAAAGAGCACCATTCGGCAAGGCATTGGTGTTACTCATATCAAATCGGTACAGAAAATATTGTTTATCGTGCCAATGATGATGGCGAACCGAGCAACAGTGCAGGTATGCCCATTTACAGACAAATACAATCTTTTGAAGTCACAAACATTTTGATAGTTGTGGTACGCTATTTTGGCGGTGTAAAATTGGGGGTCAGTGGTTTAATAAATGCTTACAAAACAACGGCACAATTAACGCTTGAAGCATCAAAAATTGTTGAAAAAACTATCAATATTGATTATCTAATCAGTTTTGATTACATAAACATGAACACCGTAATGTGCATCATCAAAGAGAAAAATTTAAATATTATCAATCAAAAATTAGAATTGGATTGCCAAATAACCATTTCGGTTAGAAAGAAAGAAGCTACATCTACATTCGAAATCTTCGAAAATTTGTACGAAATTGAAATAAAAGAAATTTAGATTAATTATTAATAGCGTCCAAAATGTATTGAGGAGCTCGTGTCGGTCGGTTTGTTTTCATATCAATAAACACCAAAACTGTAGATGCCGTTGTTAAAATTTCGCCTGTTTCATTTGTAATTTCATACTCAAATTCGATCTTTGCAGTGGGCTTATTTTTCAGTTGAGTTTTTACATTAATTATGTCGTCATAAACTGCTGATTTTTTATAGTTTATATTCATTGAAATGACAGGCAACATTATTCCATTTTCTTCCATCAACTTATATGAAATTCCGAATTTTCTCAACCATTCAATTCTTCCCATTTCCAGATATAACGCATAATTGCCATGATATACCACGCCCATTTGATCTGTTTCACCATATCTCACTCTTATTTGTATTTCATCGAATTTCATAAGCTTTATTGGATATTTTTTTGTAGTTTCGGCAATGGGTTAAACATGATGAAAATTTTCTAAAAATTCAATACCAATTGATTTTTTTTTTAAGAATTTTGTTCACATATTTGCCTCACCAGAATAGGGGGATATGAAAAGCCATTTTTCATAAATTAATCTAACTAACTAAAAAACCTGTATATTTAAAAATGAGTTTAACTGCGCAATCGGTATGGAATAATTGTCTTGAATTTATAAAGGATAACATCCAACCGCAAGCATACAAAACTTGGTTTGAGCCAATTAAAGCAGTTAAGCTTACAGACAATTCCTTAAGCATTCAGGTACCCAGCAAATTCTTTTACGAGTGGCTTGAAGAGCACTATGTTAAAATCTTAAAAGTATCACTAACAAAGGAACTGGGCGAATCTGCCAAACTTGTTTACATTATTAAAATGGAAAACACTTATGGCAACAAGCAACCGTTTACTGAAAAAATTCCAAGTTCAAACAGAAGCGCAGTAAAATCGCAAGACGTTGATATTCCTCTGAACAATAAAAGCCCTGAATTGCGCAATCCATTTGTCATTCCAGGTATTAGAAATGTTAAGATCGAATCTCAACTAAATCCAAATTATAGTTTTGAAAATTTCTTGGAAGGAGATTCTAACCGATTAGCCAGAAGTGCAGGACTTGCTGTAGCAGCAAAACCAGGAGGCACATCTTTTAATCCTTTATTGATTTTTGGTGGTGTTGGTTTAGGTAAAACACACTTGGCACATGCCATTGGGGTTGATATTAAAGATAAATATCCAGAAAAAACCGTTTTATACATCTCTGCGGAAAAGTTTACACAACAATACATTGATGCCGTTAAGAAAAATAATAGAAATGATTTCATTCATTTTTATCAAATCATTGATGTATTAATTATTGATGATGTGCAATTCCTTTCCGGAAAAACAGGAACTCAGGACGTATTTTTCCACATTTTCAACCACTTACACCAAAATGGAAAACAGGTAGTTTTAACGAGTGACAAGGCTCCTGTTGATATGCAAGATATTGAACAGCGTTTGCTTTCGCGCTTTAAATGGGGACTGTCGGCCGAATTGCAAAATCCGGATTTTGAAACACGCGTTTCCATCTTAAAAAACAAATTATATCGTGACGGTGTTGAAATGCCTGAGGATATAATTGAATATGTAGCCAAAAACATTAAAACCAATGTTAGGGAGCTTGAAGGCGCAATCATTTCCTTGATTGCCCAATCTTCCTTCAACAAAAAAGAAATCACCCTCGATTTGGCTCGAATTATTGTTGAAAAGTTCGTAAAGAATACCAAACGCGAGGTATCTATAGATTATATTCAAAAGGTGGTTTCAGACTACTTCCAAATGGATGTGGACACGCTTCAATCAAAAACCAGAAAACGCCACATCGTTCAAGCCCGCCAATTAGCGATGTTTTTTGCCAAAAAATTCACAAAAGCATCTTTGGCAAGCATTGGTTCCCAAATTGGAAAACGCGACCATGCCACCGTACTTCACGCATGCAAAACTGTGGACAATCTATCTTCAACAGATAAACAATTCAGAAAATATGTTGAAGATATTTCCAAGAAGCTTTCTGTATAAATTCAAATCAAAATGACTAAAATTCTGATGGTATGCTTGGGAAACATTTGTCGTTCACCCTTGGCCGAAGGTATTTTAAGATCAAAACTTCCGAGAGAATCGTTTACCATTGATTCTGCCGGTACGGCTGCATATCATATTGGCAGTTCTCCAGATAGACGTTCGGTTGCTACAGCTAGGCAATATGGTTTGAATATTTCAAATTTAAGAGGAAGGCAATTTGGAGTTTCAGATTTTGACCGATTTGATTTAATTTATGTCATGGATAACTCAAATTTTCAGAATGTGGTAAAACTTGCAAGAGATGAAAATGACCTTGCCAAAGTTAAACTTATTCTGAATGAGGTTTACCCAAATCAAAACCATGATGTTCCCGATCCTTACTATGGTGGCGATCAAGGTTTTCAAAACGTTTACCAAATGTTGGACGAGGCTTGCGATATTATTGCCGAAAAAGTAACACGCTAAAAACATGGCATTTAGCATCTTATTTATTAAATTTACTTAAAAAGATGCGCTATGAAAAATTTATACATTTTCATTTCCTGTTTTGTTTTAGGCCTAATTGGGGCTGCACAAACCGTCCAACTTAATAGCTTTGCTTCTGGTTTTTCCAGTCCAGTAGAAATTGCCCATGCTGGAGATAGTCGGCTATTTGTGGTAGAAAAATCCGGAATTATAAAAATTTTAAATTCCGACGGAAGTGTTAACCCTAACCCATTTTTAAATATTTCTGGCCTTGTTGGATCAGGCGGTGAACGCGGACTCTTGGGTCTTGCTTTTGCACCTGATTATGCTACTTCAGGTAGGTTTTATGTGAATTACACGGACAATTCAAGTACAGACCAACCAAATACCGTCATTTCAAAGTACACGGTAAGCGCAAATCCAAACGTAGCAGATACTTCGGGCGAAATTATACTAACCTATCAGCAGCCATATAGCAATCATAACGGTGGTAAACTCGCCTTTGGGAACGATGGTTTTTTGTACATTGCCGTTGGGGATGGTGGTAGCGGTGGTGACCCGCAAAACAGGGCACAAAATACAAATAGCCTTTTCGGGAAGCTGCTGCGCATTGATGTGAGTGGAGCAACATATAGCATCCCTTCAAATAATCCTTTTTCAAGCTCTGCCGATGGACCGAACGACCCAAGACCTGAAATTTATGCTATTGGGTTAAGGAATCCATGGAAATTTTCCTTTGACAGTACCACCAATGATTTATGGATTGCCGATGTTGGGCAAAATGCTTACGAAGAAATAAACAAAGTAATAGGTTCTGGCAACCCTGGCGACAATTACGGCTGGCGTTGTTATGAGGGTACACATACTTATAATACAAGTACAAATTGCCCTTCTGGTGGATTAAATTCCACCGTTGCTCCAGTTGCCGAGTACCCTCATGTTGGTAGTGGCTGTTCTGGTTCTATAACAGGGGGTTATGTCTACAGAGGCTCTAATTTTCCTAATTTCTCGGGCAAATATTTCTTTGCAGATTATTGCACTCAAAACATTGGAATTTTAACCGAAAATGGAAGTAATTGGGATTTGGTTTTTCAAACACCAAACATAACCAAAGGATGGACCACTTTAGGTGAAGATGTTAATGGCGAACTTTACATTGCAGGTGGTTCTTCTGTTTACAAAATTTCTGATGCCAATTTGGATATTTCCGAAAATGAGACTTTTAGTTTTAAAATGTATCCTAACCCTACGAAAAATATAGTTAACTTGGATTTATCAGGAATTCAGAATAAAGTCATCTCCATTAATATTTACAATATTCAAGGGCGGAAAATTTTAGGTATAGCACCAACCCAACAAAAAATTACTCTGAACATTCAAAATTACGGAGGAGGTCTATATTTTATGGAAGTCCGTTTTGATGATTCTTCAAAAACTATAAAAAAACTTACAATCAACTAAATGAACGAAAAAAAAGGGAGGCTTTACCTTATTCCAACTACTTTGGGAGATACAGAACCTTTGGAAGTTTTGCCCATTTCTGTAAAACAAACCATTGATAACATCAACACTTTTATTGTTGAAAATGAAAAAACGGCAAGGCGGTTCATTAAAAAAATAAGCCCTGAAAAGCCACAACCAGCTCTCAAAATTTTCCTTTTAAATAAATTTACCGAAATAGCAGAATTACCAAATTTTCTTGAGCCCTGCTTAAACGGTATTGATGTCGGTTTATTATCTGAAGCTGGCTGTCCAGGAGTTGCAGACCCAGGAGCAGATGTTGTGAAAATAGCGCACAGCAAAAACATTAAAGTTGTGCCTTTGGTAGGCCCCTCTTCAATACTTATGGCCATCATGGGCTCTGGTATGAACGGACAAAGCTTTGCTTTTAATGGCTATCTACCAATTGATAAAAATGAACGCAAAAATGAAATAAAGCGCTTGGAACGTTTATCCTTTGAGCTCAATCAATCACAAATATTTATTGAAACACCCTATCGAAACAATAAAATCCTTGAGGACTTGACCATAATTCTCAATAATTCAACAAGTATTTGTGTGGCATGCGACATTACTTTGCCAACAGAATTTATAAAAACCCTAACCGTAGAGCAATGGAAAAAAAATATGGTAGACCTTCATAAAAGACCTACCATATTTATAATTCATAAATTCTAGTCGTAACCTAGAACTGCTTTTTTAAATAGCTTTTGCTTTTTTATCCGCTTTTACAAAAGAAGTGTCATATCCAGAAAAACGTTTCATGTAATAATGAACCGTGGTACCATAACCATCAGCAAAATTATCCAAACCGTAACTTCTTAGGTATTGTTTAACGCTTCCAGGTCCTGCCAAGTGCGCTGCAGCCAAAATACCAGATTCAGTAACAATAATACCGTTAATTCGCTTTCCAACGAAGTTCTTGATATCTCGTCTTAAAATCCATTTATTTCGTGCCGTGTTTGCCAAAAAGGCCTTCTCTTGCAATCTTGGGTTCTTTAAAAACTTTGCCGGATTATTAATACCAATAAGCTTTAAAGTAGAAGCTCCAAATTGATACTTCCCTAAATACCCATAAGTATTTACCGAGTTATAATTACCTCCAGACTCCTTAAAAGCCAAAGCCTCTTTAAAGCCAACAAATGATTTTCCTAAATAAGGTGAAAATGATTCTTCTTTGTTCTCGTTTAATGCCAACAAATAATCGTCTTGAACATTGTCGTCATTTACCGTATAGTTCAAATTTAAGCCTTCCGTAGAATATTTGCTTAAATCAATTGTTTCATTAGATTGAAACGACAGATACAATAGCGCTGATATTGTAAGTGTAAAGGTCATGTAACTTGCAATATGTTTTACCATAGTCATAAATTTTTTCAGCATATTTTAATAAAAAATACACCTTGAAATTTGAGCGTGCAAAATTATGATTTTTTTCAATAAGTTCAAAATTAATCGATTATGTGTTCTTTTTAATTGTAGAATAGATGAAATACAGTCCCTTTTTTGCTAATTTCTATGGTAGGAAACGGTATTTTTATCATATTAAAAACATCAAAAATAGACCTCAATAACCTTGAATTTGTCCTTAAATTATTCAAATTTACATCAAAACTTAAATAGTACTTCCTGTACCTCTCAATATTTGTTAACACCTGATTGTCAACATCTTTAGACCCATAAAGCATACCATCTGCACCGAAGCCTACTGCAATATTTAGCCATTTTGACATGTTACTATTTTTTAAAAATGAATGCAAATTAAAACAGAACCAATAAGTTTGCCCGTTATAATCTTTCAAAATTTGCTCCATATACGTTTCACCGAGCTTATTTGGATTTAGTCGTGCGAATTTTGTGTCATGAAAACTGTACTTAACGGCAATTCTTTGCTCATTCCACAATAATTCTTGCCCAATATATAATCCTGAACCAACTCCATTGGCTAGAATATCCCCCCATGAAAAACCCCATTCTTTTGAATAACCATCAAGAACCTCAACAGCGGTTAAAAACGTAAAACCCAATGTTGCCCCATATAGCAATTGATTCTTTTTTTTAGCTCCACTCCAATTTAATAATTGCGCTCCGTGTTTCCCTAACTGATAAGACGAGAAAACATGACCGAACTTGTCCATTTGCAACCATTCACTGTTATCATTAATAATGTGGAATTTAGATTGGTCATAATCTGAATACCAAAGTTGATTCAAACCAACTAGTGTAATTGCAGAAATTGATGCTTCAGAAATAATTACAGCATTGCGTCGTTGGATATTTAGTGTATCACTAGGTGTTAAAAATCCGTTTAATTTAGATTGAGAAAAGGAAAAAACAGGCAATAAAACTAAAAAGGCAATATATTTTAGCAGCGAGCACTTCACTAGTTATTAATCCCTTGTGATGACAAATAACGCTGATATTCTCGTGCATTGACGTTATGCTGCGCCAAGGCTTTTGCAAATTTATGATAGCCTAATCGCTGCGCATCGGCAGCAAAATAGAGGTACTTGTGCTTCTCGTAATTTAAAACGGCATTTATTGCTGAAATATCTGGCATGGAAATTAGACCAGGAGGCAATCCTCCATTTTTATAAGTATTGTAGGGCGAATCGATATCTTTATGCACATTCAACACACGTTTAATAACAGTGTTTTTATACTGTGGAAGCTGATAAGCAGCAAATTTTAGCGTAGGGTCTGCCTGCAATGGCATGCCAATCCTTAATCTATTTAGATAAACACCGGCAATTCTTGGTTGCTCACTGACTTTTTTGGATTCTTCATGAACAATGGATGCCAACGTAATAACTTGGCTTGGAGTTAAGCCAAGTTCCTCAGCTTTCTTTATTCTACTTTCATTCCAAAATCGATTGTATTCCTTTAGCATACGCTCCCTAAAGGCTTCAGCAGAAGTATTCCAAAAAAATTCGTAGCTGTTTGGTAAATACATGCCCAACGCTGTTGCTTTACTGAAGTTATTTTCCTTTAAAAAATTTTCATCGTTCATAACTTCAACAAGGGACAAGCTATCGGCTTCAATTTGGCTGGCCACTCTGCCTGCCAATTTTTCAAGGGTTTCTTGATTGTTAAACGATAATTTAATGGGCAGATTGTTACTCCTTATGGAATTGATAATATCATTATTACTCATTCCTCTTTTAATTTCAAAACGACCTGCTTTAATATTGTTTGTATATTTTTTTTGCTTGGCCAAATCATCAAAAGAATCAATATCATCCAATAAAGGCTCCAATTGGTTTCTTACTTCTTCATAACTTGCATTTGTGGGAATATAGATGTATGCCACTTCGTTATTGAATGCTGTATTTGGGCGCATCATGGCCTTATAGACGAAATTGGCAAAAAAAGAGGCCGCAACAAGACCTAAAATTGCAATGGCTCCAAGTATCTTTTTGAAATACATTTATATTAGTTTATAAGCTGAAATAAATATTCGTTTCTATAACCTCCGTTTATGACATTCCAGTCGCGTTTCAATCCGACTTCAATAAACCCTTGGCTCTTAAAAAGCTTTTGGCTAGCCTCATTTTCTTCTGAAATATTACAGAATAACTGATGCAAGCCCAAATGCGTGAAACAGTAGTTGACCAATAATTTCAGGGCCTCCTTTCCATATCCTTTCAATCTATCGTTTGGCGATTTTACCAAAATACCAATACCGGCCCTTTTATTTTTGAAATCGAAATCAAACAAATCTATCAGACCGATGGTTACATTTTCATAACTGGAAATGACCAATCTTAATTGTTTAGCCTCATAAATATCTTTGTGCGCTTGCTCTAAATATTGTTTAATTAAAAATCTGGAATATGGGGTATGTGTGTTACTAATTTCCCAAACAGATTCGTCGTTTTCAATGGCATGTACAAACTCCAAATCTTCGGGTTCCAAAGCACGTAAAAATATGTTTTCACCCTTCAATGTTTTCATATCGTGCCTTTAAAAACAAAAGTTGCCGGACCGATAAGCCAAACGTTTTTATAGGAGTCGTTTTCAACATCAAAGCTTACTTTTAAATCACCACCTTCAACTTTAAGGCTAATAAGGTTTTTTTCCGTTTCGCCAATATAATTCATGGCAATGGCAACAGCGGTAACACCGGTTCCGCAGGATAAGGTTTCATCCTCTACTCCTCTTTCGTAGGTACGAACCCTAAACGAATCATCAGATATTTTTTTTACAAAATTGACATTAGTCCCAATTTGGTTATATGGCTGCCCGTATCTAATTTTAGCACCTAAAGTTTTTATATCAAAATCTTGGATATCCTTTTCAAACTGCACATGGTGTGGCGAGCCCGTATTTAAAAAAACGTGGTTTTCATACTTTTCAATCGCATCAACATCTTGCATTTGCAACCTTACAATTCCGTTATTAATTGAGGCATGGTGCAGCCCATCAATGGCATTAAACGTACACTCATTTTTTATAATACCCAGTTGGTTTGCAAAAGCCACTAAACAACGCCCACCATTTCCGCACATGGTACTTTCATTGCCATCCGCATTATAATAAACCATCCTAAAATCCAACGAATCATTGTTTTCCAACAAAATAAGTCCGTCACCACCTATGCCAAAACGTCTGTCGCATAAGCTTTTAATGTATTTGGTATTGTTTTTGTTGAACGTTTGCTGACGATTATCAATCATAATAAAATCGTTTCCCGTTCCTTGATATTTATAAAAAGTCTGTTGCATAATTTGGCACAAAGATATAAATAGTTAAGGAATATTGTGGCAATATTCCTTTACAGGTTTCCCGCTTTCGTGAGAATGACAAATACAATGGAAACTTCAATATTGCTGTTTAAGAGCTCCTTTTTGATAGCCGTTTTATTGATTGTTAAGGTGTCGTTAAAATAGAAGTTAAAAATCGTTAAATAAAAATTCAAAATTCAATAAATATTTAATTTTAATCGTTGTAAATAAAACTGAAATTCAAATTATGAAGAAGATAATAACATTAGTATTAGTTTCGGCTTTAGGTGGTATTTCCACATTAGGCTCCTACAAACTTTTTTTAGAAGACGAAAAGCCCATAATCGTCGCTCAGGAAAATACAACACCTACATTTTTACCCACCAGTAACTTAAGTTTATCTAATTTGGATGAAGCTCCAGATTTCACTATTGCTGCAGAAAACACTGTAAATGCTGTGGTTCACGTTAAGAACGTAACGATTAGTTCTGGACAAATGACCTTACAAGATTTATTTTCAGGTAGAAGTCCGCAACGTGCCCAAATGGGTACCGGATCTGGGGTAATTATTAATGCTGACGGATACATCATCACCAATAACCATGTCATCAACAATTCTGATGAATTATCGGTAACGTTGAATAATAACAAAACGTACAAGGCGGAAATTATAGGCTCTGACCCTAAAACGGATATTGCTCTTTTGAAAATTGAGCCCGATGAAGATTTGCCATATGTAACCTTTGCTGACTCCGATAATGCTAAAATAGGTGAATGGGTTTTGGCGGTTGGTAATCCTTTTAATTTAACCTCAACTGTTACAGCTGGTATTATTAGTGCAAAATCAAGAAATTTAGATCCTTCAGGAAAATATACTCAGTCATTCATTCAAACGGATGCAGCTGTTAACCCCGGAAATTCTGGTGGTGCGCTTGTAAATACTCAAGGCGAATTAGTAGGCATCAACACGGCTATTACCTCCCAAACAGGCTCTTATATAGGTTATTCTTTTGCCGTTCCGAGTAATATAGCCCGAAGAGTTATTGAAGATATTATGGAATACGGTAATGTACAAAACGGTATTCTAGGCATTACTGGCGGTGCTTTAAATAGCAAAATTGCTGACGAACTTGGCATAAATGACACCGAAGGTATTTACGTGGATAGTGTTGTTGAAGATTCTGGAGCAGAGAAAGCAGGTATTCAAAAAGGTGACATCATCAAAGAGATTGATTATATTAAAGTATCAAAGTTTGCCGATTTAACGGGGCATATCGGTGCCAGACGAGCAGGCGATGTGGTTAATCTAACACTTTCAAAAGACGGTGAATTAAGAACAGTTGCCGTTACTTTAACAAGAAACGAAACTATTACACTACCGCTTGTAGGCCGTGTTAAAAATGCTAAAAAAGAAGATTTGAAAAAAGTAAAAGCATCGAATGGAGTAAAAATAATTGAATTGAACAATGAGTACAAGTCGTATTGGAAGAAGAACGGCGTTGATGAAGGGGCCATCATTACTTCAATAAACGATGTTAAAATTAATTCTGTTGATGATGCCCAAGAAGCAATCAAGAACAGGTCGCCCTATGAGCCACTCAGAATTGAGCTTATAAACTCTAATGGCGAAAAAGAACGCTACAATTTTAGATAATTAGTTTCATGGTTGTTAATAACCCTTCGGAATATCTTTTTTGGAGGGTTATTTTTTTTGCAGATTCTCGATAAAAATGGTGGAAAAATTTGGCTCATCACCTCTACTTTGCAGATTAACGATTTTTTTACGATATATCTTACGAAAACGTTTGAAATAAGGTATTTCTATATATGCTTCACTATACTAAACACATAAACTATGGTTTCCAACAAAACTTATGAAAAAGAATTGGCTTTTCAGGCAGACCGCCGAAAGGCCACGGTAGAATTTATAAAAATTGTAAGTGATTTGTGGTACGACAAGTCCATTGAATTGGTGCTTTTTAGAAATCAATTAATCGACAGAAACGTTAGCCAGATTTTAAACTTACACGAATACGCTGGGAAATTTGTACAAAAACCCATTTCCATTTTCGATTCGGTTGAAATTGCCCAAGCCATAAAAGCCCTGAATCTTGCCCCCGCAAAATTGGATATTGGCAAACTCACCTATGAGTTTCATTTGGAAGATAGCGGCCAAAGCAATGCCACGCAGTTTGTAGCTTCAAAACTAAGGGATGCCTCAAAGTTTGGGGAAATTGAACCAAAAGATGTTGTGCTTTATGGTTTTGGTAGAATAGGAAGATTGGTAGCGCGCGAACTCATGGTGCGTACAGGAAAGGGTAGCCAGTTACGATTAAGGGCCATTGTAACTCGTGGTGAATTGAATGAAACCATTTTGGAAAAACGGGCAGCATTGCTTCGCAATGATTCTGTTCATGGCGAATTTCCCGGAACAGTTACCATTGATGCGAAAAACAAGTCTTTGATTATAAATGGCACCACCGTTCATATTATTTCGGCCAATGCCCCTGAAGATATTGACTATACAGCTTATGACGTCAAAAATGCCTTAGTTATTGACAATACAGGCGCTTTTAGGGACAAACCCAGTTTAAGCAGACATTTAAAATCTATAGGTATTGACAAGGTTTTATTGACAGCCCCAGGAAAAGACGTGCCCAATATTGTTCATGGCGTAAACCATTTGCAGCATGATCCGGATGAACTAAATATTTTTTCGGCAGCTTCTTGTACCACAAATGCCATAACCCCGGTTTTAAAGGCTATTGAAGATTCCTTTGGTGTAAAAAGTGGTCATTTAGAAACCATCCATGCCTATACCAACGACCAAAATTTGGTGGATAATTTCCATAAAAAATACCGTCGTGGCAGAGCGGCTGTGTTAAATATGGTTATTACAGAAACCGGTGCAGGCAATGCCGTAGCAAAATCTTTACCGAGCTTGGAAGGCAAATTAACTTCCAATGCCATAAGAGTTCCTGTGCCAAACGGTTCATTGGCTATTCTAAATTTAGAACTTGAAAGCAAAACTTCATTGGATGGCGTTAATACCATTTTGAAAAAATATTCTTTAGAAGGCGATTTGGTGGAACAAATAAAATATGAGCTGAGCGATGAGTTGGTATCCAGCGATATTGTTGGCAGTTCGGCACCCTCAATTTATGATAGCAAAGCAACCATTGTGCGTAAGGATGGCAAAAACATCATCCTTTATATTTGGTACGACAATGAATATGGCTACAGCCATCAAGTTGTTCGGCTTGCAAAATATATTGCGAAAGTTAGACGTTATACATATTATTAAAATTGAACATCTAAATTAAATTTTGATTCGTATATAAAAAAAGCCTCATAAAATGAGGCTTTTTAAATGATTTATAATCATAATTTTATAAATTGGCAAACCAAATACAACCATTAAAATCAAACCAAAAATGAATCCTATCAAATTCCTCTTCGTTGTAGTATGTACTTGTTTCATTTCAATAACGTCATTTTCCCAATCTAACGAAGACCAAGAAGAAGCCCTATCATTAAATAGTGGCACCATTGATAATCAATTCGAATATATCTTAAGGAAATCCGGTAATTTTAAAGGCACCAATGGCCAAGCTTACGAAGCCGTAAAACTTAGTATGTTTTTAACGTTACGGGCGCACACCATCGATTCCCTTAAAACAGTTCATAAAAACCTTGCAGAAACCCAAGCCGTTGTAAAATCTCAGGCCGATGAAATTTCAGAATTAAAAGCCAATTTGGCCGATACCAAAGAGAATTTAGATAAAACAAATACGGAAAAAGACAGTATGGCTTTGTTTGGCATGCAAATGAGCAAAACAGGCTATAATGCCCTAATGTGGACCATCATTGCAGGACTTTTGGGCTTGCTCCTCTTATTCATTTATAAATTTAAAAACAGTAATGCTGTTACGCGTGATGCCAAAAAAGCACTTGCCGAAATTGAGGAAGAGTTTGACGAACACCGCAGAACGGCTTTGGAGCGTGAGCAAAAAGTAAGACGCCAACTTCAAGACGAAATCAACAAACAGAAAAAGATTTAATGGACTCCATTTAATTTATTTTTTGAAGTCATCAACAAATTAAACTGTCAAAATTTCAGGCAAAAAGGCTTTTTCGATTTGGAACATCTTTTGTTCTGAAATGACAGTATCAATTTTATAGTTTAATTTTAAAATTTTTAGATTATGGAAGGAAAACCTGTCAAAGTCCAACTGATTGGAAAAGAAAAGGATTACTATTTAATTAAGTTTCCAAATTTAAAAGTACCTGTTAAAGTAAACGATAACCTGTACACTAAAATGAAACATAGTAGAGATTATTTGTTCCTACAAACTGGCAACGAACATTTTAATGTCCATTCTGCCTAAAAATTGATTTATAAAAAAGGTTGAATTTTAAAATTCACCCTTTTTTCTTTTTACAAAGAGGCATTCAAAAAAATTCACTTAAATTTAGGTGCCTATTTAGCCAAACAAAAGCACTTTTCAATGAACTATGAAGCGAAAAGATTTTTTATTGACCTTGGCAAGTTTACCATTATTAACACACTATATGACATTAAATAATTTAAACAAAATAACCTCAAACTTAAGCAATACCAACAAAATGCCGGTGCTATTTTTGGGGCACGGCAGCCCCATGAACGCCATTGAGGAAAACGAATTTGTACAATCCTTTAGAAAAATTGGAAAGGAATTGGCACGACCTAATGCCATTTTATGCATTTCAGCGCACTGGGAAACTAACGGCACTTTTGTAACGGCCATGGAACACCCGCGCACCATTCATGATTTTGGTGGTTTTCCGCAAGCGCTGTTTGATGTGCAATATCGTGCGCCTGGAAGCCCTGAATTGGCAAAAGAAACACAGCGTATTGTTACCTCAACCACGGTTGGTTTGGACGATAAATGGGGATTGGACCACGGTGCTTGGAGCGTTATAAAACATCTTTACCCCAATGCTGATATTCCAGTAATTCAAATGAGCATTGATTACACCAAACCAGCACAATATCATTATGAATTGGCCCAGGATCTGACCAGTTTACGGCAAAAAGGCGTGCTTATTGTGGGGAGCGGAAACATGGTGCATAACCTGAGAATGGTTGCTTGGAATAAACTTAATGAATCCTATGCCTATGATTGGGCCACCGAAGCCAACGAACAAATGAAAGCCTATATTTTGGATGGCAACCACCAAAACCTCGTTAATTTTAAAAAGGAAGGCAAAGCTTTTGATTTAGCTATACCTACGCCTGAACACTTTTTACCGCTTATTTATACTTTAGGGTTGAAAGAAAAAAATGAAGCAATTACCATTTTTAATGATAAACCTGTTGGCGGATCTTTAACAATGACCTCAATAAAAATTGATTAGCAATTTAGTTTTGATTTTGCACTACTCAGTATTGAATTGAAACATTTCAACCAAATTTGAATTTAAAATTAGAAATGAACATCAAAACAAGACCATCTAGATTTTTTTGGATAATGTTGTTTACATTATGGGCAATCAACTTGCAATCGCAAGAATCACCAAAATCGAATGTGGAAGACATTTACCAAAACCTCTGCATGAGTTGTCATGTTTCGGGTGCCGTTGGAGGCAGTTTGACCGATAAGCAATGGAGCTACGGAGGTTCGGACGATGAAATTTTCCAATCCATAAAAAACGGAAAGGAAGAAAAAGGAATGGTGCCTTTCAGTTCCCTTTTAACCGACGAGCAAATTAGAGGTATTGTAGTTTATATTCGTGAATTGGAATCTAGGGATTCAAGCGAGTCAATTCCAAACGACCAATTGGAGAATGTTGTTAAAACGCAATACCATTCGTATAAAGTTGAAGTCCTTACAACAGGTTTCAGAACACCTTGGTCCTTGGCATTTCTTCCTGATGGCAGAAAATTAGTGACAGAACGTCTTGGACCAATTCACATTGTTAATTCTGACAATACCTTAAATCCTAATCCCATCGATAATACCCCCAATGTAATTTTTGATGGTCCAGAAGGTGGTATGATGGACATAGCACTTCACCCCAATTATAAAAAAAATGGTTGGATTTATCTGGCATTTGCCGATGGTTGGCGTGATGAAAATGGTAGGTCAAAATCTCAAACCGCTATTGTTCGAGGTAGGATAAAAAATCATAAATGGGTAGACCAAGAATGGATTTATAAAGCCGACCCAAAATTCTATATGCGGTCTGGGGCGCACTATGGTACACGCATAGCATTTGATAAAGGATATATTTATTTCGTTATTGGTGAAAGAGGTGCCATGGGGCAGGCACAAGACTTAACACTTCCGAACGGGAAAATTTTTAGGCTATATGATGATGGAAGAATTCCTGCGGACAACCCATTTATAAAAAATCCCGATGTACCAAAAGGCATTTGGAGCTATGGACATAGAAATCCGCAGGGGCTCGTGGTAGACGAAAAGCATAATATATATGCTACGGAACATGGTGCGCGCGGTGGCGATGAGTTTAATCTTATTCTAGAAGGGAGGAATTATGGTTGGCCTATCATCACGCACGGTATAAATTATAACGGCCAACCAATAACTTCAATAACTGAAAAGGAAGGCATGGAGCAGCCATTATTGCAATGGACGCCCTCTATAGCGCCTTGCGGTTTAACGCAATACAAAGGTTCAAAATTTTCAAAATGGAAAAACGATTTTTTCGCGGGAAGCCTTAGAGCACAGGAATTACATCGTATAAGAGTTGTGAATGGCAAGGTGGTTCAAGAAGAAATCATCTTAAAAGGTTTGGGGCGAATTCGTGATGTACGAACTGGGCCAGATGGCTACCTATATCTACTAACAGATGAACCTGCCCGACTAATAAGACTTGTGCCATCTGAATAATAAATGGGTAATTATTAATTTTCACCTGATTGTGAAAAATCTTAACTAACCTCCGTGAATATAAACAATTAAGGTGGATTCAATTATAATCGAATCCACCCAAAATTCCTAATAATAATGTTTAACTAAAATAACTAACCTAAAACCAAATCTTGTGGTTAAACAAAATCCCAAAACACAACTAATCCTTTACCTTAAAAACCTTCTCTAAAATGGTATCCATAAGGCACCATTTTGTTAATGAAGACTGCAATAAATTCGCCCCCACAAAAGCTGTAAACCAAAGCCAATTGATGTTTACATAAATAGCCAACAAAAGGCTTATTAAAATAAATGTTCCTGCTATACCGCGTACTATTCTGTTTTTCATAATAATAATGTTCTCTTAAATGGATTTAGATATTTCTAATGTTGCCAAGTGAATTTTAGATAAGCTTTCTTGCTTGGCATTAAATTTTTCAACACGTTTGTAAATGTCTTCAACGCATTCGCACGCAACAAATACAGTAAATAGCAACGAATTAAATTCGTTATGGCCAGATGCAAACCAATTATCTATGGTGCCATCGCTATCATTTTTATGGCCTTTTACCTCTTGATATGAAAAAGACTTGACGCCCGAATGGCTTAAAATTTTCTTGACATCTTTTTCAAATTCTTCTATTGCAGTTATAAGTATGAGTTTCATTTTCTAAATTTTTAATGTTATCATAGTCAAGTATTATTCAATGTCTGCGTCATCAGATTCAATGGTGTTCTTTTCCCAATTTTTCTTTTCCGTTATGTAATAAATTAATGGAATAACTAACAGTGTAAGCAATGTTGAAACAATGGCACCAAACACCAATGAAATAGCCAACCCTTGGAAAATGGGATCAAATAAGATAATGACAGCTCCAATAACCACAGCACCCGTTGTTAACAAAATTGGCGTTGTTCTTACGGCTCCCGCTTCTATAATTGCTTGTTTCATAGGCACGCCTTCGTTTAAACGAATTTCAATAAAGTCGATTAACAGCACCGAATTCCGCACCATAACACCAGCCAAGGCAATCATACCTATAAATGAGGTGGCGGTAAAGAAGGCCCCCAACAACCAGTGGCCAAATACAATGCCTATTAACGACAATGGAATGGCAACCATCATCACTATTGGTGTTCTAAAATTTTGGAACCAGCCAACAATCAGCATATAAATAATGATGATAACCACCATAAATGCCGCACCTAAGTCTCTAAAGACCTCAAGGGTAATTTGCCATTCACCATCCCATTTTACGGTATAATCGTCTTCATTATCGGGCTGGTTCATGTACAGTTCATTAATATTATAGCCTTTAGGAAGTTTAATTTGTTTCAACTTTTCTTCCATTCCCAAAATAGCGTATGCCGGACTTTCCAACCCTCCTGCCATATCGGCCAACACATAAACCACTTGCTTTTGGTCTTTTCTAAAAATGGTTTTCTGCAACGTGTCATGTTTTATTTTTACCAAATCGCTTACAGGAACCATTCCTCTTTGGCCTTTAATTTTAAGATTGGTAACCTCTTGTAATGATGTTTTATCGGCATCATCCAATTTCATGACAATACTAACGGCGTCATTGGATTTTTCGTCATACAGATTACCAATAGAATGCTCGCCCATCAAGTATGTGAGGTTTCCAACTATTCGTTGTGGAACCACACCATTTAACATGGCTTTTTCCTTATCTGCCTCAATTTTGTATTCCGTTTGTGGTGCTTCAACCATCCAATCGATATCCACCACATCATCGGTTTTTTGAAGAATTTGCTCAACTTGTTGCGCCACTTTTATTTGTCCGTCATAATCAGGCCCATAAACTTCGGCTACTATGGTTGATAGCACCGGAGGTCCAGGCGGTACCTCAACAATTTTTACATTGGCATTGTACTTTTGGGCAATTTTCTGGATTTCAGGTCTAATACGTTTTGCAACATCATGACTTTGCGCATCCCTTTCGGCTTTGTGCAATAAATTTACTTGAATATCAGCTGTATTGCTCGCTCCTCGTAAATCGTAATGACGTACCAAACCGTTGAATGTAATTGGTGCCGAAGACCCCACATAACTTTGGTAATTAACCACTTCTGGAACCGATTTTAAATATTGGGCAATATCTTTTGCCACGGCTCCTGTACGCTCTAAAGTTGTGCCTTCTGGCATATCAATAACAATTTGAACTTCATTCTTGTTATCAAAAGGAAGCATTTTTACAGCCACCCATTTGGTAAAGAATGCCATCACAGAAAACAGCAATAAAACCACAGTTATTCCCATCATAGACCATCTTTTGGATTTACTTTCCAACAATGGTTCTTCAACCTTTTTGTAGATTTTATAAATTTTACTGGTCTCTAAACCTTGTTCCTCTTTATGCTCTTCTTTATCTTTCACTTTAAGCAAATGAAACCCTAAGTATGGCGTAACCGTTAAGGCCACAAATAACGATAGCATCATAGCAATAGACGCTCCAATGGGCATCGGACTCATATATGGTCCCATCATCCCAGACACAAACGCCATGGGTAAAATTGCTGCAATAACTGTAAACGTTGCCAAAATGGTTGGGTTACCTACCTCATTGATGGCGAAAATAGCCGCTTGTTTGAATGGCAACTTCTTCATATGGAAATGCCTGTGCATATTTTCAGCAATAATGATACTATCATCTACCACAATACCAACAACAAATACTAAAGCGAACAATGTAATCCTGTTAAGCGTGTAACCTAACATATAATAACTAAACAGTGTAAGCGCAAAGGTTAATGGCACCGAAAAGAACACCACTAATCCGCCTCTCCAGCCCATAGCCAACATAACCAAAACCGTAACCGCTAAAATGGCAACCCCCAAGTGCAATAACAATTCTGATACTTTATGCGATGCGGTTTCACCATAGTTTCTGGTAATTTCTACATGAACATCATCTGGAATCAAAGTTTTCTTTAAATCCTCAACTTGGTCTAAGATTTTCTCTGAAATCTTCATCGCATCTGCACCTTTTACTTTTGAAATAGAAATGGTGACTGCAGGATATTCCGATTGGTGAATAACACCTTCTTCCGTTGTGCTTCCATAACCAAAACTAACATAGTTAGCTGGCGATTCAGGACCATCTTTTATTTCCGCAACTTGTTTTAGGTAAACAGGCATATTTTGCGACGTGCCAATAACTAAGTTTTTAACATCATCTGCACTGCTTAAAAATTTACCGGTTGTTAAAAGATATTCGGTATCGTTAGCATTGAAATGACCAGATTGAGCACTACCATTATTGGCTTGAACCATTTGCATAATACTCAACGGATCTACATTAAGCTCTGCCATTTTGCCTTTATCCAAAATAACCTTTAGCTGACGGTTTCTTCCTCCAATTACTTTGGTTATGGAAACATCCTTTATCTTTTTAATATCTGATGAAAGTTCCTCTCCTATTTGACGCAGCTCATAATCATTGTATGCTTCACTCCAAAGCGTTACACCAAGCATGGGTACATCGTCAATAGAACGTGTTTTAACCATGGGCTCATAGATGCCATTTATAAACATATCTCTATGTTTCATCAACTCATCATAGAGCTTTACATAGGAGCGCTCAGTGTCTTCACCAACATAAAACTGAACAATAATCATGGCTTGACCGTTCATGGCCATTGCATGGATATGCTCAACACCATTAATGTTTGAAATGATTTTTTCCAAAGGTTTTACAACCCTGTTCTCAACTTCCTTCGGGCCAGCTCCAGGATAGCCAACCATAACGTCGGCCATCGGAACAATTATTTGAGGCTCTTCCTCTCTTGGAATTAATGTGGAACTGTAAACGCCAATAATCATTAATGCTATCATCAACAAAATGGTCAACTTTGAATTGATGAAGAAATTGGCTATGCGTCCTGCGAATCCTTTTTCCATAATATATATTCCCGTTTTATTTCCCCTGAGGGAAAAATTTATTGGGTTATTTTTAATTAATACTAAACAATAATCTTACTAATAGCTGAGACAGCTTACTGCACACTCACCTTTGCGCCATTGAACAATCTTCCTTCGGCCGAAACAATGTAGCCTTCATCTGCACTTAAACCAGACAACACTTCAACTTGATTCCCAAAAGTACTTCCTAAGCGCACCCAACGTAAAATAGCCGTATTGCTTTGGCTAACCGTATAAATTCCGGTTAGTTGTCCGTTGGTTACAATGGCGTCTAACGGCACCAAAACAACTTGGGCTTTAGTTTGCTTTTCAACTGGAAACTGCACCGTTGCAAACATTCCCGAAAGAATGTTCGCTTCGGTAGCATCCAGCACTATTTTAACCAAATATTGCCCACCTGTATGCTTTGCTGAGGCACTAACCTCAGTTACTTTCCCTTTAAGTGTTCCATCAATAGATTTTACCAAAACATCTACTACAGTGCCATTCTTAATTTTGGAAATTTCGGTTTCAGGTACCATAGCCACTACTTCAAAAGTCCCTGGAGACTCTACAGAAATTAAAGGCTGTCCTGGGTTTGCCATATCACCTTCTTTAACCGTTTTTAAAGTAACCACACCATCAAATGGCGCTCTAAGGTTAGAATAGGCAAACTGTGCGTTTACTTCATTCTCCATTTCTTTGGCTCCATTTAAACGGGCTTTTGCCATTTCAAAATGCGCAGTCATATCGTCCATTTCCTTTTGTGAAGCACTGTTATTGGCAAATAGACTTTTAAAACGGTTATAATCTTTTTCGGCATTGTTAAAAGCGGCGGTTGCCTCAGTAATGCTGGCATTAACCTGTGCTTTTTTAGCCTGTAAATCTGCATTGTTAATGGAAATAAGCAATTGTCCTTTTTTTACTTTATCACCAACATTAACGTGTACTTTATTTACAAAACCCATCATTCTGGTGCTTAAATCGGCACTATTTGTGGCTTGCACTTTTCCGCTTGCACTTAAAAATACATTACTTCCATTGGCCGTAACTTGAGCAACCGTTACCGGTATTGCTGGAGCATTATCGGCAACAACTTTTTTATCTTCCTTTCCGCAGCTTGCCATCAATAGGGTTAGTGTTAGTGCTGCCACTGTATTTATTATTTTCATCTTTATATTTTTATTTCTAAACTGTAATTTCATTCGATTTATCTTTTCGGTTTTAGTTGAATACTGAAACTGTGAACTGTTAACTATATCCATTATTTCGTCAAAAATTGCAAGTAGGCTAATGCATAGTTGTACTCAAATATGGTTTGGTAGTATTCCAATTGTTTTTGTGCATATTGCGTTTCTGCCATTAATAAATCGGATGTTTTTTCCAACCCCTCTTTAAATCGATTTGTTCTAATTCGCAATGATTCTTCAGATTGCGCCAATGCCAAAGTGTTTAAGTTTAACTTGTTTTCCGCATCGGTAAACATACGTTTGGCTTTGTTGAATTCTAAATTGCTTTTAGAAACATATTGCTCGTATTCTAATTTCGATTTTTCGAATTCAGCTCTACTTTTTTGGGCTTTTCCAAATCGCTTTGAACCCTGAAAAATATCCCAAGATAACTGCGCCCCGAACATGTAGCCGTTGCTATTACCCTGGAAAATTTCATCGTCATATAAAAAGTAATTTCCAAAGGCATTCAATCGAGGTAAAAACGCCATTTTATCAGATTGGCTCATGGCTTTATAGGCATCGGTTGCCATTGCCATAGCTTTAATATCCGAGCGATTTTCTGAAATCATGGCCATTTCAATGGTTGGCGACAATACCCTTAAACTATCTATTGGTTTGTAAACGGCTTCGGTTTCATCATTCATTAAAAAAGACAGATAATTGGAAGCATTCAGCACATTACTCTTGGCCATTTGCAACTGGTTTTGCACTTCGGTTACCCGAACCTCCACGTTTAAAATATCGGAGCGTTGTAAATAACCTTGATTAAAACTGTTGTCCGCCAGTTTTTTGTTGGCGTTGGCAGCTTCCAAAGCTTTTTCTAAAACAGCAACACCTTTATAGGCTAACTGCAATTGCATATAAGCTTTATCTACTTCAAATTCCAGATACTCAGCAGTGCGTTGTGTTTGCAAAGACATAGCGTCCATTTTTGATTTTGCCGCCTTACGGTGATAAAAACCGTCAAAATTGAGCAATGGTTGTTGAATTTCCAGCTTGGTTTCAAAATTTTCAATCTGGGACGGGTCGTTTAACAATACTGGATCAAAATCGCTGGCTGTTAAAATTTCCTGGTTCACTTTTGAGCCAAACGCCATTAATGGGTTTGTAGTGGCCATTCCGGTATGGCTGGCTGTAATATTTGGCAGGAAAACCGCATTGGTTTGACGGTAATCTGCTCTGGCCTGTTTGAATTCTTCTGCAGAAATCTTTAAGGACACGTTATGTTCTGATACTTTCGTTAATGCCTTGGTTTTGGATATGGTAACCACATTCTGTGCCTCAAGACCAAATGACCAAAACAAAAACGATAAAGTAATTAAGTAATATATATTTCGCATGTAATATTTTATTTATTTGGCGCAAAATTATATCACTAAATCGGGTGAGTGCGTAACAAAGGTTACCGAGGTGAATTATTATTGAAGTTTTAGTTTCTAACAAAAGTTAAAGTCTTGAAAAAGAGTAAGTTTTAATTTATTGAAAACATAACTAAACATTCTAAAAAAAATATTTTCAATTCAAAAAAACACTAATTTTGTTTAAAATTTATATTGCTGAATGCTACGTTAATGCAAAAATATATTGTTGTCAATCAACCTGAAAAGTGGAATTTTTCGATTGAACATATTACCGTTATTTCTTCTCAAGATTACTTAACAAACCCCAAATTTTCGTTGCTCAAAAAAGCTCGGATTTTCAATCTATGTAAAGATTACAACTACCAATCCAAAGGCTATTATGTATCGCTTTTGGCCGAGGCGCGTGGGCATTTGCCTATTCCAACGGTAAAAAATATTGTTGATCTAAAAAACTTAAAACTAGTAAGAATTGTTTCGGATGAATTTGACGATATCATTCAGCAAAGTTTAAAAAACATAAAATCCCGCGAGTTTACTTTGAGCATTTACTTCGGACAAAATGTGGCCCAGAAGTATAAAGAGCTTAGCAACTTATTTTATAGACATTTCCAAGTGCCATTTTTTAGGGTGAAATTTAATTACACCACCAAGTGGAACATTCACAGTGTTAAGGTCATTTCAGAAAGCGAAATCCCGAATGAGCATTTGGAAAGTGTGCATCTGTTTGCCAATCAGTACTTTTCTAAAAAACGCTACGACAAACCAAAATTAATAACCAGCGATTTTGATTTGGCTATTTTGGTCAATCCTAACGACCCTGCACCACCAAGTAACCCAAAGGCATTAAAAAAGTTTGTTGAGGTAGCGGAAAAGATGAACATTTACGCCGAAATTATTGAACCCAAGGATTTAACGCGTCTATCCTCCTTTGATGCGCTTTTCATCAGGCAAAGCACCGAAGTAAACAACGAAGCTTACGCCTTTGCCCGAAAGGCACAGCAAGAAGGCATTGCTGTAGTTGATTACGCCGATGCCATTTTAAAATGCTGCAATAAGGTTTATATGGCCGAAGCCTTGGAAAACGCCAATATAGATACCCCAAAGACCATCATTGTGCACAAAGACAATCTTAATGAGGTTTTGAAACATACAGGCCTACCATGTGTGCTTAAAGCTCCTGATTCTACATTTTCATTTGGGGTGAAAAAGGCCAAAACTACTGAAGAATTCAGTTCACTTGCCAGTAGCATGCTCAAGGAATCCGATTTAATTATTGCCCAAGAATTCTGCCCGTCCGATTACGATTGGCGCATTGGTATTATAGATGGCAAGCCCTTTTACGCCTGTAAATATTACATGGCCAAAGGGCATTGGCAAATTTATAATTGGAAAGCAAAAAACAAAAATGACCAGGATGGTGACGCCGATTGTTTACCAATTGAAGAAGTGCCAAAAAAAGTTATAAAAATGGCCATTAAATCAGCAAAACTAATGGGTAAAGGACTATTTGGTATTGATATAAAAGTTGTTGACAGCAAACCCATGGTGATTGAAATAAATGATAACCCCAATATCGATTTTGGTGTTGAAGATCGGTTTTATGGCGATTTGGTTTATTCTGAAATATTAATGGCATTAAAATCTAGACTGGATTAACATGGGCAAGAAATATCATTTATTTGAGGTTTTTGGTATTGAACTGGAATATATGGTTGTAGGTCGTTCCAATTTAAAAATCATGCCCGTTGTAGACCAACTGCTTACTTTGAAAAATGGTGAATTAACCTCAGACGTTGATAATGGCCCTGTTGCTTGGAGCAATGAATTGGTTGCCCATGTTGTGGAATTAAAAACCAATGGGCCCGCAAAAAACCTCAAGACGCTTCCTGGGCAATTCCATAAAAATATTCTGGAAATCAACAGTTTATTGGATTCTGAAAACGGTATGCTTTTACCAACAGCAGCACATCCTTTGATGGATCCATTAACTGAAACCACGTTATGGCAGCATAGCTACAGCGAGGTTTATGCTCTTTATAATCGTATTTTTAACTGTAAAGGTCATGGCTGGAGCAATGTACAAAGCACCCACATCAATTTACCTTTTTATGATGATGCTGAATTTGAAAAACTGCACGCCGCCATTCGAGTTGTTTTACCCTTAATTCCTGCATTGTGCGCTAGTTCGCCAATTTTGGAAGGACAAAATACAGGGTTTAAAGATACCCGATTGGAATATTACAAAACCAATCAAAAGAAAATCCCAGAAATGACCGGTCAGGTTATTCCTGAAAATGTATTTTCTAAAAAAGAATACGAAAATGTTATTTTCAATCCAATCAATAAGGCTATAAAACCCCATGATACCGCACATATTCTAGACCATTATTTCTTGAATTCCCGTGGTGCCATTGCTCGATTTGATAGAAATGCCATTGAAATACGGTTGGCGGATATTCAGGAGTCCCCCAAGGCAGACATTTCTATTTGCGCCTTCATTATTGAAGTTTTAAAGCTTTTGGTTTCTGAAAAATTATCCCCCTTGGAACGTCAAAAAATATTTGAAGTAGCGCCTCTTTTCGATATTTTGAATTCCTGTATCAGATGCGGTGAACATGCGATTGTCTCAAATTTGGAGTATTTGAAGCTATTCGGAATTAACGAAGCATGTAACGTCCAAAACATTTGGAAACACCTTTATAATTTGGTTAAACCGAATATTAATGACGTACATCATCAAGCCATTGAAACCATTTTAAACCATGGCACTTTATCTACACGAATATTGGATACCTTAGCTGGTGACCTTTCAGAACCCAACCTTAAAAAAGTCTATTTTGAATTGGCACAATGCCTGCAAGAAAATAAAATATTCACCCCGTGAAACTCGTTTTAACCTGTGAGCATGGAGGAAATATTACTCCCGAAGATTTTAAAACATATTTTGAAGGTCAAGAAGCCGTTTTAAACTCGCATCGAGGCTATGATTTGGGCGCGCTTGATTTGTTTCAATTCTTAAAACCTTTGGCCGATTATGCGTTATATTCGGAAACTAGCCGATTGTTCATTGAATTAAACCGTTCGCTGCATCACCCCGAGTTATTTTCAGAATTCACCAAGTCCCTTTCAAAGGCAGAAAAAGAGCAGCTTATAGATACATATTATTTACCGTACCGAACCGCGGTGGAAAACACAATAATGAATTGGGTTAATCAAAACGAAACCGTTTTGCATATTTCAATTCACTCATTCACGCCCAATCTTAACGGTATTGAACGGCATTGCGATATTGGTTTGTTATTTGATTCGTGCCGAAATAGCGAAAAAGCATTTTGCAAGTTTTTCAAAGAAGACATTTTAAGGAAAGCCCCGAATTTAAAAGTGCGCTATAACTATCCATATTTGGGAAAAGCCGATGGGTTTACAACCCATTTGCGCAAACAGTCCCAAAACAATTATTTGGGGATAGAACTGGAAATCAACCAAAAACATGCAGTCAACAATGCTTTTCCTGATGAATTAAAGCTTGCTTTGTTTTCTGCTTTAAAATCGGTTTTGTAGAGGAACTTTTGATTTTGAAGTTGTCTTAATAAAAAATTTCGACTACATTAGGTTAACTATCGATATAAATAATTAACCTTAAAGTTGTGCTTCATTATGACAAACCGTTAACCAATGATAAAATTCTTTAGAAAAATTAGACAAAATTTACTTTTAGAAGGAAAAACTAGAAAGTATTTGAAATATGCAATTGGTGAAATAGTACTCGTTGTCGTTGGAATTTTAATTGCATTAAGTATTAATAATTGGAATGAAGCAAGAAAACTCAAAAATCAGGAACTAAAATATCTTTCGGGTATTAAATCTGATATGAAACTTACAATAATTGAACTTGAAAATTATACTAATCTGAGAAAGACATCGATTAATTCTGCGGAAAATATCATTCAAATGTTTAATAATAAAAAAGAGCCTACTCTCGATGAATTTAATTTTCACAACTTAAATGTTCAGATTTGGTCTCCTTTTAAGAAGAATGATAACACTTATCAAGAATTAATAAACTCTGGAAATTTTGCCATTATTTCTAATGACTCCATAAAAGATATATTGCTTAATATAGAGCTAGTTTACAAGGAAATAGAATTCATAGAAAGTCATATGTATAAAGATTTCGAAAATTACATGTTCCCTATTTACTTCAGTGCAGCAGACCTTGAATCAGATATTTCAAATTATACACATCAAGTGTCGAATGGAACTCAAGGAGATAGAACAGAACTTTCAAAAGAAAAAATCGAATTACTATTGAAAAACCAAACATTTAAAAATGGTTTTGTACTGTCTAAATTTAACAATAACCTAGTTATTGGTGAGTACAAGAAAATGAAAGCCCTGTCTGAAAAACTATTGGATATAATTGACTCAAAAATAGCGAAGAGTAAATAACGAAAGTACAACAAAAAACATAGTGCATGCCTCGGTTAGCAATAGAAAGAAAAGAAATAGTAAAATTGAAAATAAATAAACAAAGAAAATTATTGAATAAAGTGCTGCACGCATCATATTCGAACTGTTTAACTAACCTCTTAAAAAAACTACAACTTCAACAGTAAATTAGGGTTCGGGCAATTGGCTTTATAAAATTCTAAATCGGTTTGGCTGCAAACGCCTGGGTAATCACCCATAAAACCTTGCATATCTTTGATAATCTGAAAATGCAAATGCGGTGGGTAGTCACCATTAATTTTGGCATCTCCTAACGTTCCCAAAAAATCCCCTTGTTCAAATGTTTTCCCTATTTGTAATGCTGATATAGACTCCAAACTTAAATGTCCATAAAGAGTATAAAATACCTCGCCTCTTATTTGGTGCTTTAAAATGATGGTAGGCCCATAATCACCGTAGTTTTTGTTATTTTTAAAACTATGAACTTCGCCATCCAGCGCTGCCAGAACTTTGGTCCCTATAGAACACCATAAATCCAAGCCTAAGTGAATATTTCGTTCCTTTTTTATATCCAGCTGGTTAAAATGAAAGCTCCGCTTATAAATATTTCTTTTTTCCAAATAGCCGCCATAAGCGACATTAGCATTGTTAGTTTTAAGATAAGATTCAATATATTGGCTAAATTTTTCAGAAGAAGATACATCAACAGTACTCAAATAACTATTGGCTTCTGATAGATTAATAGCCACATAATTAGTTCCTGTATTTATTATACTTAAAACGTCTATGGGCTTTTCGGTAGATTGTTGTAAAAATTCTAAAAATGAATCCAATTTTTATATTTTCAAATCAATAAAAATAGTAAAAAAGGATTGTTCAAAATAACATTCAAGCTAAGTTTGTTTTTCGTACCTTATCCTATAATAATCAAGCATACATCAAGAAAATGACAAAAAGGTATCATCTACTTATATTAATTTTTATTTTGTTTTTTCAAAAAACCTATTCCCAAAATATACAATCGCCATCGGAGTTTTTAGGCTACGAACTTGGAACAACATTTACAAGACATCATCAAATTGTAGATTATTACAAATATTTGGCGGCTCAATTTCCCGAACGAATTAAATTGAAACAATATGGGGGTACTTACGAAAACAGACCTTTGTATGTGGTTTACTTAAGCTCTGAAAAAAACATTAAAAGTCTTGAAGATATTAGGAAAAATAACCTGCAAAACGCCGGAATCATTGATGGTGACGCTACAGATAACGGTATTTCAATTATATGGCTAAGTTATAATGTTCATGGCAATGAGGCTTCTAGTTCTGAAGCATCTATGAAAACCATATACATCCTATTGAAGGACAAACAAGACTGGCTTAAAAATACAGTTGTTATTATAGATCCGTGTTTAAACCCAGATGGACGGGACAGATATGTAAATTGGTATAATTCAATTGCAAGAAGACCCTATAACACCAACCCTCAAGCCAATGAGCACATTGAACCTTGGCCTAGTGGCCGGTCTAATCATTATTTCATTGATTTAAATCGAGATTGGGCTTGGGCTACGCAAGTTGAAACACAGTGTCGTTTGAAAGTTTACAACAAATGGCTACCGCACATCCATGTAGATTTTCATGAAAAAACTAGTAACAATTATTATTTTGCACCTGCGGCAGAACCTTATCATGAGATAGTAACAGATTGGCAACGAAATTTCCAAACAGAAATTGGCAAAAATCATTCTAAATATTTTGACAAAGAAGGTTGGCTTTATTATACTGGTGAAAAATTTGATCTCTTTTACCCAAGTTATGGAGATACATATCCTACTTATTTAGGCGCTATTGGAATGACCTATGAACAGCCCGGACACGGACGAAGTGGCTTAGGCATTGCTCAACCCGATGGGTCAATATTAACCTTGACTGACCGTATTCTACATCATACCACCACAGGTTTATCCACAATTGAAATGGCTTCAAAACATGCTAAAAAATTGAACATGGGATTTAAAAAATTCTTTGATACCCCAGACTTAAAATATAAAAGCTATGTTTTACAAGGAAATGAAGATAAAATTAAATCATTAAAAAAATTACTTGATATACATGAGATAAAATATGGCAGTTGTTCTGAAAAAAAAGTACGTGGCTATAACTATTTTGAAGCTTCAAATGGAACAGTAAGCACTACTGAAAGAGATTTGGTTGTTTCAACAAACCAACCAAAAGGCAAAATAATTAAGGTATTATTTGAGCCAAAAGCAAAGCTATCAGATAGTTTAACTTATGATATCACAGCTTGGAGTATACCTTACGCTTATGGTTTAAAAACTATTGCAAGCACAAAACAAGTACATTCTCATACAAATACTTCAAAAAAAATAAATAATGAAATTAACAAATCGGCTGTTGGTTACATTCTAAATTGGAAACATCTTGAAGACGCTAAATTTTTAGCATCACTAATTAAACAAAAAATCAAAGTAAGATTTACCGAAAAGCCTATCAAAATAGAAGGTGAAATGTTTAGTAGAGGATCACTTCTTATGCTTAGAGGAGATAATAAAAAGTTTGAAAATTTTGACGATCATATTTTAAACACGGCCAATACATGTGAACGGAAAATAACTCCTGTTCTATCTGGTTTTAATATTAATGGGCCCGACCTTGGTTCACCAAGTATTAAATTGGTGAAAACACCCAAAATAGCCATTCTCTCTGGAAATAAATTAGAGTCCCTAAATTATGGTGCATTCTGGCATTTTTTTGAAAAGGAATTAAATTATCCGGTAACATCAGTACTAGCATCAAATTTTAATCAGTTTGATTTAGAAAAATACAATATAGTCATCCTACCCAGCGGCAATTATAAAAGCATTTTTAATGAAGATTGTATAAAAAAGTTACATTCTTGGATAAAAGGAGGAGGAAAAGTTATCGCAATTAAAGGAGCTATTAAAGTTTTTGCAAATGAAAAGGGATTTGCATTAAAACCAAAAAAATCTGAAAAGGAAATAAAAAAGGAAAAGGACTCTACTACAAATTTAATTCCTTATTCAAACCGCGAAAGAGAAAATATAAGCTACTCAATATCTGGTTCAATTTTGAAAACAGAGGTTGATCAAACTCATCCTTTAGCTTTTGGTTATTCTGACACCTATTTTACATTAAAATTAGGCAATGAAAACTACAACCTTTTGGGAGGCAAAAATTACAATGTTGCCTATATCAACCAACCGAAAGTTGTTTCAGGATTTACCGGGAGTAAATTATTGAAATCATTAGAATCCTCATTGGTTTTCGGAGAAGAAAAACTAGACAAAGGCAGCGTTATATATATGATTGATGATGTACTATTCAGAAGTTTTTGGGAAAATGGCAAACTGTTTATGGCTAATGCTATTTTCTTTACAAATAACAATCTATAATTTATGCACATATAGGCTATAAAGCCTCAGCATATAGGTCAAAGTCTTCGGCTTCAATAATTTTAACGGTGGTAAACTCACCTGTTTTTAAATAGGTTTTGGCGGCATCTATAAGCACCTCGTTATCTACATCTGGAGAATCAAATTCGGTACGCCCAATAAAATAATTACCCTCTTTTCTATCAATAACCACCTTGAATTCCTGACCTATTTTTTGTTGGTTTAATTCCCAAGAAATCTGCGATTGAATTTCCATGATTTGGTTGGCGCGGTCAATCTTTACTTGCTCTGGCACATTGTCTTCTAAATTATAGGCATGGGTGTTTTCTTCATGACTATAGGTAAAGCAGCCTAAACGCTCAAAACGCATGTCTTTAACCCACTGTTTCAACTCTTGAAAATGTGCTTCAGTCTCCCCGGGGTAACCCACAATCAATGTAGTCCGAATGGTCATTTCGGGGACTTTTGCTCTAAATTCTTCTATAAGATTGGTGGTCTTTTCCTTTGTTGTACCGCGACGCATACTTTTTAAAATATCATCTGAAATATGCTGCAATGGAATATCTAAATAATTACAAATTTTCGGCTCGCGGTTCATCACATCCAACACATCGGTTGGAAACCCCGTCGGAAAAGCATAGTGCAAACGAATCCACTCTACGCCTTCAACTTTAACCAAGGCTTCAAGCAATTCTGCCAAATTTCGTTTTTTATATAAATCGAGTCCGTAATAGGTTAAATCCTGCGCAATTAAAATAAGTTCCTTAACGCCATTGGCCGCCAATTTTTCAGCTTCAACAACAACCTCTTCAATTGGTGTGCTTCTATGCTTTCCGCGCATTATGGGAATGGCGCAAAACGAACACGGCCTGTCGCAACCTTCCGCTATCTTCAAATAAGCATAGTTTTTTGGAGTGGTTGTTAAGCGCTCACCGATGAGTTCATGTTTGTAGTCAGCACCAAGGGCTTTTAGCAAAGCTGGTAATTCGGTAGTGCCAAAATATTCATCCACGTTCGGGATTTCCTTTATCAAATCAGGTTTGTATCGCTCACTTAAACAACCTGTTACAAAAACCTTATCAACATCACCCTCTTCCTTTTTTTGAACATATTCCAAAATGGTATTGACACTCTCTTCCTTGGCATTATTGATGAATCCACAAGTATTGATAACCACAATATTACCCTCTTGCTCATGCACCACATCTTTTCCGCTAGCTTTCAACTGCCCCATCAACACTTCGCTGTCGTAAACATTTTTACTACAGCCCAGCGTAACGACATTAATCTTATTTTTTTTAATTGATTTTGTGCGCATATATGTTCTTATAAATCAGGGCGCAAAGGTACGCAATGATAATGGAATTTTAAATCAACTTACTAAAGTCGAATTGAAATGATTAAGGAGTTTATTTAAAAAACGAATCGACAAACTCAAACTTATTGAACACTTGCAAATCCTCAATACCCTCACCAACACCAATGTATTTTACTGGAATCTGGAATTGGTCTGAAATGCCAATAACCACACCACCTTTAGCGGTTCCATCCAATTTGGTTACAGCCAAAGAAGTTACCTCAGTCGCTGCAGTGAATTGCTTTGCCTGCTCGAATGCGTTTTGCCCTGTAGAACCATCCAATATCAATAAGACATCATGGGGAGCATCTGGAACAACCTTTTGCATCACGCGTTTAACTTTCGTCAGCTCATTCATTAAGTTTACCTTGTTATGTAGTCGCCCTGCAGTATCTATGATAATGACATCGGCATTTTGGTTAACTCCAGATTGGAGCGCATCGAAAGCCACAGATGCGGGGTCGCTACCCATATTTTGGCGAACCATGGGCACATCTACCCTATCCGCCCAAACTTGAAGCTGGTCTATAGCAGCAGCTCTAAACGTATCGGCCGCACCAAGTATGACCTTTAAGCCTTTCTTTTTAAATTGGTAGGCCAACTTACCAATGGTTGTAGTTTTTCCAACACCGTTTACCCCAACTACCATAAGGACGTAAGGCGTTTTGTTTCCGTTTTCTAGATTTGGCAAATCTGGAATCTTAAAATCACTTTCCTCTCCAGAATTGGTTTCACTCAATAATGCTGCAATCTCTTCACGAAGGATTTGGTTGAGTTCGTCAGTTCCCAAATATTTATCCTTAGCAACGCGTTCTTCAATGCGTTCAATAACCTTCAAGGTGGTCTTTACGCCAACATCGCTCGTTACCAATACTTCTTCCAAGTTATCTAAAACCTCATCATCAACTTTTGATTTTCCGGCCACAGCCTTACTCAGCTTCCCGAAAAAACTGGTTTTTGATTTTTCCAATCCTTTATCTAACGTTTCCTTTTTTTCTGAGGAAAATATTTTTTTAAAAAGACTCATTTTTAATGTTCGTTGTTTGTTGTTGAGTTGCTAAAACTCTTACTATTTTTTTGCGTTAGGGATTGCAGCCCTTCGACTTCGCTCAGGATAAACTAAATCCCTTTTATAATTGATGAAACTACCATTATTGAGAACTAAATTTTGGGAGATTGCCACATCCTTCGTTCTCGCAATGGAGTTTAAAAAGATACAGTTGAAAGCCCGACCCTTGTGGTAACGCCCAAAAACTCATTTTCAATTTCCTTACCAAATATTAATTTTCTACATTTATAGCAGAAAACGTTCAAATATAAAATAAAAAAAGCTGCTTTCTGAATGAAAGCAGCTTATAATATCTTGAAACGATGCCCTTTTAATTTTTGTTAAAAAAGTCGTTAACTTGTTCTGGACTCATAATAGACTCAACAAACATGTAAGCCCCAGTTTTTGGAGACTTAACCATTTTTATTGCCTTAGTTAATCTTTTAGATCCTGTTTGTAATGATGCTACTGCTTTCTTTGCCATGACTTACTATTTTATCTCTTTGTGAACTGTCATACGTTTAAGGATAGGATTAAATTTTTTAATCTCCATTCTTCCTGGCGTATTTTTTTTATTTTTTGTAGTAATGTATCTGGAAGTTCCTGGTTGACCAGACTCCTTGTGCTCTGTGCACTCTAATATTACCTGTATTCTATTACCTTTCTTTGCCATGTCTTATTACTTATTAAATGCAGCTATTATTTTAAAAACCCTTTAGATTTTGCTTCTTTAATTGCCGCAGAAATACCAATTTTATTGATTGTTTTTAAAGCAGATGTAGAAACCTTTAAAGTTATCCAGCTGTCTTCTTCTGGAATGTAAAAACGTTTCTTCACTAAATTCGCGTTAAATTTCCGTTTAGTTCTGTTTAATGCATGAGACACGTTGTTTCCAACCATAGCCTTCTTCCCTGTAAGTTCACAAACTCTTGACATTATATATAACTTTAAATTCTTTGTTTCTTAAAATCGAGGTGCAAATATACAAATTCTTTATATTATGCCAACCTAAATTTTATCAATTTTTAAAAATTTCTTTTAGGAGCATTTCTAAGGCTTTATTCACTGCCTTGTTTATAACTTTTAGGCGAAGATTTCCGAAGTTAAATTCTTTGGAATAAACCCCACTTTTTGTAGCAATGGCAATAAAAACTGTACCAACTTCCGCTTTGGAATCTCCTTTTTTTGGGCCAGCATTTCCTGTGGTAGCAATGGCATAATCTGATTGAAATAATTGAAGGGCATTTTCTGCCATAGACTCCGCAACCGGAGCGCTTACCACTGAATGGGCATCAATCATGGTTTTTGAAACGTGCAAAACATTAATTTTTGATTGTGTTGCATACGTAACAACACCGCCTTTAAAAAAAGCAGAAGCACCCGGGTTTATTGTAAATCTTTCGGCTACGGCACCGCCTGTACAACTTTCGGCAATGGCCAAGGTTTTTCCTAGTTTCGTGAGCTGTTTAGCAATAACGATTTCAACGGAGCCTTCTTCATCTTCAAAACCCGCAAATTCATCTTTTAAATACGGAATGACTTTGTCAATCTGCTTCTGAACCTCATTTTTCAGCTGAACTTCATCAAATCCCTTGGTTGATAAACGTAAACGCATTTGTCCCAAACTTGGCAAATATGCCAATTTAATATGCTTGGGCAGCGCGTCTTCCCAAGGTTCAATTCTTTCCGCTAATGCGCTTTCACCCAGCCCATAAACCATAAGCGTTCTGTGAAGGATATAAGGGCGATGGTATTTATCTTTAAGTTTTGGAAGCACTTCAAATTCAATTAAAGCCATCATTTCATAGGGTACACCCGGAAGGGAAATGAATACTTTATCACCCTTTTCCATCCACATACCAGGAGCCGTACCTAACCTATTCATCAGCGGTTTAGCTTTTGAGGGTATTAATGCCTGGTCTTTGTTTACTTGAAGCAATTGGGTTCTAACGTGTTGTTTCCAAATGGACTCTATATTATCTAAAACCGATTGGTCCCTTACCAACGTATCGTCAAAATATTCCGCTATAGTTTTTTTAGTGACATCGTCTTTAGTTGGCCCTAATCCGCCAGTAAGAATAACAATATCCACACGGCCTTCAGCATCCCTCAAGGCTTGTAAAATATGATCCTTGTCGTCTTGAACCGACGTGATTTGATAAATAGATACCCCTATTTTGTTGAGTTGTTTTGCAATGAAGGCAGAATTTGTATCTATAACTTGCCCTATGAGAAGTTCGTCGCCGATGGTTATTATTTCGGCTAACATGGCGTTATAGGTTAAAATCTGATTTTATTTCTGCAACAGCTTTTTCTACGGCAGAAATAACAATATCCAATTCAGCAGAAATATCTAAATCACGTTTCTCAAACTTACCCCAGTCTTGAACCTCAATTAAAGTGTCCAAAACCCCCAATTCAAATAAATCGACAGTCGGTTTCATTTTATGGGCTGCTTGATAGGCATTGAAATAATCTTCTTCTGCCACCGCTTTTTTTAATCGTTCGGCATCAACGGGAACCTCTTCCAAAAAAGCTTCGGCCAAAGATTTTATAAAATCCTCGTCGTTGTCTGCCAATTCTTTTACCCTATAAAGTTTGTAGTTTAATTCCATTTATTTAACTGTTATCGAAAACATTTCATTGTTTTCCAAATATCCTTTTAGTTTATCATTAGCAACTACTTTGCCAACTCCTGCTGGTGTTCCTGTAAATATAATATCTCCTATCTTCAAAGTAAAATATTTTGAAATATATTCTATTAATTCATCAATTTTCCAAAGCATGTGGCTTGTATTTCCATTTTGAACAATTTTATCGTTCTTTTTTAAAGAAAATTCAATGCTGTTTACATCGCTAATGATTTTTTTATCAATCCATTTACCAATTACGGCCGCACCGTCAAAAGATTTTGCTTTTTCCCAAGGAAGTCCTTTTGCCTTTAATTGACTTTGTAAATCACGCGCTGTAAAATCTATGCCTAAACCAATTTCATCATAATATTTATGGGCAAATTTTCTATCGATGTGCTTTCCAATTCTATTGATTTTCAACAAAACCTCGACCTCGTAGTGTACGTCTTCAGAAAAATCTGGAATAAAAAAAGGCTGTTTTTTTAACAAGATTGCCGTATCCGGTTTTAAAAAAACCACTGGGTCGGTTGGCTTTTCGTTTTCCAACTCTTTAATATGTTCAGTGTAATTTCTACCTATGCAAATAAGTTTCATTTCTAGACTATTAGATTTTAAGATAATTAGATTCTTTGAAACTACCCTAGCTTATTATTAAAACTTCTCAATTTAATAGCCGTTAAAACCTTTTTTGTGTACAGTGGAAAATCAGCATTAAGCAACCAACCAAAATAACCTGGTTCATTTTCCAATACCTCGGTAACTAACTTACCTTTGTGTTTTCCAAAAGAAAAACACTCTTCTCCTTTTTTATTATAGGCAATAAAGCCGGCAAAATCGGCAAACTTTTTTCGTGCACTGAACTCTGCCAAAAATTTGGCATTGTTCTCAAGTTCGTCGTACATGGCGACTTGGGCCTTCAGAACTTCGTAAGTTGCTTTGGTATCCGCTTCGGCAGCGTGAGCATTATTCAAGTTTTCATTGCAATAAAATTTATATGCTGCACTTAGGGTACGTTGTTCCATTTTATGGAAAATAGTCTGTACATCAATAGCCAATCTGTTTTTCATATCAAAATCAACCTCTGCCCGCAACATTTCCTCAGCCAACAAAGGAATATCGAATCGGTTCGAATTAAACCCTCCCAAATCGGAATCCTTAATCATATTATAAATGTCCTTGGCAAGTTCCTTAAACGTAGGCTCATTGGCTACTTTTTCATCGGTTATACCATGAATGGCCGTAACTTCTTTAGGAATTGGCATTTCAGGATTCACCAACCAAGTTTTGCTTTCTTCCGTTCCGTTTGGATAGATTTTTAAAATTGAAATTTCAACAATTTTATCTCTGGTTATGTTGACCCCTGTAGTTTCTAAATCGAAAAAACATATGGGTTTTGTTAGGTTTAATTGCATTTTAAGGTTTTATGTTTTGCTAAAATAAAAAATCCAACCATCATAATAAAAAGGCTGGATTCTTTAAACTAATAAACTGGCTTTTAAATCTCTCTATTGGTATCCCAAGCTTCTAAATAATCTTTTACAGCTTTCACAAACATACCGCCAAGTGCCCCATTTACGACGCGGTGGTCGTATGAGTGCGATAAGAACATTTTATAACGAATGCCTATAAAATCGCCTTCAGAGGTTTCTATTACTGCTGGAACTTTTCTAATTGCGCCCAAGGCTAAAATGCCTACTTGTGGCTGATTGATTATAGGTGTTCCCATAATGCTTCCAAAAGACCCCACATTGGTTACTGTATAGGTTCCGCCCTGAACTTCATCAGGTTTTAATTGATTCAAACGTGCACGATTTGCCAAATCGTTAACTTTTTTAGTCATGCCCACTAAATTTAACTGATCTGCATTTTTTATGACAGGCACAATAAGGTTTCCATCGGGTAATGCTGCAGCCATCCCCAAATTGATATTTTTCTTTTTAATGACGGAAGTTCCCTGAACTGAAATATTCATCATAGGATAATCGCGAAGTGCTTTGGCAACAACTTCCATGAAAACAGGCGTAAAGGTTAGGTTTTCACCTTCACGTTTCATGAAAGCGTCTTTCACCTTATTTCTCCAATTCCATATTTTAGTGACATCGGCTTCAATAAAACTTTGGACATGCGCTGAAGTTTGAACAGAATGAACCATATGTTCTGCAACAAGTTTGCCCATTCTAGTCATTTCAATAATTTCATCTTCGCCACTCGATAAAACAGGTTGTACAGTTTCTTTTGGCTTTTCAACTTTTGGTTGTTGAATTGACTGGGCCTCAACAGTTTTAGAATGAGTTATTGTTGACGCTTGCCCCTGCCTTTCTGCACCGTTTTCAATGTAATCTAAAATATCATTTTTAGTTACACGCCCATCTTTACCGGTTCCTTTTAGAGCATCCAACTCCTGTTGCGAAACTCCTTCTTGTTTGGCGATATTTTTCACTAAAGGCGAATAAAACCTGTCACCACTAGAAATTACCGGAGCAATTGTTTCTTTGGCTTTTGTTATGGATTGGGTTAACTGTTCAACAGCCCTTTCTTCTTCTTTTGAAACCATTGGGGCACCTTCCTCAACAGAATCGACTTCTGCTTTATCACCACCCTTAGTCTCTATAATCGCCAACACTTGGCCAACCTGCACAACTTCATCAACATTAAAAAACTTTTCCACTAAAACACCATCAACTTCACTGGGTACCTCACTATCTACTTTATCTGTAGCAATTTCCAGAATGGGGTCGTCCATTTCAATAGTGTCTCCAACTTCTTTTAACCAAGATGTTATGGTTGCCTCAGCAACACTTTCTCCCATTTTTGGTAATTTCAGTTCAAATTTTGCCATATCTACAACGTAACGCCTTTTTTATTTAATTTCTTTTGCAAAATTACTAAAAAACAATATTTATTTTAAAATGTTATCAATAAATCTACTCTAACATTATAACTTCACCCCTGCTAAAACCGTCATCGCTACCAACAAGAAAATTTGAACCCTTTGGTAGAATTTTATAGGTAAGCTGTTTGGTTTTCTTAAAATTGCACTCCATCGCTTCTATCATCTCTTTATAGGCTATTTTATTTCCATCAAAAATAACTTCGGTACCATTTTCAAATTCACCAATTTGTGTCTGCAAACTTGGTAAACCAGATAAAACATGTGCTACTCGTTCATCTATCTTATCTGATATAAAAGCATAAGCACTGACATTCTTAATTTTTTCTGGCCTTACTTTCCTTAAAAAATAGGCCATTTTTATTCCAAGCCAAACAAACATATCAAATAAAGGATTGGTTTTGAAGTGTTTTGAGTAAAAAATTTGCATGGCTCCAAAAAATCTTTTAGCATATGATTTATCTTTTAAAGTACTTTCTCCCTTAAAATGAATGGCTGTTATGGCTCCAAAATAATAATTATCATATCCAGATTTTAAAATTCTGTACGATAAATCTATGTCTTCACCATACATGAAATAATCTTCATCAAAACCACCCACCTCATTGTAAACTTGGCGCTTTAAAAACATGAATGCCCCAACCAATATATCTATTTTGCCAATTTCATTTTGCCCAATATGATTGGCGTAGTATTCTGAAGGATTGCCGAATATTTTCTTAACCGCCGCTCTTACATACGGTATATTGCGCTTGCTCTCAGGTAAAAACAAACCTCCACCATTAATTAATTTACAGCCTACCGCCCCAAGTTTTGTTTTTGATTCTGCAAACGCCAGTAATTTTTCAAAAGTGTCTTCGGCGACCACAGTGTCAGGGTTCAAAATGCACAAATACTTACCTTTTGCTTTTGAAACCCCAGCGTTATTCCCTTTTGAAAATCCTAAATTATCTTTATTTTCAATAAGATTGACTTGTGGAAACAAATCCTTTACCATTTGGCAACTGTCGTCCTCAGAATCATTATCAACAACAATTATTTCAGCATCCAGATTTGTTATGGCTGACTCAACACTTTTTAAGCAAAGCTCTAAAAAATGGCGTACATTATAATTTAAAATGACTATAGAGAGTTTCACGAAAGGCAATTTAGTGTAATCGATTAATCGAAATTAAGATAATTTAAGAAGATACCCTGTTTTTTCATAATCGATTAGGATTTCAAAGAAGATTCAAAAGGCACTCTATTAATAATACTTCGGCCTAACGTTATTTCATCGGTATATTCTAATTCATCACCAACAGAAATACCTCTTGCAATTGTGGACGTTATGATGTTGAAATCTTGAATTTGTTTGAAAATATAAAAATTGGTGGTATCTCCTTCCATGGTAGAGCTCAAAGCAAAGATAAGCTCTTTAACACTGCCCGATTTCACCTTTATAACCAAGCTATCTATGTTTAAATCGTGAGGACCAACACCGTCCATTGGTGAAATTTTTCCTCCCAAAACATGGTACAAACCTTTAAAGGAACTTGTGTTTTCTATCGCCATAACATCCCTAATATCTTCAACAACACAGATAATATCTTTGTTTCTGCTAGAGCTTGAACATATTTCACAAAGTTCAATATCACTAATATTATGACATGATTTACAGAACTTTACTTCGTTGCGCATGGTTTGTAATGCGTGGGCAAGCACATTGGTTTGTTCCTTGGGCTGTCTTAACATGTGCAAAACCAAACGTAAGGCTGTTCGTTTACCAATGCCCGGTAATTGTGACATTTCATTAACCGCGTGTTCCAATAGTTTTGAAGAAAATTCCATAGCCGCGAAATTAACACTTTTTGACTCAAATTCAACAACAAAATAGCTTTGCACCCTTAACTTATTTTGTATTTTGGCGAAATAAACATAGGGTTTTATGACTGCTACTCAAATACTATTACTAATCGCCGCCTACTTTACAGTTTTAATTTCAATATCCTATTTTACTGGAAAAGAAGACTCTAACGATGCCTTTTTTAAAGCGAACAAATCGGCTCCTTGGTATTTGGTTGCTTTTGGTATGATTGGGGCATCATTGTCTGGAGTAACCTTTATTTCTGTCCCCGGGGCTGTCGAAGCCAAACAGTTTGGCTACTTACAAGTTGTTTTTGGTTATTTTTTTGGGTATTTGGTGATTGCCTATGTGCTTTTGCCTATTTACTACAAACTCAACCTAACTTCTATTTACACATATTTAAGAGACCGTTTTGGGAATGTGAGTTATAAAACCGGCTCAGTAGCTTTTTTAATTTCCAGAATTGTTGGTGCTTCATTCAGACTTTTTTTAGTGGCAAAAGTGCTTCAACTTTTAATATTTGACCAATATGGTGTTCCGTTCACGGTTACCGTTGTAATCACCATTGCACTGATTTGGCTGTACACCTTTAAAGGCGGTATAAAAACCATAATTTTTACCGATACATTGCAAACACTTTTTATGTTGGTTTCTGTGGTAATAACTATCCTGTTTTTGGCAAACACACTGAATTTAAATGGTATATCAGAAATTTATAGCAACGTTAAAGAGAATGCTATGAGCAAAGTGTTTTTTTGGGATGACGTTAATGATGCCCAATATTTTGTAAAAAGTTTTCTTGCTGGTATGTTTATCACCATTACCATGACGGGCTTAGACCAAGATATGATGCAAAAAAACTTAACGTGTAAGAACCTAAAAGAAGCGCAAAAAAACATGGTTTCTTTTAGTGTGATATTGATTTTTGTTAATATCCTTTTTCTTGTTTTGGGTTTACTTTTAACCCAATATGCCAATCAACATGGAATTACAGCCAAGAAAGATGATTTGTTTCCAACCATTGCCATGCTACCCGAAATTGGTGTAATGACCTCGGCCTTTTTCCTTTTGGGACTTATAGCTGCGGCATATTCAAGTGCAGATTCGGCCTTAACCTCACTTACAACTTCTTTTTGCATTGATATTATTGAACTTGATAAAAAACCAAAGGAAATTCAAAAGAGTATTCGAAAGCGTGTTCACGTTTTTATAAGTGCCATTTTAGTAATTGTAATTATACTTTTTGATGCCATTTTTAAAGATGTTTCTGTAATTTGGGAGTTGTTCACGGCTGCAGGTTATACCTACGGACCATTATTAGGATTGTTTGCATTTGGCATATTTACCAAACAACAACTTAAGGACAAATATGTTTGGATAATTGCGATTATTGCCCCAATTGTCTCCTATTTTATAAATGAATTTTCAGTTGATTTATTGAATGGCTACCAAATAGGTTTTGAAATTTTAATCATCAATGGGCTTCTCACCTTTTTAGGTTTAATATTGATTCGTAGCAAGCAACACTAACGTACAAGCTTCTTCAAACGGAATATTTTTATCTTTTAAAATTCTGTAAAACTCAGTGTTTTCTGTTCCTGGATTAAAAATGACGCGCTGTGGATTTAACGAAATAATATAGTTATAATACTGTTGCTGGCTTTTTGCTTTCAAATATAATGTTACCGTATGTATGCTTTTATAGGGCATGAGTTCTGTATCAATTGGAATTCCTGCAACTTCTCCTTTCTTTAAACCAAACGCAACAACTTCAACATGGTTCGCCACCAACCGCTGTATGGCGTAGTTGGAATATCGATTGCGTTTTAGCGAAGCACCCAGCACCAAAGTCTTTTTCATCTTTTTAAATTAAAATAAGTATTGACAGCCAAATTCCCATTATGGACTTTGTATGTTAAAATGCTGTTAATTGTCCTAAATATAGTAACAAGTTTTAAAGTTCATCGTCTTGTTAATAATCATCAATCAAAAAATCAATCAAATCAAATGAAAAGAGTTCTCTTTTTGTGCCTAATATTGTTTTCAATTTCCATTAAGGCACGCACTAAAAATTCCGACCCAGAAAACGCAAAATTAGGCATCATAACCGGTACGGTTTTAGACGCCGCTTTACAACAACCCTTACCCTATGTTAATGTAATCATCAAAAATCCTTCAGGCGAAACCGTCACAGGTGGAATAACTTTAGACAATGGTACTTTTATCATCGAAAAAGTTGAAGAAGGCAGCCTCATTGTTAGCATTCAATATATCGGTTATAAAACAATTAACAAAAACATTGCAGTTGAAAAGAACAACTACAAAATAGATTTAGGAAATATTTTTCTTGAAGAAGAAGCTGAAGGTCTGGATGCAGTTACCGTTATAGCAGAAACCTCAACCATACAACAAAAGGTTGACAGAAAAGTGATTACTATTGGAAAGGATTTGGCAGCCACTGGAAGTGCCTCAGAGCTCATGGTTGGCATTCCATCTGTTAGTCTTGATGCACAAACAGGAGATATTAGCCTACGCGGAAACCAAAATGTTCGTGTTATGGTTGATGGTAAACTATCCAACATCCCAACGGCTCAGTTGCTTAAGCAAATTCCTTCTACCGCTATCAAATCCATAGAATTAATTACCAATCCTTCTGCCAAATATAATCCAGAAGGCATGAGTGGTATTATCAATATAATACTTCATAAAAATACGTTGATTGGCTTTAATGGCGATGTTAGCGTAGGCCTTACCCAGCAAATTGAAGCAAAATTCAATAGTGCTGTCAACTTAAACTACAGAAACGGAAAGTTTAATTTTTACGGAAGCTACAGCAACAATATTTCCAAATACCAAAATAGAGGAATTGTTAACAGACCAGAAAACAATTCGGAGCAGTTCTTTAAGTTTTTAGATAAAAGAAATTCCCATCTTTTTAAAGTTGGAATTGATTATTACCTGGATGAAAAAAACATGCTATCTGTTTTCACCACCCAGAACCCTTCGGTAAATAGTACCCGGGGAAAAACAGATGCTTTCTTTTACGATGACCCCTCTTTTAATCAAAGTCAACTTTTTCTATCGGAAAGTGACAATACTTCATCGCAATACAACTTTGACTACAAGCACGATTTCTCAAAAGACGGACACAATATAGAATTGGAAGTAGATTACAATGATTTTATTGATGACCGACCAGCCGATTTTATTTTCCTTTTAGATTCCAATGAAGACTACACGGATTTTAATGACACCTATCGAAAAAGTACCACTATAAACTTAGATTATGTAAATCCGCTTAGTGAAAGTTCAAAATTAGAATTGGGTTTACAAGCCCGACTGTTTAATTCAGATATAAAATATGCCTCAACAGGGCAATCTTTTAATGCCAATGGTATTTTTAGACCCACACCTAGCACAAATTTTGATTATACCAGAGATATTTACTCGGGCTATGCCACATTTAGCAAAGAAATTGGAAAGTGGTCCTATCAAGTTGGTATGCGTGCTGAAAATGTGAAAGAAGATGCTTTGGCGCTTTCGTCGGAAGCGGAGAGCACCGAAACCTTCAAAAATGACTATGTTCAAGTATATCCATCTGCATTTTTAACCTATACCGCTTCAGAAAAAAACTCCTATCAATTGAGTTATAGCCGTCGTGTTGATCGCCCCGGAATTGATCAGGTTAACCCGATAAAAGAATGGAGCACACCGCTTGTTTCATCGTACGGAAACATTAACCTTAAGCCACAATTTACGAACTCTATAGAAGCCAATTATACCCGCACTTTAAATGAACGTAGAGGAACCGTAACAGCTGGTGTGTTTTACAGAAGAATTACAGACGATATTAACCGAGCCCTATTTATTGACAGAACTGATGTTACTTCTGGCCGTGTGATATTGACCCATGATAATTTTGATGATACTTCTGCCTATGGTTTTGAACTTTCATCAAATTACAGACCAATAAAATGGTGGAACATAAACTCAAGTTTCGATTTATATTCCCAAGTTAATAGAGGTATTGCGGAAAACTTAACGGCTCCAATAGAAACCGCTACGATAAATGATATTGAAACCAAAATAGACGAAGTTGACAATGTTGCTTGGAACTTCAGAATCTACAATAACTTCAGTTTAAGCAAAACTATATCGTTGACGGCCTTTGGCTTTTATCGCGGAAAGAACAAAAGCATACAAATATTAAGAGAGCCCATGTATTTTGTAAACTTAGGTGCCCGTATTGGTTTTGCCGAAGGCAAAGGAACTTTTAGCTTCAACTACAATGACATTTTTAATACCATGGAGTTTGCATTTAATGGCGCTAAACCATTTCCGCAAATTGGTGCCTTTAATTGGGAAAGCAACACATGGAACGTTGGCTTGTCATACAGATTTGGTGGTGGAAAGTACCGAGCAAAATCTAGAAAACAAAGAGACGATAACGTAGAACCCGGTGGTGGCGGATTCCTATAAAAAAACAATAAATTTAATGCATCGCATATTAATAGTTGATGGTTAGTGTACATGCTTGCATTAAATAAAAACCCCTAAAACTCTATAGTTTTGGGGGTTTGCTTTTATTTAAATTTGAATATTTTTTGTTAAATGTTAAAATTTTTTCTTTACACAATATAAATCAGTAACTTACGTTTTAAGTAAGTACAATCTAGCCAAACACGAAATAATAATTATTTAGAGTTAGTCATCTACACATTCAAAATTCGTATTTAAAGATTAGTATAATAAAAACTCGGAGCTTTTGGTTCCGGGTTTTTTTTATCTGTTAAAAAAAGTTAAATCTTAAACTTGTGTGCAATAATTTTGGACTTTTCACGTCTAATATACTAAGATTCTTCACATTAGTGTTAGTTGAAGTTGATTAATAGCTAGAAAAACCCGAGACTGTATAGTTTCGGGTTTTTTGTTTTTTTGATTTTCAGGAATGAATTAACACCATTTAATGATAGCACTTGCCCAAGTAAATCCGCTACCAAAAGCAGCTAAGACCACGTTGTCTCCTGGTTTAATCTTACCTTCTTCCCAAGCTTCGGTAAGCGCAATAATTACTGAGGCCGCCGTGGTGTTTCCATATTTCATAATATTGTTGAAAACTTGGTCGTCCCTCAACCTAAATTTTTTCTGTATAAATTGAGCTATCCTCAAATTGGCCTGATGCGGAATGAGCATATCAATATCTTCCTTTTTCAATCCATTTTTCATTAAACCTTCCATAATTACTTCACTAAAACGAACAACGGCATGTTTAAAAACAAATGTTCCGTCCATATATGGGAAATATGAAGTATCGTCTGGGTTTTCCAGAATTTCAGGAACCCAATGAGCAATGCTTGGCCCTTCAACCATCAATTTATCGGCATATTTTCCTTCACTGTGCAAATGAGTGGACAAAATGCCTTTGGTTGTATCTTCTTCTCTTGAAAGCACACACGCTCCTGCACCATCACCAAAAATAACGGTCACACCTCTACCTCGTGTTGTTTTATCCAATCCGTTGCTATGGTATTCTGCACCTATTAGCAATATATTTTTGTACATGCCTGTTTTTATAAACTGATCGGCCACAGAAATGGCATAAACAAAACCTGAACATTGGTTTCTTACATCTAAAGCACCAATGGTTGGCATATCCAAAATATCTTGAATTTGAACACCACAACCAGGAAAATAGTAATCTGGACTCAAGGTGGCAAATACAATAAAATCAATGTCGTCCTTGGTTAAACCAGAACGTTCAATAGCCATTTTCGCCGCTTTAGCCCCCATAACCGCAGAGGTGTCATTACTTCCTTCTTTTATCCACCTGCGTTCTTGAATGCCCGTACGTTCCTGTATCCATTCATCATTGGTATCCATCATTTTGGACAAATCATCGTTGGTTACCACGTTATCCGGAAGATATTTACCTAAACCTATAATTTTAGAATTATACATAGTCGACTCATATTTTTGTGTAACACAAGATAATCATTATAAATAATTTAAAAACTTAAATTCATTTCAAAATCAACAAATAGGTTATTTAACTTTCTTTTAGGAGCTAGAGCCTATTTATTTATCTAAATTTAGCTACGTCAAAAAAATCCTTAAAAATGAGAAAATTTGTGCTTATTGGCTTTATCCTAAGCAGTTTTTATCTTTCTTCCCAGGAAAACTTAAATTACCAGGAACCACCAAAAGAAATTTTAGAATTGGCAGAGGCACCTTTGGCTCCATCAATTAGAATGGATAGTCATGGTGAAAACATGGTGTTTTTATACCGAAGTAAATTTAAAAGTATTGAAACACTTTCTGAAACAGAAATGCGCCTTGGCGGGCTTAGAATTAACCCAAAAACCAACATAAGCAGCAGACAGAGCTATTTCAACAATATAAAAGTTCGATTGGGCAGAAAAGGGAAAGAATCCTATGTTTCTGGTTTACCAGACAGCCCGAGGCTGGCTAATTTTTCGTGGTCTTCTAACCAAAAAATGATGGCCTTCACGAATACCACCTTAAATGGTGTGGAACTTTGGGTATTGGATATTGAATCTAAAAGTGCAAAAAAAATCACTGAAGACAACCTTAATGCGAATACTGGAAATCCGTTTTATTGGTTTAATGACAATAATTCATTGTTAATAAAAACACTTTCAAAAAATAGAAAAGAGCTAATCGACACTAAAACCGCCGTACCCACAGGACCAACAATTTCAGAAAGCGAAGGAGGCTTAAAAGCACAAAATAGAACTTATCAAGATCTACTGAAAAATAAAACTGACGAGCATAATTTTGAGCAATTGGTATTATCTGAATTGCAAAAGGTTGACTTAGAAGGCAATTTGTCACCTTGGCTTAAAAGCGATATGTATAATGACGTTTCATTTTCACCTGACGGCAACTACGTTTTGGTTACCACTATTGAAAAACCGTTTTCCTATTTGGTCCCCTATTCCAGATTTCCGTCAAAAACCAAAATCTATAACAAAAATGCCGATTTGGTAACCACATTTTTAGAAGTGCCCTTAATTGAAGATCTGCCTCAAGGTTTTATGGCGGTTAGGAAAGGCAAACGTGATGTAGCTTGGCGAGGCGACAAACCCGCTACCCTGTTTTGGGCTGAAGCTTTGGACGAAGGTGATCCCGAAAAAGAGGTGCCTTTCAGGGATGAAATATTACAGCTGGATTCGCCCTTCAATGGAAAACCAAAAACTTTGCTTCATACCATCAACCGTTTTTATAACATAGAATGGGGCAACCAAACCACTGCAATTGCATATGATTATTGGTGGAATACCCGAAACCTAAAAACCTATGTTTTCAACCCTTCAAATACGGATAAAAAACCTGAAATTATTTCAGACAGGAATTACCAAGAAGTGTATAGCGACCCTGGGCGTTTTGTTACTAAAAGAAACGCTTTTGGCCGTTACACTTTAGATATTATTGAAGACAATGCCTATTTAATTGGTGATGGTTATAGCGACAAGGGCAAATTTCCATTTGTAGATGCTTTGAATTTAAAGACGAAGGAAACATCACGTTTGTACCAGTCGGCACTGACCGATAAACTTGAAGACATTTCAATGGCGCTGAATATGCAAAAAGGTGAAATATTGGTCAGGATTGAATCTAAAAACGAATACCCTAACTACTACATCAAAAACATAAAAAAACGTATTGCACCACTACCATTGACCCAATTTGAAAACCCTTTTAAAGGCATTGAAGATGTACATAAGGAAATTATTAAATACAAACGTGAAGATGGTTTAGAGTTATCAGGAACATTGTATTTACCAACAAACTACGAATCTGGTAAAAAATACCCCTTGATAATGTGGGCATACCCCGAGGAATTCAAAGATAAAAGTAGTGCAGGCCAAAACACAAAAAACTCCAACGAGTTTACCTACCCTTGGTATGGTTCTCCCATTTATTGGGTAACTAAAGGTTATGTTGTTTTAGACGATGCATCCTTTCCTATTGTTGGGGAAGGCGACGAAGAACCTAATGACACCTTCATAAAACAGCTTGTAGCAAACGCCAAAGCGGGTATTGACGCCTTAGATAATCTAGGTTATATAGACAGAGAAAGAGTTGCTGTTGGTGGGCATTCGTATGGTGCATTTATGACCGCCAATTTACTTTCGCATTCCAATTTATTTGCAGCAGGTGTTGCCAGAAGTGGCGCCTACAACCGAACCCTTACACCTTTTGGTTTTCAAAATGAGGAGCGCAATTATTGGGAAGCCCCAGAGGTTTATTACAATATGTCACCATTTATGCATGCCGACACCATGAAAACACCTTTACTATTAATACATGGTGAAGCCGACAATAATTCTGGCACTTACCCACTGCAAAGTGAACGCTATTTTAATGCTCTAAAAGGTTTGGGTGCACCTGTTAGACTGGTTATGTTGCCCAAGGAAAGCCATGGTTATGCCGCCAAAGAATCTATACTCCACATGCTTTGGGAACAAGACCAATGGTTTGAAAAGTACCTAAAACCCTCTGAAGATTTAGAGTCAGATTCAGAATAAATTATCATTCAAAATCAACGAGAAAAGCCATTTTTAAACCAAAATGGCTTTTTTAATGCCAGTTTGTCACCTTTAATTAATTGGCATTTTTGTTGCCTTAAGAGGAGCATATCATAAACAACAATAAAACATTATAAATCATGACAAAAGGAAACATTAATGTATCGGTAGAGAATATCTTTCCACTCATTAAAAAATTCTTGTATAGCGACCACGAAATCTTTTTACGTGAGTTGATCAGTAATGCTACCGATGCAACGCTTAAATTAAAACATTTAACTAGCATTGGTGAAGCAAAGGTTGAATATGGCAACCCAAAAATTGAAGTTAAAATAGATAAAAAAGGAAAAAAACTTCACATTATAGACCAAGGTGTGGGTATGACAGCAGAAGAGGTTGAAAAATACATCAACCAAATTGCGTTCTCTGGCGCTGAAGAGTTTTTGGATAAATACAAAGATTCTGGTAAAGACACCGGTATTATTGGTCACTTTGGTTTAGGATTCTATTCTGCATTTATGGTTGCAGATAAAGTTGAAATCATCACCAAATCATATAAAGATGAACCTGCAGCACATTGGACCTGCGATGGTTCTCCAGAGTTTTCATTAGAGCCTGCTGAAAAAATAGAGAGAGGTACTGAAATTGTTTTGCACATTTCTGAAGGCGAAAAGGATTTCCTTGAAGAAAGTAAAATCGGGGAACTTTTATTGAAATACAACAAGTTTATGCCTATTCCAATCAAATTTGGGACAAAGGAAATAAACGACCCCGATCACGAACCTGCAACAATCACAGATAAAGACGGCAAGGAAACTAAAGAGCCTCAAAGAAAAATTACGGTTGACAACATCATAAACAACCCAAACCCAGCGTGGACCAAGCAACCTACAGATTTAAAAGATGAAGACTACAACAGCTTTTATCGTGAATTGTACCCTATGCAATTTGAAGAGCCACTGTTCCACATTCATTTAAATGTAGATTATCCGTTCAATTTAACAGGTATTTTATACTTCCCAAAGCTATCTAACGACATGCAAATCCAGAAGGATAAAATTCAATTGTACCAAAACCAAGTATTCGTAACCGATAATGTAGAAGGCATCGTTCCCGAGTTTTTAACTATGCTTCGTGGTGTTATAGATTCACCAGACATTCCGTTAAACGTATCTCGTTCTTACTTGCAAGCCGATGGTGCCGTTAAAAAGATTTCATCATACATCACCAGAAAGGTGGCCGATAAATTAAAATCATTGTTCAACAACAACCGTGAGGACTTCGAAAAGAAATGGGACGATATTAAAATCGTGATTGAATACGGCATGCTTTCCGAAGAAAAATTCTTTGAAAAAGCAGAAGCTTTTGCGCTTTACCCAACGGTTGATGGCAAATACTATACTTACGAAGAGCTTTACAACAAAATAAAAGCAAAACAAACGGATAAAGATGATAAATTAGTGATTCTTTACGCTTCTGACAAAGATGCACAGCACAGTTACATTGAAGCAGCCAAAGCCAAAGATTATGAGGTATTATTGCTGGATTCGCCGATTGTTTCTCATTTAATCCAAAAGCTTGAAACTAGCAAAGAAAATGTTTCGTTTGCTCGTGTTGATGGCGACCATATTGACAATTTGATTAAAAAGGACGACACGTCCATTTCAAAATTGGATGAGGACCAAAAGAAACAATTGGATGAATTGTTGAAAGAAGTTATTCCTTCTGAAAAATTCATGGTACAATTGGAAGCTATGGATAGCAACGCAAATCCGTTTATCATTACCCAACCTGAGTTTATGCGTCGAATGAAAGAAATGCAACAAACAGGTGGCGGCGGTATGTTTGGAATGGGCAATTTCCCAGAAATGTACAACTTGGTGGTGAATACAAACCACGAATTGGTAAGCGAGATTTTAAACACTAAAACCAAAAAGAAACAAGAGCGTTTAATAAACCAAAGTTTGGATTTGGCGCGCTTGTCTCAAGGTTTATTAAAAGGTGAGGAGCTTACCAACTTTATCAAACGTAGCTACGAAATGATAAAATAAAAAAAATCCCTCCAAGAGGGTAATTTCATTAATAAAAACCACTTTGTTTTCACAAAGTGGTTTTTATTTTCACCCTAAGGAGAACTACTTATTCATAATGGCATTTAAAAGCCAATTCATGATATATATCATTTAAATATTTCATCGGCTACCATATTTTTGGTTTCAAATTCGAGTAGAAAAACCATGTGTTATTTTGAACTTCACACTTAAAATAATACAACTAATTATATCATTATGAAATCATTTGTACCAAAGTTTTTGTTTTTATTATTTTCTATTTCATCATTGGCTCAATCTGGACACATCATGCAAGGGGTTGGCTCGGTCAATATGTCTATGGGTGGTGCTGCAACAGCCCAACCATTGGACATTTCAGGGGCATTACAATGGAACCCTGCTGCTGTTTCCACATTTGATGGGACTATATTAAATTTTGATATTGGGCTTTTCTTTTCATCTCCTACTTTGTATTCAACGGTACCAGGTCAGCAACCAGGAACATCGGTTTCTGGAGTGACAGAAGACGACAGAGGTATTTCTCCAATGCCTGCCTTAGCTTTTGTTTGGGGCAAAGAAGGCAGTAAACACACTTTTGGTTTTTCCGCTTTTGGCATCAGTGGCTTTGGTGTTACCTTCCCAGAAAGTATGACCAACCCCATTAACATGCCCCAAAGTAATCAAGGATTTGGCAGAATTGAATCAGATTATATGCTCCTTCAAATTGGGCTTACCTATGCCTATGAAATAAGCGATAAGTTTTCAGTAGGCGTTCAACCTACATTCAACTTTGCATCCTTAGAACTCATGCCAAACCCTACTGCAAATCCTAACGGGTCTGGCTATCCGTCTACCGATAAAGCCACAGCAACAGGAATTGGGGCACAAATAGGCTTATTTTATGATAGCAAAACTGGCTTTAAAGCTGGTGCTTCTTATAAAACAACACAATATTTCAATGATTTTGAATTTAAAAATGTTTATTTAGATAATTCAACAGCCAGCAATTCATTTAATATGGATTATCCAGCTATTTATTCTATAGGATTGGGCTATTCTAAATCTGATTTTGATATAGCTATAGATTACCGTTTGGTAGATTATGAAAACACCGATGGCTTCTCTACAACAGGATGGACACAAACTTACTCAGTAAAAGGATTTGGTTGGGAAAATATAGATATTATTTCAGTCGGTGTTCAGTACAAGGGTATTGACAAACTACCACTTCGCCTAGGTTATACTTATAGCTCAAATCCTATAAATGAAGACGTGGCATTCTTCAACATTCCGGCAACAGCCATTATAAAAAATGCCTTTCAATTTGGTTTAACCTACGAAGCAAGTGAGCGTTTTTCATTAAATGCCATGTACCATCATGGTGACAGCGGCGGTAAAACATCAGGACAAATACTGAACCCTGACCCTAGTCTTATTCAAAATTACCCACCTTATGGAGCTATTCCAGGAAGTAACGTATCTTATGACATGACGACCGATTTGGTTATGGTTGGCTTTAAATACATTTTTAATAAATAAAACCATCAGATAAATCCATTTCTATATTTATTAAGAATGTATTAAACCGCTTTGTTTTCACAAAGCGGTTTTTTTTGGCGCAAGATTATAGTACATTTAAACAAAATTCAGAATTACCACATGAAATCATTAAAAATCCTTTTCCTTTTATTCTTTCTATCTCAAAACATTATTGGCCAAAATGATTGGGAAAACCCAGAAATCTTCAAACAGAACAGAGAAAATGCCCATGCATCATTTTACCCTTATTCCACTCATGAGAGCGCAATGAAAAGTGCCCCTAAGGAAGAAGAGTATATTCAGTTTTTAAATGGGAAATGGAAATTCCAATATGCATCTAAAGCGTCAGAAAGGAATCTGGATTTTTATAAGGTCAATTATGATGATAGCACTTGGGATGAAATTCCTGTGCCAGGAAACTGGGAAATGTACGGGTACGGTTATCCCAATTATACCAATGCAGATTATCCTTTTGATAGAAATCCACCATTTATAAATGAAGCTCAAAATCCAGTTGGGTCCTATATTACCTACTTTAATTTACCTGAAACATGGAACAACCGTGAAATCTATATCCAATTTGGTTCAGTGAAATCGGGGTACTACATCTGGGTGAATGGCGAAAAAGTTGGTTACAGTCAAGATTCTAAGTTGCCTTCAGAGTTTAATATAACACCTTACTTAAAAGCTGGAAAAAACAAAGTTGCCGTACAAGTATTCCAATTTACTGATGGAAGCTACCTAGAAGACCAAGATTTTTGGCGCTTATCTGGTATTCAAAGAGATGTTATTTTATTGGCCAGGCCCAAAACACACATTAATGATTTCTTTGCAATTGCATCACTTGCCAAAAACTACGAAAACGGCATATTTAATCTAGAGGTTGATATAAAAAACACCCAGAAAAAGAAAGGAAAATATTCTATTGCCTATCAAATATTAGATGATTTAGGGAATCAAATTGATGGCAACCAATCTTCTTTCGAACTGGGTAAAGGCACCAAAAAGATTAATTTCAGTGCTGAAATTACCAACGTTAAAAAATGGTCTACCGAAACTCCCAACTTATACAAACTAGTTTTAAGCCTGAATAACAAGAAAGGAGAATTGATAGAAGCTACCGCCATTAAAATCGGGTTTAGAACTTCAGAAATTAAAGGTGGGCAACTCTTAGTAAATGGCAAACCTATTCTTTTGAAAGGCGTAAATAGGCATGAACACAATCCTTATCACGGACATGTGGTAAACGAACAGGACATGATAGCCGACATCAAAACGATGAAGCTATTTAACATTAATGCCGTTAGAACATCCCATTACCCAAATGACCCTACTTGGTATAGGCTCTGCGATGAGTACGGACTATATGTTTATGATGAAGCCAATATCGAGTCGCATGGTATGGGGTACGAACCAAAACATACGTTGGCCAACAATCCTGCTTGGAAAGCAGCGCATGAAGAACGAATAGTCAATATGGTTGAAAGAGATAAAAACCATCCATCGGTTATTGTTTGGAGCATGGGAAACGAAGCCGGCACAGGACCAAACTTTTTAGCGGGCTATAACGCCATAAAAAAATTGGATACCAGCCGCCCGGTACATTATGAACGCGCCGAAAGAATGACCGATTTAAAAGAACGGCACACAGATATCCAAGGCTTTATGTATGCGGAGATTGAATATATAAAAAACAGATGGTTGGAAACAGATAAAGAACGCCCTTTTATTTGGTGTGAATATTCACATGCCATGGGCAATAGCAATGGCAATTTTCAGGAGTATTGGGACTTGGTTTATTCACATCCACAACTGCAAGGTGGTTTTATATGGGATTGGATGGATCAAGGTTTGGCCAAATACGATGAACATGGTAAAAAATTCTGGGCTTATGGCGGTCATTTTGAGCCTGAGGGTGTGCACCACGATGGCAACTTTTGTTTAAACGGTATTGTTGACCCTGACCTAAAGCCACACCCTGCGCTATTTGAGATAAAAAAGGTTTACCAAAATATTAAGTTCAAAAATATTGATGCCTCAAAAGGACTGATAAGTATAAAAAATGATAATTTCTTTACAAATTTGGATGGCTACATGGTTAAATGGGAACTTTTAGCCTATGGTACCGTTGCCAATTCTGGGGAACTTAAGCCCGTGGGCATTGCACCGCAATCTGAAAAAGAGTTTACCATAGAATTTTCGTTGCCCGACAACAATAAAGAATACTTTCTAAATCTTTATGCCGTTCAAAACGATTTCAATTATTTCATTCCGTACGGCCATATCGTAGCCTCAGAACAGTTTGGGTTAAATGAATTTGTACCAGCCGCAAATAAATTGGAAAGTTCTGCTCCTATCAGTTCATCAGAAGATGAAAACAAAATAATCATCTCTGGGAATACATTTAACGCTAGTATTTCTAAACAAACGGGAATGTTAACTTCATACATGCTCAATGGCTACGAATTGATAAAAACACCTTTGGCATTGGATTTTTGGAGAGCCCCCACCGACAACGATTTTGGAAACAAGCTTCAGGAACGTGCTGAAATTTGGAAGCAAGCCGCCCATGAATTTGTTTTGAAGGATGTTGAAACCAAAAAGATATCAAAATCAGAGGTTATGGTGAGCACAACGTTCCACATCCCAAAAATTGATGGCAATGTTTCCATTGCTTATACCATAAAAGGAAATGGACAAATAGATGTCAATTATAGCTTTGAAGCGAAAAAAGAGGATTTACCTGAAATTCCGAGAATTGGTTTAAAACTTCAGCTCCCCAAAGAATTTGATAACTTAAGCTACTACGGTCGAGGGCCATGGGAAAATTACATAGACCGGAACACAGCAGCTTTTGTTGGACTTTACAACTCTAAAGTTGCCGACCAATATGTGGCATACAACCGACCACAGGAAAATGGGCATAAATCGGATGTACGTTGGCTGAGTTTAAAAAATCAATACGGATTGGGCCTAAAAATTATTGCGAATAAAGAAGTTTTGGAGTTTAATGCATTGCATAATAGCACTTCCGATTTTGACCCCGGAAAACAAAAATTACTAAGAACAACAGCAGATATTACCGAAAAAGATTTTGTTGAACTTCATATTGACCATAAAATGATGGGCGTTGGTGGTGACAACAGTTGGGGTGCAAAACCACACCCCAAGTACATGTATTACGCTAATCAAGTTTATAATTTTAGTTTCACCATAATGCCCGAAAACTAAAGCATTTGAATTTAAAAGACATTACAGAATCACTGATTTCATCCTAATAACAAAAGAAACATTGGCCGAATTCATGAAGACATAAACCACTAAACCCCAATTGCTTATATTTTAATTTTTTCTAAAAAAAAGAAATCGACAGCATAACAACCAATCGAAAAATAAATTACATTCGCGAAAAATATCGAGGCGTCATTTATGTCCATAGAGCGAAAAGTAAAGTTGATAGAAGGTCTATTCGAGCAACTTGATTCAAAAATCTTTACATTTCAAAATAAAACAAAATTGCAATGCATATCGGGCTGTGGCCAATGCTGCAACAACCCCACTATGGAAGCTTCGCCATTGGAGTTTTTACCATTGGCATTTCATCTGTTTTTGACTGGAAAGGCCGAAACCACACTTAAAGAATTGCAGAGCAAACAAAACCCGAGCATTTGCCACATTTACAATCCATTAAACATAGTTGATTATGCTTCGGGGCAATGCAGCAACTATAAATATCGTGGACTAATATGCAGGCTTTTTGGATACGCAGCGTCAAGGGATAAATACGGTAAAGAGCGTTTGGTTACTTGCAAAATCATTAAAGAAAACCAACAGGGTATTTACCAAGATACCGTGGAGGCCATTAACAACGGCCTGTATGTACCCATGTTTACAGACTACTACATGCAGTTGGCACAAATAGATTTTAAGTTGGGAAACATGATTGTACCCATAAACAAAGCCTTAAAACTGGCCATTGAGGAAGTGCTGCAATACTACGTCTATAGACCTTTCCCGGGTGGGTTGGAAACGGTTGCTTAATTTTTTTTAAAACCGAAACGTAGAATATTGACTTTGTAAAAAATTTCAACTACCTTCGTTTAACGACTGATATAAGTCATTAAAACGGCGCATATCATCGCATTAAACGAACTCCATGCAAATCACCTCAACCAACATAGCACAACCCAAAACCATTATTTGGAGAAAAAAAGAAGTGGTTACCGGTATTTACAAAACCCCAACCAATGCCCCTATTTTTTTGGGCAAAAATGATGTAAAAGATGATGAAGTGACCGATAGAAAATACCATGGTGGCGAGTTTAAGGCCTGTTATTTGTTTTCTGAAGATTATTACGGCTATTGGAAAAACCTTTACCCCAATTTAGATTGGAATTGGGGCATGTTTGGCGAAAACCTAACTGTTTCAGGCTTGGACGAAACACAGATTTTTGTTGGCGATATTTATAAAGTAGGAGAAGCCAAAGTGCAAATAACCCAACCACGCGAACCCTGTTTTAAATTGGGTGCGAAATTTGGCAACCAAAACATTTTAAAAAAATTTATAGTATGCGGCCACCCGGGTACCTATATTCGGGTTTTGGAAGAAGGCTTTGTAAAACCTGGCGACAAATTTACGCTTACTGAAAGACCTGAAAACAGCCTAACAACGGCGCAATTGTATCATTTAATTTTTGCGAAAAACAAAGATAAAGACTTACTAAACCTGGCAGCAAAAAACAATGCTCTACCCGAACGTGCACGAAAAGAATTTATGAGCTTTTTAAAATAGATTTTTTCATTTTCCACCGCAATTTGTCGCCCTTTTAAAATCATTTTTTTTGTATCTTTAGAATATGCAAACCCTCACTACAAAATTAAAACTCAAAAAGTTTAAAGACATTTATATTTTGAATGTTCCGGACAATTTTGAGGAAATATTCGCCAAAATAGAGCACAATGAATCTTTGGTCATCACCTCTTGTGTAGAATGTGCCATTGTGTTCACCGAAAGCAAAAATGAATTTATGGAGCAGATGCTTACACTGTTTCCTAGGCTTATGGATTCTTCGGTACTTTGGGTATTTTATCCCAACGAAACTACCTTAAGCGAAATAGGCAATCTGCACAAAGAGTTCGATTGGGATTTTTTAGGCGATTACCGTTTAAAGCCCGCCAAACTTCTTCATGTGGACAATACCTGGAATGCCATGAAAATAAAAAAAATCCTCTCTTAAAATTGGGTTATCTTTGCGGCAAAACATTTTAAATGTCCTTTAAAGACTTACAATTAAACAGACCTATTTTAAGGGCTGTGGCAGAAGCTGGTTACGATAACCCCACATTGGTTCAAGAAAAAACCATTCCTCTGGTTTTAAATAAAAAAGACCTTATTGTTTCCGCACAAACCGGAACGGGCAAAACCGCTGCATTTGCACTTCCTATCCTTCAGTTATTGATTAACGAACAAGACGCCCCAAAAAACGGAAAAAAAATAAAAGCCCTTATTGTTAGCCCAACTCGGGAACTGGCCTTACAGATTTACGAAAATTTTAAAACATATAGTACATACACCAACCTGAGGTCTACCGTGGTTTATGGTGGCACATCAATCGAACCACAAAAGGATGTACTGAAAAAAGGTGTTGATATTTTAATTGCCACTCCCGGCCGATTGCTCGATTTGCATAAACAAGACGTTGTAAATCTTGATTATGTGGAAATTCTGGTGCTGGACGAAGCCGACCTCATGTTAGATATGGGCTTTATTGATGACGTTAGAAAAATTGAACGTTTGTGCCCCAAGGAAAAACAAACGCTTCTGTTTTCGGCTACCATTCCTCACAAAGTGGAATTTTTGGCAAATACCATTTTAAAAGACCCAGAGCGTATTGAAGTGGCACAAAACGCGTCAACCTCAAAAGATGTTAATCAATTGCTTTTTTATGTTCCGAAGCGAAATAAAATGGAACTGTGTTTGCACTTATTGCGCAACACCATTAAAGGGCATATCATCATTTTTAGACGAACCAAGTTTGGCGTGGATAAATTAGAGCAGACACTTCTAAAAAATGGCTATAAAGTAAACACACTGCATGGTGATAAAAGTCAGACGGCAAGGCAGGAGGCTTTGAATCAGTTTAAAAATGGGGAAACCAATATTTTAATCGCTACCGATGTGGCCGCACGGGGCATTGATATTGATGATTTGGATGCCGTAATAAATTTTGATTTGCCCAATGTACCCGAAACTTATGTACATAGAATAGGTCGAACGGCCAGAGCAGGAAATTCCGGAAAGGCATACTCATTATGTTCTGCCGACGAAAAAAGTTATGTGCAAACCATCCAACAACTTATTCAGCTTCAAATAGATGTGGTGGATGACCACCCTTATCCGCTAGATCCAAAAGCAAAACCGATAGTCCATAAATCAAAAAAAACGGGAAGCAAACATAAAAAAGGTAGAAAAAGCGAAGCTTCCAAAAAGAAAAAGAAACGCTGGTACTAAACACTATTTTTAATGGAGGAGGCAAAAAAAATAGCTGAACAACTAAACATGCAACATCACCCAGAGGGGGGATATTTTAAAGAAACATACAGAAGTTCTGGTGAAATAACTCCGGAAAATCTGGGTTCTGACTTCACAGAAAACAGAAACTTTTCTACTTGTATCTATTTCTTATTGACTTCGGATACGTTTTCTGCTTTCCACAAGATTAAACAAGATGAAATTTGGCACTTTTATAAAGGCTCTTCAATAAAGTTGCACATCATTTCTTCGGAAGGCGCTTATAGCTCGGTGATTATTGGAAATAATTTAGAAAAAAATGAAATTCCGCAATTTGTTGTTAAAGCTAAAGATTGGTTTGCGGCGGAAGTTACCAATAAAGATTCTTATTCACTTCTAGGATGCACGGTCTCCCCTGGTTTCGATTTTAAGGATTTTAAATTAGCAGAAAGAAATACATTGATTAGTAAATTCCCAAAACATAAAACAATTATTGAAAAACTTACCAGAATCTAAATAGGTTTTGGTACAATAGGAAAATCAAAGTAGGTGTTCGGAAACGGTTCCCATCGCAACGTGAAATGCCACCACTCCTTAGGATAATTCCTAAAACCATGTTGCAGCATTATTTTTTGCAACAATTGCCTATTGGCCCTTTGTTTTTCGGAAATGCCATTATATTCAACCCAAGATTGTTCCCCAAAAAAATCATACTCACTGCCCATATCCAATGGTTCTCCTGTATTTCCATCAATTATGGTTAAATCTACAGTGCTGCCTTTGCTATGGCCAGATCTAGTTGCTATGTATTCTTCCTTAAACAAATCACTCTTATTAACATCAGGGTAAAATTTTTGTTTATTTAAGGTATCATTAAAATCCCTAGCCCAGTGAATAAAATGGTTTACGGCACGCTGTGGCCTATAGCCGTCATAAACTTTTAAACACAGATTTTGGTCTTGCAAGGCCATATGCACTTTCTTCAAGGCCATAGTAGCTTCAACGGTAAGAATAAGCTTGTCAGTTTCATACCCATCTATTGGCTTTCCTATAAAATTATTTGAACCGTAGTAACGTAATTCTACGTCTAAATCAGGAATACTATCTTCCACGTAAACAAAGCCTTCGGGCAATTGCGCAATGGAATTCAAACCCAGCAACAAGAATAAAAAAAGAAAAGTGTGCTTCATTTTATTTATGGATTATGCTAAATTAGAAAATAAAAGAGAATGAGGCTAAACCCATGCATAAATTTAGAATTGAAAGATGCCGATGTTATCTATTATCCAAATTTCTTCAATAATAATGAAGCTGATGATTTTTTCAATAAGCTTTTAAAGGATATCGAATGGAGACAGGACAACATTACTATTTTTGGTAAAACATTTGAACAGCCAAGACTTACCGCTTTTTATGCAACCAACAACAATAGCTACACCTACAGTAATATAAAAATGAAGCCTTTGCCTTTTGAAGGCGAATTGCTTGCAATCAAGAACATGATTGATGAAGAATTAAAAATAGAATTTACCAGCTGTTTGGCAAATTTGTACCGTTCTGGAAAAGATAGCAACGGTTGGCATGCGGATGATGAAAAAGAACTTGGTAAAAACCCGGTTATTGCCTCAATATCTTTTGGGACCGAGCGCATTTTTCATCTAAAACATAAAAAAGATAAATTTTTGAAAGCCAAACTCGTTTTACAGCATGGCAGCCTTTTATTAATGAAAGGTGAAACGCAACATAACTGGCTGCACCAAATACCGAAAACCCAAAAAGATATCGGAAAACGGATTAATCTGACCTTTCGAATTATTGCATAAAAAAACCGGGTTCCCTCAAACCCGGTTTCCTTTCAATTTGCTTTTTAATATTATGATGTCAGATTTGGGGTCTCCTTATCAACAACATAATGCAAATATTAATTAATTAATCCATTGAACTAAAAAGTGTGTTATTTAGTACACTCCAAAGATATAACTATTAAATATTAACTAACGATAAAATACACTAAAAATCGATTAAATACACTAAATTTTAACATTTTAAGATGAAAATATACTTATAATCGATGAAATACATATTCTTTCAATGACTAAAAACCAAAAAACGAAGCATTTTAAAATTAAAGAAGCACCCAAAAAAGAGTGCTTCTTTACTAACTAACCAACCAAAATATGAATTACAATTCTTCAGTTTAAAGTAACCACTCAATAAACTAACTACTTGAATGAATTCGATTATTATAAAGCAATACTTGTGCCAAACTGTGCCATAAATTTTTGTTTTAAGATTTAATTAACAATTAAAAATAGTTTTATGCCAACTAGTATTTAAAATATAATTATAGGATATTTGCTCCGTCAAAAAACAAATCACTTCATGCAAAGAATTTCAATTTTATTACTTGCCCTTTTTATTATTGGCTGTAGCAATAATCAAAATGATTTAACGGTAAAAGTAAACATCAAAGATTTAAAAAAAGGAACCGTTTACCTAAAGAAAACAATAGACACGAACTTAGTTACTATTGATTCCATTGTGATTAATGGCAATCCTAGTTTTGAATTGCATAGCCCCATTGAATCACCTGAAGTTTTCTTTTTATACTTGGATAAAAACAGTACTGTTGAAGATAGAATTTCCTTTTTTGCGGATAAAGGAATTACCGAAATAAACACAACCTTAAAAAACTTTGTTTATGATGCCAAAATTAGTGGTTCGGCACAACAAAAAACTTTAGAGGAATACCAATCGATTATTTCTAAAATTAATGATAGAAAACTAGATTTGATAAAGGAAACTTTTGATGCGCAAAGAGATGGAGACTCCGTTAAAATTGATTCTTTGGAAAAAGAATCCAAAAATATTTTAAAGCGAAAATATCTTTATACCATTAATTTTGCCATTAGTCATGGTGATAGCGAGGTGGCTCCATATTTGGCGTTGACGGAAATCTACGATGCAAAATTTAATTTCTTGGACACCATAAACAAATCGTTGACACCAAAAATTAAAGAGTCAAAGTACGGGAAAGAATTAAATGAGTTTATTGAACAAATAAAAATAAACGAAAATATAGAATAGACTATATATCAGGAATACACATAAAAAAGACCTTTCAAATTTGAAAGGTCTTTTTTTCTTTTTCTGAGCCGATGGAGGGGCTCGAACCCACGACCTGCTGATTACAAATCAGCTGCTCTAGCCAACTGAGCTACATCGGCTTATTTAACGGCTGCAAATATAATCTCAAAAATAATATCTGCAACAAATCCGCTAAAAAAATTATCCAAGATTATTAATTTTTTCAATTAATGCTTTGCCTTTTTCTTCTAGCTCATCTTTAATGGCATTAAAATGGCCTTTGGGATTCTCCACATTTTTAGCATTCACTTTTGCAATAAGTTCGTCAAAAGTTTCAATGGCTTCATCAATAATAGCCTCGCTCTTTTTAGTATCTTTATCTGTGTTTGAATATTCCCAAACATACACTGCCTCTATAATATCACCTAGAACGTAATTTATATCCTTTTTTAAATCTCTAACGTTTGCCATGTCTTAATAATTTTAATTTTGAACAAAAATAGCTAATATTTTGGTATTTAGTTCCAGAATTCTAGGAATAGTTTTTTAATAACTATGCCCATATTGCTAAACATAAACCTCTAGTAGTTTGGCGTATTCAGCGCTTATTTCAAAGTTTTTTATTCCCGAAGGAAGTAATATGGTTTCTCCTTTTATGAAGCTTTCGGTAAAACCATTGGCGGTGATTTTTGCGTCACCATCAACACACATATAAATGAAAAACGAGTCTTTATCATTCAGCTTTTTTAAAGTTTTGGACACTTCCAGATAGCTCGTTTTAAAATAAGGGCAGCTCACCATCATATTGGACTGGTTTTTTTCTTTTGAATAATCAACCCTAAAATTATCTGGCATATTAAAGTCAATCGCATCAATGGCTAAATCGTTATGCAACTCGCGTTTAGTACCCTGGTCGTCCACTCTATCCCAATCATAAACACGGTAGGTAATATCGCTGGTCTGTTGTATTTCTGCAACCATTACCCCTGCCCCTATGGCATGTACACGCCCTACTTCGATGAAATAAGTATCACCAGTTTTAACTTTATCAAAATTCAAAATTTCGGTTAAAGTTTTATTTGCTAAGTGTTTTAAGTACTTCTCTGGAGTTACTTCTTGGTTGAATCCAACAATTAAATTAGCATTTTCATCGGCTTGAAAAACGTACCACATCTCAGTTTTTCCAAACGAATTATGGCGTTTTGCAGCCAACTCATCATTTGGATGCAATTGAATGGACAAATCTTGTTTGGCATCAATAAACTTTATAAGCAGGGGAAACTTGTTCCCAAAAACCTCATAGTTTTTATTACCAATCAAATCGGCCTTTAATGATTTTAAAAGGTCTTTTAGCGATTGCCCGGCTAAATTGCCGTTACTAACAATTGAAGTATCGCCTTCCACATCGCTAATTTCCCAACTTTCTCCAATATTTGATAAATCTGATTTTTTATTAAGAATAGTTTTTAATTTTTGCCCTCCCCAAATTTTATCCTTTAAAATAGGATGAAACTTAAGCGGGTATAAATTACTTGACATAATTTTATTTATTTTAAATTATTAACCTGAAAAGGTAACAAAATTTCGAGGTGTTTCGTAAAGCGTTATTTCCAGTTCCAGTTTAGAGTCTAGCTTAGGCTTAATTTTATTGTAAATAACAACGGCAATATTTTCGGCAGTAGGGTTTAAAGTTTTGAATTCCGGAACTTCAAGATTTAAGTTTTTATGATCAAAGGCATCTTCAACTTCTTCCCTTATAATATCCTTTAGAATTTTCATGTCAATAACATAACCCGTTTCTTCATCAATCTCCCCTATTACCGATACGATGAGCTCATAATTATGGCCATGAAAGTTAGGATTGTTGCACTTTCCAAAAATCTCTTCATTTTTTTGACTACTCCAATCTTTTCTGAACAATCTGTGCGCCGCGTTAAAATGCGCTTTTCTACTAACTTTTACCTTCATAACTTGATATTTATGTGTTGGTAGAATTTATCAAAAATCACCTTAAACCAAGCCGTATATAAATCAGGATTCGAAGAAATATCATCTTTTACAGCCTCTAAGGGCATCCATTTCCAATTGGCCACTTCATCAGGGTTAATTGCAGGTTCGCCGTTGTATTTGCCCAACAATATATGGTCGTATTCGTGCTCTGTGAGACCGTTATCAAAAGGGGCTTTATATATAAATGAAATGGATTCTTGCAGGTCAACAACAAAACCCATTTCTTCTTGCAATCGTCTTTTACCCGCTTCTATATTGGTTTCACCTTCCCGTTGGTGACTGCAGCAAGTGTTCGTCCAAAGTCCGGGAGAATGGTACTTATCCCAAGCTCTTTGTTGCAACATCAATTCATCTTGTTCGTTAAAAACAAAAACCGAAAACGCACGGTGCAGCAATGCTTTTTCATGTGCTTCCAACTTGGGCATCAACCCAATTTGTTCGTCATTTTCATTAACCAGAATTACCTTTTCTTCTTTCATAGTCTAACAAAAATACCAAGTAAAATGCAAAATCCCGTATTTGTAAATAGAAAAATAAAATGATGCTATAACTTATATTTCTAATGAACTATAAATATTATCTTTGCAACCCATTTGCACAAACATTATGAGCTTTTTAAAAGAAATACAACGCAGACGAACTTTTGGAATTATTTCGCACCCCGATGCCGGTAAAACGACATTAACCGAAAAACTTTTACTTTTTGGTGGTGCCATTCAAGAAGCGGGTGCCGTAAAAAGTAATAAAATTAAAAAGGGAGCCACGAGTGACTTTATGGAAATTGAGCGCCAACGCGGTATTTCGGTAGCTACTTCTGTTTTGGCTTTTGAATATGATGGTATTAAAATCAATATTTTAGATACCCCAGGGCATAAAGATTTTGCTGAAGACACCTTTAGAACATTAACGGCCGTTGATAGCGTGATAGTTGTTATTGACGTTGCCAAAGGTGTTGAGGAACAGACTGAAAAATTAGTTGAAGTTTGCCGCATGCGCAACATACCGATAATTGTGTTCATCAACAAAATGGATAGAGAAGGTAAAGATGCTTTTGATTTGTTGGATGAAATTGAACAGAAACTGGGTTTGAAAGTCGTTCCGTTGAGTTTTCCAATTGGTATGGGCTATGATTTTATGGGCATATACAATATATGGGAGAAAAACATCAACCTTTTTACCGGAGATAGCAGAAAAGATATTGAGGAAACTATTAAAATATCCGATTTATCCTCCCCTGAACTTGATAAGTTGGTTGGTGAAAAAGCCGGCAATACGTTAAGGGAAGAAATCGAGTTGGTTGAAGGCATATATCCTGATTTTGATAAAGATGAATATCTTCAAGGAAAACAACAACCTGTATTTTTTGGTTCCGCATTAAACAATTTTGGTGTAAGGGAACTATTGGATTGTTTTATCGAAATAGCCCCTAAACCAAGACCAAAACATAGTGAAGAACGCTTGGTTGAACCCAAGGAGGACAAGTTTACAGGGTTTGTGTTTAAAATACACGCCAATATGGATCCCAACCATAGAGATCGTTTGGCCTTTGTAAAAATTGTTTCTGGAAAGTTTGAAAGAAACAAGCCATACCTTCACGTAAGACAAAACAAAAAGATGAAGTTTTCAAGTCCGAATGCATTTTTTGCTGAGAAAAAGGAAATTGTTGATGTCTCCTATCCCGGCGATATTGTCGGCTTGCACGATACGGGCAATTTTAAAATTGGCGACACGCTTACCGAAGGAGAAGAAATAAACTATAAAGGTATACCAAGTTTTTCGCCAGAACATTTTAGATATATTAATAATGCCGATCCATTAAAATCTAAACAACTTTATAAAGGAATTGACCAATTGATGGATGAAGGTGTGGCCCAATTGTTTACATTGGAGCTTAACGGACGCAAAGTAATTGGTACCGTTGGTGCGTTACAATACGAAGTCATTCAATATAGGTTGGAACATGAATATGGTGCAAAGTGTACTTATGAGAACCTAAATGTATATAAGGCTTGTTGGATTGAAGCTGAAGATGAAAAAAGTGAAGAATTCAAAGATTTTTTAAGGGTAAAGCAACGTTTCCTTGCAAAAGACAAACAAAACCAATTGGTATTTCTTGCAGATTCCCCTTTTTCACTTGAAATGAGTCAACAAAAGTATCCGAGTTTAAAATTTCATTTTGTATCAGAATTCGATTAAATAACTATGCATTTCATCGAAAATATTACTTTTTGACAAGTTTTTGGACGTTTTTAACGATTATTTGATTTATGAACTTAAGGTATTTCTAATTTTAAATGAACAATCAACCCCAAATTGATTATATTATGGAGATTAATGCAAAAGAATTCAGTAATGATGAAATTACTGTAACCTACGACCCCTGCGTTTGTGTTCTTTCTGGTATATGTGCCAAAGAACTTTCTGAAGTTTTTATGAACTCTGTTATACCTTGGGTAGACCTGAACGGCTCATCAACCGACAAAATAAAGAAACAAGTAAACAAATGTCCATCTGGAGCATTAAAATTTCACCTAAACAAAATTCTAGAAATTAGCGAATAATAAAAAAGCCTTTGTTTTACAAAGGCTTTTTTATTTATGCTTGTCCCGTCGGGCCAAAATTCAATGGTATTGGCGGTTGCTCGTAATCTTTAATTTCACCATGGGCATTTTCAAATCTAGCCACATTATCACCTAAAGCTTTTAACAATCGTTTGGCATGTTGGGGTGTCAATATAATTCTAGATTTCACTTTATTTTTTGGTACTCCTGGCATAATGTTTACAAAATCCACTACAAATTCTGAAACGGAATGATTGATAATGGCCAAGTTGGAATAAGTTCCTTCCGCAACCTTCTCATCAAGTTCTATATTGATTTGCCCTTGTTTTGGTTTATCCTTTTCGTTTGCCATAATTTTTTAGATATGATATAAAAAAAGTATTCCCGCCTAAGCGGGAATGACAATTTTTAGTTATAATTTAATTCTTGTTTTACTTGCATCATCTCGTCAAATTCTTCTTTTGAGCCCACAATGATATTAGAATAGTTTCTCATACCTGTACCCGCCGGAATTCTATGACCTACAATAACATTTTCTTTCAAGCCATCTAAGGTATCAACCTTACCGGCTACCGCTGCCTCGTTAAGAACTTTTGTTGTTTCCTGGAACGATGCCGCAGAAATGAACGACTTAGTTTGAAGTGATGCCCTTGTTATACCTTGTAAAATAGGTGTGGCCGTTGCCGGTTTGGCATCTCTTGCCACTACAAGATTTTTATCCTCACGACGTAAAATGGAGTTTTCATCTCTTAGTTCACGAGGCGAAATAATTTGTCCCGCTTTAAGGTTCACTGAATCTCCAGCATCTTCAATAACTTTCATTCCGAAGATTTCATCATTTTCCATAATAAAATCATCTTTATGCGCCAATTGGTCTTCTAAGAAGATGGTATCACCAGAATCAATAATTCTTACTTTACGCATCATCTGTCTTACAACAACCTCAAAATGCTTGTCGTTAATTTTCACACCTTGTAAACGATATACCTCTTGTACTTCGTTAACCAAATATTGCTGAACAGCAGATGGTCCTTTAATATCAAGAATATCGTTTGGCGTAATTGATCCATCAGATAAAGGCATACCAGCTTTTACATAATCATTCTCCTGAACAAGGATTTGATTAGATAATTTAACCAAGTATTTTTTAACCTCACCAAGTTTAGACTCTACGATAATCTCACGGTTACCACGTTTAATCTTACCAAATGAAACGACACCATCTATCTCACTAACTACCGCTGGGTTAGATGGGTTACGTGCTTCAAATAACTCGGTTACACGAGGAAGACCACCAGTAATATCACCCGCTTTGGCTGATTTACGTGGGATTTTAACCAAAATCTTACCAACGCTAATCTTCTCTTTATCATCAATCATCAAGTGAGATCCTACTGGCAAGTTGTAAGAACGGATAATTTCTCCTTTTCCATCTTCAATATGAAGTGTTGGAATTAATCTTTTGTTTCTAGATTCAGAAATTACTTTTTCTTGGAAACCAGTTTGCTCGTCAATTTCTACTTGATAAGTAACCCCTTGCTCGATGTTTTCGTATTTAATTTTACCAGCAAATTCTGAAATGATAACACCGTTATAAGGATCCCAAGTACAAACTACATCACCCTTAGATAGCTCTTGTCCATTTTTAATATGAAGTGTAGAACCGTAAGGAATGTTGTTATTGCTTAAAACAATACCTGTTTTCTTATCAATCAATTTGAGTTCAGACGTTCTGGAAATTACGATATCTACATCGTTACCCTCTCCATCTTTACCTTTAACTGTTTTTAAATCTTCTATTTCGGCAATACCATCAAACTTAACAGCCAATTTATTTTCTTCCGAAATGTTACCCGCAATACCTCCCACATGGAAAGTACGCAATGTAAGCTGTGTTCCAGGCTCACCAATAGATTGTGCTGCAACAACACCTACGGCCTCACCACGTTGAACCATTTTACCGGTTGCCAAGTTACGTCCGTAACATTTAGCACAAATACCTTGTAATGCTTCACAAGTTAAGGCTGAACGTACTTCTAAACTTTCAAGTGGTGATTGCTCAATAGCTTTTGCTATATCATCTTCAATCAATTGACCTGCAGCAACCAACAATTCGTCAGTTAGTGGGTTGTAAACATCATTTAATGATACACGACCAACTATTCTTTCTTCTAAAGTTTCAACAACTTCATCATTCTTCTTCAAAGGCTCTACTTCAACACCTCTTAGCGTACCACAATCTTCAGTATTGATAATAACATCCTGCGAAACATCAACCAAACGACGGGTTAGATAACCAGCATCAGCCGTTTTTAAAGCGGTATCTGCAAGACCTTTACGTGCACCGTGAGTCGAGATAAAGTATTCCAAAATTGAAAGTCCTTCTTTAAAGTTAGAAAGAATTGGGTTTTCAATAATTTCACCTCCACCAGCATTAGATTTTTTAGGTTTTGCCATCAAACCACGCATACCGGTAAGCTGACGAATCTGTTCTTTAGATCCACGTGCTCCTGAATCAAGCATCATGAACACTGAGTTAAAGCCTTGTTGGTCTTCACGAATACGTTTCATGGACAACTCGGTCAATTCAGCATTTGTAGATGTCCAGATATCAATAACTTGGTTGTATCGCTCATTATTTGTGATAAGCCCCATGTTATAGTTTCCTGTAATACCATCAACTAAACTATTGGCTTTATCAATCATACTTTGTTTTTCCGGTGGAATGATAATATCACCTAAACTAAATGACAAACCACCTTGGAATGCAAATTTGAAACCTAAAGTTCTAATAGCATCCAAGAAATCTGCAGTTTCAGGAACTGAAGTTACCTTAAGAATGTCACCAATAATATCTCTTAAAGACTTTTTGGTCAATACTTTATTAATAAAACCAGCTGCTTGAGGTACATGTTGGTTAAACAATACACGACCAACAGTAGTTTCAACAATCATTCTATCAAGCTTACCATTTTCGTTGATATCAATGGTTCGCACTTTAATACCAGCGTTCAAATCAACTTTTCTTTCATTAAAAGCAATTTCAACTTCTTCTGGAGAATAGAACGTTAATCCTTCACCCTTAACTGGTACTTCTGGAGTAGATTTACGCTCTTTAGTCATATAATAAAGACCAAGAACCATATCTTGTGAAGGTACCGTTACAGGAGAACCATTTGCTGGATTTAAGATGTTATGAGATGCCAACATCAATAATTGACATTCTAAAATCGCCTCAGGTCCTAGTGGCAAGTGAACCGCCATTTGGTCACCATCAAAATCCGCGTTAAACGCTGTACACACCAATGGGTGCAATTGGATGGCCTTTCCTTCAATTAATTTTGGTTGGAAAGCTTGAATACCCAATCTGTGTAATGTAGGAGCACGGTTTAGCAATACTGGATGCCCTTTAAGAACATTTTCCAAGATATCCCAAACCACAGGCTCTCGTTTGTCTATAATTTTCTTAGCAGATTTAACCGTTTTTACAATACCTCTTTCAATTAACTTTCTAATAACAAAAGGTTTGTATAGCTCGGCAGCCATATTTTTTGGCAATCCGCACTCGAATAATTTTAATTCTGGACCAACAACAATTACCGAACGGGCAGAATAATCAACACGTTTACCAAGTAAGTTTTGACGGAAACGTCCTTGCTTACCTTTAAGTGAATCGGATAACGATTTTAAAGGTCTATTAGAATCTGTTTTTACAGCTGAAGACTTACGTGTATTATCAAATAATGAATCTACTGATTCTTGTAACATTCGTTTTTCGTTACGTAAGATTACTTCAGGAGCCTTGATTTCAACCAATCTTTTAAGACGGTTGTTACGGATAATAACGCGACGGTATAAATCGTTCAAATCTGAAGTTGCGAAACGACCTCCATCAAGTGGCACTAACGGGCGCAATTCTGGCGGGATGATTGGAATTACCTTCATAATCATCCACTCAGGCCTGTTTTCTCTATTCAAGTTTGATTCTCGCAACGACTCAACAACTTGCAAACGTTTTAAAGCTTCTGTTTTACGTTGTTTGGACGTTTCAGTATTTGCTTTATGACGTAGCTCGTATGATAACGATTCTAAATCTATTCTTGCCAACAACTCAATTAAACATTCAGCACCCATTTTAGCCAAGAACTTATTAGGGTCTGAATCATCTAAATATTGATTGTCTTGGGGAAGTGTTTCTAATATGTTTAGGTATTCTTCTTCAGTAAGGAAATCCATTTTTTGTAATGGTTCACCGTCTTCGTTTTTGGCATTACCTGGCTGAATTACTACATAGCGTTCGTAGTAAATAATCATATCTAATTTCTTAGATGGCAAACCAAGTAAGTAACCTATTTTGTTTGGCAACGAACGGAAGTACCAAATATGAGCCACAGGAACAACCAAATTAATGTGCCCAACGCGATCACGACGTACTTTCTTTTCGGTTACTTCAACACCACAACGATCACAAACAATACCTTTGTAACGAATTCTTTTATATTTTCCACAAGCACACTCATAATCCTTAACCGGACCAAAAATACGCTCGCAAAACAAACCATCACGTTCTGGTTTGTGAGTTCGATAATTGATAGTTTCTGGTTTTAAAACCTCACCTCTAGACTCTGCTAAAATAGATTCTGGCGATGCCAAACCAATTGAGATTTTGTTAAATCTCTTTACTGTATTTTTATCTTGTTTTCTTGCCATAATATTATGGTTGAAATTTTTTAATTAACTACTCTTCTAATCTGATATCTAAACCTAAACCTTTCAATTCGTGCATAAGTACGTTGAAGGATTCTGGTAATCCTGGATCTGGCATTGGTTCACCTTTTACAATACTTTCGTATGTTTTAGCTCTACCAATAACGTCATCAGATTTTACAGTTAAAATCTCACGTAAGGTACTTGATGCACCATAAGCCTCAAGTGCCCAAACTTCCATCTCACCAAAACGCTGACCACCAAATTGTGCTTTACCACCAAGGGGCTGTTGAGTAATTAATGAGTAAGGTCCAATAGAACGAGCGTGCATTTTATCATCAACCATATGTCCTAGTTTCAACATATAGATAACACCCACCGTTGCCGGTTGGTCAAAACGTTGACCGGTTCCACCATCATAAAGATAAGTATGCCCGTATCGTGGAATTCCAGCTTCGTCAGTTAATGCATTAATTTGGTCAATATTGGCACCATCAAAGATAGGAGTAGCAAACGTACGCCCTAATTTTTGACCTGCCCAACCTAATACAGTTTCATAAATCTGACCTATGTTCATACGTGAAGGTACCCCAAGAGGGTTCAATACGATATCAACTGGTGTTCCATCTTCCAAGAATGGCATATCTTCTTGACGAACAATACGCGCAACAATACCCTTGTTACCGTGACGACCCGCCATTTTATCTCCGACTTTAAGCTTACGTTTTTTAGCAATGTAAACTTTAGCTAATTTAATGATTCCAGCAGGTAATTCATCACCCACAGAAATGGTAAACTTCTCACGGCGTAAAGAACCTTGTAAGTCGTTTTCCTTGATTTTGTAGTTGTGAATTAAATCAGCAACCAATTGATTGGTATGATCATCTGTCGTCCATTTTCCTGATATCAAATGAGCATAATCATCAACGGCGTTCAACATTTTTAAAGTGAATTTTTTACCTTTTGGTAATACTTCTTCACCCAAATCATTAAAGATACCTTGCGCTGTTTTACCATTTACGATGTTAAATAGTTTTTCAACCAATACATCCTTTAACTCATCGAACTTTCTGTCGTACTGAGCTTCTAAAGCTAAAATATCATCCTTATCTTGAGCTCTTTTACGCTTATCTTTTACGGCTCTGGAGAACAATTTTTTCTCAATTACAACACCATTTAATGAAGGTGAAGCTTTTAAGGAAGCATCTTTTACATCTCCCGCTTTATCTCCGAATATAGCACGCAATAATTTTTCTTCAGGTGTTGGGTCAGATTCTCCTTTAGGTGTAATCTTACCAATAAGAATATCGCCAGGCTTAACCTCGGCACCAACGCGAATCATGCCATTTTCATCAAGGTCTTTAGTAGCCTCTTCAGAAACGTTTGGAATATCGTTGGTTAATTCTTCATTACCCAACTTAGTATCTCTTACTTCAAGAGAATACTCATCAATATGAATGGATGTAAATATGTCTTCACGAACAACTTTTTCAGAAATCACAATCGCATCCTCAAAGTTATATCCTTTCCAAGGCATGAAGGCAACTTTCATATTTCTACCAAGTGCCAACTCACCTTGTTGTGTCGCATAACCTTCACATAAAACCTGACCTTTGGTTACCTTATCACCTTTAACCACAATTGGTTTAAGGTTTATAGAAGTACCTTGGTTGGTTTTTCTGAATTTCACTAATTGATAGGTTTTAACATCGCTATCAAAACTTACTTTAGCCTCATCTTCTGTACGGTCGTATCTAATTTTAATTTCATTGGCGTCAACGTAAAGCACCTCTCCAACTCCCTCTGCATTAATTAATACACGAGAATCTGAAGCCACTTGGCGCTCTAAACCTGTTCCAACAATTGGTGCTTGTGGCAATAATAATGGTACCGCTTGACGCATCATGTTAGATCCCATCAACGCACGGTTTGCATCATCATGCTCCAAGAATGGGATTAATGAAGCCGAAATAGATGAAATTTGGTTAGGAGCAACATCTGTAAAATGGATTGAAGTAGGCTCAATAACCGGGAAATCACCCTCCATTCTGGCAATTACCTTTTCATGCAAAATCTTTCCGTCACCATCAACCTTAACCGTTGCTTGTGCGATTAATTTTTCTTCTTCTTCCTCTGCACTTAAATATACTGGGGCGTTTTTGATATCTACTACCCCGTTTTCAACAGGACGGTAAGGCGTTTCAATGAATCCCATGGAGTTCACTTTAGCGTAAACTGAAAGTGAAGAAATTAAACCAATATTTGGTCCCTCCGGTGTCTCAATGGGGCATAAACGTCCGTAGTGTGTATAGTGAACGTCACGCACCTCGAACCCTGCTCTTTCACGAGAAAGACCTCCAGGTCCAAGAGCCGATAAACGACGCTTGTGAGTAATCTCAGCCAATGGATTGGTTTGATCCATGAATTGAGATAGCTGATTCGTACCAAAGAACGAGTTAATTACAGACGATAATGTTTTAGCATTAATCAAGTCGATTGGTGTAAACACCTCATTATCACGAACGTTCATACGCTCACGAATAGTACGTGCCATACGTGCTAAACCAACGCCAAATTGCTGTGACAATTGCTCACCAACAGTACGTACACGACGGTTAGATAAGTGATCAATATCATCAATCTCAGCTTTAGAATTGATAAGCTCGATTAAATATTTAATAATGGTAATTATATCCTCTTTGGTAAGCACTTGCTTATCCATTTCGATATTAAGACCTAATTTTTTGTTCATTCTGTAACGACCTACTTCCCCTAATGAGTAACGTTGGTCTGAAAAGAACAATTTATCTATAATACCGCGCGCAGTTTCTTCATCTGGCGGTTCGGCATTACGTAATTGACGATAAATATGCTCAACAGCCTCCTTTTCAGAGTTTGTCGGATCCTTTTGAAGCGTGTTGTGAATGATAGCGTAGTCTGCTTGTTCATTAGATTCTTTATGTAAAAGAATCGTTTTAACATCAGCTTCAATAATTTCCTCTATGTTATCTTTATCTAAAATCGTGTCACGATCCAATACAATTTCGTTACGCTCAATAGATACCACTTCACCTGTATCTTCATCAACAAAATCCTCATGCCATGTATTAAGAACACGAGCAGCCAATTTGCGTCCCAAGTATTTTTTCAATCCAGATTTTGAAACTTTAACCTCTTCGGCTAGGTCAAAAATCTCTAAGATATCCTTATCACGCTCAAAACCAATTGCACGGAAAAGCGTTGTAACAGGTAACTTTTTCTTTCTATCAATATAGGCATACATAACCTGATTGATATCTGTAGCAAATTCAATCCAAGATCCTTTGAAAGGAATAACTCTTGCCGAATATAGTTTTGTACCATTGGCATGGAATGATTGACCAAAGAAAACCCCTGGAGAACGGTGTAATTGAGAAACCACAACACGCTCTGCACCGTTTATAACAAAGGTTCCACTAGGTGTCATGTAAGGTATAGTTCCTAAGTACACATCTTGAACAATGGTCTCGAAATCCTCATGTTCAGGGTCTGTACAATATAATTTTAACCTTGCCTTTAGCGGAACGCTGTAAGTAAGTCCTCTTTCAATACACTCTTCAATGGTATATCGTGGTGGATCTACAAAGTAATCTAAAAATTCTAATACAAATTGATTACGAGAATCTGTAATTGGAAAGTTTTCCATGAAGGTATTGTAAAGACCTTCATCACCTCTTTCTTCAGATTTTGTTTCTAATTGGAAAAAATCCTGGAAGGATTTAATCTGAATATCCAAGAAATCAGGATATTCCGTTCTATTTACAATAGAAGAGAAATTTAATCTTTCAGCTTGTGTTGATAACATCAATGGACGGAATTTTGATTAAAAAAATAGTGAAAGCGTATGTCGTCAATATATACGCAAAATGGTTTAGGTATTATCCCGCCAAGGCGGGACAAACCTAAACCCTTATGTTTTTGAGTAGCTAAGCTTACTTAAGCTCAACCTCAGCTCCAGCTTCTTCTAACTGTGCTTTTAAAGCCTCTGCTTCGTCTTTAGAAACACCTTCTTTAATTGCGCTAGGTGCACCGTCAACCAATTCTTTAGCTTCTTTTAATCCTAAACCAGTTAATTCTTTAACTAATTTAACTACTGCCAATTTAGAAGCACCAGCTGCTTTCAACATTACGTCAAATTCTGTTTGAGCTTCAGCGCTGTCATCGCCACCAGCAGCAGGACCAGCAGCAACAGCTACAGCTGCAGCAGCAGGCTCGATACCATACTCATCTTTTAATATAGTTGCTAACTCGTTTACTTCTTTAACAGTAAGGTTAACTAATTGTTCTGCGAAATCTTTTAAATCTGCCATTTTTCTATCGTTTTAATAATTTTGTAATAATATAATTGTAATAAAGTGCGTACTGCTTAATACTATCCTTCTTTTTCAGATAGTGTTTTAATAATTCCAGCTAATTTTCCCCCACTTGATTTAAGTGCAGAAATAACATTTTTAGCAGGAGATTGTAGTAATCCTATAATATCTCCCAATAACTCTTCTTTAGACTTGATATCAACTAACATGTCTAATTGATTGTCGCCAATGTAAACAGCTTCCTCAATAAAAGCACCTTTTAATAAAGGCTTCTCTGATTTTTTGCGGAAGGTTTTAATTAATTTAGCTGGTGCATTACCTGTTTCAGAATACATCACAGATGTATTCCCTTTTAAAACTGTTGAAAGTTCTCCAAACTCTTTGTCTGAAGCTTCCATTGCTTTTGCAAGTAACGTGTTTTTAACAACTGCCATTTTTACGTTGGCCTTAAAAGCGGCACGACGTAAATCTGAGGTAGCTCCTGCGTTTAACCCCGAAATATCAGCTAAATAGATATTTGCGTTATTGGCCAATTCTGCTGTTAAGTCCTCAATTACTTGTGATTTTTCTTCTCTTGTCATAATAAAAGTTTTAACTTAATTAACCAATTTTTGGGTCAACAACAATACTAGGGCTCATGGTAGAAGACAAGTGAATGCTTTTTACATAAGTTCCTTTTGCAGTTGTTGGTTTTAATTTAATTAATGTTTGAATCAATTCATTTGCGTTTCCAGCAATTTTATCAGCACTAAATGATGCTTTTCCAATAGCGGCGTGAACAATACCCGTTTTATCAACTTTAAAGTCAATTTTACCAGCCTTTACTTCACTCACCGCTTTTGCAACATCCATAGTTACCGTACCGGTTTTTGGATTAGGCATTAAGCCACGAGGACCTAATACACGTCCTAAAGGACCTAATTTACCCATTACACTCGGCATGGTAATGATAACATCAACGTCTGTCCAGCCACTCTTGATTTTATCAAGATACTCATCTAAACCAACGTAATCTGCTCCAGCTTCTTTTGCTTCGGCTTCTTTATCTGGTGTTACCAATGCTAATACTCTCATATCTTTACCAGTACCGTGAGGAAGTGAAACAACACCTCTTACCATTTGATTTGCTTTACGTGGATCTACTCCTAAACGCACAGCGATATCAACTGATGCATCAAACTTTGTATTGGTAATTTCTTTAACTAAGGCTGATGCTTCATCTAATGAATACACCCTTCCTTTTTCAATTTTCGCTAAAGCTTCTTTTTGCTTTCTTGTTAATCTTGCCATTTTTTAATGCTTTAATAGATTAAGAAGGAAATTTTCCTGTTACGGTAATTCCCATCGATCTTGCAGTACCAGCAACCATTTTCATAGCAGAACCTACTTCAAACGCATTTAAATCTTGCATTTTGTCTTCTGCGATGGCTTTAATCTGATCCCACGTCACTTTAGCTACTTTTTTTCGGTTTGGTTCTCCTGAACCTTTTTTCACCTTGGCCGCTTCTAATAATTGTACTGCAGCTGGAGGAGTTTTAATAACAAAGTCAAACGACTTGTCTTTGTAAACAGAGATAACCACAGGCAATACTTTACCAGCTTTATCTTGGGTTCTAGCATTAAATTGCTTACAGAATTCCATAATGTTTACTCCAGCAGCACCTAAAGCGGGTCCAACCGGTGGCGACGGATTCGCAGCACCTCCCCGAACTTGTAACTTAACTACTTTACCTAATTCTTTTGCCATTTTTAATAATTTAGTCGACGCGCTTTAATTTGGAAGCAAAAACCGCATCATTTTATATAGTGTAACAATTATTATACTTTTTCAACTTGCATATAACTCAATTCCAATGGTGTTTTTCTTCCGAAAATCTTAACCATAACTTCAAGTTTACGCTTTTCTTCATTTATTTTTTCGATAGTGCCATCAAATCCATTGAATGGTCCATCAATAACTTTTACGGTCTCTCCTTTGGTAAATGGAATAGCCACATTTGCTGTTTCATCAACTGAAAGCTCGTCAACTTTGCCGAGCATTCTATTTACTTCAGATTGCCTTAACGGCACAGGATCTCCTCCTTTTGTTTCACCTAAAAAACCAATTACGTTGGTAACTGATCTTATTATATGAGGAATCTCACCTGTTAAATTTGCTTGAATCATAATATATCCAGGAAAAAACACCTTTTCTTTGTGTATTTTTTTTCCGTTTCGTATTTGAATCACGCGCTCTGTTGGCACCAATACTTGGTCAACATAATCTTGCATACCTAACCGAGCAATTTCATTCTCAATATAGGTTTTGATTTTGTTTTCTTGACCACTTACGGCACGAACAACATACCATTTTTTTTCACTTACTTCAGACATAACTTCTCTTTTTTCCAATTAACCAATCCATTGAAAGTAAGCTGTAATAACTTTACTAAATACCGTATCAACACCCCAAATGGCAAGAGAAAATATAATTGAAAATACCGCAACCAAAACTGTTAAGCTTTGTCCCTCTGCCCATGTGGGCCAAGACACATTATTCTTAAGTTCTCCGAATGATTCTTTTATATAATTTACAAATCCAGCCATTTTTATTGTTTTTTTAAAGTAATTTGAAATGGTATTCAACTTTATCATTGCACGGGTTGAGAGACTCGAACTCCCGACACCTGGTTTTGGAGACCAGTGCTCTACCAACTGAGCTAAACCCGTAAACATAAGTCAAGGTATTCCGAAAAATACGGAATACCTTAGCTTAATAATTATTTCAACTGTATTAGTCTAAAATCTCAGTTACCTGACCAGCACCTACAGTTCTACCACCTTCACGGATAGCGAAACGTAAACCTACGTTCATTGCAATTGGTTGAATCAATTCAACAGTGATAGTTAAGTTATCTCCTGGCATTACCATTTCAACACCGCTTGGAAGCGCAATGTTTCCAGTTACGTCAGTTGTACGAACGTAGAACTGTGGACGGTAGTTGTTGTGGAATGGAGTGTGACGTCCACCTTCTTCTTTTTTAAGGATATAAACCTCAGCTTTGAATTTTTTGTGAGGAGTTACAGAACCTGGTTTAGTGATTACCATACCTCTAGAGATTTGAGTTTTCTCAATACCTCTTAACAAGATACCAGCGTTATCACCAGCTTCACCTCTATCTAATATTTGACGGAACATTTCAATACCAGTAATGGTAGAAGTTAATTTTTCAGCACCCATACCGATAATCTCTACAGGGTCACCAGTTTTAGCAATACCAGTTTCAATACGACCAGTTGCTACAGTACCACGACCTGTAATAGAGAATACGTCTTCAATCGGCATCAAGAAAGGCTTATCCATATCACGAACAGGCTCTTCAATCCAAGTATCACATGCTTCCATTAATTCCATTACAGTATCTACCCATTTTTGCTCACCGTTAAGTGCACCTAAAGCAGAACCAGAAATTACAGGACCATTATCTCCATCGTACTCATAGAAGTTCAATAAATCTCTAACTTCCATGTCTACTAATTCTAATAACTCTTCATCATCCACCATATCAACTTTGTTTAAGAAAACAACGATGCGAGGAATACCTACTTGACGACCTAACAAGATGTGCTCACGAGTTTGTGGCATTGGACCATCAGTTGCAGCTACCACTAAAATAGCGCCATCCATTTGAGCAGCACCAGTTACCATGTTTTTTACGTAATCCGCGTGACCTGGACAGTCAACGTGCGCATAGTGACGATTAGCTGTTTGATATTCTACGTGAGATGTATTAATTGTGATACCTCTTTCTTTTTCTTCTGGTGCGTTATCAATTTGGTCGAATGATTTTGCTTCTGAGAAACCTGCATCAGCTAATACTTTAGTAATAGCAGCAGTTAAAGTTGTTTTACCGTGATCTACGTGTCCAATTGTACCAATGTTTAAGTGTGGTTTTGAACGATCGAAAGTTGCCTTTGCCATGTTTTTTAAATAATTTTAATCTTAGTTATAAATAATATTAGTGTATTCTAATTTTCTTCTAATATAGAGCCAATGACGAGATTTGAACTCGTGACCTCTTCCTTACCAAGGAAACGCTCTACCCCTGAGCTACACCGGCTTTACATTTACGATTGCCGATTTTAGATTTACGATTCGTAAATCGCACATCGTGTAACTCGTAAATTATTGAGCGGGAGACCGGGTTCGAACCGGCGACATTCAGCTTGGAAGGCTGACGCTCTACCAACTGAGCTACTCCCGCAATTTGATGAAGATTTTTAAATCGTGATTCGAAAATCTGACATCTTAAATTTTAAATGTGGGGAGAGCAGGATTCGAACCTGCGAAGTTAAAAAACAACAGATTTACAGTCTGTCCTCGTTGGCCGCTTGAGTATCTCCCCCAATTTTAAATTAATCCCATTTTTTTAATGAACTTGAGCCGATGGAGGGACTCGAACCCACGACCTGCTGATTACAAATCAGCTGCTCTAGCCAGCTGAGCTACATCGGCTTTTTATGCCTTTTGAGCATAAAAAAAAGCCCGTTATTTCTAACGGACTGCAAATGTATAGATTTTTTATTTTATTCAAAACATTTTTTAAGAAATTTTATTATAAATGCGGCCTTAATTTTTCTTTTCTCTTTTTAAGTTGTCTTTCTAGCGATGCCACCGCCATATCTGTACCTTCTTCAAAGCTTTTGCACTGTTTTTTTACTACAAAACTATCGCCTGGAACACTTACCCTTGCCTCAAAAATTTTATTCTCTTTTTCACTGGTATTTTCTACTTTCAAAAAAACATCAGATTTAATAACCTTGTCATAAAACAAATCCAATTTATCCATTCGCTTTTGGATAAAATTTATCAACTTTTTGTCGGCATTAAAATTCACTGATTGCGTGTTTACTTTCATGTTAATACACTTTTTTGGTTAGACAATATTTTAATAATACTTTTTACTTCTTGGGTGTGCGTTTACATGCACTTTTTTTAATTCTGCTATGCTGTTGTGCGTGTAAACTTGGGTGGAAGCCAAGCTTGAATGTCCGAGAAGTTCTTTAACTGCATTTAAATCGGCACCTTGGTTTAACAAATGGGTTGCGAAAGAGTGCCTAAGAATGTGCGGGCTCTTTTTCACCTTTGAAGATGCCAAACTAAAATAATCATTTATTATTCTGTACACAAGCGTTTCATATAATTTAACGCCTTTTTTCGTTAAAAACAGATAATTGTCATCCGAAATACTTGGCAGGCTAATCCTTTTCTCTAAATATAGATTTCCCGTTTGAACCACAGAATTTAATAACGGAATGATGCGCTCCTTATTTCGTTTGCCCAATACTTTTAGGGTTTTATTTTGTAAATCAATGCTCGACAATTTAAGTTCTATTAATTCAATCCTTCTTATACCAGTGGAATAAAACAATTCTATAAGAAACTTGTTGCGAAGGCTTTCAAAATCGTCATCAAAATTAAAATCTTCCAAAACAGCCTTAATTTCAGATTCCGAAAATGGCACCTGAATCTTTTTACTTGTTTTTAAAGCCCTGTGTTTTGATAAAGGATTTAATTCAATATCGCCAACCTTTAAAAGAAATTTGTAATATGAGTTTAAGGCAGAGATTTTCCTGTTAATACTTCGGTTGGTCAATCCGTTTTCAACCAAGCTAACAATCCAGCTTCTTATTTGTGCGTAGTTAACTGTATTTATGGTGTTGGTATCATATTCGATTTTTACAAAATCTGAAAAATCCCTTAAATCATTTTGATAGGCCTTTACGGTTAAAGCCGAATAGTTTTTTTCCAAAGAAAGATAATCAAGAAACGATTTGAAAGGCATGCGTTATGTTTAGAGTTTAAAGTTAAAAGTTTAAACTTCAAAACGCAACATTTTTTATTCGTAAAAGGCAAACGGAAATTATTGGACAAAAAAAATCCCGCATCAAGCGGGATTTTGATTTATTTGGAGCAGCTTATATATCTTCTGCATCTCTTAGTCTTTGTATGTACTGTGCTTTTTGAATTTGTGCTCTACGTAAAACGGAAGGTTTGCTGAACTGTTTGCGAACTTGTAACTCACGTTTAGCTCCTGTTCTATCGAACTTTCTTTTATAACGCTTTAGCGCTCTATCTATATTCTCTCCTTCTTTAATTGGTATTATTAACATAGTGTCTTAACCTCCTCTCTTTTAGAAATTGTGGGTGCAAATATAAAATTAATTCGCAATTCCTGAATTAAAATTCAAAATTATTTTAGGTCGCAGGCTTATATTCTTTTTTATCAATAATAATTTTGGCAAGTATCTCACGAAGTATCTCTGAGGTTCCACCACCAATAGGGCCTAATCTGCTATCGCGAAAAAGTCGCGCCATAGGATAATCTTCCATATAACCATAGCCACCCAAAAACTGCAAACATTTGTAAACCACCTCATCGGCCATTTTAGTTGATTTAAGTTTAGACATGGTAGCTTCTTTAACCACGTATTCGCCTTTGTTCAACCTGTAAGCCACCGAATAATTGAATGCCTTACATACCTCCATATCTGTATAAAGGTCTGCAATAGTATGCCTTAACGCTTGAAACTTGTTGATGGATGTGCCAAAGGCATGACGCTCTCCCATATATTGCAGGGCATAATCCAAAGCATATTCTGCTCGTGCATGCCCATTAACGCCCATAACCAAACGCTCCAACGAAAAATGCTGCATAATATATGAAAAGCCTTTTCCTTCTTCACCCATCAGGTTTTCAACCGGCACTTTTACATTATCAAAAGCTATTTCACCTGTATCCGATGCACGCCAGCCCAGTTTATCCAATTTGGTTGCTGAAACACCTGCCAAATCCCTATCTAAAACAAAAATGCTAATACCTTTATTGCCTTTATCAGGTGTTGTTTTGGCAGCAACCACTAAATAGTCACTAATCACACCATTCGTTATAAAGGTTTTTGAACCATTTATAATGTAATGGTCTCCTTCTTTAACGGCAGTGGTTCGCATACCTGCAACATCACTCCCTCCAAAAGGTTCGGTAATGCACAGACATCCTATTTTATCACCAGTAATGCTTGGGACTAAATAGTTTTGTTTTATGGCTTCATCGCCTTCAGCATTTAAATGCGTCATAGCCAAATACGCATGGGCCCAAATAGCCGCGGCAAAGCCACCAGAATTTATTTTTTGAAGTTCTTCAAGAAGAATAACGGTGTAGAACAAATCTAACCCCAAACCACCATAGATTTCTGGGTAATTGATACCAAAAAACCCCATATCGCCGAATTTTTTCCAAATAAAACGGTCGATATTTCCTGTTTCCTCCCATTTATCAATATGGGGCACCACCTCTTTATTTAAAAAATCCTGAAGACTTTTTCTAAAAAGATTGTGCTCCTCAGTGAAGTACATACTATTCATTTTTTTTCTTTTTCGAGGTGCAAATATAATTCAATTATCTTTATTTTAGCTGAAGGAAAGTTCTTTACTTTTTTTAATTCGTCAATGGATTGAAATCCTTCACGCAATTTGCGCTGTTCAACAATTTCATTGGCCAAGTTGTAATCAATATGTGGAATGGTTACCAATTGATCAACGGTAGCTGTATTTAGGTCTATTTTTTTTATTGGGCTGGGTTTCTGAACGGTGAATTGTTCCATGATTTTCTCAATAACCTCAGGTGTTAAACCATAAACATCTTGAAGCTGTGCATCACCCACAAATCCACCTCCGAGTTTGTTCCTGAATTTTACAATGCGCTTTGAAAGCACTTCACCAATACCATTAACTTTTTGAAGTTGTTGGGCCGTTGCCGTGTTTAAATCTCCCTTTTGAGCAAAGGTTTTTGGAACATTATTATAACTGAAACTAGGATTTGAACTTGTAGGTTTAGAATTTATTACCCAATCTGGAAACTTAAAATATGGTGAAATGGCATCAAGCAATGAATCGGACACTTTGGTGACTTCTTGAAACTGCTCAACCGAGTTAATCCATTTATTTTGTTTTCTAAAATCCAACAATCTATCAATTTCCTCATTGCTCATCCCTAAAGTTGAACCTTTGAAATCGGTAATGTAATTGGGGTTAAAGGGAAATATCTTTGGGGTGTTCTGTTCCAGTTGAACTTGGCGCAGTGAATCGATTTCTTTGGCGTATTTTGATAATGCTTCCTCATCAACAATAATCTTTTCCGAATCAAAATCAACAAAAAAATAAACACATTGTAGAATGACAATGAGTGCAAATAATAATAAAATCCCATTCCGCTGTTCTTTAGAAAACGTGAAATGGGATTTCATAAAATCTATTTAGTTTAGTTAATTACATGTGCTTGGTTAGGTCTTCTGCACCTTCATCCAAAGCATCATGTTTTACGTTGATTGCGTTCATGTATTTCTTAAGTTCCCGACTGATTATTGGAGATAAGACGACTACACCTATAATATTGGGCACAACCATGGCAAAAATCATGGCGTCGGAAAAATCAATCACAGCACCGAGGCTGATGGATGAGCCAACCACTACAAAAAACAGAAACAATATTTTATAAACCAAATCGCTTATTTTTCCTTTACCAAATAAAAACACCCAACCTTGCATACCATAATAGGACCATGAGATCATGGTTGAAAAGGCAAATAATATTACCGCCACGGTTAACACAATAGAGAAATGCGGAATTACACTATCAAAGGCAGTGGCAGTTAACTCAACGCCTTCTTTAATTGGTACGCCATACTCCATAAAGCTACCATCAAAATTCGTAATTACAATTACCAAGGCAGTCATGGTACAAATTACAACGGTATCAACAAAAGGTTCTAAAAGCGCCACAATACCTTCACTTGCTGGATATTTTGTACGTACCGCAGAGTGCGCAATTGCGGCACTACCAACACCTGCTTCATTTGAAAACGCCCCTCTTCTAATACCTTGAATCATAACACCAACAAGTCCACCAGCAATACCCAAACCAGAAAATGCTCCTTCAATTATCAAAGCAAAAGCATCATCAATTAGATGCCAATTAAATCCTAGAATTATAAGCGCAGCCAGCACATAAACACCTGCCATAAAAGGCACTATTTTTTCGGTTACAGAGGCAATTCGTTTTATTCCACCAATAATTACAATAGCTACGATTATAGCCATAACAATTCCAAAATACATTCCAGCGTTTCCGCTTTCAAAATTAAAAAGCTTAATAAATTGAGCAGCAGCTTGGTTAGCTTGGAACATATTGCCTCCTCCAAATGAACCTCCAATAACAAAAACAGCGAACACAACAGCCAACACTTTACCAAGCCCTTTCATGCCTTTTTCGCCGAAACCTTTAGATAAATAATACATGGGACCACCATACACGGTACCATCTTCGCCAACATCTCTATATTTTACACCCAGAGTACATTCAGCAAACTTTGATGCCATGCCCAAAAGACCGGCAAGAATCATCCAGAATGTTGCTCCCGGCCCACCTATTGATAAGGCAACGGCCACACCTGCAATATTTCCCAAACCAACTGTTGCCGATAATGCAGCGGTTAAAGCCTGAAAATGCGATACCTCTCCGTGGGCACTATCGTCCCTTAAAGTCTCGATGATATTATGGTCAACATTATCGGTTGGATCTCCGTACAAGGTATCGGCTCCGTGTTTTTCAATATCTTCATATTTACCTTGTACCACACGTAAAGCTGTCCTGAATCCAGTTACATTAATGAACCTGAAATATATTGTAAAGAAAATTGCTCCTCCAATCAACACAATTAAAACCCATGGAATTTGATATTCTTCTGAAAAAGGAATTTCATAAAAGATGGCATCAACAAACCAACCTGTGTAATCCTTGAAAACCCGGTCGATTTTTTCGGAAGTTGTTTCTTGAGCAAATGTTAGAAATGGTAAAATTACTGTGAAAATTGAAAGAAGATATTTCTTCATAAGGTAAGTTTTATTTAATTTTTTTGAAATATTCGAATTAAAAAGCAGCAATATGCTAAAAAAAAACGGTTTTCTCAAACTAAGGCCGATAAAATCGAGGATTCTTTAATCGATATCGTACTCAGAATTCAATGCTTCTATTTGTTCGGGTCTTCCCAAAACAATAATCTTAGAATTTGCGGCCAACCTTAATTCTGCCTCAGGATTTACAATATATTCGCCATTTTCATCCTTATAGCCTATTACCGTACAACCTGTTTTTCGGCGTAAGTCTAAATCTTTAATGGTTCTTTCCCGCTTAGTATTGAACAATTTTTCAACGGCCACTTCTTCAATATTAATATTTGATTTGCCTACGATAGAAAGGTTATCAATAAATTCCATTAAACCCGGAACCACAACCAGAGAGGCCATATGGTCTCCTCCAATTTTATCGGGCAGAATAACGTTGTTGGCTCCAGCAAACTTTAGTTTGTCATAAGATGACTCACTTGAAGCACGACTTATAATGTTTATTTTAGAATTTAGTTGCCTGGCCGAAAGCACAACAAACAAATTATCGGCATCATTTGGTAGCGCCGATATAAAACAAGATGCCCGATTTACCCCTGCCAAGTTCAAAACCTCATCTTCATTGGCATTACCTATCACATAAGGCACCCTATCCATTTGAAGGCGTTCTTCAATATCCTTATTTTTCTCAATAATGACAAACTGTTTATTGTGTGCACTAAGTTTTCTAGCAGCTTGTTTGCCGTTACGTCCGTAACCACAAATAACTACATGGTTTTTAAAACTATCTATCTTCTTTTGCATTTTTTTGTGCTTTAATTCTTCAATATTGTTTTTACTCAAAATATATTCTGTAATAATAGATAAGGCATAACCAACAATAACCACACTCGCCAAAATTAAAAATATGGTGAAAATTTTTGATGTATCATCCAATGCAACTACCTCGCCAAAACCAACAGTGGTCATGGTTATAACCGTCATATAAATGGCATCTACCCAAGAATACCCCGAAATGATTTTATAACCGGCAATACCTATAAGCAAAATAACAACCAGCAAAAATACTGCTGTATAAATTTTGGTTCTAAAAAATCGGATAAGTGGATTCATGGATTATAGATCGAAAACTGAGGAGCGCTTGGTATAAACTAAGTCTTTGATACGCATCCAAAAAGCCAAAAAGAGATAGAGCGCAAACCCAAAACCCAAAGTAACAAAAGTTAAGTACATAAAAGATGTTCTTACGACTTTTGCCCTAATTCCCAACCTGTCGGCAATACGTTGGCAAACGTAATAACCGTGCTTTTGAAAAAACAACAAAGGTTTGTAAATACTATTCATACCTGCAATTTAATTATAAAATTAATATTATTTAAGCTTTTAAGTTTCCTATTTCTGGGTTAATCATATTTCTATGATTTTAATAATTTTTGAATATCCATTTTAAATATTTCTAGATAATAATGTATTGCCAATAGCACATTGCGAACATTTGTCAGTATCGCAATAAGTTGTTTTTAACTGAATCATTGCCTGAGATTCTAGAGATGTTTTAGAAACTTTTTTCAAATTATTGAATGCATCAACAATGCTATTCTTTTCTGAACTTAAAGATGTGGCTAAGTTTAGAATGTGATCCTCAACATCTTTACCTTGATGCTTTGCGTAGCAAAATGTAATTGGAATAACCGTATTTATTAGTAATAAACCTATAAAAGATTTTGAAAGCCTTTTTTCTGAAGGTTTTGACTCCTTTTGAAACGTATAATGGGTTTTCCAAAACTTAGAAGTTGATACTTTGAAAAGCCCGTAAAAATCTTCCAATTTATTGGTCTCAACCACTTTTGAAAATAAATTTTGATGCAGATGGTATAAACTTGCCAATTGTGACAACCGTATGGTCGGGAAATTTGGCGGACGCAACCTAAAAAACTGTATGGGCAATACTTGAGAATTATTCAATTGGAATTTCTGCATTAAAAAGGTGTATTCTTGTTTCAGTTTTTTGAAATAAGCTCCTTCCAAATCTTCATCCAGCAAACAAGCTTGCCCAAGCAAAAGCGCCTCTAAATTACTTTGCTCTGTTCTTGTTTTTCTAATAATTGAAAAATCAATGGAATTGGCCAAACTAAAAAACGATTCACCATTAACTTTGAGTCCGAAATTCTTTGCCAACATTTTAAAAAGCACTGCCTCCCAATCATTTTTTGAATCTATTAAAAGCGCTTCAATATCCTTAGATTTTCGTTCCAAACGCTCAAAAAACAAACGCTCCAACCAATTGTTCAACATAAAATCATCAACTGTAAAAAAATCATTTTCACAATTAATCCATTTGCTTGTTTTGGAAAATAGTTTTTCATAGTTATTCAAAATGGGAGTGTCTATTAAACCCTTCAGTTGCAAAGTTGGTATTGGCGTGTTGTTCTTTCTAAAAACGTCCATATCGTGCTCCCAAACCACATGCAAAATCACGTTGTCATAGGCCTTATCGGTTTCGTGGTTGTGCAAAAACCAATCTGATGACTTTACATGAATTTCAACATTCCCAGCCCAAAGTTGCTCACCTATTTTCATTTGGGCATTAAAAAAATCAGGGCCAGAATCAAGATTATGTTGCCCGAAAGAAGTAATAAAAATGCTTTCGCTCGCTGTAGTTTGTAAACTTTCCGTTGAAAATTTTTTATGTTTCCAGATATAATGTAGAAAGTCCTCGCGCATGCCACTAAAATAGAAAAATATTGGGCTTTTTTATTTGAACTTATATAAATTTGAAGAAACTTTTTTGATGGAACAACTCACCTTAACCACACCGGCTCTTTTGTTTTCTGCCATCTCGTTGATTATGTTGGCATACACCAACCGATTTATTGCCTATGCGGCAGTTATTCGGGATTTGCATGACAAATATTTGAAGAAAAAGGACGAACGTTTAATCAAACAGATACGTAACTTAAAACAACGCCTTTACTTAACCCGAAGCATGCAAATTGCGGGCATTAGCAGCTTACTTTTGTGCGTATTGACCATGTTTTTAATTTATGTAGAACAGCACCTTGTTGCGGTTTGGGTATTCGGGTTGGCACTTATTTTATTGATTTTTTCGTTGGCATTATTAATCAAGGAAATCCAAATTTCAGTGAAAGCTTTGGAACATCATATTAGCGATATAGAAAACGGTTAATCCAGCTTCTCTTCTACCGAAGTAGGTTTTCTATATTTTTGAAAAGGTTGTTTCAACAAATCGATGATGTTACTATTTTCCTTTTCATCGGGAAATACATCAACTCCATAAATAATCCTATCAGTATCTAGTTTCATGTACGTTCCAAAAAACCTATCCCAAATCGAGAAAATATTACCGTAGTTACTATCAGTATATGGCATTTTATAATGATGGTGCACTTTGTGCATATCTGGTGAAACAATAATATAACTAATCCAGTTATCCACTTTTTTTGGCAGCTTTATATTGGCATGGCTAAACTGTGTGGCTATAACAGAAAGCGTTTGATATAACATTACCAGTGCTATTGGAGTTCCAACGGCCAAAACACCAAAAAGAGTAAATAAAAATCGAATGACACTTTCTATGGGATGATGCCTGTTTGCCGTTGTGGTGTCAACTTTATGATCTGTATGATGTACCAAATGCACCATCCAAAGAGGTTTTATCTTGTGTCCGACTAAATGCGGTAAATATGCACCAAAAAAATCCAGAAAAAACACACCCAAAAAAGTATACAGCCATAGGGACATTTCTGGTAGCCAATTGATTATACCGAAATAATTATCAACAACCCAATCGGAAGATTTCACCAATAAAATAGCCAATGGAAAATTGACAATCATTAAGGTTAAATTGAAAAATAAATTAGGGATGGCATGCTTCCATTTGTTGTATTTAAAGTAAAAGAGAGGAATGCCACTCTCAATAAGCCAAAATATGGTTAATCCTCCTGCAATTATTAAGGCTCTGTGCGGCGAAGGAATATGTTCAAAATAATTTAAGATAGTTTCCAAAAACCAAGAAATTTAAACCTAAATATAATCATTTTATTCTTTGCTTCATAGCCTCTACAATATTAAAAGTAGCCGGACAAATGGCTACGTTTTTTAATGTAAGATTTGAAATCTGCTGAAACTTTTTTCGGTCGGTATGCGGAAATTCACGACAAGCTTTTGGGCGCACTTCATAAATGGAGCAATAATTGTCGTTGCCCAAAAATGCACAAGGCACACTTTGCAACACATAATCGTTATCTTCGTCAATACGCAAATACTGCTCGATAAATTGTTGTGGTTTCAACTTAAAATGTTTGGCTATGCGTTCAATATCCTTGCCGGTAAATAGCGGCCCCGTGGTTTTGCAGCAATTGGCACATTTAAGGCAATCTGTTCGTTCAAACTCTTCTTCATGCAATTCTTGCATTACATAATCCAAGTTTTTTGGTGGTTTCTTTTTTAGCTTCGCAAAGAATTTCTTGTTTTCGTTATGCTTATCTTTGGCGAGCTCAGGCAGTTGGTTAATAAAGTCTTGCATAGGGTAAATTTAGACATTTAGATTTGTTAGACCTTTTAGAACATCTGGATTTTTAAATCACGAATCTAAAACTTTTAATCTGCTACATTTAATTGCAATTTTTACAATGAAAGACCTTTTCGGAAAAGCCTTATTGGATTACCATAATGGAGATTATACCGAGGACATTATTACCTCAACCAATATTTCTGATGAAGATGAATTGCCTCTACCGTATTTATTCAGGTCGTTTTCTGAAATGCCCAAAATTGAACAAAAAGCCTTAAAGCTTTGCAAAGGTAAAATCTTGGATGTTGGTTGCGGTGCTGGTAACCACAGTTTGTATTTACAACAAAAGGGACTTAAGGCTAAAGCTATAGACATCTCAAAAGGTGCCATTGAAGTTGCGAAAAAACGAGGTGTTTTATATGCTGAAATTAAAAACATTTTGGAAGAAACCGAAACTTTTGATACCATTTTGTTACTTATGAATGGAACAGGTATTTTTCAGGAAACAACTCAAGTTTCAAAATACTTAAAACACTTGAAAAGTTTACTAAAACCTAATGGGCAGGTTTTAATTGACTCATCTGACATCAAATACATGTATGAAGATGATGATGGTGGCTATTGGATGGACATGAACGCCAATTATTATGGCGAACTCGATTATTTTTTAAGCTACAAAGGTAAAAACGAAACACCCATGAAATGGCTATACCTCGATTTCGACACTTTAAAATTGATATCTGAAACCATTGGTTTAAAATGTGAATTGGTTTTGAAGGGGGAACATTTTGACTATCTGGCTAAACTTTCATTCCTCCATCAGAAATCAAACTTATAAGTTGCTCCTGCAAAAAACTGAATGCTCTGCACTGGGAAATTTTGCCATTTCTGATAGGCTTTATCTGTAATATTGTTCACCTTTCCAAAAATTGAAAACTGCTCGTTAACGTGGTAACCCACATGCGCATTGGCATCAAAATAACTATCAAGAACGGTAGGTACATTTGCTTCTGGTGTTAATGAGCCTTCCATTTCCAAAATATCTTTGCGCTCGCCCACATAATATAAATTGGCTCCAGCAAACCATTTTTCATCTATTTGATAATCCAAAAACAAAGACCCTTTAACATCGGGCAAGTTCCAAGGTTCAGCTTCATCATTGGTATTATAAGTAAAATACTCAGCCTTTAAGCCTAATGTGAAATTTCTATTAACATCGACATTTATTTCACCTGCTGCACTAAACGCATCCACGTTATCGTAAACTATTCCGAATGAATTTCCGTAGTCATAACCAAGTTCTGGAGTTAAATTTCTAACCACATTAGTTTTATAAAGCGCCCTGTTTCTATCCGAAATATAACGGCCACTAATATTATAGCTCATATTACTGGACAGCTTTCCATTTAATCCCACAAAGGCATTATAAAGTCGGTCGTTTGGCATTACAAATAAGGTTGGGGAAACAAACGGATTCTCATTGGCAAAGCCGTAATATGAATTTTGAATCAAGTCACCTTGAATGCCCCCATAAGCAATCAACACATCGTTAACCAAACGGTATGAAGCCGTAAAATTTGGATAAATATAAAATTTACTTTTACCTGATTCTTTGTCGCTTAAATAGAATAACGACACGCCCAAATTAACGGTTAAATCGTCTTGTTTTAACTCATATGATGGCGAAACCCCAATTTGGAAATTGCCATAGCTCAACTCTTCATCTGTAAAATAATTTCTATCGAAACTTCCTCCTAAATAGTCGATGATTAAATCGGTTGAAATCTCTTCGCCGTTAATGGGTACATCAACGGTTGATTGAATTTTTAAGCGATTTTCTCCAGAACCCTGGTTATCTCCAAAACGTCTAAAAAAGAAGTTTCCTGAATTAATGTAGGTGTCTTCAAAAGAAATATCACCGCCAAAATGCGCTTCGTAAAATGAATGTCCAACATCAATATTATCATTAAGGGCTTGAGTAATCTGAGATTCTGGCACCCCATACCAATTGTACATTTGATGCTGAAAACCTGCTTCTACATTCCAAGACAAATCCCTCAACCTACTGGCATAATTTAAGTTGATTTTTGAATTGGAAAAGCTATCCGCAAAAGAAACTCCTTCTATATCACCTCCTGAAGAATGGTGGCTAACATAACCTCCAACACTTTCGTTTCGGTTAATGGCATGGTTTAGATACACCTCACCCAAAATAGTGGTATAACTTCCCAGGCCCATAGTAGCATAATTGTCATATAACTTTTCAGGAGCTTGTTTTTCAACAGTGGCGGCCTTTCCTTTTGCAGGCGTAAATGTTGATGCTACTGGAAATGAAAAAATATTGTACTTAATTTCTTTTTTCGTTTCGGTGGTTTCATCATCCAAAGACGGTGTTTCCTTTACCTTAAAGGCATCTGAAATCGTCGGTGTATAAGGCTTTACCACATCAATAACACCTGTATTTATGGTATCGTTTCGCCTGTTTTGGGAGCGTGTACTCACGGTGATTAATACAACTCCCACTACCATTATGTTTTTTATGTGCTTTCGCATATATTTATTTTTCGTTTTATATGATTGATGAATTTTAATCTTCTGGTTGAATAGATGAATTTGTTTTGGCTTCCTCAGCTTTAATTTTGCTTAATTCAGTTTTAGCCTCGCTGACCACATCATCAAATTCCGCAAAATTTTGAATGACACTTTCTAAAATGTAAGTGGCCTGAAAGGCATCATTCAAAGCATAAAAATTCTTAGCCATGAGCACCAGCCCTTTTGCACTGTAATATTTGTAACCTGAAAAATCTTTTGCCAGTTTTTGTACCGAATTGTTTGAAGCTTCGTATTGTCCGTCCTTATTTTTAAAATAAGCGTTATAATATAATGCTTCGGCAGCGGTTTCACCTGTTGCTACATTTTCTACTTGTGCATAGGCCTTTTTTGCCTTGGTTTCATCACCAGTTTTCATTGCAGACCGTGCAATGATGATATAGGCATCGCCTTTAATTTTATTGTCTACTTTCGAACTGGCCAATACTTTTTCAGCATACGAAACGGCATCAACGAAATTTTCCAATTGGTAGTGAGCCTTCATCATATTAGATTGCGCAAAAATGACATTCTGTGGAAAGTTAGCCTCCTGTTCCAGTCGCTTCAACAACGGCATGGCTTGGTTCCAGCTTTTCTTCTCTAAATAAAATTGTGATAATCGAGTTAAAGCCTCTTCGGTAAATTCATTTTGGGAAACTTCTACAACATACTTGTAATGCGGTGCTGCATTTTCGCTTAAGTTCTTTTTGTAATACAACTGCGCCACATAAAAATGTGCTTGCAAAGTGTGCAATCCGTTCGGGAATTCATTTAAATAGTCATTAAATTGCGATATGGCCTTATCGCTGTTGTTATCCAAATACTGCTTTTCTGCAGCCTCGTATGTGGCATTATCCAATTCTTTGTCGGTAACCTCAACATAATCCAAAGTTTTTACCCATTTGGCATAATCGTTAACACGACCTAAATCGATATAAATTAAACGGGCTGTTGAAACCGCTTGAACCGCCTCAGGGGTATTCGGATAATCGGCTGCTACTTTTTTAAATTTTGTTAAAGCACGCTCATTTTCGCTGCCATTGTAATACACCAACCCTTCTCGTAACAAAGCTTTTGGCACAAACGAGCTCATACTATATTCGCTTATCAACTGGTCGTAAGCTCGCATCGCTTTATCTGTTTCATTTGCTTTTACAAAGGAATTACCCAATTCGTACAAAGCATCATCACGTAATTTTGATTTTGGGTATTGCGACACAAATTGCTCCAATTCCTTTATTTTTTTTGAAGATTCCCCTGTATATCCAACACTCATCGCTTTTTGAAATGCCGGATAATCAGAATCTATTTCGTTTAATTTTATGGCTTTTTCATAAGCTGAAATGGCACTTTGGTATTCACTTGACACAAAATGCGCATCACCCAAACGCAAATAAGCATCATTCAATCTAACCTTATCATCTTTCTTTTTGAAAATGAATTGATTGAAATGCTCCGTAGCCTTCCCATAATTTTTCAATTTGAAATAAGTATATGCCAAATTGTAATCCAGATTTTCCATTTCTGGCGTTGACGACGATTTTGTTTGCTGCTGAAACTGCTTAAGACCAATTAAGGCATCATCATAATTGGTTAAATTATAATCGGTTTCGGCTTTCCAAAAGGTTGCCCGAGCGGTGTATACGGGGTCTTGTTGTTCGGTTAAAGAGGCATCAAAAAGTGATGCAGCTTCAAGAAAATTGCCTTCATTATAAAGTTCCAAACCTCTATAAAAAGCCACTTTTTGATAGGCTACTTTGTTTTCATAACTCTTTTTATCTTTCAACAAACTCAAAGCTTCCTTGTAATTTTTTGAAGTAATGTACGAGTCGATTAAAAGTGTTTCAATTTCTTCCTTGTAACTCGTCTCAGGATATTTTTCCAAATAACCAGTCAAAACCTGCGGTGCCGATTGATACGGATTACCAATTTCATAACTGATTTTTGCATAGTTTAACCACGCATCTTCCTGGATTTTTAAATCGAAATCCATTTGCGAGGCATTTCTAAAAGCATTCAATGCCTCTTGTTTTTTATCAAGGTGCACGTAACTTTCACCCAAGTGGTAATAGGCATTTTGGGCAATGGCATTGGTTCCACCAACTATTTTATTGAATTCTGATATGGCCTTTTCATAATCCTTCTGTTTGTAATAGGCATAGCCCAATTGGTAATAATCGGTGTTGTTCCATTTTCCCGTTCTATCACTGGGTCCTTTCTTTCCTTTGTATTCGGTTAAATACGGAATAGCTTCGCCATACAGTCCTAAATTGAAATAGCTCTCACCTATAATTTTTGAAAGTTCCGAAACTTCATTGGCATCACTTTTATCCAACTGTGCTTTTGCCAGTTCAATAGCCTTTTTAAAATTCCCTAATTTGAAATTCAAATCGGCTTGGTAATACGACAGTTTTTCTTTGTAGCGTTCTTGGTCGCTAACTTGTTCAAAATAGGCATTGGCCTGATCATAATCGTCACCTTCATAAGCCATAAAACCAATATAATATTTAGCCTGTGAGCCATACTCTTGGGAATTTTCAACGCGACTCAAATATTTTTTGGCATCTTTATATTGCTTTGTTGTAAAGGCTGTATAGCCATTGTTAAAATAAAATTTTTCGCGCTCTTTTCTTCCCAAGGCATTTTCATCAACTTTGTCATACCACTTTCTGGCGTATGCATATTTTCCATTGGTGAAATAACAATCAGCAACATCTACAAAAGCAGTATTTCTTTTGGTACTTGTTGGATAATCTTTTACAAAATCCTCAACCAATTGATCAGCGTTTTGCTGGTTTAATCGCACCGCACAATTGGCAACATAATAGGAGCAATCGGATTGCAATACTTCTTCGTCTGCGGTTTTTTTAATGTTCCCAAACAAAGACTGTGCAGCACGATATTGTTGATTATTATATAGCGATAACGCCTTTTGGTATTCTACCAAATTACTGGTGTAAGTGGCTGATTGCTGTGCTAAGATTTGTAGACTAAAATTAAACGCCAACAACAGCGAAACCATATTTTTTATAGTCATTAAAGTTCGTTTTTAATTTGATGATCAAAGATAATTTAAACTCAAAGTTATAACGCAACAATCGTGCTAGAATTATAAACCAACTTATTAATAGTAAATTTACTTGGAAAAATAAAGGAAAGTTTTAATCGTTAGTTTTTAAGATTTTACTTTTTTAGTGATATTTTTACAGCACCGAAAACTTCAATTTAATTTATGGCAAATCCAATTTTACAATTAAAGGACGCATCAATTTTTCAAGGTGAAAGCCTTGTGCTCTCCAACGTTAATGTTGAAGTTAACAAAGGTGATTTCGTGTATCTAATTGGAAAAACCGGAACGGGAAAAAGTAGTTTTATGAAGACCCTTTATGGCGATTTACCCCTTAAGGAAGGCGAAGGCCGTATTGTTGATTTCGATTTGAAAACACTAACCGATAAAGAAATTCCTTTTTTAAGACGAAAATTAGGGGTTGTTTTTCAAGATTTCAAATTATTGATAGACAGAACAGTTAATGATAATTTGCTTTTTGTGCTAAAAGCCACTGGTTGGAAAGACAAAGAAAAAATGGACACACGTGTTGAAGAAGTATTGGCAAAAGTTGACATGAAAACCAAAGGTTTTAAATATCCACACGAGCTTTCCGGTGGTGAACAACAGCGAGTTGCCATTGCAAGGGCTCTATTAAACAATCCTGAACTTATTTTGGCCGATGAGCCCACTGGAAATTTAGACCCTCAAACCAGTGTTGAAGTTATGGAAGTTTTGCAGGAAATCAATAAAAATGGCAATACCATACTCATGGCCACTCACGATTATGCGCTACTTCTAAAATATCCCAGCAAAACCCTACGGTGTGACGAAAATCAAGTTTATGAAGTGGTGCAACGGAAAGGTTAAAAATGTATAGTCATATAAAAAGAAGCATAAAAACTATAATACCAAAAAAATTCCTCTTTAATAACGAGCTTTTATTTAGAAATGTTTTTGGTCTGTTTTATAAAGGAAGCACCCATCATTGTAATATTTGTGCTAAAGATTTAAGAACGTTTATTTTCTTAAAAAATAAAGATTTACTTTGCCCATTTTGTGGCAGTTTATCAAGAAACCGAAGATTGTGGAAAATTTTAAATGATAACAAAGCCTTACACGGAAACCTATTGCACTTTTCACCATCGAGAAGTTTGTTCAGAAAACTCAAGAAGACAAAAAGCATTAATTATTTCAGTTCAGATTTTGAAAATGAATTTATTGCTGATTACCATTTTGACATTACAGCAATAGACCAAGAAAGCAATAAATTTGATACAATTATTTGCTATCACATTTTAGAACACGTTGTTGACGACAAAAAAGCCATGGGTGAGCTTTACAGGGTCTTAAAACCCAACGGTTCAATTTATATCCAAACACCATTTAAAAATGGAGATATTTATGAAGATTACTCTATAAAATCACCCGAAGAACGCACCAAACATTTTGGCCAACACGACCATATTAGAATTTATTCGGTTATTGGATTAAAATCAAGATTGGAAAACACAGGTTTTAGGGTTATAATTAAAACTTTTGAAAAAGAGCAAATTGATTTCAAAAATGGTTTTGTTTCACCTGAAACTGTATTAATTGCAACAAAATAATGCTTTCAATTTTAATACCAACATATAATTGTAACATTGTTTCTTTAGTTAAAGAATTATACAAACAAGCCAAGGTTTGTAACATTGATTTTGAAATTATTTGTTTAGACGATGCTTCTACAAATGTTGAAATAAGTGAGGCAAACAAGAAAATAAATACTTTGCAAAACTGTTTATTTCAAATTCTTAAATCCAATATTGGACGAAGCAAAATAAGAAACTTGTTGGCAAATCAAGCTAATTTTCAATGGTTGCTTTTTTTGGATGCCGATGTTATGCCTGTTAATAATTCGTTTATTGAAACCTACATAAATTCGATAAATTACCAATCTGAAGTTATTTATGGTGGCATTTTATACGAAAATACCCCACCTGCGGAGAATCAAATGCTGCGTTGGAAGTATGGAAAAAAGCGCGAAGCCCTATCTAAAGAAAAACGAAATTTAAAACCATATTTGCGTTTTTTAACTTTAAGTTTTTTAATTCATAAAAATGTGTTTAAAAAAGTTTCTTTTAATGAGGATATCCCAAATTTAAGACATGAAGACACTCTATTTGCCTTAGAATTACAGCGTAAAAAGGTAAATGTATCACATATTAACAATCCTGTATATCATTTAGGATTGGAAACCAGCCAACAGTTTTTGCTTAAATCATTACAATCTATGGAGGCATTATCTCTATTCATTGACCAAGGTTTAATTTCGTACAATGATACATTAATCTCAAAAATTTATTTTTACATTAGAAAGATTTATTTACACCATTTGTTAAAATACTTTTTTGTAAATAAATTATTGAGAGTGTATTTTGAAAATCAATTGCTTTCCAAAAACCCATCTCTGTTTCTCTTTGATCTATACCGACTTGGTTATTTTTGTTCTTTAAAAACACATAAATAATGCCTTTTTTTTCAGTAGTCATACCACTATTCAACAAGGAACAATATATAAAAGACACCATAGGCAGTGTTTTGAGTCAAACGTTTACAGATTATGAAATAATTGTGGTTAATGATGGTAGCACTGATAATAGCTTAAACAAAGTTAAAAACATAAAAGATGGCCGTATTAAAGTTTTTGAAAACGAAAAAAACCTCGGCCTTTCAGCTACTAGAAACAGAGGTGTTCTTCACGCAAAAGGAAAGGTAATAGCATTACTTGATGCCGATGATATTTGGATGCCTAATTATCTTGAAAGTATAAAAATGCTTTACAACAAGTTCCCTGAGGCAAGCATATATGGCACAGACTATTTAGAAATATATGAATTGGGAAACACTTTAGAACCTGAGAAGAACTTATCAAAAACCTTAAAAAACAAATCGTTTGTAATAGACGACTTTTTTAAGGCAAACATGTACCAATGTATTTTTTGCCCAAGTTCGATGGCTTTTAAAAAAAATATGGTTGATGAGGCAGATGTTTTTAATCCTAAAATAACCTTTGCAGAAGACATTGATTTTTATATAAAATATGGTTCTAAATTTAAAACCGCTTATTATTTTAAAGCCCTTTTAGAAAAAAACTTCAATGTTCCTCGTCAAATGACCAGAAACGGTATTTCTGAAAAGGAAATCCCAAACCTAGATTATTATGAAAATTGGACAAATGGCAATGATTCACTAAAAAGATACCTTGATCTTTACAGGTACATTTTTGCCTACCAATATAAAATAGAAAACAACACCAAAAAGATGAAAACCATCTTAAAAAACATTAACTACAATAATCTTTCAATAAAGCAACAACTTCTATTAAAAGGCCCCAGATTTATTATTATCATATTAAACAGAATTAAACTTTTACTTTTGAAAAACAACATAAGAGTTTCGTCATTTTAATATGAATTCCAAACCGTTACTTTCCGTCCACCTTTTAACTTATAATTGCGAAAATTATATTGAAGAAACATTGCAATCTATTTTAAGGCAAAAAACTTCGTTCGACTTTGAAATTATAATTGGAGATGATAACTCTACCGACAATACGCCAAATATCTTAAACCAGTACGCCCAGCAATATCCAAACCTTATTGATTACAGGCAAAATATTACTCAGCTCGGTATTCTAAAAAACTTTAAAACAACTCTAGATAGGTGTAGAGGTGATTATGTTTTTGATATTGCTGGAGACGATTATTTAAAACAAGACTACGCTCTTCAAAAAATGGTTGATGTCATTAAAAAAAATCCATCCCTTGGTTTTATTGATAGTGGGTACGACAAACTATTTACCACAACTAGTAAAGTCATCGCATTTGATAACGATTCTCAAATAAAGAGCAGTAAAGAGTATTATAAGCATTTAGTTTTGACAGGTCAAATATATCCCGTAGGGATTTGCTATAACCGAGTTCATCTTTTAAATTTTGTCGATTTTAATACATATTTGGAAATGAATATCACTATTGAAGATTACCCTATACTTGTTGATTTGGTTATGAACACCGATTTTGATAGGGTTGATGAATCTTTGCATGTATATAGAATACATACTGATTCTTATAGCAACCAAAAGGATTTTAAATTACAGTTAAGCTTAAACAAGCAAATGCTAAATTTGGTAAAATTCTTTTCGAAAAAATACAATTTTCTTCCAAAGGTTATGGAAGATTATGAAAAATATTCAAACAAAAGCAAACTGCATTTGGCAGGATATTTTGGAGATAAAGTACTTGGTAAGGCTATGTTTAAATCATTGAAAGGAAGCAGAACGTGTTTTGATTTTTTCAATTATTTGTCCAGTCAGTTTTTGCTTTTCAGAAAACTACAATTCGTTTTTAGAAAGATAAAGTAGATACTCTTCAAAGTTGCAAATATAATCCTCTTCTTTATAAACGTCTGATGCAACTACCAAGCAAACAGCTCCAGATGAGAAATTTTCCAACTCTCTCCATACACATGGTGTAATCAGTAATCCCCGAGATGGATTGTTTAAGGTAACCTTTTCTGTTTTTTCTCCTATTTTTATTATTACGTCAAAACTACCGCTCAACGCGACTAAAAACTGACTCAGTTCCTTATGCGCATGCCCACCCCTACTCGAACCACTAGGAACATCGAATAAGTAGTAGACCCGCTTAGTTTCGAAAGGCACAACTTCTTTTTCAATAACGGCCAAATTACCTCTTGGGTCATGAATTATAGGAATATTTAAAACCTCTATTTTTTTTGTTTTTAACTTCATTTTACTTTTCTTTTTATAAAAGCATACCTAACAGACAGCACAATAATTAACAAATATAATAGGTAACGTACAAAATGAGCAAATACTATGCCCTCAACACCATTTTTTTCTATATAATAAACCCCTAGAAAATATAATATAATATACGAAACAAACTCTGTCAATATAAACAACCTCCATTCATTTCTTGCTACTAACTGATAAGCCATTACTACTGCTATAATTTTTACAAAATCGCCGATTAACTGCCACTTAAAAAGTATTTCCATAGGCAAAAATTCATCTGAGAACAAAGTCTTAATGACAAAACCCTTACATAAATAAATCACAATAAACATGACCAAAAATATTGGTAAAATTATTTTATAGATGTTAATCAGCTCAAATTTGTATTCGGTAAAACCATCTATTTTCGCATATTTTGGCAATATGTAAAGTGTGTAAATACCCGCCATAAAAGATAAATAATAGGTTGACAAACTAGAAATAGCAGTCCAATACCCTGCTTCTTTAGTAGAAAGTTTTTCAATTAGATAATTTCTTAGCTCTATGTCAACAAAATTGTTCAAAGCAACTGCCACAAAAGACATAATCATAAACCCCACTAATCTAGACCTAAAAAGCTTATTAAATTCTATTCTATTTTTAAACAATAAAAGAATTTCTTTCTTGCCAAGAAGAGCCAAGGCTAACAACTGCAAAATAGGAGTTAGTGTAATTGCAAGTAAAACCCCTGATAACCGATAGTTGATTACCAATAACAAAACCAACACTACCGATAAAGCACTAGAAACAAAAGATATTAAGGTTGCTTTTTTATAATTTGACTTACCACTAATAATACTAAAACACAAGTTATAAACTGCTATAAAGGGCAATAAAAAAGACAATATGATAAATAAATAACTGTAATTTGGCGTGCTAAATAGATAGTTACTCCAAAACTTAGAACCAAAAAACAGCACAAAAAAAACCAAAATGCTTCCAACAATACTAAAAGCCATTGAGGTGCCATATAGTTTGTTCAGCAATCGACTTTTGTTTTCATATTTTGATTGATAACTTAAAAGACCTTGGTCTACACCCGACGTCACTCCTAAACCTAAAAATGCAAGAGCATTTTTTAAATTACCAGCTAAGGCCATGCCTTCAGGGCCTAAAAAAACGGCCACTATCTTTTGGGTAAAAACAACTAAAAGCGATTTTCCAACCACTCCTAAGGAATTTACCGAAAACAGTTTTATTAGAAATAAATTTTTATGATGTTTTAAAAATTTCAACTAAACTTATTTATTGCAGATACAATTTTACTCATTTCATTTTGACTTAGCGTCACATAAATCGGCAAACTTAAAATCTCGTTATGGAGCCTCTCTGTTACAGGAAGTTTTAAAGGACTGAGTTCTTTAAATGCCTTCTGTTTGTGAATGGGTTTAGGATAATGAATTAAAGTTTCTATTTCATTTTTATACAGATAATTCTTTAGATTGTCTCGTTTTTCGTGCCTTATAACATATTGATGAAAAACATGAGATTCCAAATTATTGGAATCAGGAAGGATTATATGTTCCGTTTTTATAGCATCAAGATAAAATTTAGCAATTTCTTGACGCTTTTTATTGTCTTCATCCAAATACTTCAATTTCACCCTCAAAAAGGATGCTTGGAGTTCATCTAGCCTACAATTATATCCTTTAAAATCATATATATTTCTTGTTGTTTGCCCATAGTTTCTCAATTTCCTTATTACAACTTCTAAATCATCGCTGTTTGTAGTTATTGCACCACCATCTCCAAGTGCTCCAAGGTTTTTTGTTGGGTAAAAACTAAAAGCCGCTGCATGCGAGACATTGCCAGTCCTGCGTCCATCAATATATTTAGCTCCGTGGGCTTGGGCAGCATCTTCAATAAGCAACAAATGGTGCTTTTTGCATATTTCCTCTAAACGCGCAACATCAAATAAATTGCCATATAGATGAACCCCTAAAATAGCTTTTGTTTTTGGAGACAAAAAGTTTTCTACTAAACTTGAATCGATATTTAGACTTTTTATATCAGGCTCTACCAAAATTGGTTTTAACCCGCAATGGCTTATGGCCAAAACAGAAGCAATATAGGTATTGGCTGGTACCAATATCTCGTCGCCTTTTTTAAGTTTACCAAGAATTTTAAAGGCTTCAAAAATTAGTTTAAGTGCATCAAGACCATTGCTAACACCAATACAATGGTTTGTTCCACAATACTTAGCAAACTCAGATTCAAATTTTGAAACTTGCTCTCCTAAAACATAGTTCCCTGAATTCAAGAACGATTCAAATTGGTTTTGAAACTCTTCTTGAAAACGCCCATTTACTTTTTGAAGACCTAAAAACTTTATCATAAAAATACATTATCTAGAAGATAGCAGTTATCGACATTAATTTTATAAAAATCGTGAGAAACTGAACGCCCCCCGAAACTTTCCTTCCAGGCCTGCAAACCTCCATTTACAAAACGACCCTCTTTTTCGTTTGATATACCAAAATCAAAAAATTTCTTGTCTTGATATGCTTTATTAATAAGAAAGTCAAAAATAATGTCAAGCCCTCCCTCTGAAACTTTTTTATTATCTTTTGAAATATATTGGGCATGCGCCACATTTTTTGTTTCAAAAACAGTAACCCCAGCCACAATACTACCGTCTATATATGCATTAAATTGCTTGATGTTATTTGGAAATTTATTTTTTAGCAATTCAATTTCATCTAACGAATGTACAGGAGATACGCCATACTTTGCTTTCAAATTAGGCGTTAAAATTAAATTCCAAAAGTCATTAAAATCTTTGGCCTCTTTAACAACAATGCCTTTAGCTATTGCCTTATTTAAATTTCTTAGCCTGTTTGATGATTTTAAATTGAGTTGGACAGTTTGATCAATAGTAGTTGTAATGTCTCTTCTAAACAATTGAGCATTCAGTTTAAAAAGTATATAGTCAATTTCGTCACTGGGCAATTTATTGTATATTTTTGGAAGTAGTTTTAAAGACAATGTTTTAACCCCAAAATCTTTTAAAAAATTTAACATCGCTTGAAAAGCATTTAAGGTATCACTAAAAGAAACTTTCTTACTTAAAACAAAACCTCCGTATGACAACCCATTGTGTGAAAAAACATTATCATCTAACTTATTTGCAGGCAATATAGAAACTAGCTTTTCGTTTTTGAAAATCAATAATGAAAAATCCTGAAATCGGTCAATATGGTATTCCATAAAATCCCGATGAAATAAAAATGTAGCGTTTTTGGATTCTTCAACAAATTGATTCCATTCATTATAAAATTGCGATGTATATTTTACAACCTTATACTCACCCATACTTTATTTTTCTCTTAAATCTTCGATAACTTCCCCTTTTTCATTAATCAATTTATAAACAGAAAGCCCAAATAATTTATCTTTTCTCAAATGGTAGCTGTCATCTTCTTCCAACTGGTTTAAATACGACGTATCTTCACTTAAAGCAGAGAATAGAATTCTAAAAATATTAACGGTGCTTTTCAATTTTGAATCATAATTAGAACCATCTATTTCACTCCATTTAATAGCGCATAACCCACTAAATATTGAATTAACCAATAGGTTATTATTTGTTGAATGAAAACTATCGTAATTTCCCATTCCAACCCAACCACCATGGTCTGCAGCTATAAGTATAATAGCGTTAGGGTCTTTTTTGTTAATTAAACTTACTGTTTTTTTTATCCAAATATTGGCTTTGTTTATTTTCTCTAAATAATCTTCTCGTTCTGCTTCAATAGTATCCTCAAAATGAACGTGATGTGGGATTAATTTTTCTATAAAGACAAAATTAGGGTTTTCTTGGTTTGAGGTTATATTAAGGACATTTTCTAAATCCTGATGAACATCTTTTTTTACATTTTGTCCACTACTAAAAACTGGAATTTCGTTTCTGGAGATGTTTTGATAGTTGTAGTAACTTTTTGCAAAATTTTGTTGTAAATATTCGTCTTCAACAATAAAATAACTTTTATAACCATTATTCTGCAGAATCTTAATAACACTATTGTTCCCATTAATTATTTCTCTAGCCCTGGGCATTTCTAACGAAGGGAATAATGTTTCTCCAAAATAATGATGTTTCATTGAAAAGAAAGACGCATTAGCAACTAAAGTAGAAGGATAATTGCTTCTAAAATCATGATAAACCTTAAAATTGTTTTCTTCCAGCCAACCATACAACCCACTTCTTGATTTATATAATCCATTTTCTAAGGTTTTTTGGCTTACATAACCATCGGGCTGTACCACATAAATATTGGGAGTTCTTTTGAATTTAGCCTCAACAATGTTATCGGGCAAATGTTTCCATTCGTCTTTTGTGAAAAATTGGTTATAAACATCTGGAATCAATTTTGGAGCAACCAAAAGAGCCATAATAAATTGAAAAACAATAACTTTTTTAAGGTGTTTTTTTAGCAAAAAAGAACAAAAAGTAGCAATTAATAACGCAATAATTAAACTTTGCTTTTTTATCCCCCAAGTACTTACAACCACCAATATAGCAAAAGAATTTAAGTTTAAAAAGGTAAACATTAATGCTTGATAGTTTTTAAAAAAATTCAATTTTATTCCAATGGCCTTTATTAAATAGGCCATAATTATTGGTGCAATTAAAAATACCAGTATAAATACAATCAAATGTATTAAAGAGTTAACAAGGGGAAAATTTGAATTGTAATATTTTAAGAGTGGATATACACCAGCTGATAATCCGATGATTAATGGTGGGTTTTTCGGGCTGCTTAAAAATTTTAATATCCTGGTTCTTATTCCTTTAAGCATTTTTATTTTTTAATAAATACATAACCCGTTCAGAATCTTTAATTTCTTGCTTTTCAACAATATCAAAAGATTCAATATAGGCCTCTTCAAAAGATTCAATGTTGTAAAAATTGAAATGTTCTTTAAATTCTCTTTTGGCATTTAGCAACCGTTCTACCCATGAGTCTTTTCTTTTGGGGAATTCAATAATTAGACAGTTAGAAAATGATGCAAAAAATTCTGCGGACATGACAAAAGGAATATTTCCAGACAAAGTCATATGGTGAATTACCGCCAATGCCAAAGTAATATCTGGTTTAAAACCTTTTATTCGCTCTAAAAAAGAATCCCGTTCCTTGTTATTAAAGCCTATAGCAGGAGATGGATTTAACATATCCAGCACAAATGGTGTTATATAGGTTTCACCGTTATCTTTTAATATTTTATAATTATGGCCTACCGCATTATTATCTATATCGCAAATTAAAGCTTGTTCTAAGTCAGTATCAATTCGTCTAACAAAAGTACCATCGTTTCCCCCAATATCGATCAATGTTTTGATTTTCAAATCACGGATCCATTGATTGATGATTTTAGACTTTTGCTCAAATGCAGATTTAGAATAATTTATTTTATTGTAATAATCTCCCCATTCCGATTGTTCTTTAAGCTCAATTTTCTTAATAAAATCATACAAAGTCTTAATGATATTCAGTTGAGCCTTTTTGGACAATGTAGATTTTTTGGTCTTTCCTTTATAGTCGGCTTTATACTCGTCCTCATATTTTGCCAACAAGTGAACGTTGGAATAAACAAAAGGATTGAGTTTTGTTTTAGATGGCAACATTGAGGACAGAATTTTTACTGGAACCCCATCAATATAGTTGATTAATGAATTTAATACAGAAGCACCATGGTATCGTGCCAAAAGAAGCGGGCCTAAAAAATGGGAAACAAACTGTTTAAATGCACGCCAGGGTTCATTATCTTGATAAAAATCGAAGGACAAAGTGTCTATGAATATGGCTTTACCTTTGAAAAATGTAACATTAAAAGCAGAAGCATCTTTCAAGGACATATCGTTATCCAAACAAAATTTTTGAATTTTTAGTGTCAGTAGCGCAGCTTCTTTAAATTGGCCAAAGCTCCATTCGTAAGGGTAAGTAACAAAAGGAATATGTTCAGGTTCAATGATAATTTGTGAGTCATCTGAAAAGACTTCCTTATGCTTTACTAACCAACTTGCAGAAAATAATTTTTTAAAAAGCTCCTTTTCTTTTAAGGCTTTATACTGATCGAAATATATGGGATTTATTCTTCGTTTAACTACACCTTGGTCAATAAAAATATAGCCCGAGGGGTCTCTAAAGGAAGCTGAATGATTTTTTTTATTTATCACTTTTAGATTCGTTTTCCAAATCGGAATCAGATATATCTATATCATCATAAATATCATTTTTCTTTGCCAAACCCAAAAGCACTTTTATTTTATAAACTATATTCTTAGAAAACATTAGCACACCAGCTACCGCAGCTACTACTGCCTGGGCTATCATTGCCCCCAATCCTGGATCAAAATAAAGAAATTGCATAAAACATATTTTAAGCACAAAAATAGTCAAATAAAGTTTTAAAAGCCCATTACAACTATTAAATACCACAATAATTGTGGATTAAAAACCTAAATGGAGCTATCGTTATTTGCCTCTACCCCAAAAAGCGAACTTCCAAAAATGAGCAAAATAATGCCATAATACATTAAATAACTCACGAAATGGGCTATGACAGCACCTTTGGCACCATCCACTATGTCAATAAAATAAATGCTGGTGATGTAAAGAATGATGACTAAAAATGCCTCAGTCAAAACATAGTGCCAAAACATTTTTTTAGCCAAAAACTGGTAAGCTATTACAATGGACAACACCTTAACAAAATCACCCAATAATTGCCATAAAAATAAATCTTCAACAGGTTGAAATTCTTCTGAAAAAATGCCAAGAACAATATAGTGCTTCAAAAAATAAATTAGCAACAATCCCACCAACAAAAAAGGAATAATCGTTTTATAAAAACTAAAAACTTCTTTTTTAAATTCCCTTGTTGTATCAATTTCTGAAAATCTGGGTAGAAGGTACAATGCAATTAATGAACTAACGAACATCAGGTAATATTTGGAAATCCTAGTCATTGCCTCCCAAAACCCAGCATCTTTAAACCCTATATTATCAATGATATAAGAACGAATAGCAATAGCAACAAACGGCAACAAAACGGACGAAAAAACGGCCATTAATGAATATGGCCCTAATTTTTTAAACAAACTTAAACTTAAATTGTTGGCTTTGATGAGCGGCACCAAACTTCGCCTATTGATTATACCAACTAATGTTATTAAAAATATCAGGGACTCAGCAATCACGACAGATATTAGTGCTCCATCAATTTTGTTCTGATAGATTAACAAAAGCGCTACCGATACACTTAAAATCTGGCCAATAATATTGATTATAATTAAAATTTTATACTTTGAAAAGCCATTTATGATAGAAAACGACAACATATTCAGAGCATAAAAAGGAAGAACTATTGCAAATATCTGAATAACGTAGGCATATTTGGTTGATGTTGGAAATATGACATTGTTTATCCAATCTGCCTTAAAATAGCAAAAAAAAGACACCAATATTGTTAGAATAAATCCAACATAATAAATCGTAGATATTGTTTTGCTTAGTTTGTGTAAATCGTCCTTAAATTCGGAAATAAATTTAACGGCTCCCTTATAAAAACCACCGGTGGCAATGGTTTGAAAAGCACTAACAAAATTACGCAGGTTGCCAACCAAGGCCAATCCAACAGGGCCGATAAACATAGCTATAGCCTTAGATGTTAATATGCCCGCAATAATTTTAGTTATTACCGAGGCTATTTGCAACGATGCCATTTCCACTAAAACCTTGCTATTTATGTAATCAATTAGTTTTTTCAATTAATGTGAAGTTTAACCGTTGCTTATTAAACAATCAAAACAAACAAAATACTCACTAATAACAAAAATTTGAGCAGTTTATTATTGCATATTTTTTAAGGAATCAAATATACAAAATAGCTTTATGGCTAATATCCTATATTGAAACATATGAAATAACGATTTCATCAATTCCTATGAGTTAAGCCTGCTTTTTTTAACAAGGTAATATATGTTAATACCAAGAATGGCCAAGTTCGTTATTATAATGGGCTTTAATAACGGCTGAAGAACAAAGCCATAAAACACGAATAGTAAACACCCCAAAGCATTTACTATTCGTAATTTATCTACAGATTTCATTAAAAATGAAATTAGCACCGTTGCCATGGCAGCATAACCAATCCATTCTACCCATGAAACTCCCAGAAACTCCAATTTTAAATGGATTTATTTCGCTTACGCTCTACTTCTGTCAAAAAGATTTTACGTATACGTAAATGGTTTGGAGTTACCTCAACATATTCATCTTTTTGGATATATTCCAAAGCTTCTTCTAAAGAGAATTTGATTGCAGGAACTATTTTTGCCTTTTCATCAGCTCCAGAAGAACGTACATTACTCAACTTTTTTGTTTTGGTAACGTTAACGGTCATATCATCACCTCGTGAGTTTTCACCAATAACTTGTCCTTCATAAATATCTTCTCCCGGATCGATGAAAAACTTACCTCTTTCTTGTAATTTATCAATTGAATAAGGAATTGCTTGACCTTTTTCCATTGAAACCAGGGAACCATTCTGACGTTCTGGAATACCGCCTTTTAAAGGTTGATATTCTTTAAAGCGATGTGCCATGATAGCCTCTCCAGCGGTTGCAGTTAACAATTGGTTACGCAAACCTATAATACCTCTGGAAGGGATAATAAACTGGCAAACCATACGCTCTCCTTTAGCTTCCATACTAAGCATTTCGCCTTTTCTTAACGTTACCATTTCTATGGCTTTACCCGAAACTGTTTCGGGTAAATCTATGGTCATTTCCTCAACTGGTTCACATTTTACACCATCTATTTCTTTAATGATAACTTGCGGCTGTCCAATTTGAAGTTCGTACCCTTCGCGACGCATGGTTTCAATTAAAACGGACAAGTGGAGTACACCACGACCAAAGACCATAAACTTATCTGCACTACCGGTTTCTTCTATTCGAAGCGCAAGGTTCTTTTCCAATTCTTTAGTCAAACGCTCTTTAATATGTCTTGACGTTACAAACTTTCCATCTTTGCCAAAAAAAGGAGAATCGTTAATGGTAAACAACATACTCATGGTTGGTTCATCAATAGCAATGGTTTTCAAACCTTCTGGTTTTTCCCAATCGGCCACAGTATCACCAATTTCAAAATTTTCTAAACCAACAATGGCACAAATATCACCCGCTTGAACTTCATCTACTTTTTTACGACCTAAACCTTCAAATGTATGCAGTTCTTTAATTTTTGACTTTTCAATACTTCCATTTCTTTTCACCAAGGAAATATTTTGGCCGACCTTCAGAATACCTCGGGTTAATCGACCAATCGCAATCCTACCTGTAAAGGATGAAAAATCTAATGATGTAATCAACATTTGAGTAGAGCCTTCTTCAATTTTTGGCGACGGAATATGTTCTATCACCATATCCAACAAAGGCTCTATGTTACTGGTTTGGTTTTGCCAATCGTCGCTCATCCAATTGTTTTTTGCTGAACCGTAAACAGTTGGAAAGTCCAGTTGCCACTCTTCGGCACCCAATTCGAACATTAAATCGAACACTTTTTCATGAACTTCATCTGGTGTGCAGTTTTCCTTATCAACTTTATTGATGACGACACATGGTTTCAACCCCAAATCAATAGCTTTTTGAAGTACAAAACGTGTTTGCGGCATAGGGCCTTCAAAGGCATCAACCAACAATAAAACTCCATCAGCCATGTTTAAAACACGCTCTACTTCTCCTCCAAAATCGGCGTGACCAGGAGTGTCTATAATGTTGATTTTTGTGTCTTTATATACTACCGAAACGTTTTTTGAAGTAATCGTAATACCTCTTTCACGCTCCAAATCGTTGTTGTCAAGGATCAAATCGCCTGTATTTTCGTTCTCACGGAATAACTGACAGTGATACATAATTTTATCAACCAAGGTAGTTTTACCATGGTCTACGTGTGCAATAATTGCAATATTTTTAATGTTAGCCATAACGGTGCCTATTTTGAGCGTGCAAAGGTACGTGTTATTTTCATATTTAGTTAAAAAATTGTTATAATTAAAAGTTATAATAATTTTAAAAATTGGTTTTTGTTATTTTTATAATGAACTGATTTTCAAATAGCAAAAGACAATTTTATGTCGTCCCTAATCAATAAATACACAAATTTAATTCCTTACCTCTATTTTATCACAGTTTCTGCGTATTGGTTTACGGTAATTAACAAACAGGAAGGTATAGCTGCATATCCCATTTTATTGTTTGCAATTCCATTTTTATGGCAAATTATAAAGCCTAACAAAAAGCTCAATTTCACTTTGGGGATTACGTTTGTATGCATCTCGTCATATCTTATCATTGCATTTTTATCAGATGCCTTTAAAATAATTTCGCTTTCATACATTAATGAACCCCTACTTTATGGTGGAATACTTATTTTTACAAATTTTGCCATGGCTTTATGGATTATTAGAAATAGTTTAAAAGAAGCCATATAATGCGTAACTTTGTTGCTTAAATTTTTAAGCAAATGAACCTTTCTGAAGTTCCAAATATTAAGCACACAAATCCTAACAATTTCTTTTTACTGTGTGGTCCTTGTGCCATTGAAGGTGAAGACATGGCGCTACGGATAGCCGAAAAAGTTGTCGCCATAACCGACAAACTTGAAATTCCATATGTTTTTAAAGGTAGTTTTAAAAAGGCAAACCGAAGCAGAATTGATAGTTTTACGGGTATTGGCGATGAGAAGGCTTTAAAAATCCTGAAAAAAGTTTCAGACACCTTCAGCATACCAACCGTTACGGATATCCATGAAATTTCGGATGCTGCCATGGCGGCAGAATATGTTGATGTGCTTCAAATTCCTGCATTTTTGGTGAGACAAACCGATTTGGTAGTAGCTGCTGCCGAAACGGGGAAAGTGGTCAATTTAAAAAAAGGGCAATTTATGAGTCCCGAATCCATGAAACATGCGGTGCAAAAAGTGAAGGATGCCGGAAACGATAAAGTTTGGATAACCGACCGCGGAACCATGTTTGGCTACCAAGACATGATTGTTGATTTTCGGGGTATTCCAACCATGCGGAAGTTTGCTCCTACGGTTTTAGATGTTACCCATTCTTTGCAACAGCCCAACCAATCTGCTGGGGTTACCGGCGGCAGACCCGATATGATTGAAACCATTGCCCGAGCTGGTGTTGTAAATAATGTTGATGGATTGTTTATCGAAACCCACTTCGATCCAGCTAATGCCAAAAGCGATGGTGCCAATATGCTACATTTGGATAATTTGGAAAAACTGCTAACCAATTTAGTGGCTATCAGAAAGGTGATAAATTCTCTTTAGCTTATACCTCTAAATTTTAAAATTCCTTGAATATAAACCCTTTCAAACTTGTCAGAACAGTTTAGATGTTCAGCTTTATTATTTATCTTTTTGCTCCGTTTTCATATTCTTGAAATCTTCAATCTTAAAAATAAATAGATTACAAAATTGGTTTCGGGTCAATTTTTAAAGTTTATATTTAATCTTATAGACCTTAAGAAACTTAACGACCATAAGATTAGAATTCAAACTTCAAATTCAGAAAGAGCAATAAAGCTTGAAGATATTTCAAAATGAAGTTTTAACCGAATCTTTTAGCAAAATACAAATAATAAATTTAACCATTTTTTTTAAAATTAGAGAGAACATTCGTCATATTATTCTACCTTTTAAATACTTATTTTACGAGTTAGTTAAATCTAACTATCATGTTAAAAAATTACTCTTCCCTCGCGCTCCTTTTTTTAGTTTTAGGTATATTAAATGCTCAAACCACTGCAATTCCAGATGCCAATTTTGAACAAGCCCTTATTAATTTAGGCATTGATACCGATGGTACCATAAATCAAAGTGTTGCGACTGCGGATATTTCAGATGTTACAGTTTTAGATGTTCATTCTAAATCTATTACTGACTTAACAGGCATTGAAGGTTTTACAAGTTTAACCCATTTAGTCTGTTCTTATAATCAGTTAACTGATTTAGATTTAAGTCAAAATACAAATTTAATTGAGTTAACCTGCAATGATAATCAGCTCATTAATTTAAATGTTACTCAAAATACAGTCCTGACCCGTTTACAATGTTTTAATAATACCCTTGAAACTATTGATGTAACAAAAAATACAGCACTTACATTTTTAAATTTCAACAACAATCAATTAACAAGCATCGATATTACCAAAAATACTTTAATAACATCTTTAGGTCTTACTTCAAATCAACTCACAACTTTAGATGTAAGTAAAAATACAGCCTTGTATTATTTACAATGTCAAGCTAATCAACTTACAGATTTAGATGTCAGCAAAAATATTGCCTTATCAATTTTTTATTGTTTTTCTAACCAACTAACTAATTTAGATGTTAGTCTAAATACAGCTTTAGTATCATTAAATTGTGGTAGAAATCAATTAACAGCATTAAACGTTAGCAACAATATTCTTTTAACTCAGTTAAATTGTGATGATAATTTATTTACAGATTTAATTCTTGACCAGAATACTGCTTTAGTAGGATTAGTTTGTTATGGCAATCCACTTACATCACTGGATTTAAGCCACAATATAAATTTAGAAGAGCTTTATTTTTTTAATAATATACTTACAGATATAGATTTAAGTTATAATGTTGCTCTACGAACAGTTTATTGTGCTGGATCAAGTTTTACAAGTTTAGACCTCGGTCAAAATCCAGCCTTAACCTATGTTGATTGTTCATACAGTCAAAATATTACAACATTAAATGTTAAAAACGGAAACAATAATTCCCTTGTATTTTTTAATGCCAGATCTTGTAATAGTTTAGGTTGCATCCAGGTTGATGATGAAACTCTAGCTAATAATGACGGAGCACCTTACAGTACATGGATAAAAAATGATACAACTGTATATTCCGAAGATTGTGCTGCCTTAAGTATAGATGAAAATGATTTAGGACAATTTATTAATTTGTACCCAAATCCCGTTATTAACCACTTGACTATCGATTCTAAAAAACCTCTTAAAAAAGTAGAAATCTATTCAATTTTAGGAACTAAAGTGAAAAACATAAAATCTAATTATACCTCTATACCGATGTTTGAACTGTCTGAAGGTATTTATATCATACGACTAGAATCAAGCACGGGAATTTTCAATAAAAAAATACTTAAAAAGTAATTCTCTTGAACCTGTTTTTTTATTGAAATAAAATCTGAAAGTAAAAAAAATAATATTCAATATTAATGAATCTAGTTTTTTTCATCGTTTTTTCTTGAGTTTCTAGGCAATACTTCTTCTGGGAAAGGAAATAATATTGTAGAATTCTTTTCGGCCGCAATATTAGATAACGTTTGATACAACCTTAATTTTATTGCTGAAGGTGACTGATCAATAAGTTTACCTGCTTCAAGTAATTTGCCAGCAGCCTGCTCTTCGGCCAAAGCAAGAATAATTCGCGCACGTCTGGAACGCTCTGCTTCAGCTTGATTTGCCATCATACGTTTCATGTTTTCTGGTAGCTGAATATCCTTAATCTTAACATCAATAATATCTATTCCCCATTCTTTGGTTTCAACCTCCACAATCTTTTTAATGTTGTTTCCCATTTCTTCACGTTTGGACAAAATAGTATCTAACTCCACCTTACCACAAACATCCCTAAGTGCAGCCTGCGACAATTGCGTGATAGCAAAAGTATATTCTTCAACTTCCAACACAGCCATTTCAGGATCAATTACTTTAAAGAAAACTACACCATCTATACTGCACGGTACATTATCTTCGGTCATAACCTCTTGGGAAACCACATTAATGGTAATAACTCTTATATCAACAATCTGAATAGTTTCTACTAAAGGAATAATCCACCTAAAACCAGGCTGCAAAGTTTTAATATGTTTACCAAACCTAAACTTTAAAGCCCGTTTATATTCAAAAATAATGCGTATACCAGATAACAGAAATACAACTACTGAAATTGTAAAAATTAAGGCAAAACTCATGACTCATTTCTTTTAAATTAATAACCAGTGAAAGACCTCATAAGTTAGTGATTTTAAAGAAATAATAAAAGGATAATGAGTATTAATTGTCTCATTAAAGTAGAAATAAAATGACAATTGATAAAACCTAGATTGCTTACTAAATTACCTTATAGGCTATTATTTTTCACGGTTTTTTTCCTGTATTTTCCTAACAATGAATGTTGCCGCATTTCGGGTAACCAATCTGGGTAAAACAGCAAGAAATTTATTGAATTTCCCCGGAATAGCGTAAGCCTTTCCTTTTAACATAGAATTGTAGCCATATAATGCCACAGCCTTTGCTGAAGCCATATTAAAAGTAATTTTGTTATTTGAAGAATCTTCAGCTACCGTTTTTTGAAAATCAGTTTTTGTTGGTCCTGGGCACAACGCTGTTACCGTAACCCCGGTTCCTTTCAATTCATTGGCAATGGCCTCAGAGAAGGATAGCATATAACCTTTGGATGCATAATAAATAGCCATCAAAGGTCCTGGTTGAAATGCCGCAAGAGAAGACACATTTAATATCCGCCCGGAGCCTCGTTGAACCATACTCTCTAAGACCAACTTGGTTAAATGCGTAGTTGTTAAAATATGTAAATGCAACATTTCAGATTCACGCTCCCATTCTGTTTCCACGAACGAGCCAAACAAACCAAAACCTGCATTATTTATTAGAACGTCAATAGGTTCATTACTTATGGTGTCAATTATATCTTGGGCTACATTAGGGGCACTTAAGTCCCTGATCAAAGTAATAACTTCTAAATTAAACTTATCGGCTATTTCAGCTTTTACTTTTGCCAACCCCAGTTCATCAATATCAACTAATATTAATTTATAACCATCATTTGCCAAAAGCATGGCCAACTCATAACCCAAGCCAGATGCTGCGCCCGTAACCAAAGCCGTTTTTATCATAAATTAAATAATTGGGTAAGTGACAAATTTATTCCTTTTCATCCACATAATCCTGCAAATAAGCAAAACGTTCGGTAAGTTTTCCGTTTTCAGTAATTTTTGCTCGTTTAAGTATACCATCTTTGTCATTATTGAAAAAAGCAGGAATAACATGCTGTAAAAACATTTCGCCAAACCCTTCACTGGCATCTTGCGGAAGTTCGCAAGGCAGATTATCAACTGCCATAACCACAATGGCTTTATCGTTTCTGTAATCAACCTCTCTTTCAGTTTGTGGGTCGTAGCCATAAACAGGGTGTTCAATGGTTGAAGCACGAAGGGTTGTAGCCACCGGGCCATCAACATCACAACTAATATCTGCAACTACTTTAATATTAAAATCTGGAGATTTTACATCGGATCGGGTGTATAAATAAGGCGCACCATCTCCATAAAAATGACCTGCAATATAGTAATCTGTAACCTTGGCAAATCTGAAAAAATTAGATTCATAATCTTGCGGATTTTTGAAAAAGTCATAAACATCACCAACCGTTTTCCCGTCTTTTCGTTTGTTATAATCTAGTACATCAATTTTACAATAAACAGGTTCGTTATATGTATTATATAAATATTCTTCAACGGAAACTCGTTTTATGTTCATGGCATCCAACATTTCTTGGGCTCCGTTAGCTACCTTTCCACTTCCTGTTAAAAGTATCTTTATGTTAGGAACAGTAATTTTATTCAATTCATTAATCAAAGCCTTTTGGTTAGGCAATGGACCTGCCTTGGGTAAACTCCATGAACTATATTTCAAACCCCAGGCTCGAAACCCATTGTAAACACCAACAATACCTGCATACCTGCCAAAACCAATTAAACGAAAACCTTCTTTGTTGACAATAGTTTCGTGGTCGTAAAGCTCAATGTTCTTTTCTAAAATAGCTTTTAACAACTTTCTGTTATATGGTTGTTTTTTTATGGTGTGCGAAAAGAAGAAGTATTTTTTATTGGGTATTAGCGCTTCAACTGGCACTTCTTTTACCCCAATAAAAACATCGCAATCTGAAACATCATTTGTAACCTCAAAACCAGCATTGGTATATTCTTCATCCGGGAACACCCGAATATCTGAGGCTTCAACTTTAAAAGAGGCATTTGGAAATTGTTTTTTGGCTTTTTTCAATTTTGAAGGCGAAAAAACCACACGCCTATCGGGTGGGTTTTTACGTTCTTTTATTATAGCGAATTTAATGTTCATTTTTTATTAATTAGGTGCTGTAACAATATAACTGACAAAACAATTTTTGGTATAAATTTTGAACTAATGTAAAGGGATTTGAAAGTTTAACCAAACTTTTTTTGATACCTTTGCTCCCCGCGTTAAGGATTGAGGCATTGTTGGAGCTACTTGCAAAGAGCGACTGCCGAAAGCCTGACCCGATAGGGCAACGCCAAAAAAATTACTATTTAATTGGGGTCGACTGGTTTTGACAGCGAGATTAATTAAACGGTAAGCACGTCGTGTAATGGTTTTGAAACACGTTAAAGGCTGAACCAAAATTTAAACGGCGAGAATAACTACGCTTTAGCTGCTTAATTCTGAATTATAGTAAGAGCAAGCCTAGTCCCGCAAGGCGGGAAAGCTAAATGTCCCTTGAAAGCCTTGGTTAGTGGCGTTCTTTTTAGGGGCATCGTAAAAATTAACCAAGATTGTGTAGCGCTTTGATGCACTTTCGAGATTTAAAAGCTAAGTTGTAGGTGGGTTGTCTTTAACCAGCTTGCAATCGAAAAACAAGAAAAGAATAAACGTGTAGAAAGCCCTTTAGTTACTTGTTTGGACCCGAGTTCGAATCTCGGCGGCTCCACAAACTAAAAAAACCCATATAAATTATCACTTATATGGGTTTTTTGTTAAAGAAGAATTTAAGGACTAACTAACTCGCTGCTTTTCTTTCATTTTTTCTAACAGCATTAATTCATGTTGAATTTCTTCTTTACGTTTATTGAATTTTTTAACTTTTTCGTCAACCTTGGCCTGATGTTCCAAACGTTTTTGACGTCTTAATTCCTGCCTTTCTATCTCTTGTTTTTTCTCTTTATTTTGCCTGATTTTCTCCATGTAAACCGATAGATAAGAATATCCATACATGCTTAAAAAAAGCAGGGCAATTATTCCTAAAATTATATATCCGTTTTCCATATTTTTTAAAATTATTAATTTAAAAATTTTTACAATTGAAAATATGTCAAAAATCATTCAATACTTTTTGCTTTTAATTAGTAAATGATACATAAAAATACAAAAAATAAGATATGATGAAAAAATAAAAAAGGTGAATGACGAAAAAAAGTAGTTGAATGTTACTTCAACTACTTTTTTAAATAGTCCTAAATTTAATAGAAGAGCGTCTTACTTGGATACTTCCAAACCTTGATCTATCCAATTTAGAATGCCGCCCTCTAAATCATAAATTTCCTTGAAGCCTAGTTTTTTTAGTTCTTCAACGCTTTTTCCACTTCTACCACCTGAACGGCAATAGACATAGACAGGTTTATTTTTGTCCAGAGTTTTTAAAGAATCGGCAAAACTCTTAGAATAAAAATCAAAATTCGCGGCATTTTTTAAATGCGATGTTTGGTATTCTTCCTGAGTTCTTACATCGACCAGTTGCATGCCTTCGTTACTCTGCAAAACCTCATTAAGTTCTTCCGGAGCTATTTTAATTTCCTTACTTATTGATTGGCAATTGAACAATAGTGGAAATGTAACCAAGGTTATAAACCATAAATATTTCATCTGCTTATTAGTTTAAAATTAATTATATAGTTTTGGCTTACTTGAAAGTTTTGAAAACTCAATCCATATCAACAACGTCACCAGTCCACTGCAACATGCCTCCCTCGAGGTTATATGTGTTTTCAAAACCCAGCTGCTCCATTATTTTACAGGCCTGGCCACTTCTATTCCCCGATCTACAATACACATAATAATTTTTGCTCTTATCCAGCTCCTCGACTTGATATATGAACCCCTGACCTTTGTAAATATCAATATGAATGGCATTTGGTATAATACCTTCGGCAACTTCGGCGTCTGTTCTCACATCTAGCACTACGGCATTATCATCGTTAGCTAATTGTTCTGCCCATTCCTCTTGTGATAAATCTTCCATGTATTTTTAGTTTTTATTTTACAAAATTAACATATTATGAAACTATAGACGAAAAAAAACAGACAATAAAGATTAAAATTCATCTTGTTTCAGCCTTCTAGAATATATTTGGAGCGTTTTTTGTTCTGCAATCATAAAACATCATTTTAATCGTTATTTTTGCTACAAATAATTTCTATTTTGAAGATACTACAGGTTTTAATTTTCACGCTTTTTATTTGTTTTATTTCCACCGATTTTGTTAACGGGCAAACCAAAAAGAAAATCCAAATTGAATATGCCGGAAAGCTTACCATTGACGAAGAAAATTATCCAGGGGCCAAAATTCTAACACGGGACGATGCACAGCAAGTTCATATTGAACATAATGGCGCCAATATGTGGTGTGATAAAGCCATACATTACAGTGCTGAAAATTTCATAGAAGCTTATGGTAATGTTAATATAAAACAGGGGGATACCATAAAAATGACTGCAAAATATGTTGAGTATAGTGGCATTACAGAACTAGCCTTTGCACGCGGCGATGTGGTTTTGGAAGACCCGAATTCTATAATAACTACGGATACATTATATTTTGATAAACTCAAGGAACAAGCCTTCTACAAAAGTGGCGGTACGGTTGTTCGAGATTCTTCGGTGACCATTACAAGTAAAATTGGCCGTTCCTATATGAGTATTAATAAGCTAAGGTTTGTTGAAGATGTTGTTTTGGTGAATGAAGAGTCAACCATTAATTCCAATTACTTCGATTTTTATTCAGATACGGGTCTTGCTTATTTGTACGGGCCTTCAACAATAACCACCGAAACCAGTAAAACATATTGCGAAAAAGGCTTTTATGATACAGAAAACAAAGTAGGTTACGCACTAAAAAACGCGAGAATAGATTACGATAACCGAATTATTGAAGGTGATAGTTTATATTTCGATGACACGAAGAGTTTTGCTTCGGCGTCAAACAACATCAAAATTACCGATACCATAAACAACAGTGTTGTAAAGGGCCACTATGCAGAAGTGTTTAAAGAAAAGGATTCCGTTTTCATAACAAAACGGGCATTGGCCATAACGGTGCAAGAGCATGATTCCATTTACATACATGCCGACAAAATCATGGTTACAGGCAAACCAGAAAACAGGATTATTAATGCCTATTACAATGCTAAAATGTACAAATCGGACATGAGTGGTAAAGCCGATTCTATATATTCCAACCAAAAAACGGGCATTACCAAATTTATAAATATTCCACGTTTTTCACCAGGAGATAAATTTTCGTTAAAACGAAAACCTGTTTTGTGGAATTTGGAAAACCAAATGACGGGAGACACCATTCACTTACTATCCAACAACGAAACTGAAAAAATAGACTCGCTTTTGGTTTTCAATAATGCATTCATAATCAGTCAAGATACCATAAGCAAAACCGGCTATAACCAAATTTATGGTATGCGATTGGTTGGTTTATTTAATGCTGAAAACCAATTGAGGCAGGTAGATATTAATAAAAATGCAGAATCTATTTTCTATGCCCGAAACGACCAACAGGAATTAATTGGTATTGATAAAGCAAAATCGGGCAGCATTTCCATGTTATTTTCCAACGGAGATATCGATGAATATACCAGGTTTAATCAAGTGGATGGCAATTTGTACCCCGAGTCGAAATACCCTGAAAACCAAAAATTTCTTAAAGGTTTTGATTGGCGCGAGGAAGAGCGACCATTAAGCATTGAAGATTTATTTAAAGCAGACAAACCTTATAATTTACCAACTATAAAAGGGCTTGAAGATTATGTGCCGCAAGATGCCTTTTTTGATGAAAATATGATGGAACGTATAGAACAAGCCGGTAAAAATGTACCTAAAAATAAGGCGGCACGTAATGTTTTTTCAACTTTAACACCTCGAATTAACCTAATAAAATCTAAAAATGAATTTGACTCAGATATTTGGGCAAAAATCAATATTTCTGTAAAACCTGATGATATGTTAGCTGAGGACAACACAAAAACAGCTGATAAAATTTACAACAAAAATGCAGAAAATGGTATTATTCTTCAAGATGTACCTAACTTGAAAGGCAAAATCCAAATTTCAGTTTGGTTAAAAGGAAATGGCAAAATAGTTTTTAGGTTAATGGCAAAAAACTTAATTGGAAAAGGCTTTAAAGATTTATCCCACTTAGACATAACACTAAAAAATACCTGGACAAAATACACCTTGGAAGGCCACCAAAAAGACAGTAATGTTTTTAGGTTTTTGCTAGGGCAAATTCAACCTACCGATGAAGTATACGGTTGGGGAGCTGAGTTAAAAAACTTTCTGAATAAAGAATGAAACCAGATTTCCTAAAATATCAAGCCCAAACCACGGCACATCCTTTGGCCATGGAAATCTCACATGCCAATGGATCATTCATTTATGACACTAAAAATAAGCCGTATTTAGATTTTGTCGCAGGTGTTTCCGCTTGTCCTTTAGGCCACAACCACCCTAAAGTTGTAAATGCCATTAAAGAGCAGTTGGACAAATATATGCATGTTATGGTATACGGTGAATATATTCAAAAACCTGCTGTTGAACTCACAAAATTATTAGCCAGTAAACTACCAATTACCCTAGAGAAGACCTACTTAACCAATTCAGGAACAGAAGCCATTGAAGGTGCTTTAAAATTGGCAAAAAGAGCCACTGGACGGAGCGAAATCATTGCCGCCCAAAATGCATACCACGGTAATACTATGGGGTCTATGAGTGTTATGGGATATGAAGAGCGCAAACAAGCTTTCAGGCCACTTATACCAGAAGTGAGATTCATAACTTTTAATGACGAAGAAGACTTAAACCGTATAACCGAAAAAACGGCGGGCGTTATTTTAGAAACCATTCAAGGAGGCGCTGGTTTTTTAGAACCCAAAAACGACTACTTAGAAAAAGTAAGAAAGAAGTGTAATGATGTTGGTGCACTCCTTATATTAGATGAAATTCAACCAGGAATTGGAAGAACCGGAAAACTTTTCGGCTTTCAACATTATAATTGTACCCCTGATATTTTAGTGACAGGTAAAGGGTTGGGAGGCGGTATGCCCATTGGTGCTTTTACCGCTTCGGGAAAATTAATGGATTTGTTGATGGAAAATCCAAAATTAGGCCATATCACCACATTTGGCGGGCATCCGGTAATTGCCGCTTCTGCCCTAGCAACTTTAAAGGAAATTACTGAAAGCAATTTAATGGTAGAAGTACTGGAAAAGGAAAAATTATTCAAGAGCCTTCTTGTTCATCCCCTGATAAAAGAAATAAGAGGCAAAGGACTCATGTTAGCTTTTATAACGCCTTCTGCAGAAATAACAAATAAACTTATTTTGAAGTGTCAAGATGCTGGATTAATACTTTTTTGGCTGCTTTTCGAGCCTAAAGCTGTAAGAATTACTCCTCCGTTGACAATTTCAAATGACGAAATAAAATACGGTTGCAAAATAATTATTGATATTTTAGATGAAATACTCCGTCAAAATAAATAACACAAACTTCTGATAATCAATAAAAAACTATTAATAAAATTAAAAAATGCCGGTACCTGTTGATTACTTTGTTAAAAACATTTACTTCATTTTCCATTCAAAAGCATTTAGAAGCTTAAATTTATTCGAGTAGAAATCCCACAAATTTGCCTATGGAGTTTAGTCCTGAAGAGAACAACAACTTACCGCTCACCAAGTTTGAATCGATGTTAAAAACCAACCATGTTTTGTTTTTCGATTCCGAAGAATTTGAAAACATCATTCACCACTATCTAAACCAAGGTAAAATAGCTCTAGCAAAAAAGGCCATTAAATTAGGTTTAGATCAACACCCCTCCTCCATCAATTTAAGACTTTTTAAAGTTGAAATCTATGTTTTTGAAGACAAATTTCCCCAAGCAGACACCTTGTTAAATGAGCTTTATAGCATTGACCCTACAAATGAAGAAATTTACATCCAAAAAGCCAATATTTTTTCTAAACAGGATAATCACCAAAGAGCTATTGATGTTTTAAAACAGGCCCTTAGCCTTACCGATGATGTTGTTGACATCTATTCGTTAATCGGTATGGAGTACCTATTTCTTGATGAATATGAAAATGCCAAAACGTATTTTATGAAGTGTCTTGAAGAGGATATGGATGATTATTCAGCGTTGTACAATATCATTTACTGCTTCGAATTTTTAAACCAAAATGAAGATGCCATTTCATATTTGAACATCTTTTTAGACAAAAATCCATATTGCGAAGTGGCTTGGCATCAATTGGGAAAACAATATTTCATTTTAAAAGACTACAATAAAGCGCTGACTGCTTTTGATTTTGCAGTTATATCAGACGACACTTTTGTTGGCGCGTATCTTGAACGTGGTAAAGTATTGGAAAAACTAAAACGGTATGAGGACGCCATAGAAAATTACTCCATAACCTTAAAATTGGATGAACCAACTTCTTTTGCTTTACTGCGTATTGGCAACTGCTATGAAAGGTTGAAAAACTTTGATTTGGCTCTTCAATATTATGACAGAACGGTGCACGAAGACCCTCTATTGGACAAAGGTTGGATTGCTATTACCAGGTTTTACAAAAGAAAAGGGGATTTCCAAAAAGCACTTTACTTCATCAATAAAGCAATCAATATTGATCCAGAAAATGTAACTTATTGGAAATTGTATTCTCAAATCAATCAACGTTTAAATCTCTACGAAGAAGCAGAGCGCGGTTTCAAAAAAACCCTGGAATTGGGCAATTACGAATTGAGTACTTGGCTTTCTCGGGGTGATTTATTGATAAAACTGGGTGAACTTGAAGCAGCCATTTTTAATTTTGAACAAGCCCAAGATTTTTACAATGAAAATGCTGAAATTGAATATCGTCTAGCTGGCTCCTATTTTTCGTTAAACCAAAACAACGAGGGCTCTTTCCATTTAAAAAACGCAATAAAATTAAACGAAGATTACTCGTTTATACTTGATGAGCTTTTTCCTGAGGTTGTAAACAATATGGTTGTTAAAAACTTACTAAAAACAAATCCATAACTTAAACGTTCCGTTAAAATACATACCTTTGGTTTTTGCTTAAAAAACCAAATATGCAAAGACGTTTAATCGACTATTTAATCATTTCCATTAAAGGATTAGCCATGGGTGCCGCAGATGCTGTACCTGGCGTTTCGGGAGGAACCATAGCTTTTATTTCAGGTATTTACGAAGAATTAATTACCACCATCAGTAAGGTAAATGCATCATTATTTAAAACCCTTTTTAAAGAGGGCATTAAGCCGTTTTGGAAACAACTCAACGGAAACTTTATTGTTGCCCTACTTTTAGGCATCGTCATTAGTTTTGTGTCTTTTATGCGGTTGGCCAAATACTTGCTTGAAGACCATCCTATTTTAATATGGTCGTTTTTCTTTGGGCTCATCATTGCCAGTATTTACTTTGTGGGCAAACAAATAACCAAATGGAACTTGGCAACCATCATATCTTTGCTTGCTGGTGCTGCAATAGCGTTTTATATCAGCAAATTGCCGACTATGGCAACAAACGACAACCCTTGGTTTCTTTTTTTTGCAGGAGCCATTGCTATTTGCGCCATGATTTTACCCGGTATTTCGGGCTCATTTATACTCATCATTCTGGGTGCCTACCAAACCTTGAGCAATGCCATTCATGACTTGGATATCAAAAAGTTATTGATTTTTATAATTGGCGCCGTAATTGGTCTGGTAAGTTTTAGCCACGTTTTAAAATGGTTATTTAAACACTTTCACAATATAACTTTGGCTGTGTTAACTGGTTTTATCTTCGGATCTTTAAATAGGGTTTGGCCATGGAAAAATACACTTACTTGGCACACCAATTCAAAGGGAATAAAGACTCCTTTATTACAAGAAAGCATTTCCCCCTTTGCTTTTGAAGGCAATAATCAATTACTATTTGGCACGGCATTAATGGTCTTAGGGTTTTTAACTATTTTTATTCTGGAGAGATTAGGCTCTAAAAAATAAATATGCAAAGCACCAGAACACTCAGAGATAAAATATTCTTGATCCTAAAAGGACTGGGCATGGGTGCTGCGAATAAAGTTCCTGGGGTTTCTGGCGGCGTGGTTGCTTTTGTGGCGGGTTTTTATGAAGAATTCATCTATTCACTAAAAAAAATAAATCGAAAAGCATTCTTGTTACTTTTTAACGGAAGGTTTAACAGTTTTTACCGATATGTAAATGGTCGGTTTTTGGGGCTACTTTTCTTCGGAATGATTGTTAGCTATTTTAGCGTCTCTAAAGTTTTGGACTTCTTAATCGAACATTATGAACTATATGTTTGGAGTGTTTTTTTCGGAATGATTATTGGCTCCATCTATTACATTAACAAGGACTTTAATGACTGGAACTACAAAACTTACATATCCTTGGCGGTCGGTATTATTTTGGGAGCGAGTATCAGTTTTTTAAATCCTGCCACGGAAAATGACAACTTATGGTTTGTTTTTTTCTGCGGCATTATTAGCGTTTCGGGAATGACCTTGCCCGGCTTTTCAGGATCCTTCATTTTAATTCTTTTAGGCAATTATGTATTACTTTTGGTAGATTCAGTTAACGCTTTATACGATACTTTTTCTGATATTTTTTCAGGTGATTTCAGTTTTATCAACAATAGAGAACGTATAAGAATGCTTGAGGTTTTGGGGATTTTCACCTTCGGTTCTTTTACCGGTTTGGTTACCTTTTCTCATGCATTAAGCTATATTCTTAAACATTTTAAAAGCATTACCCTTGCATCAATTATAGGGTTTATTATCGGTTCATTGGGCGTTGTTTGGCCATGGAAAAAGAGTATATACATAGTTGCTACTGATGGCAGTTTCATATTGGATTCTGCTGGCAAAAAAGTTATAAAAAACTACCAACGCTATTTACCAGGCTGGGACACTGAAACATACTACGCCATAGGTTTTATAGTTTTGGGAATTTTAATAGTTTTGGCACTGGAGTGGTACGGACAAAAAACCAGAAAAATTAAATGAACAAATTAGGTCTTTTAGGAAGAAATATATCCTATTCATTTTCAAAAGCATACTTCAAAAAAAAATTTGAAGATGAAGGCATTGACAATACTTCTTATGAAAACTTCGATATTGAAAATATAGACCATTTTCCTTCCATAGTTAAGAACACCAAAGGCTTAAAGGGATTAAATGTTACCATTCCGTACAAAGAACAGGTGATACCTTATCTGGATAAACTAAACAAAAAAGCCAAAGAAATAGGTGCAGTCAACACCATTAAAATTACCAAAAAGGGGAAGTTAGTGGGCTATAATACTGATTGTTATGGTTTTAAAAAATCGTTAGAGCCATTTATAAAAAAACATCATCGGAAAGCCTTGGTTTTAGGCACCGGTGGTGCTAGTAAAGCTATTGCATACAGCCTAAAAGAATTAGGAATTTCTTTTCAATATGTATCGAGAAAGCTTTCAAACGGCATTGCCTTTAGTTATGAAACCTTGACCGTAGAAGATATTGAAAACCATCAAATTATAATCAATTGCACGCCACTTGGCACCTTCCCAAATATTGACGTTTGCCCAGATATTCAGTACAATGCCATAACTGAAAAACATATTTTATTCGACCTCATTTACAACCCAGAGGAAACCAAATTTTTAAGTCTTGGAAAACAAAACGGAGCTACCATCATTAATGGACTAAATATGTTGAAATTACAAGCCCAAAAAGCTTGGTCTATATGGGATATTGAATAAAACCCATCATATTACAACTAAAAATCTTCAACCTCTTTGTAAATACTTTACTTGTTAGTATCTTTAAAGTTCTAATAAGTGAAATGAACCTTAACATTTTTAAAATGTCTGACACAAATAAACTGCAGAATGCAGAAGGAGCTGAAGAAACTAATCTCAACGAGAATTCGACGGGATTGGATACCAACAAAGCCGTTGAAGAAACATCTCATACAGATGCAGAATCCAACGAATTAGTCGCTGAAATTGCTGAAGAAAAAGTTGAAGATGAGAAGACGGATTCTATCAAAAATTCACATGAACACGACGAGGTTCTGAATGAAATCGAGGAGTCTAACGCAGAAGATGCAGAAGATGAGGGCAACAAAGACAGACATAAAATTGAGGTAAAAGAATACGACACCATGTCATTGGAAGCTCTGGCCATTGAACTGGAAAGGCTATTAAAAAATGAAAAGGTACAAGCCATTAGGAACCATGTAAACAGTATAAATTCAGAATTCAAAACTAAATTTCAGGCATTAATTGACGAGAAAAAAGAAGATTTTATAAACGATGGCGGCCATGAAATGGACTTTTATTACTCTTCACCCGTTCAAAAACGGTTTAAAGCAGCATACCGAGAATACAGAAAAAAACTTAATGAACATTACCAAAGTTTAGAGAAAAACTTAAAGCAAAATCTCGCTGATAAGTTAGAGATTATTGAAGAATTAAAAGGCTTAATTGATGTTGAAGAAAACATAAACACCACCTACAAGCATTTTAAAGAATTACAAGAACGCTGGAGAAATACGGGGCCAATTCCGCGTGACAAATACAACAACGCCTGGAACAGCTACCACCACCATGTAGAAATGTTTTATGACTTTTTGCATTTAAACAGGGATTTACGAGATCTTGATTTTAAACATAATCTTGAAAAAAAGCTACTTATTATTGAGCGTGCAGAAGAATTAGCCAAAGATAACAACGTGATGCACGCTTTTAGGGAGTTACAGGAATTGCACAAAATGTGGAAAGAAGAGTTGGGTCCTGTAGCCAGGGAGCATAGGGAAGAAATTTGGGAACGCTTCAAGGCCGCAACCAAAATTATAAATGACAAACGCCAACTTTATTACCAAGAAATAGATAAAGTCTACGAAAAGAATCTGGAAAAAAAGCTTGAAATTATTTCCCAAATTGATGTTGCAACTGGTCAAGAAAGCAATACACACGGTGCTTGGCAAAAGAAAATTAAGGTTGTTGAACAATTACGAGATGCTTTTTTTAATGCTGGCAAGGTTCCCATTAAAGTAAACGAAGATACTTGGGCAAAATTCAAGGAAGCTGTTAGAACCTTCAACAGACAAAAAAATGCATTTTACAAAGGGCTTAAAAAAGACCAGTACAACAATCTTCAATTAAAACTCGATTTAATCAAAATAGCTGAAGACAACAAGGATAGTGAGGATTTTGAAACAGTTACTCCCCTGATGAAGAAAATCCAAAGCGATTGGAAAAAAATTGGTCATGTGCCTAGAAAAGATAGTGACAAAATATGGAAACGCTTTAAAGTAGCATGTAACCATTATTTTGACCGTATTCATGCCAAACGAAATGCCGCCAGCAAAGAACAAGTTGAAGCTTATAATAAAAAGAATGAGCTTTTGGACAAATTAAAAGATTTGAAATTGCCGAAAGACAAAGACGAAAGTGTAAACCTCATAAAGGAGCAGATTAGCGAATGGCAAAAGCTGGGCAAAGTTCCTAACGACAAACGTTTTATTGAAGGTAAATTCCAAAAAACCATTGACGAACTTCTAACTGGTTTAAAAATGGCCAAGAATGAGGTTGAAATGATTAAGTTTGAAAACAAACTTGATGTTTTAAATGCCTCTGAGGATAGCAGAAATTTAGACAATGAACGTGCATTTATCCGCAAAAAAATTGATGAAGTAAAAAGCCAAATCAATCAATTGGAAAACAATTTGCAATTCTTTACCAATGTAGAGGACGACAACCCGGTTGTAAAGGAGGTAAAAAATAACATTAAGGAACACAAGGAATCCTTAAAACTTTGGAAAAATAAACTCAGTAAAATAAAAGAATTGTATTGATTTAGTTTCTTTACCTAATTAAACTGAAATGTCCGCGATAGGTTTTCAATTCACCCGATAGTTTCACCAACTCAGCTACAAACCAATAATCAGAATTTGGAAGGAGCTGTCCGTTTAAAGTGCCGTCCCAAGCTCCGCTCTTGGCCGTAAGTTGCTTGATTAGTTTTCCATATCGATCATAAATAATTATTTTAGATTCGTTGGTATTGAAATCTGAACCTAAACCTTCAACCTGCCAAAAATCATTATAACCATCACTGTTTGGTGTAAAAAACTTAGGGAAACCAAGTATAAAAACTTCTATTGACGTTACGCCGCAACCGCTTTTATCCCTTACATAAATCATATGGGATCCTGGTTGAACTCTGTCAAAAAAAGGAGTATCTTGATAGTATCCGTCTTCGTCATCAAGGGCAAACTCATAATCCCCAATTCCAAGGTTATTGCTGTTATTGTTTATGGTAATGGTGTTATTTTCGGATGCATCAACAATGGTTAAATCCTCCAAAGTTATTTCGGCAACATTAGATTCTGCAACAGAAAAACTAACTGGAAACGATTCGCACCCCAAAGAAGACCTAGCTATTACGTTGAACGAGCCTCCTGAAAATACATCGGCATAAGACTCAGTGCTTATAATATTTCCCGTTTCATCGCGCCATTCATAGGCGTAATTGCCTTTTGCATTAACTACAGGAATTCTTATTGGCTGAGCATTGGAACAATAAAATGCGGAATTATCTACTTCAAATTCTGGCCTTTGAAGAACGTTTAGAATCAAATGTGGACCAATTCCAAAACAGCCACCGTTATCACCACTTTCAACACGAACGTATAAAGTCTGTAAAAAAGGTTCAGTGTTTACATAATTATTAGGCTGAAGAATTTCGTTTTGTTCCAATTGGGCATCTTCCAAATGTTCAAAATAATGCACACTTAAATTTTGTCCCGAAGGAAACTGGGAGATAAACAAAGGCGACATTTGCCCCAAATCAAATCCATAAAAGCCATCTTCGGTGCTATCATCACATGATTGAAGCACTTCAAAATAGTTTGGTGAAAAAGAGGTTGTTGTTATTTGCAAATTAACGGTGGATACGACATGACAACCTAAATCATTAAATATTCTAACATATATGGTATTGCCATTAGAATTATTATATGAGTTGGGAGATGTTATATTGTTTGTGTTTGAATCTGCGTCTAGATAAGTTAGATGATAGGAAAAATAAAGCCCATAAGCATTATTACTCGTTATAATATCATTAACCTCTTCCAAGTTAAAATCGGTAAAGCCATCATTTGGGACACTATCTGCGTCACAATTGGTGAAGGCAATATTTGATTGATATGTTGGTTCTTCATATACCGTTGCAACTATAGGTACCCTGACACCGTCCTCACATCCATTTTCTGAGGCCAACAAATAATAGGTTGTTGTTGTATTTATAACAGGAGTTGTAAAATTTTGACCACTGAATAATGGCGTCCCTACTGTTGGGACATCAAACCACAAAACATCTCCACTAGAAGCAGTTGCCGATAAATTAACCGTTCCGCTACCACAAACGCTTCCAGGTGAACTATCAATAATTGATGGTGTATAAATACTTGTACTGCCCGCTATATTTATAATAGGATCTCCTGGCATTCCTCCATACTCCACAATAAATCCCTTGGGGTGATACGGTCCTGGAGGATCTCCCGCAATTCTTAAATCATTCCATGCACCCCTGATACCGATAGATGGATCGGTTATATGAAGATAATCCTCTCCTGGACCACCATGAGCATTATCCGGTTGATTGATATTCCAATTTGCATAATTTGGAGTTGAGCCATTATTACCCCCATTCCAAAAAACTGTGCCAGATTCTGGTCCTGTTACCCACTTCCATACACCTTCAGTTTCTTCATCTGATCCTCCCAGCCAACCAGCACCTGGAGCTTGTTCACCTGCCAATTGAGCTTCTTCTGGATAAAGTATGGTTGCCAAATAGCCTTGCAGGCCAAAATAAGTTAAGTTCTCAGCCGCCACTCTAGCATCCGCCCATGTAATACCATAGGCTGGAACGTATTCATAATAATGACCGGTTAATGGTAAGTAATTGGCATCTCCTATAGTTATTGAAAAAACCTTATCCGAAGGATTATTACTCGTACTTTGAAAAACAATATCTTTTATCGCCGCAATAAAATCAACATAACTCACCTCGATTGAAGTTGATCCAGTTAATGTTAATTTACCCTCAAGACTGTTCCATGAAGAAACAATGTTTGGATGAGCCCCTAAGAGAATTAAAGAATCCTCTCCTAATACATAACCCGTTGATATTTGTATATAAAATGCCTCAATCTCAGTATCATCAGGGTCAACAACGTTAAAATCGGTAACAATATTAATCTCACTTTGTGGACAATATGGTTGATTGCCAATTGCCGTTAATGTAGGTGCAATATTTTGGGTCCAAGCCATTTGTGCAAACAACGCAAAAACCTCCAAACACAAATAAACATTATTAATTAATTTTAATACCACAATATATCTTTCTTGAATAAAAACAAATATCTAATTAAAATATCATTTTTGAGGAATGTTTGGCTTCTTCCCTGTTGGAAATTTGAAAATCACAGTTTTTCCAATTCCTTATTTTGGTAATCGCTTGGCTTCTTCCCTGTTGGAAATTTGAAAATCACAGATTTTCCAATTCCTTATTTTGGTAATCGCTTGGCTTCTTCCCAAAATACATCCATTTCAGCCAAGGTCATTTCTTTTAATGGTTTATTGAGCGCTTTTGCTTTTTTCTCTAGATATTGAAATCGCTTTGAGAATTTTTTATTGGTACGTTCTAATGCATTTTCAGGGTTTATGCCTAAAAAACGGGCATAATTAACCATTGAAAACAGCACATCACCATATTCACTTTCTATAGCGTCTTTGTTTCCGTTTTCAACTTCTTCTTTTAGTTCGCTTAACTCTTCTTCCACTTTTTCCCAAACCTGATTTGGTGCTTCCCAATCAAAACCAACTCCTGCCACTTTCTCTTGAATTCTGTTTGCTTTAACCAACGCCGGCAAACTATTTGGAACCCCTTCCAAAACGCTTTTTTTACCTTCTTTTAACTTTAAATTTTCCCAATTTCGTTTTACATCTTCTTCGTTTTCCACCTTAACATCACTATAAATATGGGGGTGCCTGCTGATTAATTTATCACAAATACTGTTGCAAACATCAGCAATGTCAAAGTCGTTGGTTTCACTGCCAATTTTTGAGTAAAATACTATATGAAGCAGTACATCTCCAAGCTCCTTTTTCACCTCCTCCAAATCATTATCCAAAATGGCATCGCCGAGTTCGTAAGTCTCTTCTATAGTTAGGTGTCGCAAAGTTTCCATCGTCTGCTTTTTATCCCAGGGGCACTGCTCCCGAAGTTCATCCATAATGGTTAATAATCTATCAAAGGCTTTAAGCTGAGCAGCTCTAGAATTCATGATAAGGTGTTTTGGTAAAAATACAATTATAAGATTTTTATATAAAGTTTAACGTAAAAAAATCCAGCATTTTTGCTGGATTTTAAAAGCATTTTATTTGGATCGTCACCCTTTAAATTAAGCGTTTTGTTTCTTTATCAAATTTAAAGCTGAACCTGCCTTATACCATTCAATTTGTGCAGCATTATAAGTGTGGTTCAGTTTTATGATGTCTTTGCTTCCATCGGCATGCACTACTTCAATGGTCAATTGCTTGTCTGGACCAAATTCGTTTAAATCTAAAAAATTGAAGGTATCATCTTCTTGAATTAAATCGTAATCATTTTCATTGGCGAAAGTTAGTGCCAACATTCCTTGTTTTTTAAGATTTGTTTCGTGTATTCTCGCAAACGATTTCACAATTACAGCAGCCACGCCCAAATGTCTTGGTTGCATAGCCGCATGCTCACGTGATGAACCTTCTCCATAATTATGGTCTCCAACAACTACGGTTTTAATACCTGCCTTTTTATATTCACGCTGAACATCTGGAACACCACCATATTCTCCAGTTAATTGATTTTTTACAAAATTTGTTTTTTGGTTGAATGCGTTTACCGCACCAATTAAAGTATTGTTGGCGATATTATCCAAATGTCCTCTAAAACGCAACCAAGGCCCTGCCATAGAAATATGATCTGTAGTACATTTTCCAAAAGCTTTGATCAATAATTTCGCACCAGTGATTGAATCCCCAATAGGCTCAAACGGTGTTAGTAACTGTAAGCGTTCTGAGCCTTCTTTCACCACAACATTAACATGGCTACCATCTTCTTCAGGAGCCAAATAACCATTGTCTTTTACCTCAAAACCTTTTGGAGGTAATTCCCATCCTGTTGGTTCATCCAGCATAACTTCCTCACCATTTTCATTGATTAATTTATCCTTTAAAGGATTGAAATCCAAACGACCAGCAATGGCAATGGCCGCAGTTAATTCAGGTGAAGCTACAAATGCATGTGTGTTTGGGTTTCCATCTGCACGTTTTGCAAAGTTTCTATTGAACGAATGCACGATACTGTTTTTTGGCGCGTTTTTAGGATCGCTATATCTTGCCCATTGCCCAATACATGGCCCACAGGCATTAGTGAATATTTTAGCATCCAACTTTTCAAAAACTTGAAGAATACCATCACGCTCCGCAGTGTAACGCACTTGCTCTGAACCAGGATTGATACCGAACTCAGCCTTTGTTTTTAAATTTTTATCCAATGCCTGTTGGGCTATTGAGGATGCTCTTGATAAATCTTCGTAAGAAGAATTGGTACAAGATCCAATCAAGCCCCATTCAACTTTAATTGGCCAATCATTGGCTTTTGCTTTTTTAGCCATGGCTTGACCCACTTCTGTAGATAAGTCTGGAGTAAACGGCCCGTTTAAAAGCGGCCCTAATTCTGATAAATTAATTTCAATAACCTGATCAAAGTATTGTTCTGGATTCGCATAAACCTCAGCATCGGCGGTTAAATGTTCTTTCACAACATTTGCAGCATCAGCCACATCTTCTCTATAGGTGGAACGTAAATAGCGTTCCATTGATTCGTCGTATCCAAAAGTAGAAGTAGTTGCCCCAATTTCTGCACCCATGTTACAAATTGTTCCTTTACCAGTACAAGACATTGCCGTTGCACCCGGACCAAAATATTCAACAATAGCACCAGTTCCTCCTTTTACGGTAAGGATTTCGGCAACTTTCAAAATAACATCTTTCGGTGCTGTCCATCCCGACAACTTGCCTGTTAACTTTACACCTATAAGTTTGGGGAATTTCAATTCCCACGCCATACCTGCCATAACATCAACGGCATCGGCACCGCCAACACCTATCGCTACCATTCCCAAACCACCTGCATTAACGGTGTGTGAATCGGTACCTATCATCATTCCTCCCGGAAATGCATAATTTTCCAAAACTACTTGGTGAATAATCCCAGCACCTGGTTTCCAAAATCCAATACCATATTTATTTGAAACAGATTCCAAGAACTTAAATACTTCGCTACTTACACTGTTGGCATGTTTTAAATCTGCCGCAGCACCTTCCTTCGCTTGAATGAGGTGATCGCAATGTACCGTAGTTGGCACAGCCACCTTACTTTTTCCGGCTTGCATAAATTGCAATAGCGCCATTTGCGCCGTAGCATCCTGACATGCAATTCTATCAGGAGCAAAATCAACATAATCCTTTCCTCTTACATATGCTTTTGTTGGGTTACCGTACCATAAATGGGCGTACAGAATCTTTTCAGACAACGTTAATGGTTTCCCTACAATCTCACGGGCTTTATTTACGCGTTCCCCGATGGTGGAATAAACACCTTTTATCATGTCAATATCAAATGCCATATGTATTTTTTATTTTTCAATGTTAAACTTTTCATTCCTTACTAAAATACTAAAAATCTTAGTCATAGGAAATATAAAAAGCCCAAATCTGGTGATTTGGGCTTTTAGATTATAATGGTGAAAAAGGTTTAAGCGTTGATTAATTGTTTTTGGGATGGCTTGAACTTTGTTAAAACTATACCATCAACAGCCGTTTCATACTCTTCCATGGTAGGGGTTCTTCCTAAAATAGTAGAAAGCACTACTACTGGCGTTGAAGATAACAATGATTCACCTTTCTTCTCTCCTGAATCTTTTACCACACGCCCTTGGAACAAACGTGTAGAAGTTGCCATTACAGTATCACCTGGTTCTGCTTTTTCCTGGTTGCCCATACAAAGGTTACAACCTGGACGCTCTAAGTACAGCATGTTTTCGTACTTGGTACGCGCTGCAGCTTTTGGTGCATTATCATCAAACACAAAGCCTGAGTATTTTTCCAATACTGCCCAATCGCCCTCTACCTTTAACTCATCTACAATATTGTAGGTTGGAGGAGCAACAACTAAAGGCGCTTTAAATTCAACTTTTCCTTGTTGCGCTTCGATGTTTTTCAACATTTGTGCTAAGATTTTCATATCTCCCTTATGAACCATACAAGATCCAACAAAACCAAGATCTACTTTTTTGGTTCCGCCGTAATATGAAAGTGGACGAATAGTATCGTGCGTATAACGTTTTGAAACATCCTCATTATTTACATCGGGATCGGCAATCATTGGCTCGGCAATTTCATCTAAGTCAACCACAACCTCCGCATAGTATTTTGCATTGGCATCTGGTCTTAGGGCTGGTTTAATACTTGTTTTGATTTCTTGGATTCTCTTGTTTGCTTTATCTACTAAACCTTGAAGCACTTGCTTATCATTATCCATACCTTTTTCAATCATGATTTGGATACGATCTTTTGCTATCTCTAAAGATTCAATCAAAGTATCATCTTCTGAAATACAAATTGAAGCTTTTGCCTTCATCTCTGCGGTCCAATCTGTAAACGTAAAGGCTTGATCGGATGTCAAGGTACCAATGTGAACTTCGATAATTCTACCTTGGAAAACGTTCTCTCCACCAAACTGCTTCAACATTTGTTGTTGCGTAGCGTGAACCACATCACGGAAGTCCATATAACTTCTCATGTTTCCTTTAAAGGTAACTTTCACCGACTCAGGAATTGGCATTGTAGCCTCACCTGTAGCTAAAGCTAGTGCAACCGTACCTGAATCGGCACCAAAAGCTACGCCTTTGGACATACGCGTGTGTGAATCTCCTCCAATGATGATGGCCCAATCGTCAATGGTAATATCGTTAAGCACCTTATGAATTACATCGGTCATGGCGTGGTAAACTCCTTTTGGATCTCTACCCGTAATTAAACCGAAGTCATTCATAAACTTCATTAACTTTGGAATATTCGCTTTAGATTTATCGTCCCAAACAGAAGCCGTGTGACATCCAGATTGGTAAGCTCCATCTACAATTGGAGAAATAGTAGTAGCCGCCATAGCTTCCAACTCCTGAGAAGTCATTAAACCTGTGGTATCTTGAGACCCTACAATGTTTACCTCTATACGAACGTCAGAACCCGCATGTAACGTTTTACCTGGGGTAGTTCCAACAGCATTTTTGTTAAAGATTTTCTCAACTGCTGTAAGACCTTGACCTTCGATAGAAATTTCTTTTGAAGGCGCATAAACAACAGGTGCTTCAACGCCTAAAACTTTAGCAGCAAACGTTTGTAATTTTTTTCCAAATACCACAGCATAAGAACCACCAGCTTTGATAAATTCCATTTTTTGTGGCGTTAGCGCAGCTGAAATATCCTTCAGTTCCCTATCACCGTTGTATAGCTTTTTTGTTTTTGTATTGATGGTTAAAACAGTGCCTGTTTCAACTGAATAAACCTGTTCTAACACCGGATCTCCGTTATCATCTAAAACCGTTTTTCCTTCTGCATCCGTTTTCTTCACCCAGTTTTTAAGGTCAATACCAATACCGCCCGTTACACCAACTGTAGTTAAGAAAATTGGTGAAATACCGTTTGTGCCTGCAATAATTGGAGCGATGTTTATGAACGGCACATAAGGGCTAGCCTGAATACCTGTCCATAATGCTACGTTGTTTACACCAGACATTCTTGAAGAACCTACACCCATTGTTCCTTTTTCGGCGATTAACATCACACGCTTATCTGGGTGTTGAGCCTTCAACTCAGAAAGTGCATTCTGCATGTCTTTGTTGTGCTCAAAAATACATTGTCCATGTAACTCGCGATCTGATCTTGAATGTGCATCAGCACCAGGTGAAAGTAAATCGGTAGAAATATCACCTGTTCCTGCTATGAAAGTAACGATGTCTATCTTCTCTTCTACTTCAGGAAGTTTTGTAAAGAACTCTGCATTGGCGTAACTCTCAATTATGTCCTTCGCGATAGGATTTCCTGCTTCAAAAGCTTCTTTTAAACGTGCAGTATCTGCTTCGTATAAGAACACCTGTGTTTTTAAAACTTCAGCCGCTTGTTTGGCAAGTTCAGAATCGGAACCTAGAGCTATGTCCAAAAGAACTTTGATAGAAGGCCCACCTTTCATATGTGATAACAGTTCAAACGCAAATGTTGGCGTTATTTCTGTAACAACGGCATCACCAAGAATAATCTCTTTTAAAAACTTAGCCTTAACCCCTGCTGCCCCGGTAGTTCCGGGCACAACATTGTAAATGAAAAATTTAAGCGAATCTTCTCTGTATGGATTGCTTAAATCTTTAATTTGGGTTATTATTTCAGCAAGTAGTTCAGCACTTTCAATTGGCTTTGGATGCAAGCCTTTTGCATTTCTTTCTTCGATTTCCTTGATGTAATCGTTGTAGTTATTCATAGTTAGGTTTCTTTTCAATTTTAAAGACTTTCCTTTAAGATTCTACTGTTTAGAAAAAACCATTGTCCTCTTAATCGTAAAAAGCCATTGATATCGTTTTCGTGTTTTTTTAGTTTTGCAAAAGCGTTGCAAAATACCAAAATTAAAGCATTTTTTTTAATTAAAACTTCGATTAACTCATGCAATAATATCAAATTATGATAGTGTCATTACTATTTGATATGGTTAAAGTTTTTTTTAAAAAAAAGGTGGAAAAATGATGATTTATCAAGTTCAATTTCTTCGATAAATCAAAAATCGATTTTTGTAATAGCCAAGAAAATAGCAGAAATCTTAAAAAATGTAAGTAGTGAGCGTTAGGTTATTGGTAAATAAACCTATTAAAGTGACTAATTTTAACCTATGCACCAACATAAGCAACAGCTCCAAAACAACAAGAAAAATGATAGTTTTCGAGATAAACTATTTGAAGCTGACTAAAATAAACTCTGGATGATTTGTTCTTCTGAAATGCCCTCGGCCTCAGCTTTGTAATTTTTAATGATTCTATGCCTTAAAATACTATGCGCCACAGCTTGAACGTTTTCAATATCTGGTGAAAACTTACCATGGATTGCAGCATGCGTTTTGGCCGCCAAAATCAAGTTCTGCGAAGCTCTTGGCCCAGCACCCCAATCAATATAGGTTTTAACCAATTCAGGAGCTGCATCTGAATTTGGTCTGGTTTTGCCAACCATACTAACTGCATACTCAATAACATTATCGGCTACCGGAATACGACGTATTAAATGCTGAAAATCTATAATTTGTTGTGCTGATAAAAGAGCGTTAACTTTTAGCTGTGTATCAGCCGTAGTAGCTTTAACTACTTCAACTTCCTCGTCAAAGGATGGATAATCCAAATAAATGGCAAACATAAAACGATCTAATTGTGCCTCAGGAAGCGGATAAGTTCCTTCCTGCTCAATAGGGTTTTGGGTGGCCAAAACAAAATACGGCAAATCCAGTTTATAATGATGCCCAGCCACGGTAACAGCACGCTCTTGCATGGCTTCCAACAAAGCAGCTTGTGTTTTTGGAGGTGTTCTGTTAATCTCATCAGCCAAAATGATATTAGAAAAAATTGGCCCCTTGATGAATTTAAAATGACGGTCTTCATCCAGTATTTCGCTACCTAAAATATCACTGGGCATTAAATCTGGAGTAAATTGAATACGTTTAAAATCCAATCCTAAAGCTTGTGCTATGGTATTTACCATTAAGGTTTTTGCCAAACCGGGCACACCAATAAGCAACGAATGTCCTCCTGAAAAAATAGAGATTAAAATTTGATTGACCACATCATCTTGGCCAACAATAACTTTGGCTATTTCGCTTTTTAAGCTTTTATATTGCTTTACAAATTGCTCAATGGCAGTTACATCAGACATGGACTTATTTTTTTAACCAATTACTAGAAAATTGGCAATCTCTATAATTGCCACTGATTTTTATGTAGGTATCCATTATTTTTTCTTCTTGCCATTTTTCAATTTCCCTTATTTTCTTTTCTTCAAGAGCCAATTCCTTGATTTTTAAAAAATCTCGGGCATAATCAGCTTGATGCTCATTGATTCTATCTGTAACCATTAAGATTTTGAACTTTATTTTTCCTGTACGGTCTTCTTCTTTAAACACCAAACTTACCTCACTATCTTTTAGGTTTTGAATCTGTGAGTAAAGTTCTGGGTCCATTCTGGTCAATTCAAAATTGTAGTCCTGTGTAGTTGGGTTAATTAATTGACCTCCATCTGCCCTAGTCTCCTTTTCATCACTGGCTTCCCTCGCAGCATCAGCAAATGAAATATCACCATCAACAATACGTTTTCTTACTTTTTCCAAACGCTCTTTGGCTTCTTCAATAGCTTGATCGGACACTTTAGGCGTTAACAGAATATGTGCGACATCGTACTCTTGCCCCCTAATTTTTTCCAAGGTGATGATATGGTAACCAAAATCGGTTTCAAAGGGTTCGGACACTTCACCTTCTTGCAATGAAAATGCCACCTGCCTAAACTCCTTGACCATTCTAGGTTGCTTTCGATTCAAAGTATATTTTCCTCCTCGACTTGCAGAGCCTGGATCATCAGAATACAACACCGCCTTAGAACGGAAACTGGCTCCATTTTCAACAATATCGGCCTTGAACTGTTTTAATCGATCAATAATTCTTTGTTTTTCTTCTTCTGATACTTTTGGTTCGGCGACAATTTGCGCCACCTTAAGTTCTGTACCAAAAGTTGGCCGTTCATCTTTTGGAATTTTATTGAAAAACGTACGAACTTCCTCAGGAGTAATTTCAATTTCTGAAACAATTTTCGCACGCATTTTAGACGCTAATTGATTGGATTTATTAATTTCGAACATTTCATCCCTAAAGGTTTTTTCGTCATCCATGTTATAGAACTCCAAAAGCCGCTCCATAGAACCATTGGTTTGCTGTAAAAACTGTTCTATTTGGTAATCAACACTTTTTCGAATTTCAGCATCAGATATTGGGAGACTATCTTGAATGGCATGATGCGCATATAGCTTTTTCTCCAACATTAAACCAAACAATTGACAATTGTCAACACCTTCCAACGAGCCACCAGCGGCAATTATCTGGTCTCTTTCCTTTTGCACATCAGAATCCAAAACAATAAAATCGCCCACTACTGCCGCAACTCCATCTACCTTTTTACCATTTTGAATATCGGTTGGCTGTGTTTCAGCCACGGCAACCTCATCTTCTACTTCATCTTCAATAATTTCTTGAGAAGTTGAAATATTAAAGGCTAACATCAATACACCGAGTAGTGTAAGGCGTTTCAAATTAATTGTATATTTCAAATTGTTTGTTTTTAATAGCATCTTTAGTAATATCTTTTTCTAATTCTCTAATGAGGTCCAACTTCCTTTTATTGATTACTATTTGGTTTATTGTTGGCTTTACATACTCTAAGGGAGCCGTTTCGTTGCGCAACAAAACATCATTAATCTGCATCAAATATACTCCTAATGAATCTTTGAGCTGTACAAAATTAGATTTTTTTAACAGTTCATTTTTATTTTCGGAAGTCACCGTTGGAATTTTGCTTACGGCCTGACTTAACTTTATCCAAATGGAATCGTTTAGCGAGTAAGATTTGAATTGAATTGAAATGGAATCCAAAACACGTTTATCCTTGGCGTTATAACGGCGAAAGCGATCCTTTATGTTATTAAAATTATTCATATTCTCATCAACGTGAATGTACCTAAACTTTATCAATTCTTCATTGAGTTTGAAGACCTCTTTGTTGTCTTCATAATACATTTTGGCTTCCTCAATGGGTATTGTCGTGTCAAGGTTTCGGGTTACCAAAGCCTCTATATAAGCTTTGGTATATAAATCGTTTTTGTATTGTTCCACCAATTTATTGAACGATTCTTGCTGATCTATACTTAAGTTCAATAATGCGCCATCAACAAAAAGCTGTTGCGTTGCCCAACGATTGATAAAGTTTTGCACCAAAAGTAAACTGTCCTGTTTAGAAGCTCCATCGGGCACCAAATTTTTAATATCGCCCTCATACAAATAACTTTCGTTCACCCGAGCAATGGGTTTGCGTTCATCGGTTTTCTTGAAAAAATCACAGGAAAACATTAGAGACAAAAAGATTATTAATATGAGGGATTTAATGCGCACCTATTTACTTTTAAGTTGGGCCTTTACACGCTCCAGAGCCTCTTGGTTTACTTCAATTTTATATTTTTCAGCCAATTCTTCCAACCAATTTTCTTCCTTGTGGTTTTGGTAATCACCAATAACAGCACCTTTTGCATCGTCAAATGATTTTTGACCGGCTGGAAGCACTTCCTTTATTTGAACAACCACAAAACCATCATTATGTTTCAGGATTTTAGAAATGCCCTTTTTAAACTCCAAATCCTTTGGCAGAGCTTGGTTATCGGCTTCCATAATGCCTGACGTAAAAATCACTTCAATCGCATCGTTGCTATTAACCAAAGACTTTATACGATCTATTGCCATACCTTCTTCTAACAACTTTGCTACTTTCTTTAAAGTTTTATGTTTCGCAGAAGATGCTACAACGGCATTAATTTGCTTTTCTGAAATGTACTTACTTTTATTCGTTTCGTAATAGTTTTCTATTTCCGTAGTATCGGTTTTTGCTGAATTCCAAATTGTGGTTTCCATAAGATCAAACAACAACAGACCGTCTCTGTATTCTGCCACTATCTCGGCATAGTCTGGATTTTCACTTTCCAAATGGTCTTCTTGATATTGAATTAACTCTTCCTTTAAAAAGTTTTGATATTTATCAGAAACAATAGTTTTAAAAGATGCCCTTGGCGTGGTATTACGCTGTTGGTTTTCCAGATAATAACCAAAATCTTTGTATAGCAATTGTTCATCGCCTATTTTTAAAAATGGCTTATCTCCTTTAAAATCCTCAGGAAGTCGCCATGTTCTAGCAAAATAATTATCATTTAAAATAGAAACAAAATAATCCAAATTTGGTTGGTCGTTACTCACATTGTATTTGAATTTAAGCTTATTTACCAAAGCTTCATCAATTAATTTAGATCGGCTATCACGCTTAACTTTATTGATCAATTCTGGCTTTATGGCTTCAAATTCTGGAATCGGTTTTTTGTTGATTAGCTTAACAATGTGCCAGCCAAAATCTGTTTTGAACGGTTTTGAATTATCACCCTCGTTTTCCAATTGAAACGCAACATCTTCAAACTCCTTGGCCCTTAACTGTCCACTTGAAAATGGCGCCAATTCACCACCTTTTATGGCTGAATTTTTATCATCTGAAAATTGCTTGGCCAAAGATGCAAAATCTTCGCCCTGTTCAATTTTTTTGTAAATATCCTGAATTCTGGTTTCTGGTTTTTCAGCCAAAGAGTCATTTGGCTTTTCCACCACCATAATGTGCGCTACTGTAACCTCGCCTTTTGATTTACGCTTGTCTAAAACATTTACAATATGGTAGCCAAAACGGGTACGGAAAGGTTGTGAAATTTCACCAACTTCAGTATTAAAGGCAGCACTTTCAAATTTATAAACCATTCTAAATCCAGAAAAATAACCCAATTTTTCACCAAAAATAGTTTGTCCATTGTGCACTTCTGCTCGAACTTTTTCAAAGCCTTCGTTAAGCGTTCTATCACGAAGTTTTACTATTTGTTTGTAAGCCTCCAAAGTATCTTGCGCGCTTGCGTTTTCATCAACCTTAACCAAAATATGGTCGGCATTTACATCATATGACATACGCTCATAGGCTTCCTCAACCAAGTCATCGGTAACCTTGCTATCAGACATGTAATTTTTGGCCAACTGCTGTTTGTAATTGGAAAGCTCTCTTATATACGTTAGTTTTTCGTCCAATCCCAACGCTTTTGCTTCCTTTAGTTTCAGTTTATAATTGGTGAAGAGCTTTAAATACTCATCTACATCTTTTTGTGATTCATCCTGAACCAAATCGAGGTTTTTGTTGTAAACCCGAATAAATTCTGAAGTATAAACAGGGTCGCCATCAACGGTAAACAATACGGTTTCGTTATTAGATTGCCCTTTAGCAGTTAAAACAAAAAACATTAAAAATAAGGAAATAAAATAGTTTGATTTCATGAGTGTAATTTTTTTTCTGCGGTTACAAAAATACTAATATAAACCTATAAAACAAGTTGTTTTTCAAACGGTGAAAAATAGCGATTATTACACTTTTTAAACTATATTTAACAGATATTTATAGGTAAAAAATACCCCGAGCCAACATGCGTAAACTTAAATTGATTTGGGATTTTCGTGGACCAGACGCCCATAAAATAGCTGAGCACCACGAAATTCACCTAAAGGAATATGTGAAAATTAAGAAGTTAGCCATTACCATTACTGGTGTTGAGGATAATGGCGATATACACAGCATAGCTTATTTGGTGGTTGATGAAGCAGACATGAAACCCATACGGGATGCCCTTAAACCGCACAGAGGTCAAGTTTACAATCCTTAAATCATATTTATTTTGAAAGGAAGATTGATTAAGTATTTTTTAGGTTATTCACTAATCATTCTCTACGGCTTGAATACAACAGCGCAAGTTCCTCAAGGCAATGGTTCCACACATGAAAAATGGGAATTTGCTTTAGAAGATACGGGTGATGTGCTTCAAGTTGCCATGCCCGCTATCGCTGGGTTAACAACCATAATTAAAAAAAGATTGGCAAGGGACAAAACAATTTGCACTTTCTTATGGAACAAGTTTAATTATTACCCATTCACTCAAACGAATCATAAAAAAAGAAAGGCCTGAAGGCAGAAATCTGTACGACGCATTTCCTTCGGGGCATACCACATCCGCATTTTCATCTGCATCTTTTATACAACGCCGGTATGGCTGGAAATATGGCAAATGGGCCTATTTAGGGGCAACCATTGTAGGCGTTAGCCGAATGGAAGGCCCCGATGGCTGGCACGACCATTGGGACGTTTTGGCTGGAGCCGTTGTGGGCATTGGAAGCACCTATATTTTTACCTCGCCATATACCAAGGAGCATTTAGAAAATGGCTTTAGTTCGGAAAATGAAGCATATTTGCTCGGTTTACGTTATAAGTTTTAACGCATTTTGCCATGAACGTAATTGAAGATATAAGAAAAAACGATGACTTGATTTTAAAGAAAATTTCAACTAATTTCGTTTAAAAACTAATATTAGTTACTTGTGCTGAGCGTGTATTAGCATTAAAACTAAGCATGTTTCGAAATTATTATTCATCATGATTAACCAATAACCAATGATAAATTTCTTTAGAAAAATTCGACAAAATTTACTTTTCGAAAGCAAAACAGGAAAGTATCTAAAATACTCTCTTGGAGAAATTGTTCTTGTCGTCATTGGAATTTTAATTGCTCTTCAGATAAATACATGGAATGAAAACCAAAAGCATATAAAAAAAGAGCATACCTTTTTGGTAGAGGTACTCAAATCACTTAAAAGAGATTTGGGCAGAACTAAATTTATATATAATAATCGTGCTCTTACCAAAAGAAATGATATTTCTACTATTATTAAAGACTTAAACCAGATACCGCTACCTGCGGATTCTATTCTCAGAAATTCGTTCGAACAGATGACGATGACCTTAAGTTTTATTTACGACAAGGGAGCCTATGAGTCCTTAAAATCTTATGGAATTGACTTAATTCGCGATAATTCACTCAGGCAGAATATTGTTAGGATGTACGAAAACGATCTTCCTCTTGGTATCATTTTTATTGATGCTGACCGAGATGTTCAGGAAGAAATGAGATATAAACTTACCAATGAAATTTTTACATTCAGAGAAGAAACATTAAATAAAAACAGTGAAATTGGCGTTCCGCACATTGATTATAATTCTTTAAAGAATAATAGGGCCTTTAACCAATTGGTATATTTGGAAAAAGATGTAGCAAATAATTATGTTCGAAGGCTAGAAGATAAAATTTCAGATTTCGAGGAATTAATTCTAAGTATTCAAAACGAATTGAATAAGTCGAAATAAACTATAAATGAATACTGCTTTATTCGTTTAATAATTACAAAAACAAAACAAAGCACATAATTCATTACACATTTGGCTAGGAGAAGCAAAAATTCTTACTTTTATTAAAAATGGTTCTCAACAAATCATCATGAGAACGATTTTGGGTGGAAACCATAGCCAAACCGTTAAACTAACTTATCCCCAATCTTACAATTAACAAACATTTCTATGGATTTTTCTTTAGATAGCTTTTTAAAATCTGGCCATAGCATTGAATACAAAAAAAACGAACACCTTTTAAACCAAGGCGATGTTTCAAAACGCGTTTTTTTTATTATTGAAGGTGTGGTACGTCATTATGTTATAGATTATTCGGGCAACGAAAAAACCATAAGAATTTCAAAAGAGCATGATTTCTTCTATTCCTCCAATGTTAGTTATTGGACGGGCGAACCCTCATACATTAACTGTCAAGCGCTTTTAAACACTAAATTAATTTTTTGGACTAAAGATGAATTGGATGCCTTAAGAGTCAATCAACCTGAATTTGCCAAATTTGAAACGGCTAAACTTAAAGACTTTATTGTGGAAAAGCACAATAAGGAAATTTCAAGAATCATTAAGAATGCCGAAGAACGATTGATTGAATTTAATGAAACAGATTTAAACCTTTTTAACCGTATTCCGCACCACATCATTGCTTCTTACCTTGATATGACACCCGAAACTTTGTCGCGTTTACGGGCAAAATTCAAAAAACTTAAATCTTGATATAGATCAATGCCCAGCCATATTTTTCATTTTAGTTTTGCTGCGTCAATCTTAAAAAGTAAAAAAATGAAAAAATTATTTATGATTCTTGCAGTATTAATAACGTTTTTTGGATGTTCTGAAGACCAGTTTGTTGGTTCTGGCCAAACCATTTCAGAATTTAGGCCTGTAGAATATTTTGATGCTGTTTCAAGCGAGGGCACCTTTTATGTAACCATTACAAAAGGTACCGAGCAAAGTGTTGAAATTATTGCCGACAACAATATTATGGGCAGAGTACGAACCGATGTTAAAAATGGAAAATTAGAATTGTCCCTAGCCGATGGAAGTTACCGAAACGTACATTTAGAAGCCCATTTAACTGTGATTAGTTTAACAGAAATTGAAAATTCGGGCACGGGTGACATGTACGTGTACAACAACACCAATGTTCAAAATTTTAAGGCGTTTAACAGTGGCAATGCTAACATTTATCTGGAGGGCAGTTGTAATGGTTTAGATATTACAAATGAAGGCTCGGGTAGTATTTTTGCTTTCAACATGCCATCAAAAAGGTGTAACATTGATAACGAAGGGTCTGGTGAAATTGAAGTGGCCTGTGAATCAAACCTAGATGTAAAAATTGAAGGAAGCGGGAATGTTTATTACAGGGGAACCCCTTCAATGAATGTTAATATTTTAGGTTCAGGACAAGTCATCAATGACAACTAACCCATTAAACGTTTAAATGAAGTAACAATAAACAAATAAAAACGTCTAACCTAAAAGAGAACGTATTTTTACAAACGTTCTCTTTTTTTATAATTAACTTAACCACATAATTATTAAAATGGAAATCCATGAAAAAGCTTTTTCTTTTTCTTCTTATTCTTTCAATGGCTTGCAAAAATCCAGTTGCCGAAAAGGTGAGTAATCAGGAAACACTAACCCTATTGGATAGTTTAATTGAAACACAAAACTATTTTAAACTGAAAGAAAGCTTTTATGCCCAAAAGGACAATCTCTCAAAAGACCACGAACTATATTACCAAGCTATTGTGCTTAATGTCTTCAATAAATTATCGGAATCCAACGCGGTGATTGATGAGTTATTGAGCCAAAGTAAGGCCAAACTCTCAGACACCGTTCTTAATACCCTTTATAATACCAAATTGCTCAATCATGTGAATTTATATGAATATGGTGATGCAGCCATGGCAAGTAAATATATTCAAGAAAACTTCCTTCAGTTGAATGATTCCTCTGATATTGAAAACTTGGAAAACGAAATCAACATTTGGACGTCCTTAAAAAACATCCCAAAGCAGGAAATTATTAAAAGTACCGACGTTTCTTTTCCAATAGTTAAGGACAAAGTTGGGCTGTTCAACGTTGATGTATCCATAAACAGCAAAACCAAAAACTTTATATTTGATACAGGCGCAAACATTTCGGTCATTAAAAAATCACTTGTTGAAGAACTAGGCTTAACATTTATTGAATCCAACTTTTATGTAACCGCCTTTACGGGTCAAAGAGTGGATAGCGAACTCGCTATAGCCAATGAATTGACAATTGGAGACCTCATGTTTAAAAACGTGGTGTTCTTGGTACTTAATGATGACGATATTTCCTTTCCTCAAATAGATTATTACATAAATGGGATTATAGGATTCCCAGTAATCGAAGCCATGGATGAAATTAGAATTTCAAAAAACGATACCATTTCCATTCCCAAAACTCCCATAGACTACAATATAAACAATTTTGCCCTAGATGGACTAACGCCCATAATTGCAGTTACCTATAAAAAAGACTCCTTGAGTTTTGGGTTTGATACCGGTGCGAGACAAACTGCATTGTATGAACCATTTTTCGAGAAATATAAAACCGAAATAGAAGAAAACTATACACCTACAACCTTTCAATCCGGCAGTGGAGGAGGGTTTATAGAATTTGAGGGTTACGTATTGGATAGTTTGCATTTAAGTGTTGGAAAATCGGGAGCCTGGCTGAAAGACTTGCGGCTTCACACAAACAATATCGGAACCGATGTCAATCACTTTCATGGCAACTTTGGCCAAGACTTTATCAAACAATTTGATGAAATGATTATTAGTTTTAAATATGGCTCTGTTCTTTTTAAATGATTTTATAAGATAAACTGAATTGGCAGCCTAAAAAACACTTAGGTTTATAAAAATTTCCAACCTCTTTCGTTTATGCATGCTGAACTTGTTTCTATAACGACTGTCATAAGTCATTGAAACGACTCATATAAGCCAAGTTACCTGCAACCTAAAAACGAGTTTAAACGCATCCAACCTGTTTACTAATCCATTATTTCAATAGCTTATTTTGTACATTTGCAACAATGAAAACACTTTATTTAATCTTGGCTTTATACTCTTTTTGCCTTTCAACAATTCCTTGTTGTTTGGATGATAATTGTAATGACGAAATACAAACAGAGCAAACAGATAATCATTTGGAAAAAGAAGAAGACCATCGTGATAGTGATTGGTCTATTTGCTCACCATTTTTAACCTGTGGAACGTGTTCAGGATTTGTATATTCAAAGTTGAACTTTCACTTCAAAAAAATCCATTTCAATAAAAGTAAATTTATTGTGGTTTATCTACCTCAATTTACAGATGATTTTTTTGTCAAAATCTGGCAACCTCCGAAAATAAGTTAATGATACAAAAGTGATTAATCCACTATAAATTGTTAGCGGTGCTAAACACCACTAGCCCAATTATTTTTATCATTTATAAAAATATTAGACAAATGAAAAATTTCATCTTGCTTTTGTCTGTAATGCTATATACATCTTTGGGTTTTGGACAAAACATATTAAAAGCCATTGTAAAAGATAACCAGAGCAAAGAAACCCTCCTGGGTGCAACAGCAAATTTGGACGGTACAGCCAATGGTGCCATCACAGACCAAAACGGGTACTTAGAAATCAATAATATTCCGAATGGAAACCAAACAATAATTTTTAGATATATAGGATATAAAGTGACAAAGATAACTTTCAACTTTCCTTTATCAGAAACTGAACCCGTTAAGATTTTACTTTCCAAAAGCGAAGGGGAAGAATTGGATGAAGTGGTGATTGCTTCCACTCGCTCCAAAAGAACTATCTACAACATACCAACACGAATCGAAGCCATTTCGGGAGAGGAACTCGAGGAAAAGGGAAACATGAAACCTGGTGACATCCGTATGATGCTGAACGAGAGTACAGGGATACAAACGCAACAAACATCTGCAACTTCCTACAATTCAAGCATCCGAATCCAAGGGCTTGACGGGAAATACACACAAATATTAAGAGATGGTTTTCCTTTGTATGCAGGGTTTTCAGGCGGTTTAAGTTTGATGCAAATTGCACCACTTGATTTAAAACAAGTGGAAGTCATTAAGGGGGCTTCTTCAACCCTTTATGGAGGTGGTGCCATTGCAGGCTTGGTAAATCTTTTATCAAAAACGCCCAAAGAAGAAAGGGAACTAAGCTTTATGTTGAACGGCACCTCTGCTTTAGGCTTGGATGTCAGCGGATTTTATTCCCAAAAGTTCAATAATAAAGTTGGTACCACCATTTTTGCTTCCTATAATCTAGGCACCCCTTATGACCCCGCAGATATAGGGCTTACGGCCATTCCTGAATTCAGGCGTTATACTATAAATCCAAAGGTTTTTTTGGATTTTGATGATAAGACCTCACTCAACATTGGTTTCAATAGCATTGTGGAAGACCGCATAGGTGGTGACATTAAATACATTGAAGGAGATGGTAATGCCACAAACTCATTTTTTGAAAAGAACAATACCAATCGCTTTAGCACCCAATTAGGAATAGACCACCTTATAAGCGACAAATCAAGACTATCACTCAAAAACAGTGTGAGTTATTATGACCGAAAAATTGAAATCCCAGATTTCACATTTTCAGGTGTACAGTTATCTTCATTCAGTGAAGCAACTTATACGTACAGAGAAACGAAATCGGAATGGATAATTGGCCTTAACCTTTGGACAGATAAATTCACACAAGACCCATTAAATATTTCAGAGGTTGTTGATTATAAGTATATCACTTCAGGCATATTTGTACAAAATACTTGGGATGCAACAGACAAATTTGCATTGGAAACTGGTTTCAGAGGGGATTATCAGAATGAATATGGTTTTTTCGCATTGCCCAGAATCTCTGCATTATTAAAAGTAAACCAAAAATTGAGCATGCGCCTTGGTGGCGGTATAGGTTACAAAACCCCAACTGTTTTCACTGAAGATGCCGAACGCATACAATTCAGAAATGTATTGCCCATTAATGTTTCCAACACAAAAGCTGAGCAGAGTGTTGGTGGTAATTTCGACATGAACTTTAAAACTCCATTATCAGAACAATTATTTTTTAGTATAAATACCCTATTCTTTTACACACAAATTGAAGACCCCTTAGTGCTCGCTTTGTTAAACAATGGATTTTATGAGTTTCAACAACCTAATGGCTTTATTGATACAAAAGGTATTGAAACAAATATAAAGTTGACTTATGGTGACTTAGCCCTTTTTATTGGTTATACTCTAGCCGATGTAAATGAACATTACAATAGAACGGAGAAAACCTTCCCGTTGGTTTCAACACACCGACTTAATAATGTTCTAATGTATGAAATGGAAGAAAAATTAAAAATTGGCTTGGAAGCATATTACTTTAGCCCTCAAAAATTAAATGACGGGACAACTGGCAGACAGTATTGGCTTTTTGGGTTTATGGTAGAAAAGTTATGGGACAATTTCTCCATTTTCATCAACTTTGAAAACTTTGGAGACACTCGACAAACAAAGTTTGGCACTATCTTTACAGGTTCAATCGGCAACCCCGTGTTCAGGGACATTTATGCGCCTGTAGATGGCTTTGTGGTGAATGGAGGTATAAAAATAAGGCTATAGGGATAAAACCTTAAAGACCTTAAGAGAACTAAACCAAAACATAAACACAAAAAAAGGAATCAGACAACAAAAGTATATAAAAATAGTGGTCCAAGTGCTTAAACTAAAGGGAATTTTATAAATTCATGGGCGGTGCCAAACCGTAAAGCTAGTGTGTAAAAATTCACTACTTTTCCTAAACCGAATCGATGGAAGAAATTCAGCGAAAGATAAAAAAGTCATTTTTTTGGATATTGCTTTTGAATATTCCTGACCAAGTCTTCCAAACCGTTTAGCTTTAACTCGTAAACCTGTTTGAGCATATCGCCCAATTTACCTTTGGGGAAACCTTGGTTGTGGTACCATACCACATAATATTCAGGTAAATCAATTAAATAACGGTTTTTGTATTTACCATAGGGCATTTTGGTATGTGCCAAATCGATTAAGAATTGTTTATCGGACAGCATGCTTATTCTATTGATTTATATGTTGCCAATTTTTGAAGTTCTAACCTTATAAAGGCAGACGACTTATCTTGTGTTTCGTAATTTCGGGAATAGTCGGTTTCATAATCATAAGCACTTTGAATTTCCGAAGGCTCTTTATTTATATTTTCATGAATGCCTTTCAGTTCCTTTCTAATGTTATTGGAAACCCTTAACTCGCTGATACGTTCCCTAAATTTTCGGGCATATAATTCCGTAATATAAAAATGCAATTGTTCATGCCCCAAAGCATAATCATCGGCTTGCTCTACTTTGTACCAAGATTGCTCCGGATAAAAATGGGCATGTACTTCTGAAGTAAAACTTACCACCTGATTTTTATCGGTTTGGGTAATGGAAAAACCAAAGGTTATACCCGATGCTGTTATGGCTGCGGCGTTTTCATTATCATTCGGCTTTGACTTAAAATCTGCCCACGACAATCTATGAACTTCACTCCAAGATAAGACAGGTTCGTCTTGTTTGAAAAATAAAAAACCACAAAATAAAAGGATGACTTTAAGCACAAACTAAATATTCTAGAGATAAAACGACCTACCGTTAAACTTATTATTTTACCTCAACAATCGATAAATTGTCATACTTGACCAAATAAACCGTGTCGTTATAGTAACCTCCCAAAAGTTGCTTTTTGTAAGCAAACTTATTTTCCACGTATTCCGTTAAGGGCGCATTTTTAACAGACATATACAAATCATCTGAAGACACTAAACGCAGAACGACATCCATGGTTAAATCGAAACCCTTAACCGCCTTGTTGTTAGGGGTTATATTATACATTTGGTTATATTTATTGATGAAAACTTTGTGCTGGTTTTCGTCGTAATCTTTTGACGCCGTAGCAAAATGAAACTGCAATTTTGATAAATAGGTATTGTTTACCTGATCGCCGTCAAAAGCCCCATTAGCATGGGTTGTTACCAAAACAATCTCTCTGACCTCTTCTTCCTCTGTCTTTTCTTTTCTGATTAAAGATGCCAAAACACTGGTGACATTTGACACAAAACCCGCATTTTCGGTTTCTAAAAACACAATGTTTTTTCCTGGTTTTAATGCGTTTTCAATATCTTCAAGCGTTACAAAAAACTCATCTTTTCCGTCTTTATTTTTTCTTGACAGAACCTGTTTCGCACGGCCAAATTCTCGTTTCAATTCATTGGAAACTTCAACATTTTTGGAATCATAAACAATTAAGATATTGGCTGCCGAAGTATCTGCCTTTACAAAACTCACAATTTTGGTTTTCAACAAGTCGTCTGATGGCCTTGACTGAAACACATTATCATATAATTTTAAATTGGTACCAATTGGCGAAAAAATTGGTGTATTATACGCTCTCAATTCTGCAGCCGCTTGTTCAAAATTCCTAGAAGTAAGTGGACCTATAACGGCATCAACATCTTCAAAATTATTTCCTCGAATGATTCTTGAAACCTCACTTACCTCATTTTTGGTATCGTAAACATCAACTTTTAAGGAAATTCCCAATTTTTTAAGTGAATCTACAGCCATTAAAACCCCAGAATGGAAATCTAAACTGGTATCTAAATATGGATCGTTTTTTATGCTTCTTTTGGTATCAGCAACCGAATCGAACCCTACACGGTTTAACCTAAAAGGCAGCATAATGGCAATACGTTTGGTTCTGAAATCTGAAATACTGTCAATTAAACTGACCATATCGCTCTTTGAAAATTGACCTACACCACTAGTAAGTGGAATTTTTAAAATCATGCCGTCCTTTAAACCGCTTTCCTTTAATCCTGGATTTAGCACTTCAAGTTCATCCTGCTCCAAACCTAATTTAAGCTTTAAACGATAGAACCCTTCTTTTGGCAACACCTTATAATAGTTATACTTTTCGTCTACCACATTTTGGTCTTCGGTATCTAAATTAGGCACGTTAATAACTTCACCTACTTTTAAAACTTCGTGCATATCTGGATTCAGCACCTCTAATTCTTTCACTGAAATTCCAAATTTGTAAGCTATACGCCATTTTCCTTCTTGTGGCAAAACCGTATAAGGCTTCGTAGTTTTTACCTCCTCAACGGTTTCGGTTATCTTATAAATGGGTATTTGAATTTTATCCCCTTTCTTTAAGGCATTGGAATATAAAAACTTGTTGTACTTTTTTATATCATCTTCCGACACACCGTATACTTTGGACAGGCTGTATAAGGTTTCCTTGCGTTTTGTTTTGTGTTCCCTAAACCCTTGCAAATCCTTTGTAACGGTAACTTTTGGTTTTTGCGCTTTTGAAATGGGAATAATTAGTACGGTATTAGGTTTAAGTCCATTTTTAGCATCTGGATTTAAGGAGTAAATATCAAAAGGCGTTACATAATACTTTAAAGATATTTCTTCTATGGTTTCACCCTCTTTTACCTTATGTGTGCTGAAATTTTGTGCATTTAAGGAAGTTAAACTAAATGCCAGAAACAGGACTATTACTAATAAAAATTTATTCATTTGGTTCAAAATAAAACATAAATATAACAAACGCCATACAATTCATATATACGTTGCCTTTTACTTAATGGACGATTTAATCTCATTAACAAGGCAATCATATAATGTGCCAAAAACTATTTTTGGGTTTTAAAATTGTTTATTCCCACTCAATAGTTGCTGGTGGCTTGGAGCTAATATCGTACACTACTCTATTAACGCCTTTTACCTTATTTATTATATCGTTTGATGTTTTTTGAAGGAATTCATATGGCAAATTCACCCAATCGGCAGTCATTCCATCAGTGCTTTCAACGGCTCTTAACGCCACACACTTTTCATAAGTACGCTCATCGCCCATTACGCCAACACTGTTAACGGGCAATAACATAGCGCCAGCTTGCCAAACTTTGTCGTATAGTCCCCATTCCTTTAAACCGTTAATAAAAATGAAATCGACTTCTTGTAAAATACGGACTTTCTCTGCAGTAATATCACCTAAAATACGAATGCCCAATCCGGGACCAGGGAACGGATGGCGCCCCAAAAGTTCTGGATCAATGCCCAAGGTAGCCCCTACACGCCTAACCTCATCTTTAAAAATTGAACGAAGCGGCTCTACAATTTTCAACTTCATAAAATCGGGCAAACCACCAACATTATGGTGACTTTTTATGGTGGCAGAAGGTCCGCCAGTAGCCGAAACACTTTCAATAACATCGGGATAAATGGTACCTTGCGCCAACCATTCAACATCTTGCAGTTTATGGGCTTCATCATCAAAAACCTCAATAAAGGCATTACCAATGGCCTTGCGTTTTTTCTCCGGATCTTCAACTCCTTTTAGGGCATCTAGAAAACGTTGTGAAGCATCAACTCCTTTAACGTTTAGCCCCATGCCTTTGTATTGGTTCAATACGTTTTCAAATTCATTTTTTCGTAGTAAACCATTGTTTACGAAAATACAGTAAAGATTATCGCCAATAGCTTTATTTAGAAGAACGGCAGCAACTGTAGAATCTACACCACCGGAAAGACCAAGAACCACTTTACCATCGCCAACTTTATTCTGTATGGCCTCAACGGTCTCTTCAACAAAAGATTGAGGTGTCCAGTCCTGATGTAAGCCCGCAATGCTGACTAAAAAATTCTCCAATAATTGTTTACCGTCTGTTGTGTGGTAAACCTCGGGGTGAAATTGAATGGCATAAGTTTCTTCGCCGTCAATTCTATATGCCGCATTTTGAACATCATGTGTACTGGCAATTAATACTCCATTTTCTGGTAGCTTTTTTATAGTATCGCTATGGCTCATCCAAACTTGACTCCCTGTATGAATGTGAGCGAAAAAAGGTTCATTCCCTTTAATGAAGGATAAATTTGCCCTACCGTACTCACGCGTGTTTGAAGGAGCTACTTCTCCACCTGAAAAATGTGCTAAATATTGTGCCCCATAACAAACCGACAACAAAGGTTTTTTTCTTCTAATATTGCTTAAATCTGGATGCAGGGCATCTTCACCTCTCACGGAATTTGGACTACCCGAAAGAATTACGGCCTTGTAATCTTCAATTTGTTCTGGAATTTTGTTGAATGGATGTATTTCGGAATAAATATTGAGCTCTCTAACTCTGCGTGCAATAAGTTGTGTGTATTGCGATCCGAAGTCTAAAATAAGTACCTTATCATGTTGCATGCGCAAAAATAGGAATTGATTTTTTATTGAAGCATTTGGAATTGCAATTTTTCAGGTATTTTTTTCAACAAGACTATCAACTATTTCATGGATTCCAAAATAGCCTTAATATCCTGCTTTGTGGTATCTGGGTTTATAAAACAGAAGCGAGATACCGTCTCAAAACCATCAGTTGTTTTCCATTTTGTGGGCGTTACCAAGGCAAATCCTTTTTTATGGTTTTCGTAGGTCCAATGTGTATAGTCTTCAGGTTTCCAGCCTATCCTTCTATACAAAACACAAGATAAGTTCGGCTCTCTAACCAACTCAACATGAGGCATATCTTCAATTAATTTTCCAGCTATTTGGGTTAATTCAATTCCTCGCTCTACGGCTTGTTTGTACTTATCCGTACCATGCATAGCCAAAGAAAACCACAAAGGTAAACCTCTGACACGGCGTGTTAACTGTATTTGATAATCGGTTGGGTTAAAACCATGTGCCCCTTCATCTTTAAAAATATCTAAATAAGATCCTTCCTGAGAATGTGCCTCTTTGGCAAGTTCTGGTTTTTTATAGATTACGGCACCACAATCGTATGGCGAAAACATCCATTTATGTGGGTCTATAGTGATGCTATCGGCACGTTCTATTCCATTGAACAAGTGCCTTACGGAATCGGCAATCAAGGCTCCGCCCCCATAGGCTGCATCAACATGAAACCATAACTTTTCTTTTTCACAAACCTCAGCAATACCTGTTAAATCATCAATGATACCGGCATTGGTTGTCCCACCTGTGGCCACCACTGCAAAAAGACGCTTTCGTTGATGAAAGGTTAAACCGTCAATGGTTTTTCGTAAATCGTCGCCAGTTAATTTTTCCTCACTTTCTACCAATAAAATATCCACATCAGCAACCTTGGCCATAGCTTTTATAGAAGAATGTGCCCCAAAGGATGTTATGATCAAACCTTTTTCACGTTTATAAGTATCGTCTTTTCTCCAATACTCGCGAGCCGTGACAATAGCCGATAAATTGGCCGCAGTGCCGCCACTCGTAAAAACACCAAATGCACCGTCTGGCAAGCCCGTCAAGGAAACGATCCAGCGCATGGCCTCATTTTCACAAAATATACCTCCCGCGCCTTCCATCCAATAGGCACCATGAATACTGGATGCCGAGGTTACCAAATCGAACATTATTGCAGCACGTGTTGGAGATGCAGGCACAAATGCCAGATGTCTGGGGTGATCAATCGATACAGTAGCTTTCATTAAATATTTTTTCCAGAGTTTAAAGGCAACTTCCCCACCAATACCCGCTTTGGTAACCGTTTCGCCAACCAACGCTTTTAATTCTTCCTCCTTTTTTGGTTTACCAATTTTAGTATTTGTTGCTGTGAGACGATCGATGGTATATTTCATAACATCCAAGGTCATCTCTACTAACTCGATATCTATTTTATGCATGTTTTTTATGTTTGGACTTCTGTCGCCAAAGTTAAAATATTCGAATCCAAAATGCTAAATCTAGTCCAAATTACCGCCGTTTTGTATTACAAAAAATAAAGGGTATTTTTATGAAACACTAACCCAACCTATTACATGAAGAAATTCATTTTGATATTGTCATTAATCATATAGCATTGCAATAAGCATTACCAAGACAATAGGTTAAGTTTTTTATTAACTATTACTTTAGTTTGAAGAATATGCTTCTACATAGCTTCTTTATAAAGTTAAAATTGAAAATTCGTTTCTTAAGGGATTAAGATTTTCAATAAGAGAAGAAATAAGAGCATCGCCATATTCTAAATAGAATTCTGAAAAATTGGTGTTACGCTCCTGTAAACCTCCTTTTGGGAACAGATCGTTTTGATGTTCGGTCATTCTTGAAACCTCTTCAAACAGTTTTCTTTTTTGTGCTTTAAGCAGACGCTTTTCAAGATTTTCGAGTCCCTTAATCTGCTTCACTTCTTGTGCTTTAACAGCACCTAAAAACGATTTGTCTGTCTGCTCAGCCAGTTTGTACAAGTCTTCAAACTGCTGTTTCAGATGCTTTTTTTGAGATGAAAAATCGATGTCTATATTTGATATTTCCCTAACTTTTTTATTTATAAAAGCATTGTGTTTTAAGAAAATATCTTCATCTGAAATGTTTAGCTTTTTTAGTTTTTTGGATTGACTTTCAGACTGGATTAAAACTGAATTTCGAAGTAACAAAATTGGAAATGGAATATTTAACTCGTTAAAAAATGTTTTAAGTTGAAACCAATAGGCCAGCTCACCACCACCGCCAATGTAGCATAGATTGGGTAAAATGACTTCTTGGTACAACGGACGCATAATCACATTTGGAGAAAAACGTTCAGGAAATTCATTGAGATATTTAAGTATTTCAATCTTACTCCATGTAAGGTTAGTGTTTAAAACTTTATAAACCCCATCTTCAAAAACAATACGTTCGCGCAGGTTGTCTTTTATATAGAACAGATTGATTTCACGAGGATTTACTTGTATTTTGTAATTTTCGGGTAGATTGTTTATCTTTTCGTTTGTTTCAGCAACTGATTTAAAAGAGGTTTGCTCTAACAATTCTTTCTCCATGTAAGGCAAAAATCGCTTTTTAAGCTCCGGATTATTGGCATCAATAATCACCAATCCGTAATCCTTAAATAATTCATTGGCCAAATATCGGGTAGCACTGGCTAAATCTGCATGTTTTAAATAGGATGATTCAAATAGCTCTTTTAAAAATTGGGCATTTTTGCTTACACCCAAATCTTGCGAAAACAAATCTAGAACAGCTTCCAGTCCATTAGTTGAAAGTTCCCCAACAGCACCACTGGCGTCTTTATTCCACCGTACTTTTTTCCCTTTAAAATTGAAATAATTGATTTCATCAAAATCATGGTCCTCTGTAGCCATCCAATAAACAGGAACAAAATTGTAATAAGGATATTTTTCTTTTAATGCTTTTGAAAGATTAATAGTTGAAACAATTTTATAAAGAAAATAAAGTGGTCCGGTGAATAAATTTAGCTGATGACCGGTAGTGATGGTAAACGTCTTTTCAGATTTTAAAAGTTCAATATTTTGAAGTGAACTTTTTGAAGCATCAAATTTTTGGAATTGCTTTTTAAGTGATTCAACCAAGACACTTCGAGATTCATTTTTGAACGACAGCTCTTTTTCGGTTATTTGATTTTTAAAATTTTCAATTTTAGGAAAGCGATTATAAAACGGTTTTAGTTGTGCCCGTTCATCTAAATAATCACAAATTAAAGATGAAAAGTAGCCTGTTTTGTAAAACGGTATGAAGTTTTGCTGCATATTCTAATAAAAATCATGTAAATATACAGCTATTCTGTTTTTTGAAATCCAAAAATTACGTTAAGAGTTATCTGATCCCTAAAAGCCAAATTCTGCTGTAATATCTTAAATTGAAAGATGTCAGAATCGGAAGTATTACCCAATGAATCTTTGGTAATAATTTTCCAATAATAAATTGTTCATGAAGATACTGAAACACTCATTTAACTCTCTTAAAAAAGGTGTTAAAAATTATTGGATATTAGATAATTAGACCAATATTTCGTAACTTATGTCATGGTTTTTTAAAAAATATTGCCATGAACAAATCATCCCTTAATCGTTTCATTTATATGTTCGCTATTTTTTTAGTGTGCGTGAACATAATCAATGCCCAAACTCAAGATAATTTTAAAGAAATTGAAGGAAAAGTGGTTGACAAAGCCACAAATAAACCGCTGGTTTTTGCCGATATTGTTATAAACAACACTAACATTAGCACTGTAACAAACAGCGATGGTGAATTTTTATTAAAAGTGCCTGAGGATTTCATTGATGAAACCATAAGCGTTACTTACTTAGGTTATGAAAAAATAGACCTAAAAATTTCTTCAATAGGCATTAATGAAATAATAGAACTGGAGCCAGGCTTTACCAAACTAAATGAAATTAGCATCATTGCCACACTCATGGAAGATGCCCGGGAACTCGTTAAAAAAACACTAAGAAAGAAAAGCACCATTTACAATAACCATAATACGTTGATGACTGCATTTTACAGAGAAACCATTAAGAAAAGAAAGAAAAATGCATCAATCTCTGAAGCGGTGGTTAAGATACATAAACAACCATATAATAATTATAGAGACGACCACATCGAGTTGGTTAAGGCCAGAAAAAATACCGATTACACAAAATTGGATACTATAGCCCTAAAATTACAAGGCGGGCCTTTCAGCAATCTCTATACGGATATCATCAAATACCCAGAGTTCATTTTTACCGAAGAAAGCATGGAGCTTTATAACTTTAGCTATAGCCCTACTACAACAATTAACAACAAGCTTGTTTATGTTATTGATTTTAAACAAAAAGGTCATGTAAAATCTCCGCTATACTATGGCAAGCTCTACATTGATGCTAGTTCTTTAGCGCTTAAAAGCGCCGTATATAGCCTAAATGTTTCGAATAGAGAACTATCTAGCCGAATGTTTGTTAGGAAAAAGCCCAGAAAAGTTGAAGTTTACCCAAAAGAGGCTAATTACAGAGTAAATTATCGAACCCAAAATGACAAATGGCACTACGCCTACAGCAATATTTCACTGACTTTTAAAGTAAATTGGAAGGGAAAACTATTCAATAGCACGTACACATTAAATAGTGAAATGGCCATAACTGATTGGGAAATTAGAGACACAAAAATTGCCGAAATTAGAAGTCAATTGATTCGTCCCTCAACTATTTTGACTGAAATGGCATCGGGCTTTTCAGACCCAAGATTTTGGGGTCCTTACAATATCATTGAACCTGAAAAATCAATAGAATCGGCCATAAAAAAAATTCAACGGCAGTTAAAAAGAACCTAAAATCATGCAAATTTAAAAGAGAAAAACAGGTGCTTTTTTGTTAAATTTACAGTCTAAATATTGATATCAACGTTGATAGATTTTCTCTTTACCAGTGATGCCATAATGGCACTAATAACCCTAACTTTTCTGGAAATAATTTTAGGTATCGATAATATTGTTTTTATATCAATCGCAGCTAACAAATTACCCGAAAATCAACAATCCAAAGCTACAAAAATTGGTTTGGTCTTGGCTATGGTTCAGCGTATTATACTATTGTTTTTTGTGAGCTTTTTAATAGGTTTAAAGGAGCCTTTTTATACTATTGAACTTTCGTGGTTGCATATAACCATTAGTTGGCAAGCCCTTATACTTTTTACAGGTGGATTATTTTTAATCTATAAAAGCACGTCCGAAATACATGAAAAAGTTGAAATTCCCAACCACGACGAGAAAAGTCTTAATAAGAAAAAAATAAAGAGTTTATCACAAGCCTTGGTACAAATATTAATTATTGATTTTATTTTCTCAATAGATTCTATTTTAACAGCTGTCGGAATGACTAACGGTCTTCATCCCAACCAAAGCTATACTTTAGCACTTATGATAATTGCGGTTATTATATCCATTGTAATAATGATTGGCTTTGCAAATCCTATAAGAGAATTTATTAAAACACACCCCAGTATGCAAATCTTAGGTTTGGCATTTTTAATCTTGATTGGCTTTATGCTTATTACTGAAGCCGCTCACCTATCACATACTAAATTGTTCGGAAATGAAGTTGGTGTGGTACCTAAAGGGTACCTCTATTTCGCCATTGCTTTTTCTCTGTTTGTAGAGTTTTTGAATTTTAGAATAAATAAAAAGAGCAAGCAACTAAGGGGTTAAAACAAAGAAGTCTGTCCTTCGCCGTCCAAATCAAAATCTTGGTTTGTATCGCCATTTGAATCTGACGAATTATCCTTTTCTTCATCAGAAACATTAGACGATACATCTGTTTCATCAACCACTTCTAAATCGTCGGCATGGACTTCCTCAGGTGCTTCATAAGGCAATGAATCCATCAGATTTATTTGAATGACCTTATCTCTGGTCAATTGATTACCTAATGCCGAGATCCCTTTTATGGCAATGAACTCTTCAAGGTTTACCTCCAAATTATCCTTTCTATCTTTTCCTCGTTCTTTTGCAAAAACTACTTCGGTCATTGGTCTCCAATCGGTTGAAACGATTTCTAATTGTGAATTTGGATGGTCTGAAATAAAGGATTCTTCCTTGCCTTCCTGCTCAACCAAAAAGCGCTTAACATAGTAAAGTTCCTTTTCTCCATTATAATAAATGACTGAAATTGGCTTTTTTGGCACCCATTTTTCCAAAACAATCATGTCATCGTCAAAATGCATGGTAACTTCAGGAGTGACCGTTTTCAAAATGCCTGATTGATTGATGATCAACAGCTTGTCCTCTCCTCTAAATTCCCCTATCAATTCTCCTCGACCATCAAGGTTAAGGCGTTGTACAGTATCATCAAACCAAATTTTTCTAGGTTTTAAGGTTGAGATCCCTTTTTCCTTTAACTCAACACGTTTTACGGCATATTTGGTAACCAAATTCCCCTTTGAGGCCCGCCCTTTAATGAGAATATCTGCAAAATCAATGTCCCATTTTAACTTTTTTATACTGCCTGCTTGCCTCAGTAATATGGTTACTACCTCTGCCTCTCCGTTTGGATTTGCAGAAAAATACAATACGGTCGAACCTTTATTTTCACTCGTTAGGTCGTATTCCCTATCTCGGGTTATACCTGTTACTGCAAAACGTTTAATGTATGATGCACCTTTTTTACCATCGCGATAAATCATGTTGTAAATGGTGCGCTTGTCCTTCTTTTTAAAAACAGCCACATGAATAATGTCCTTGCCAACAAAGGTTTTGGCATCAACTTTAGTAACCATCATTTTACCTTCTTGGTTAAATACAATAACATCGTCAATATCACTGCAATCGCAGACATATTCATCCCGACGGAGTGATGTACCAATGAAACCTTCTTCCCGGTTTACATAAAGTTTAGTATTTCTAATAACCACCTTAGTGGCATCAACATCATCAAAAGCCCTAATTTCGGTTTTGCGCTCTCTTCCTTCGCCATAGTCCTTTTTGAGTCGTTTGAAATACGATATGGCATAATCAATTAGGTTAGCCAGATGATGTTTTACTTCAGCAATTTGCTCTTCTAAAGCTTCAATTTTCTGTTGAGCTTTATCAATATCGAATTTTGAAATGCGCTTGATTCTAATTTCCGTTAAGCGAACAATATCTTCTTCAACTACAGCCCTTTTAAGGTGCTTTATGTGCGGCTGAAGCCCTTTATCTATGGCACTTATAACGCCTTCCCAAGTTTCTTCTTCTTCAATATCTCGATATATTCTATTCTCGATGAATATGCGCTCCAAAGATGCAAAATGCCATTGCTCTTCAAACTCGCCTAGCTTAATCTCCAATTCCTGCTTCAGAAGCTCCACCGTATTATCAGTACTTCGGCGAAGCATTTCAGAAACTCCTATAAACAATGGTTTATTATCTTCAATAACACAGCCCAAAGGCGAAATGGAACTCTCGCAACTGGTGAATGCATAAAGTGCATCAATAGTTTTGTCTGGCGACAATCCGGAAGGCAGATGCACTAAAATTTCAACCTCAGCAGCCGTATTGTCCTCAATTTTTTTGACCTTTATTTTACCTTTGTCATTGGCTTTTATGATGGAATCTATTAATGTAGAGGTTGTCGTACCATAGGGCAATTCAGTAATGACCAAGGTGTTTTTGTCTAATTGTGAAATTCGAGCGCGCACACGTACCCTTCCACCTCTTAGACCATCATTATAATTAGAAAAATCGGCAATTCCGGCTGTTGGGAAATCAGGTAGAATGGTAAACCGTTTGCCTTGCAAATGCTTTATGGAAGCATCAATAAGCTCAATAAAATTATGTGGTAATATTTTTGTAGAAAGGCCAACAGCTATACCTTCTCCGCCCTGCGCCAACAAAAGAGGAAACATAACCGGAAGGTTTATTGGCTCTTTACGACGACCATCATAGCTAGCTTGCCATTCGGTAATTTTTGGGTTGTAAACAACATCTAAAGCAAACTTGCTCAAGCGAGCTTCTATGTATCGTGATGCCGCTGCACTATCTCCAGTTAGGATATTTCCCCAGTTTCCTTGGGTATCTATCAACAAATCCTTTTGGCCGAGTTGCACCATGGCGTCAGCAATACTGGCATCGCCATGTGGATGATACTGCATAGTATGCCCGACGATGTTCGCCACTTTATTGTAACGCCCATCGTCAAGGTCTTTCATTGAATGCATGATACGACGCTGAACAGGCTTAAAACCGTCTTCAATAGCAGGGACTGCCCGTTCTAAAATTACATACGAAGCGTAGTCTAAAAACCAATCTTTGTACATGCCCGTAACACGGGTTATGGTTTCTTGGGGCTCGTCTTCGTTATTAATTAAATCGTCGCTTTCTTCAATCATTAATTATCAATCTTTCTTGGGTTTTCCAGTGAGCATTGTTTTACCATGTTTTTTGGACTTTGTTTTATTGATATTGCTGTTTAAGGCAGTTACAAAATCATAAACCTCTCTTCTTACCAATTTAGTTTCTTTTGAATATAACATTTTAATTTAGTTTTTATTCCCTCAATAACGGGACGGATTCTTGAATTTATTTTTTACAAAATTAAATTTTATGTGAATCATTCTCTACCAATTTAACGTTATTTTATAACCAAATTCTTATTTTTTTCGTTCCAAACTATTAAAATGAAAATTTTAGCCCTTGTTTATTCAACAATATCCATTTCAACCTTCAGATTATCAATGATGAACTCTTGTCTATCGGGTGTATTTTTCCCCATGTAAAAAGACAATAATTCCTCAATGGACATACCCTCATCAAGCATTACAGGATCCAAACGCATATCATCACCGATAAAATGTTTAAACTCATCGGGCGAAATTTCACCCAACCCTTTAAATCTTGTAATTTCTGGTTTCGGTTTTAGTTTTTCAATGGCGTTTATGCGTTCTTCTTCAGAATAACAGTAAATGGTTTCCTTTTTGTTTCGAACCCTAAAAAGCGGTGTTTGCAAAATGTACAAATGCCCTTCTTTAATCACTTCGGGAAAAAACTGAAGAAAGAAGGTAATAAGCAATAAACGAATGTGCATCCCATCAACATCGGCATCAGTTGCAATCACTACATTGTTGTAACGCAAATCCTCTAGCGATTCCTCAATATTTAAAGCTGCTTGAAGCAGATTGAACTCTTCGTTTTCGTAAACAATCTTTTTAGTTAAACCGTAGCAATTAAGAGGTTTTCCTTTTAAACTAAATACGGCTTGGGTATTAACATCGCGCGACTTAGTTATGCTACCCGAAGCCGAATCACCCTCTGTAATAAACAAGGTTGTTTCTAAATTCCGGTCACTTTTGGTGTCACCAAAATGTACCCGGCAATCGCGTAATTTTTTATTATGAAGACTTGCCTTCTTCGCCCGATCTCTTGCAAGTTTACGAATACCTGAAAGTTCTTTGCGTTCCCGTTCGGCCTGCAAAATCTTGCGTTGAATTTTTTCAGCGGTATCTGTGTTTTTATGTAAATAATTATCCAGATAAGTTTTTACAAAATCATTGATAAACGTACGCACCGTTGGGTGATCACCACCCATATCAGTAGAGCCCAATTTTGTTTTGGTCTGGCTTTCAAAAACAGGCTCCATAACCTTGATGGCGATGGCACTTACAATCGATTTTCTAATATCGGAAGGATCGTAATTTTTACCAAAATATTCACGGATGGTTTTCACCAAAGCTTCCCTAAAGGCATTTAAGTGTGTTCCTCCTTGGGTAGTATTTTGCCCATTAACGAACGAATGGTACTCCTCACTATATTGGGTTTTACTGTGCGTTAATGCCAATTCAATATCTTCACCTCGTAAATGAATAATGGGATACAACGTATCGGATTCATTGATGGTTTCACTCAATAAATCCTTTAACCCGTTCTCACTATAAAATTTTTCACCATTAAAAACTATGGTCAACCCCGGGTTGAGATACACATAGTTCTTAAGCATTTTTACCACATACTCGTTCCTGAACTTGTAATTTTTAAAAATGGTTTCATCAGGAATAAACGATACTTTTGTACCCTTTCTTCGGGTAGTATCGTCAAGCATTTCATGGTTGGTAAGATTTCCTTGCTCAAATTCCGCTGAAGCCGATTTTCCATCCCTATTCGATTCAACCCTAAAATAATTTGATAGCGCGTTTACTGCCTTGGTACCCACACCGTTTAAACCCACAGATTTCTTAAAGGCTTTGGAGTCGTACTTTCCACCGGTGTTCATTTTGGAAACCACATCGACAACTTTACCTAATGGAATACCTCGACCATAATCGCGAACAATAACCTTATTGCCTTGAATGGAAATATCAATGGTTTTGCCTGCTCCCATGACATACTCGTCTATAGAGTTGTCCAAAACTTCCTTAAGCAGAATATAAATACCATCGTCTGGCGAACTACCATCACCCAGCTTTCCAATATACATTCCGGGGCGCATACGGATATGCTCCTTCCAGTCTAAAGAACGTATATTATCTTCGGTGTAATTGATTTGTTCCGCCATATATCTATTCAGTAAAATTTAGTGAGGGGTTGCTAATATAACATAACCAAATAAAAAAAGAAAAGGGCAGCAAACAAAGTAATTAACAATATATCCTTGATATTGTTGAGAACCTTAACTTAGGCTGTAGCCTTCTTTTTGGTTGACACGAGGAGGACGCCAATAATAACTATCAGAGCACCAAATAATTGCATAATGGTGAGATGCTCATTTAAAAAAATGGATGCCAAAACTATGGTTGAAATAGGACCAAAACCAGCAATAACGGCAAAATTGGATGAATTGATTCGGTTTATAGCCTCCGATACCAAATAGGAAGGAATAACAGTTGCAAAAATGGCGATTAAAAACCCCAGCATATAAACTTCCCACGGATAATTAAGAATATTGATTTTAGACACCAACCCATAATGAACAAACACGCAAACACAAGAAACCAACATGGCATAAGAGGTAAGCTTAACCACGCCCAATTTTGGTATTAACCAACCGCTTCCTACCAAATAGGAAGCATAAGTAATGGCACAAAGCAATATTAAGAAGCCTCCAATAAAGGTATCATTTCCCGAAATGGCCACTTCGCCCCAAAAGGCAATTACTATGCCCATATAACTCAAAATAATAGCTATTACTTGCGTTTTGGTGATTGGTTTTTTCAAAAACAATCGATTAAAAATCAGGATGATTGTAGGATAAAGAAATAAAATAATGCGCTCTAAGCTAGCCTTGATGTACACTAATCCAACAAAATCAAAGTAACTGGACAAGTAATAACCTAGAAACCCAAAAAACGCCACCCAAGCATATTCTTTCGAGGTAATTTTAATGGCACTTTCCTTTCTACTATAAATAGCGGCCACAACCAAATAAAATGGAAAAGAGAACAGCATACGCAACAACAAAACACTAAGGGCGTCAACTTGATATTGATATGCCAATTTTACCATCACCGCTTTGGAAGAGAACATCAGGATACCGAGTATACCGAGTAAAATGCCGTAAATAAATGACCTAGTTGATTTCATAAAACGAAAATAAGTTTCCGTTTTAGCTTCGTTTTCTGAAAAACGATGAAATTACGATGTTCATGAGGAAATTCAATAAAAATAAAAACTGAGCCTTGCTGTAGCTATTTAGCTAGTCGATAAACTCCCGTCTTTTAAATCCCTAAACATTAAACAAGAAGTGCATGACATCGCCATCCTTAACCACGTAGTTTTTGCCTTCAACACGCATTTTTCCGGCTTCTTTAACCTTGGCCTCACTACCGTAAGCAATATAATCGTTGTACGCAATTACCTCGGCACGAATAAAACCTTTTTCAAAATCGGTGTGAATTACGCCTGCCGCCTGTGGAGCAGTAGCGCCAACATCAACAGTCCATGCACGAACTTCCTTAACACCGGCTGTAAAATAGGTCTGTTGTTTCAATAGTTTATAAGCACCACGAATCAATTTTGCAGAACCCGGTTCGTCCAGCCCTATATCTTGAAGAAACATTTGGCGTTCTTCGTAATCATCAAGTTCGTTAATATCGGCCTCCGTGCCTACCGCCAATACCAAAACCTCAGCATTTTCATTTTTAACGGCTTCCTTTACTTTTTCAACATAGGCATTACCCGAAACCGCAGAACCTTCATCCACATTACAAACGTACATCACGGGTTTATCTGTAATAAACTGTGCGGGTTTTACAAAATCGCTATAATCATCCTCAGAAAACTCTAAAGCCCTAACTGATGTCCCAGTTTCCAATCCTGCTTTTATCTGCAGCAAAACAGCCTCTTCCTTTTGAGCTTCTTTATTACCCGTTTTGGCAGCGCGCTTCACTTTATCCAGTTTTTTTTCAACGGTTTCCAAATCTTTCAATTGCAATTCCATATCAATAGTTTCCTTATCTCGAATAGGATTCACGCTTCCATCAACGTGAACAATGTTATCGTTATCAAAACAGCGCAATACATGCAGAATCGCATCGGTCTCACGAATATTCGCCAAAAATTGATTACCCAAACCTTCTCCCTTGCTTGCACCTTTTACCAATCCAGCAATATCTACAATTTCAACCGTTGCAGGCATAACACGCTCGGGCTTCACCAACGATTCCAGTTTTTCCAATCTTGGATCTGGCACGTTTACCACACCAATATTGGGTTCTATGGTACAAAATGGAAAGTTTGCACTTTGCGCTTTTGCATTTGATAAACAATTGAACAACGTTGACTTTCCTACGTTTGGCAATCCTACGATACCTGCTTTCATTATAATTATTTTTTGCGAGTGCAAATATAAATTATATTCATTGTATATCTAGAATTATTGAAGTGAGAATTAACAAAATTCATGTGAATGTGAAAAAGTACAAAACAAAATCTTCAAAAAAATTTACATTTCATAAAAAACTTTTCAACTATCTTAGTGAAACTAACCAAAATATCCATATTTATGAAACAAATTTATTTTTATTTATTAGCGTTAACTACCTCATTAACATTAGCGCAACAAACTGTTTCTGGAACGGTAAAAGATGTTAATGGTGTTCCATTGCCTGGGGTTAATATATCAGAAGATGGCACTTCTAAAGGTACGGCAACAGATTTTGATGGAAATTATTCCTTGACCGTAGGTGAAAATGCAACTCTAACCTTTAGTTATATAGGTTACAATACTTTAAGTATTGCTGTAAACAATCAAACCATACTAAATGTTGTTATGGAAGAAGGTGTGAGCCTGGATGAAGTCCTCCTAGTTGGTTCTCGTAGCCCAAGAAGAACGGCTACAGATACAGCCGTACCTGTAGATGTATTGGATGTCTCAGGAATTGCATCGACGACTGGTAAATTTGAGGTTAATGAAATACTACAATATGCAGCACCTTCTTTTAATGCAACCAGACAATCTGGATCGGACGGTGCCGACCATATCGTTCCTGCTTCCTTACGCGGTTTAGGTCCCGACCAAACTTTAGTATTGATTAATGGTAAACGTAGGCATCAATCGTCTTTGGTTAATATTTTTGGAACACGAGGACGCGGTAATTCAGGAACTGACCTTAATGCAATTCCAGCTTTCGCTATAAAACGAATTGAAGTCCTTAGAGATGGTGCTTCTGCCCAATACGGCTCTGATGCTATTGCAGGAGTAATAAATATAGTTTTAAAAGACAATACCGATGGCTTTTCTGGAGGAATAACATATGGGGCTTACAGTACCGCTGTAGGTGAAGGCTGGGAAGAAGCAACGGGCGAAACCCTTAATAATGTTGAAGGTAAAAATCGATTGGATGGAAAGGATAAAAACTTTGATGGCGCCACTGTTAAAATTGATGCCAATTATGGTGTACCTCTGAACGACCAAGGTGGGTATGTGAATTTCACAACCGAGTTTTTATCCAAAGACCGCACCTTACGACCAGGCTTTGCATGGAGAAAAGGTTACGGTAGCGCTGGTGTAGATGGGTTTAATTTTATGTTAAACGCTTCATTGCCGGTAAACAATCGCACTGAAGTTTATGCTTTTGGGGGCAGAAACTACAGAGATACCGATGCCTATGCTTTTTCTAGAGATAGTTTTGATGATGGAGATAACCGCTCGGTCCCAAGCTTATACCCGAATGGATTTACGCCAAGAATTACATCAAACATCACTGATGTTTCTGTTTCTGTGGGTGTGAGACATCAAATGGACAATGGGTGGAATTTAGATTTCAACAATACTTTTGGAAAAAATAATTTCCATTACTTTATCAAAGGCAGTAATAATGCTTCTATGCAAAATGCGTCGCCAACCGATTTTGATGCTGGAGGACATTACTTATCACAAAACACAACGGGCTTGGACTTCAACAAGTATTTAGATGATGTTGCGTCTGGTTTAAGTTTGGCATTTGGTTTTGAATATAGAACTGAAAATTTTGGAATTTTTGCTGGTGAAGCCCCTTCATATGGGCTTTACGACACCAATGGAGTCATTATTACTAATCCAAGTAATCAAACAGTTGCTTTCGATTCCAACGGAGATGATTTACCAGGAGGTTCACAGGGTTTCCCGGGCTACAGCCCTGCTAATGAAGTAGACCGAAACAGAACCAATTATGGCATCTATTTTGACACAGAATTTAATGCAAGCGAAGCCTTTATGCTTGGTGCGGCAGTTAGATTTGAAAATTATAGCGATTTTGGCAACACTTTTAATGCTAAATTGGCTAGCAGACTAAAACTTAGTGACGATTTTTCATTAAGAGGTTCCATTTCAACAGGATTTAGGGCTCCTTCATTGGCGCAACTATATTATAATTTAATATTCAATAACATTGTAGCAGGTGAATCAGTACCTTCTCTATTATCGGCGAATAATAGTACTGTTACCAAAGCTTTTGGTATTGGACAATTAAATGAAGAAAAGGCTGTAAATGCAAGTATTGGATTTACGTTCAAAAAAGGAGATTTCACGGCAACTGTTGATGCTTATTCAATTACTGTGGACGACCGTATTATATTAACTGACAACTTCACAGACCAAGCTGTTCTCGGTCCTCTAAACGTAGATGCTGCACAGTTTTTTGCAAATGGTGTAGACACTAGAACAACCGGCTTAGATGTGGTTTTGGGCTATGAAACAAATATTGGCACTGATTCGAATATTAAAGTTGGTTTAATAGGTAACATAAACGACCTTAAAATAAAAAATATAAACAATGGCAATTTAAATGAATTTACATTTTTTGGTCCCTTTTCTCAAGCTTACCTGGAAGCTGCTGCACCAGACTATAAGTTTGGTTTAAATCTTGGATATACACACAAAAAGTTAGACGCTACGGTATCGTTAACACAATTTAGTGAAGTCACTTTACAAGATTTTCAATGGGTGGACTCACCAGCGACTAATCAAACTGAGGCAGAGGCATTATATGATGTAGCCACTGATGTATACAAAGCCGCGATGGTTGTAGACTTGAGTTTGGGATATCGAATTTGTGATAATGCCAAAATCAGCATTGGTGCCAATAATTTATTCAACAAATATCCAACACCACAGTTCGACGGATGGACAGACCAAGGTGGTTTGGCCGATTCCGTTCAAATGGGATCTGATGGAACTTATGTATTTGCCAGGATAAATTTTAATTTTTAAAAACAACAATAGAAAAATAAAAACCGAGCAATTGCTCGGTTTTTATTAGCTTATTTATTCAACATGATTTTTTGATAATTCATTCAATACTTCAATCGCTTTGTTTGAATCCTCTTTTGCCACAAATATGTGATCATGGTAAAATCCCGCAATCACATTACTACTTATATTATTCTTTGTCAGTTCAGATGAAAACACCGCGGTTAAACCGACAGCTTCCAAAGAAGAATGAACGGTTAAGGTAATCCAAGAAGCCACAAAATCATATTTTAAATTCAATTTATCCGCAATTTGTTTTTCAATTACGATTGTTACACCTTCAGCTTCTTTAAACTCACATAAGGTTTGCGCTCTATCAATAGTGGATAAATCGGATACCACAACAAAAACATAATCGCCTTTGTTTAATTTTGGTTTCATTTCCTTAACTAAGTATTTTAATTCCATTTTACCACTCATCACCATAACAATTTCAAAATTTACTCGCTTTTTAAATGTAAAAAATTTTGTTACAATATCTAAACTTAATCGTTATAAAGATTATAAACCATCGACTTAATATGAAGTACCTCCTATTAACACTTTCCTTGTTAATCGGCAATAACAGCCTTTCACAAACTATCACAGGGAGGGTCATTGACAAAAACAGCAAAACAGCAATTCCTTATGCGACCATAAAAACCGGTGATTATAGTGGTGTTATTTCCAATGATGATGGCTATTTTACCATACAGCATGAAGAGGACGACAAGATTATTATCATATCATGTATGGGCTATGCTACAAATAATATATCCATAAGCGAAATCAAAAAAGCCAGTAATATTATTGCCCTAAGCGAAGCTCTTAACCAACTGGATGAAGTTTATTTGATTAACAAAGCACCGAATGCCGATTCGATTATAGCAAAAGTAAAACGAAACATTCCTAAAAACTACGACTACGAATTGAACAAATATCAAGTTTTTAGAAGAAATTCCGATTATGTAGATTTTAAAAATTTAGAGTTTGAAATCGAAAAAGCATCGCACGTCAAGAAAAAGAATATTGAACAAGCCAATTCCGATTTGAAAGCACTTTCAAAAAAAATATGCGAAAGCGATATGACCCATTTTACCGATTTTAAAGGCGAATTGTACAGCTTTAATTTAGATAGCAGCAAACTCACCGTCAATAAAGCCACCAAACTGATTGACTATAAAAATGATTTTTCCATTGAAGATGTTCAAACCAAAGCCACACAGATTATACTCACTTATTTAGATACCACAAAAACCTATAAAGTAAAAACAGGATTTTTTAAAGTTGAAGATTCACTGTCGCTCAAAGATGAAAACTTTGAAAAAGAAGAAAAAAACGAGTTCAACATACCAAATTTAAATAACGTAACCCGAAACATGTTGCGAAAGGCGCAGTACTACAATAACTCCTTTTTAAGTGATATTTTGGATAGCGATTTGTATGAGTATGCCTTTGAGGAGATGACCACTAATAACGACGAACTAACCTATATCATTAATTTTGAACCCCGAAAAGGAAAGGCCAAATACACCGGAAAAATTTTTGTCAGTGATTCCGCATACGCTGTAACACGCATTGATTATAACTTTTATAAAAACCGACATGGCGGCAAATTGAACTTAAAATTGCTTTTGGGTGTAAAATATATAGCCAATGTAAGCGAAGGAACCTTGTTATTTGAAAAGAACAAAAACAACATTTATCACCTAAAATATTTAAAACAGACTGAGGGCAGTTATTTTTACGTAAACCGCGACTTAAAATTTATTGAAAATGGTTGGGCAAAAAATAAAATTGGTTTTAGCTTTAAAATTGAAGGCGATAACCGCAGTAAAAAAGAACTTCTTTTTACTGAAAATAGCAAATTGAACTTAAATGATTTTGCCTCTATAAAACAAGACAGCATTGTGCCATACAAAGTGCTTAACAGATTTGAGGATGCCATTTGGAAAGACGATGAAACTTTAGAACCTTTACAGGAAATGAAAGCTTTTGGTGTTGGGGAGTGAGTTTGGGGTTACGCTTATCGTAAAGATAAAAAGCAGTTTCAATTCTTTTTATCGATTGATAATCGAAGTTATATTTTTATTATCAGAAAATCAACACAAAATAGCTTTATTTATTTACAAGATTGTAAACAACAGCTATAAAAACTTTCAAAGGTTTCCCAATTAGTCACAGAGGTTTTCTTCAATCCAGTTTTGTCTCAAGCTTTCAAATTCTGAACCAGCATCAAAATTTACAACCGACCAAAAACATGCTTTTGGTTTTCGCTCTTTATCAAATAACAAGGGATAAGTTGCCCGCCCAGGCGCAAAATAGAATTCAAGCCAGGTATATTTATCTGAAATATGCCAGAATGAAAGCTTATCTATTTTATCGCTTTCTTCCCTGAATACCTTAAATAGCTCATCATACCGAGCGGTTAAATCTTCTTCTACTGAAGCATATGCCATTTCTGCTACATTTGTGTTTCCGTTGTACACATCAATGTCCAACTCACTGATTAAAAACTTCAGGTCTACACCATATTGTTGCCCTAAAGCATGAAAGTCATGAATCATATCCCTGATTTGTTCTGTGCTTGGCCAATTTAAAAACCAGTGCGCTTGTTCGGCAACAGCATCTATTTTTACACCTTTTTCAAGCAGTGCACCAATCACTTTTAATGCTTTTGCTCTTTTCTGTGGATCTGCAAGTCCGTATTCGTTAAATACCAATAACGCATCGGGGTCGGCTTCATGGGCAAACTGAAAGGCCAATTCAATAAACTCGGGCCCAACTATTTCATACCAATAAGATGGGCTGTAAAGGTTATCCCGGTTTGTATTGTCCGTTGAAATAACTTCATTGACAACGTCCCAATATATTATTTTTCCTTTGTAGCGACCAACAACAGTGCTGATATGGGTTTTCATTCTCTCAATCAGTTTTTCTCTTGATACTAGATTGTTGGGATTATCAGGACTTTGAAACATCCATTCTCCCGTTTGCCAATGCCAAACAAGACAGTGCCCGTGAAATTCTTTATTATTCATCTGGGCAAAAACCAAAAGATTATCCGCATCGTCCCAGCGCCAGTCTCCTTCAAATGGTTGAACGTAATTTGGCTTTAACTCATTTTCGGGTGTAATGGCATCAAAGTGGTATTGTACTAGTTCCCCTTCTAGGGAAAATCTTTGATGGTTCGCCACTGCCACGCCTAAAGGGAAGTAATTTTTATATTTTTGATTTAACGGTGGAACAAACCCGTAATTTTCATAATAGTATTTATCTTCTTCAGCAATGGACAAGCCTAAAGGCGCCTCAATTATTTCAACATTCTCACAATCAAATTTTGCTATTTCTGTTTTGCACGCGAAAAGGCAAGAGAAAAGAAGCAAAGCGTTAACAGTTAGCATTATATTAAGCGTTATATATTTTGTAATCGAAAGCATATTGATTAGTACTTGAGCAAATTCAATATTGTATTAAAACTGACTTTTATAAATTTCCAAAACCATTTCGGTGGCATTTCTGGCCGATTCACCAGTTATGAGGCAATCTTCACCTGTTTTTATGGCTTTTACAAAATCGCTTAATATAATTTCATGGTTGGTGGTATCGGCCACCGCTGCAGTTGCCGCACCTGTATGTGTATTTGCTTTTGCTCTTTGGGTGGTTGGGTTTTCAATGCCATCAATGTTCCAATGGGTAATGACATCGTTTTCCAAAATAAGGTAGCCTTTGCTGGTGTAAATTTCCATTTTTGCAGGAAACCCCGGTTTTGTAGCTGTTGAAGCTGTTATGGTCCCAATTATCCCAGAAGCATGTTCAAATATGGCTGCGCCGTGGTCTTCCACCTCAATATCATGCGCAAAAGTACCCAATTTACTGACCACCTTTTTAGGCTTTCCAAAGAACCAATAATATAAATCGATGTAATGGGAGGCTTGCTGAATAAAAGGCCCACCACCATCAATATTGTAAGTTCCACGATATGGTGAAGAATCATAATATGCTTGGTCGCGATAATTTTTTACGGACAGATCAACTGAAAATATACGTCCTAATTCATCGGCATCGATTAACTTTTTCACAATGGAGTTGTCTGAACTATAACGCCTTTGGTAAGCCACGCCCAACTGAACTTTGTGTTTCTGGCAAGCGTCAATCATTTGATCTATGCTTTCCAAAGTAATGTCAATGGGCTTTTCGCAAAGTACGTGCTTGCCCAATTTTGCTGCTTCAACGGCACTAATATGATGCAGGCCATTTGGGGTGCACACAATAACGGCATCAAAATCAATATTTATTTTCGAAATGCTTATAAAAAAAGGAAGATGTCTTAACAATTGTGGCTTTTCAGATTTGCTTGAAACTACAGCAACAACTTCGGCGTTCGCAATATTTTTCATTGCCGAAAGATAAGTATTGGCAATATTACCACTTCCAACTATGGCAAACTTAACAATAGAACTCATGATGATTTTTATTGGTTTGGTGTTCTGCTAAGTTACAGTTTAATCATTAACAAAAACAAATAAAGCCCCAGATTCGAAAGTAATGGTAACTTCATCTTCTATGGCCACATTTCTAGTTCCAATTCTGCCACCAAAAGTCAAGCTTTCCTTTTTAAGCGAGTATTGCAACCCTGATGTGACAATCCCCAATGCTTCAGGAAATGGCACCAACGAAATCGTTTTGCCCTTACATTCCTTAATTTTTGTGGTTTCGTCAGCTAAAAAATAATAGCCATAATTATCAAAAAAAGTAAGGTTCAATTCAGATTTCCATTTTATGGCAGTACTTAAATTGCCTAAAAAATGGTCTTGCTCCTTTCCGCTTGCACCGTAAACATGAATATTAGTGAAGTCTCGTTCTTTTAAAATCTTGAGTGCTTTTTCAAAATCAGTATAATCTTGATTTGGGGTTGCTATAGCCTCAATATTTTTGGGTAGTTTTTCCAAAGCATCAAAGTCACCACTAATAAAATCTGGAGTGATGTTATTTTCCGCAAAAAAACTGTAAGCACCATCGGTTGCACAAACCAAATCATATTTCGATAAGTTTGGCAATTGATTCGGTTGCTCACCGTCTATTAGGAGAAATGCTTTTTTTGGATTCATTGCAAAACTAATTAAAGCTAAAATAAAAATCCTAAGCCAAAAAAGCTTAGGATTTTTTTATAATTCATTATCGATTGCCAACTAATCCTCAGGATGCATAAAGCGTTGTTTAGCCAACAATTCTTCCTCTGTTTCCTCGTGGTCTTCATCAGGCACGCAACAATCTACCGGGCATACTGCAGCACATTGTGGCTCATCATGAAAACCTTTACATTCGGTACATTTGTCTGGAACAATGTAGTAAAGCTCATCGCTTATTGGTTCTTGAGCCTCATCGGCATCAACTTCTTTTCCATTTGTTAGCACTACTGTACCTTCTAAACTGGTGCCATCTTTATAGCGCCAATCGTCGGCACCTTCATAAATAGCTGTGTTTGGGCACTCGGGTTCGCAAGCACCACAATTTATACATTCGTCTGTTATTATAATTGCCATAGCGTTTTTTTCTTTCTAACTTTGCAGTCGCAAAAATAAAGCCAAAACCCGTCATAACCAAATTAAGATGCAATTACCTGAAAGAATTAACGCTTTTGTAAAATTAGGAGATTTTTTTAGGCAATTTTCTAATGATGTTATTCTAAAGGCGGACAATATTGCACATAATGACCTGTTTTTTGATGGTTTTAAGCATCAACTAAAATTGGCTGAAGAACATAACGGATGGTTTACCCCAGAAAACATACGTTTCGCCATAAAAGGATGGGCTGATTTGCTATCGACCGAAAATCTAAATAAATGGCTTAAACCCTACCAAATTAATAATGTTTCACCTAAAAAAGTGGCCATAATTATGGCGGGGAATATCCCTTTGGTTGGGTTCCATGATTTTTTATCAGTATTGATTACGGGCCATGAGGTTTTGGTAAAACAATCGTCAAGCGATAAACATTTACTTCCGTTTTTGGCCAAGTATTTGGAATATGTTGCACCTCAATTTAAAGGGAAAATAAATTTTACCGAAGCTAAGGTTGAAGACTTTGATGCGGTTATTGCCACTGGCAGCAACAATACGGCAAGGTATTTTGAATACTATTTTAAAGGTAAACCTTCCATAATTAGAAACAACAAGAATTCGGTTGCTATTTTAACTGGTAATGAAACTTCCGAAGATTTAAAAAATCTGTCAGAGGATATTTTTAGATACTATGGCTTGGGCTGTCGCAACGTATCAAAACTTTTTGTGCCAAAAGGCTACAAATTTGATGCTTTTTTTGAAGCCATTTACCATTGGCACCCCATTATTGACAGAGTAAAATACGCCAATAATTACGACTACAACAAAGCAGTGTATTTAATGAGCGAATTCGACATGCTTGAAAACGGGTTTTTCATGATAAAAGAAGACGAAAGCTATGCATCGCCCATAGCAACGGCGTTCTATGAATATTATGAAGATAAAGAAAGCCTTAAAGAAAAGCTGGAAACAGAAAAAAACAAAATTCAATGCATTGTTTCACAAGGGTTTGTTGAAAATGAAATTCCCTTTGGACAGACACAAAAACCGCAACTTTGGGATTATGCGGATAGTGTAGATTCCATTGAATTTTTGTTAGCAATTTCTTGAAAAAATTATTGATTTTATAACATATAATCCCTAATTAATTAGCAACTTTGCATCCTAATTTTTATAAGACAAAATGAAAAAACATAACTTTAGCGCAGGACCTAGTATTTTACCTCAAGAGGTATTATTAAAAGCTTCCCAAGCTGTAATGGACTTTAATAATTCTGGTTTATCTTTAATTGAAATATCACATAGAAGCAAGGATTTTGTTGATGTCATGGAGAAAGCAAGAGCTTTGGTTTTAGAGCTTCTTGGTTTGGAAGGCAAAGGATATAAAGCACTTTTTTTACAAGGTGGTGCAAGTACCCAGTTTTTGATGGTGGCCATGAACCTTTTGGAAAAAAGAGCGGGTTACTTAAATACTGGTGCATGGAGTGAAAAAGCCATAAAAGAAGCTAAAATGTTGGATGATATTTACGAAGTGGCTTCATCAAAAGAGGCAAATTTTAACTACATCCCGAAAGGATACTCCATTCCTGAAGATTATGATTATTTTCACTGTACATCAAACAATACAATTTTTGGCACACAAATGAAATCGTTTCCCAATTCGCCAATCCCCATGGTTTGCGATATGAGTAGCGATATCTTTTCACGTCAGTTGGATTTTTCAAAATTCGGGTTGATTTATGCTGGTGCACAAAAAAATATGGGCCCTGCAGGCACGACACTTGTTGTGGTTAAAGAAGATATTCTTGGAAAAGTTTCCCGAAAAATTCCATCAATCATGGATTACAAAAAACACATTGGTAGTGGAAGTATGTTAAATACACCTCCTGTGTTTGCAGTTTATACCTCTATGTTGACTTTGGAATGGTTAAAAAGCATTGGCGGCATTGCGGCTATTGAAAAAGAAAACGAAAAGAAAGCGCGTTTAATGTATTCTGAAATAGACTTAAACCCATTGTTTAAAGGATTTGCTTCTAAAGAAGACCGTTCAGAAATGAACGCGACCTTCAACCTTACCAACGACAACCTTAAAGACACTTTTGACACCATGTTGAAAGAAGCTGGCATTAGTGGTGTTAATGGCCACAGAAGTGTTGGTGGATACAGAGCATCTATGTACAACGCTCTTCCAATTGAAAGCGTTAAAGCTTTGGTTGAAGTAATGAGCGAATTGGAGAGCAAAGCATAATAAAATTTAATTTAAAGTTGAATGGCTTTTGTTCATTGAACTATCACCATTTAACTTTTAACTACTAACTAAAATAATGAAAATATTAGCAAACGACGGTATCTCAAAAAGTGGTATCGATGCATTGGAAAAAGGAGGCTATGAAGTAATTACTACTACCGTGGCCCAAGAGCAATTAAGCAACTACATCAACGAGAAAGACATCAAAGTTTTATTGGTTCGTAGTGCTACAACCGTAAGAAAAGATTTAATTGATGCCTGTCCTGGATTGAAAATCATTGGTCGTGGCGGCGTTGGAATGGATAATATTGATGTGGACTATGCCAAAAGCAAAGGCATTCATGTAATCAACACACCTGCTTCATCTTCTCACTCTGTTGCAGAATTGGTGTTTGGTCATTTTTACGGATTAGCCCGGTTTTTACATAACTCCAACCGCGATATGCCATTGGAAGGCGATACCAACTTTGGTAAATTAAAGAAAGCTTACGCTAAAGGTATAGAATTAAAAGGTAAAACCTTGGGTGTTTTAGGATTTGGCCGTATAGGTCAAGCTACTGCAAAAGTAGGTTTAGGTGCTGGAATGAAAGTGGTTGCATATGATCCTTTTATTGAAAAAGCCAATTTGGAATTGGACTTTTTTGACGGACAAAAAGTAAGTTTTGAAATTAAGACCATTTCAAAAGAAGAGGTTTTAAAACAGGCTGATTTCATCACATTACACGTTCCTGCTCAAAAGGATTATGTTATTGACGAAGCAGAATTTAACATGATGAAAAACGGTGTTATCATCGCCAACGCAGCACGTGGTGGTGTGTTAAACGAAGTGGCACTTGTAAAAGCTATTGAAAGCGGTAAAGTTGCCAGAGCAGCATTAGATGTTTTTGAAAATGAACCTAAACCAGAAATGCAATTGTTGATGAATCCTGCGTTGTCATTAACACCACACACAGGAGCCGCAACCAACGAAGCACAAGATAGAATTGGCACAGAATTGGCATCACAAATTATTACGCTAATGGCACAATAATTTGGCTTTATTAAACCAAATGTGACCTTAAGGTTAAAATTGAGTCCTAACTACATAAGTTGGGACTTTTTTTGTACATTAATTGTCCGAATTTTTTCTAATCTTTTTAAAACAAAATAATTATCATGTCCGGAATTTTAGATTTATTAAACAGCGACCTGGGGAAAACCCTCATCAATGGGGTTTCAAGTCAAACCAATCAACCACAAAACAAAACGCAAGATGTATTGACTATGGCTTTGCCTGTTTTAATGTAAGCTATGAGACGTAATGCTTCAACACCACAAGGTGCCGAAGGTTTGATGAGTGCTTTAAACAACAAACACGACGGTAGTATTTTAGACAACCTTGGCGGCTTGTTTAGTGGAGGTGTAGATTCCAATGTTCTTGATGACGGAAGTAAAATTCTTGGGCATGTATTGGGTAGCAAACAACAACGTGTCGAACAAACTTTAGGCGCCAAGGCAGGTATGGATGCCAGTTCCGTAGCGCAAATATTAAAAGTGGCTGCAACAATTTTAATGGGCGTTTTAGGGAAACAAACCCGCCAAAATAACGTGAGCAGCCAAAGTGGCATTGAAAGCTTATTGGGTGGTTTAATACAAGGAAACTCACCAAAACAAGAACAAAGCTTTTTAGAGGCCATTTTGGATGCTGACGGAGACGGAAGCGTTATTGACGATGTTGCTGGAATGGTTTTGGGCGGCAACAAAAAGAAAGGTGGCCTTGGCGGTTTGTTGGGTGGACTTTTCGGAAAGAAATAAATACGTTTATACAATATCTAAAAAGCGTCGAAGACAATGTATTCGACGCTTTTTTTATTAAAACAATCTTAATTAAAAGTTTATAAAGAAATGATTTTTGTAACTTTAAGAATAACCCAAGTTTCCCTCAACGGAAACCCCATTTAACTCATTATAACTTTTAATAAGCTTTATGGAACACTACTTTTGAAAGTATATTTTTTAAAGCATTCAAGCCATGAAAAAACTTATCTACATTCTATTTATTTCTGTTGTCATCCTTAATTGCAATACGACAAAACAAACTACTTCAAAAAAAGATGAACGGCTGGAAAATGCAAAAGAAAATGACACTGTTAAAATAGCCAATGAGGAACTGGAATATGAAATTATAATCATCGAGCCCGGTTTCAATTTTTGGGTGGCCAGCAGGGCCAGACCTCGAGGATTTTATTCTCAGCAATACCTAGAGAACAGAAACTTTCAATATGTTTTGGAATGGAACCAACGTGTGCTCCAACCGCAACAATACAACCCTCAGCTATATGAAATGCAGATTAACTACCAACAGAATATTGACTATGGCTATGAGGTTAATTACCTGCTCTACAACTACTTTATCTATTTTCAAATGACCTACAATCAGAGATTGGGGCCTTGGGCGCCTCGAATTTAAATCCGTTTTCATTATTTTTGCATTAAATTGCAAATTTTGGAAAAATTAAAAACGCGTTGGGGTATTGAAAGTAATTGGCAAGTGGTACTCATATTGATTGTCTTTGCCATTACAGGTTCTACAGCATCGTACATAGGAAAACCCATTTTAGGCTTTCTGAATATTGATAGAGAAAATTTCGGCACATTTGGCTACTGGACCATTAGAATTGTCCTTCTTTTTATTGTTTACCAATTTATGCTCGTATTTTTTGGCTGGCTATTTGGTCAATATAAGTTCTTCTGGAATTTTGAAAAAAAGATGCTCCGCAGAATTGGTTTAAAACGTTTTTTTAATTAATTGAACGATTTAAAAAAACATATAATTTTTAGAGTTTTCACGATGCTTTTGGTGGCAGCTTTGTTATTGCCGGCCTCGGTAAAAATGGCGCATATTTTCCAGCACCATAAACACGAAGCTTGTAATGGTGATAGCACCACTCATTTACATAAAGTAGATTTAGAATGCGATTTTCAAAAATTCCAAATCCATAATCACTTTACGTTTTCAGATTCACATTTCCAACTGTTTTCACTCACCAAAACCTCAGAAAAGCATTTGTCATTTTATCAGTTTTTAAGTAAATACCAACGTTTACACTTTTCACTTCGGGGACCTCCCGCTTTAATTTAATAAGTAACCGAGCTATATCAGCTTCACATATTATTAAATTAAATACATTTTAAATGAAATCACTTTTAAGCGCATTGTTGCTATTAGCAACCGCTAACCTATACAGTCAAAATAGTATTCAAGGCATGGCGACGGATGCCGAAACTAACGAACCACTGGAGTTTGCCAACATTTATATTTCAGACCTTGAAAAAGGTACGATTACAGATGCCAAAGGGACATTCTATATTGAAAACATTGCCCCGGGAAGCCATAACATCGTGGTTTCCATAATGGGTTATGAAACCAAATCGTTTAAGATTACGGTGCCAACAACCCAACAAATGTCCATTGCTTTGGAACCTTCGGCCATTGAAATGGAAAGCATCATTATTTCAACGCCTTTCCATAAATTACAAAGCGAGAATGTGATGAAAGTAGAGCAAAAATCTGTTGCCGATTTAAAGTCCAATGGAGCCATTACACTTTCGGAGGGCATTACCAATATTGCAGGAGTGGAAAGTATTTCCACGGGTTTGGGCATAGGTAAACCCGTAATTCGCGGGCTCAGCTCTAACCGTGTTTTGGTGTACACACAGGGCGTTCGGTTGGAAAACCAACAATTTGGTGACGAACACGGATTGGGCTTAAATTCCACTGGTGTTGAAAGTGTTGAAGTCATTAAAGGCCCTGCCTCTTTACTTTACGGTAGCGATGCTCTTGGCGGTGTGCTTTATTTAAATCCTGAGCGATTTGCACAAAACAATACTTCGTCGGGCGATTTTAGTGGCAATTATTTTAGCAATACCCAAGGATTTAGTTCTAACGCAGGGTACAAAGCTTCAGAAAACAATTTTAAGTTCTTGTTCCGTGGAAGCATTACCGAACATGCGGACTACAATACAAAACCTTACAGGGTGACCAACACGCGCTTTAAGGAAGAAGATTTTAAAGCGGGAATGGGTTATCAAAACAACAGTTTTAAAACGGAATTTCGTTATAACCTCAACCACTCAAAATTGGGTATTCCAGAGGAAATCGGAGAACAATCGTTGAGCAAAAAACCACTTCTCCCCTTTCAGGATATTACCAACCACGTGTTCAGTTCAAAATCCACTTGGTTTTTGAACAACTCCAAATTGGACGTTAACCTCGGGTATATTTACAACGACAGAAAGGAATTTGAGGAACATCATGAAGAAGACGAAACGGAAGAAGAACATGACGCGCATACAGATGAAGCCGAAATTCTGGAAGCCGCCCTGCACATGAAATTAAAAACCGCCAATTACGATGTAAAATACCATTTGCCCGAATTGGGAAAATTCGAAACCATTGTTGGCGTTCAGGGTATGCACCAAGTAAATGGCAATTATGGCGAAGAGCAATTGATTCCGGACGCCACCACAAATGATATTGGTGTTTTGGCTACCTCACACATCCATTTTGAAAAGGTTGATGTACAATTGGGCGCACGTTTTGATAATCGGGCGATTTTGGTTTTAGATGGTGTTGAGAGAAACTTTAACAGTTTTAACGGCGCTTTTGGTGTAAAAACAGATATGGCCAAAAACCTGACCTTAAGAATCAATTTGGCCACAGGATTTCGGGCACCCAATCTATCGGAACTAACTTCCAACGGAACTCACGAAGGTACCAACCGATACGAAATCGGTAATGCTGAGCTTAAAAGCGAGCAAAATTTTCAAACTGATGTGGCTTTAGAACTCAAAAACGAGCATATCGAGTTGTTTGCCAACGGTTTTTATAACTCCATAAACAACTACATTTTTCTGTCGCCAAACGGAGATTTCGTAAACGAAGACCCTGTGTTTTTATATATACAGGATGACGCCCACTTGTATGGGGGTGAAATCGGTTTCCATTTGCACCCGCACCCGCTAGATTGGTTACATTTTGAAAGCAGCTTTGAAACCGTTACCGGAAAGCAACAAAACGACACCTATTTGCCTTTAATTCCTGCCAATAGTTTAAGCAATATGGTACGCGTGGAATTTGAAAAGCCATGGATTAAAAAAGGCTATGCCTTTGCAAAATTGAGTAGCACTTTCAAACAAACCAAAGTCAGCACTTTCGAAACGGCCACTGATGGCTATAATTTGCTAAGTGCTGGATTGGGCGGCAGTTTTACATTGTTTAACAAAGAACTTTCTGTTACCATTTCTGCGAACAATTTAACCGATAAAACCTATACAAACCACCTGTCTCGATTAAAGCCGGACGGTATTTTTAATATGGGTAGAAACTTTATGTTTGGTGTAAATTATACCTTGTAAACTATTAGCTTTAATTTTATTTAAAATGAGGGTGGTATGGAGCAATGACGTTTTTTACTACCCTCACTTTTTTGCCTTGAAAGAAAAAATTGACTTTGTAAAAAAATTCCGCTACCTTCGTTAACGACTGATATAAGTCATTTAAACGACGCATATCACCAAGATGGAATACATTCAGCGAAAGCTGACCAAAATGGCTACGCAACTCCGTTGCTCCCGCCCTTTCGGTGCATGTATTCCATCGTCCTGCTAAACCAAATTGAAAAAGGCCTTTTTGCTCAATACAACTTCCACTGCCCATCGAGGGAAAACGTAAGCCATCTGCAGTGCTAAAAGCAATTTGGCCCGGCCAATCGAACTCCCGATTCAATAAAGTGGCTCGCCAATATAATTTCCTAAGGGAAATTTATGGGCGAGAGGGACAATGCCGCCGTCGCTCGCGTGGCAGCGCTCACAAAGGCTGCATTGTCTCCCTCTTTTTGTATCTTCGTTCTCATGACCGAACTGCGTTTAGCAGGACGTTAACGAACCTAAAAATTTTATCTAGAATAATTAGGAGATTCGTTGGTAATGGCCACATCGTGCGGGTGGCTTTCGTTAATACCGCTAGCCGTAATCTTTACAAACTGCCCCGTTTCCTTTAAGGTTTCAATATCTTTGGCGCCACAATAACCCATCCCGGCACGTAAACCGCCAATAAATTGGTGTATGCTTTCGTATAACTCACCTTTATATGGCACACGCCCAACAATACCTTCCGGCACCAGTTTTTTAATATCGTCCTCAACATCTTGGAAATAGCGGTCTTTACTGCCTTCTTTCATGGCCTCAACAGAACCCATACCTCGGTACGATTTAAATTTTCTGCCTTCGTAAATAATGGTTTCACCTGGAGATTCTTTAGTTCCTGCCAATAATGAGCCTAACATAACCGTATCGGCACCTGCGGCTATAGCTTTTGGGATATCACCCGTATAACGGATACCGCCATCGGCAATTACCGGAACACCCGAACCTTTTATGGCAGCAGCGACTTCCAACACCGCAGAAAACTGCGGGAAACCAACACCTGCAACCACACGCGTAGTACAAATGGAACCCGGACCAATACCCACTTTTACGGCATCGGCACCAGCTTCAACCAAATATTTGGCGGCTGCACCTGTTGCTATATTGCCAACAATTACATCCAACTCTGGAAATTTGGCTTTTACTTCTTTTAAGACGCTTACCACACCTTTAGTATGGCCATGCGCTGTATCGATAACCACGGCATCAACACCTGCATTTACCAAAGCTTCGGCTCGCACAACGGCATCAGCAGTTACGCCTAGTGCGGCAGCAACACGTAAACGTCCGTATTTATCTTTATTGGCATTTGGTTTTTGGGTAACCTTGGTAATATCTCTAAACGTAATGAGTCCTGATAATTTATAATCTTCATCAACAATCAATAACTTTTCAATTTTATTTTCTTGTAGGATGATTTCGGCATCACGCAACGAGGTTCCTATAGGTGCCGTAACTAGGTTTTCACCTGTCATTACCTCAACAATCGGTTTTTTGTTATCGTGCTCAAAACGTAAATCGCGGTTGGTAACAATACCTTTTAATGTTCCATTGGGATCCACAATAGGAATTCCCCCAATGCTGTGTTCTGCCATAGAGGCTTTTGCATCACGAACGGTAGCAGTCATCGGCAACGTAACCGGGTCGATAATCATACCACTTTCGGCACGTTTTACACGTCTTACCTTTAGCGCTTGTTGTTCAATGGTCATGTTTTTGTGCAACACCCCAATACCTCCTTCTTGTGCCATGGCAATGGCCATTCTACTTTCGGTAACGGTATCCATCGCAGCCGAAATAATCGGTACGTTAATAGTAATGTTACGCGTTAATTTGGATTGGATATTGACTTCGCGTGGGAGAACTTCAGAAAATGCGGGAACTAAAAGTACGTCGTCATAAGTTAAACCTTCGCCGACAATTTTGTTTTGATGTGCAGTCATGATGCAATTACGATTATAATTGCGTGCAAATATACAACTAATATCTAAGATATCATGTTAAGTTTAATATCTGTTTTCGCAATATGGCTTAAGCATTTCAAGTGCATAATTATAGCGGGATTTTGCGTTGGATAGTTCACCTTTAAACCGAATGGCTTTAGGCACAACCAAGGCATATAAACATTTTCCCTTGGCTATACGTACTAAGGTGTGAAGGCTTTTTTCATCCATTGTTTCATAAATGTTTGCGATCCAGTTAAACTGTTCTAATTTTAAAATGGTTTCATCCCAAACATCGGCATCTTTTCCCTTTAAAATTTCATCTGAATTGTACATTGTTTTAAGTTCTGGAAAGGCGTTTTTAAAAACGGTTACGCTACCTAAATTGGCATAGGTTTTTATCTTTTGCCGTGTTAACAAGGCATGTGGAAACGCTTCAATGAGATGCAATTTTTTTGATATGTAATGTGCCATCTGCACCCAAACCACCTCATGCCCCTTTTTTCCCAATGCTGTATAAAGCCATTTGTAAAAATCACGCCGCTCAACAATGTTTCGGTATTCTTTTGATAGATTATTCTTAAGATTATATTTATTGGCCTTTTGCCAAACTATAGTGTTTTTAACTCTATCGGATTTCAACCAATCTGAAGGTGGCAGCTGTTGATTTTTGGTTGATTTGTGATAGGCATTTAAACTTTTCCATTCCTTTGCCCAAATGGGCTTAGCTAAAATGATAAAACAAAAAGTAAAAATACATCGCACCATTCTATAAATGTACAGTAAAATATAGTTTTATCAATTCTGAAAATGAGTCCTAAAAAATGAACCAGCCTGATATCTGATTATTAATTACGTCTGCCTCGGAAACCTCCACGGCCTCCTCCTCTAAAGTCCCTGCGGCCATCCATCATATTTTGCCCTGCAAATTTGCCAAATTTGTACACAAAAGTGACCATAAAATATTGTTCTAAAATCATGTTTTCCACATCACGGATAGAAGTTTCTGTTACCGAACGGTTAAAGCCATTGTTTTTGCCAAGAAAATCATACCCGACCAACGTTAGCGTTGCTTTCTTTTCAAACATGGTCATACCCAAACCGGCGTTCCAAAATATGGCGGCACCATCAAAATCGTCGCCAACCCTACTGTTATAGCGATAGGATAATTTATTGGTGAAAAAGGCATCTTTTAGAAAAAATACCGAGGATTCAAGTCTTAAATTTTGAACAAAAAAGTCGTTATCATTAAAAGCATCGGTATTATACGTGGTATTTGTTAAACCGTAACTGTACGACGAACTAATTTCTATTTTTTTGTCATAGGAATAACTAAAGGATAACGAAGGCCTTAATGTATTGGTTTTCGCCGTAAACTTTATGGCATTTTGAATGGACCTAATGTTTCTATAATCACCGTTTAATCTTAGGCTAATGTTATAGTTTGTTTTCTTGTTTAAAAACGACTTTGAAATCCCTGCATTACCTGAAAAAGTATAGTCGCCATCAATGTTTTCAAAAGTAGTATAGCGTATTAAATCGGCATCTGTAATCGTGGAATTGATGATTTTGTCGTTTACAAAAGTAGCTTCTGCTCCGGCACTTAAACTTATTTTGTTGGCCGCCAGATTATTTTGATATCCAAAATCAAGATTATGGCTCACACCAGGTTTTAAGTCTGGGTTTCCGGTAACTATATTGGTAATATTGCTTACGTTGGCAATAGGCTGCAATTGGTTTACGTTGGGTAAATCAACATTTTGTCTGTAGTTCAAAGAAATATTTTTATAGCCTTTTTCGTCGCGATAGCGGATTCTACCATTGTAGGTTAAATATTGAAAATCGTTTTTAAAATTACGGGCTTCAATAATGTTATCGGTATATTTTCTGAATGTATTGGTATGTGTGGCACCAATTTCAAAACGGAAATCGTTATGGTCGTAACGCAATCGCAGAGACGGACTGACCGTTGTGGAAACATATCGGCTATCTATACTTATTTTGTCATTAAAGCTATCAAATTCCTGGGTGTCTTCATTAAAATCATAAATGCTCTTTTCATCAACTTGTGTATTCACCGTAGCATGGTATCCAGGAATTATTCTGAAATCCGGTAATATTTCTTTGCTCCATCTTCCATAAAAACCAATTCGTGAGCCCGAATTATTGGTGGTTGAAACTTGATCTTGAATTATGTCTTCGGCACTGCTTTCCAATTCATTTCTGGAATAGTTGGAGCCTTCGCTATCTTGCTTATCAAAATTGGTATTAAAGCCAATGACCAAAAAATCTCGACGCCCACCCAACCGCGAAGCCACATTAAAATCATTTTCTATAGAATAATTGGAGCTTGAGGAACTATTTGTTGAAAAATACTTGCTTACCAAATCGCCATTTTCATATTCCGAAATCCTATCGGTAGTAGAAAAAGTATCATTGTTGGACGCATTAAAACGTGTTCTATTTGATACCCGAACGTGTTTTCTGGACGCCTCATTTTTTGGTTTGATAAGAAACCTCAGCTCTGAGCCTGCATTATGGCTATCGGAGTCGTTGTAACTACTACTATTGGAATTCGTGATATAATTGAAATCAGGCAAAAAGTTTTCTGAATAGCTTTTCTGGGCCCTATCGGTATTTTGAGCACTATAGCGGTAATCAGCATTTATACGGGTTTCATTCCATTTTCCTTTTGCAAAATTAGCACCTATAAAATCCGATTCAATATAACCCGTACTTGCAGTTGCATCGGGCAACGAATTAAAACCACGGGTCATATTGATATTATTCGTTCCCATGATAACGCCTAGCTGTTTACCTTCAATAAGCTGGAATAAATTAGCATTGGCCTGGTATTTTTCATCGGTACCGTAACCCACATTAACATCGCCAAAATAGGCCCTATTTTTTCCTTTTTTTATTTTTAAGTTGATTTCCTTGGTACCGGAATCCGATTCTTCACCGGTAAACTTTTGGGTGTCAGTTTTGTAATCAGTAACCTGAACTTTGCTAACGGCATTACTCGGTATGTTCTTCAGTGCCACGTCTCCCCTTCTGTCTCCAAAAAACTCCATACCATCAACATTTATGGCTTCAACCTCAATACCATTATAGGTAATGCCACCATCCATATCTATTTCAACGCCTGGTAGCTTTCGAAGCAAATCTTCAACCATATCATTGGGCATGGTTTTAAAACTATCGGCATTGTATTCTATAGTATCTTTTTTAATGACCACCGGAGGGGCTTTACCAACTACCGAAATTTCATTTAGTTCCTCAACCTGATTTTCCAAGGTAATCACACCCAAATTTAATTGGTCGCCATTGGGCACATAAATCTCTTTTGTATAGGGCTTATAGCCTAAATAAGCGATGTTGAAAATGGCTTTTTTATCATTTTCCGCATTGACTTGAAGTGAAAATTCACCCTTTTTATTGGTAATACCATAGGACATCGGTACACTATCTGAAATACTTTGAACGTAAACCGTAGCACCTTCCAAAGATGTTGAATCTTGGTCTTTAACAATACCCTCCAAAGAAAATTTTTGGGCAAATAATGTTGAAGAAATTAATAAGAACGAAAAGAATAATAACTTTTTCAAGAGTGGCTATTTGGTTAATCTTTACTATAGACTAAATCAAACACCGATAGTTTAACAACAAACTGTTAAAATGGGGAATTATTTCCTTTGGAGTAGTTGCCTGAGGATAACGACCACAGCCAGTGAAAACGTAAATGTCATCAAAATTCCCGAAAGCATTACGATATACTTCATCCAAAGCATGCCTTTCCAGAGTAAATATAAACCTCCAAAAGTGAATACAACCGAGAAAAATGGTTCTACAATTAAAAACAATTTTAACTTTTTTGGAAGTTTTGTAATTGAAACAATCAAACCCAACAAAAAGAAAATTATAGACATGGACAGCATATGGTTATGCACCAAAGTAAGCATTTCTTGGTCGCTCTTTTTAAAGCGCATTACTTCTGCTTGGTCATCGTCTTCATTTCCCAAATATTGCTCTTCAATGCCATTTGGGTTAGCGGATGACGTTTCTTCTACAAATAATAACCCAGTAAAAAACCCAAGGCTCAATACAATAATAAATGCACCGATTAATAATTTAATCTCTTTTGGAAGCGTAAATATCAATCCGTTTAGTAGCATTTAGAGTGCGTTTTTATTTTGTAGGATTTTTAAAGAAGTCATTAGGTCGTTCATGGCATTGGTCATAGAACGAACTGAAATTGTAGCCCCGGAAATGGCCAGAATGTTATCGCCATATTTAAGCTCGTCGCCACCGGTTTTACCTTCAAATTGCCTGAGCCACCTAGAACTGCCAATTTCTCCTCCATATTCCTCGCGGTAAATCAAAACTTTAGATTTCAATACAATCAGTTCTTTGTCTAGTAAAACCAAATAATCGAATTGGGCGGTTTTACTTGGTGCTTGCGACAGATAAGCATAGCCCAAAACGGTGTTATTCGCTTCAATTTTGAAGAAATTATCCTTTCCAAACTTTGATGGTAATTCTGTTACAATTTCTTGGTTGATGGTAACCTCAGAAAAATCAAAAGTTTCAACACCAAAAACTTTGGTAATTTCTTTGTCCACTTTTTTCTGAATGTTTTGTGGCAAGCTGAAAGATAACATCAGAAATGTTGTGAATAGTATTAAAACCGCCTTTGTGTTCATGCTACAAATGTATTGCTTTTAGTTGTTATTTCAAGAAAAATGACCAAAGGCGAACCCCAAAAATAATTTTGATGATTTGCCTTTGGTTAAGTGCGTTCAACCTGCTTAAATTATTTTAGAACCAAACACCAATTCCAAAATTCAGCCTATTGTCCACGTCTGCTCCAGACAAAGCGTTATCTCTAAATTGATAATCTCCTTTAAGCACAACACCTGGGGCAATATGGTAACTCAATCCGGTTGTTATATCGTTCCGGTTATAGGCATCGTTTTGTACCAAGCCTCCCTCTGTTTTGGCGTGGGTATCGTACTGCTCGTACCTCACAAACGCAAACAAACGCTGTTGGTTATTTTGAGGTAATAAATTAAATGCACCCTCTAAATACCAACCTTGCAGGGCACTACCTAAATCTCTACCTGTTGCCGTGTTATATGCTGCAGTATCACTTAAACTAGCATATACAAATTGACCTCGAGCCGTAAAACGTTGGTAAGCATAACGAGCATCAAGCCCCAACATGGAAATGCCGATATTTGCCCCGCTCATTTCCTCAATATCGTCTGCCGCCTGTGTTTTTCCAGAATATCCTGCAAGACCTAAACGAAGTCCTGGTAAACCATAATAATCAAATTTAGCTGACAATGTTGGACTATCTACGGTAGATTGAACGGCTTTTTGACGACCACCGCGTAACCCATTCGATCCCCCAAGAAATCCACTAATTCCGCCTTCTCCATCAGCCTCTGTAGATTTAAATCCGTTAAAAATATAGACTTGGTAACCTAATGATAAATCATTGAAACGTCCTGTAACACCAACACCAATTTCGCGCCATGTTGTAGGAATAATGGCGGCATCAACCGCCGGCCTTTCAACACCATTAAATGTTGTGGGCTCATGAAACTCGTTTATTATACCCATAGGCACCAGCATTAAACCACCACGTAAACTAACATTTGGTGCAACAGCATAATTAACAAAGGCTTGCTCTACATAAATTTCTTCAACGTGCTCCAATTCCAACTCTGTTACAAATTGGGTTTTATCGTCAAACTTGTAGCCAAAAAGTAGCACCAAACGCTGAATATCTAATTCACCATTCATCCCCTCTGGTTGATTATAAGTAGTTTCGCCGTAAGCACCAACAGTTACAGCCTGACCATAATTACCTGACAACAAACGTTGTGCAGCATTAAGTTGTTTTTGGGGGTCGAAGGTGATTGAATCTTGAGCGGTTTGCGCACTCAAGAATGACACCATTAAAATTGAAAAAATAGAGGTTATTTTTCTCATGATTAATTTGTTATTTTTATTTAGATTGGTTATAAATAGATTTTTTTACAGGGGCAAAAATAACACCTATTTAAACTTTCTCAAAGTTTATTTAGATTAATTTTAAATAATTTTTAACTAGAAAATTCAACTACTTATATTTCAAAATATTATGAGTAAAATTTAACATTTAAATCGTTAAGTTTTGTAGTGAAAAACTAATTTGAATTGTTAATGGTAAGTATTGAAGATTTTTGAAGCTTCGTTGTGGGCACTTTCAAAACTAAGAGCATTTAAGCTATTCTTGCTTTTGGATGTGAAATACGACAGCAGTTTTTCAGTTGGCATATTGCCCGTAAGTTCATCTTTAGCCATGGGGCAACCCCCAAAACCTTGAATGGCCCCATCAAAACGGTTACAGCCGGACTTATATGCCGCATCAACCTTTTCAAACCAAGTAGATGGTATTGTATGCAAATGGGCACCAAACTCTATTTTGGGATAAAGCGGAATTAAATTTGAAAATAAATAATCAATACTTTTAGGTGTTGAGGTTCCAACCGTATCGCTTAACGATAAAATATTCACGCCCATATTGGCGAGTTTCTCTGTCCACTCACTTACTATATCCACATTCCATGGATCACCATAAGGATTGCCAAATCCCATAGAAATGTAAACCACCACTTCCTTATTTGATCTATTGGCAATTTCAAGAATTTCTGAAAGTGTAACCACAGATTGTGCAATGGTTTTATGGGTGTTTCGCATTTGAAAATTCTCTGAAATTGAAAACGGATAGCCCAAATAATCAATTTCTGGGTATTTGCTGGCGTCATCCGCCCCTCTTGTATTGGCAATAATAGCCAATAGTTTACTAGTTGTTTTGGACAAATCCAGCTGTGCCAAGACTTCGGCCGTATCAACCATTTGCGGAATGGCCTTTGGGGAAACAAAACTGCCAAAATCAATGGTATCGAATCCTACTCTTAACAAGGATTGAATATATTGTACCTTCTTTGCCGTTGGAATAAATTCCTTGATCCCTTGCATGGCATCTCTTGGGCACTCAATTATTTTAACAGGTTTGGACATTCCTTTCTTCAAAATGTGTGATAAAAATAGTATTAATTTGACAAAGCATATCAAAACAAAGCGTGTTTTATCTAGAGTTTTGTAAGTCCGTTTAATAGGCCTCGACTATTTAAAAAATAAAAAAGTTGTTATATGAAAAACACTGCGCCATTAGTCTCCTTATCATTATTCTTGTCAATGTTTTCATCTGCCCAAAGTGTTGCCTTTTACGATATAACTTTTGAGAGTGTTTGGGAATCTGTGGCAGATAACCCTAATGACGGCATTAGCACTATAGATTTACCCCCCAACGCCCATTGGTCACCGTTGACCGTAGTAACTCATAAAACTGAACACACGTTTTTGATGATGGGCGCACTTGCTTCACCCGGAATAGAATCGATTGCCGAAACTGGTGCTACAAGCACTTTTGTAAATGAAGTTGAAACCAATTCTGATGCCAATCAAGTTGTTGTTGGAAGCGGACTAAATTCAGCGAAAGGAACAATAACGATTAACAACCTTGAAGTGAGCGAAGATTTTCCATTGATAAGCTTAGCTTCCATGATAGCACCAAGCCCAGATTGGTTTATTGCCGTAAATGGTGAAAATCTCAGGTCTGGAAATTCAGGATTTAACAATGGCTGGAAAGCCACCTTCTCTATAGATTTATACCCTTACGATGCTGGAACCGAAGATGGAAACATGTATTCATTGAGCAATCCAGAGACAAATCCAGTTGGTGTTATTTCAAGTTTATCGAACATTTCACCTTTTAATGATAGAAAAATTGGAACCGTAACCTTCACCTATAAATCTTCAACTTTGAGCGTTGAAAATGAAACTTCTTTTAAAGATTTGATTATTCATCCAAATCCAGGTAAAGATATTTTAACGATTTCAAATATCCAAAACACTCGATTAAATTCCATAAAAATCTATAATGTATTGGGGCGATTGGTAAAATCAGTACAGGTAGCATCAAATGTTTCCGATTTAAAATTAAACTTAAACTATTTGAGCAAAGGAATTTACCTTTTAACTTTAACGGATGTAAATGGTGCTAAAACAAGCAAAAAAATTGTTCTAAAATAATAGAACTCTTCAAGTATAATCAGTCGTTTGACGCGTAAATAAATCCATCTTTTATTATTGAAATGTTAAATAATCGACAGTATTAGCTTTACAACGTCTTTATTCTTGGCTATGTTTATTTAATTAAGATTTTGAAAATTTCAACCTATTGGATAATCAAGGCTGGACTAGTAACGATATTAGCGGAAATGGTTACAATTGGCTTTCAAACATTGGCAAGCCCCAATCTGTCGATACTGGTCCTTTCTCTAGCCAAAATTCAAATGACACTGTAAATAGTTACATATATGCCGAAGCTTCGGGTGCTGAACCTGGGGACGTTGCGGAATTTATTTCACCTTGCTTTAATGTAGATTATGTAAATAACGGATTGGAATTTGCATACCATATGTTCGGCAAAAACATTGGTGAGCTGCATGTTGATATAAAAACCCAGAACGGATACATTAATTATATTATACCTCCCCTTCGAGGTGGCCAACAGAATAGCCAAAGCGACCCTTTTAGAACAAAAACCATAGATTTATCCACATTTGCTCGAAACCATTAAGGTGCGTTTTCGTGCTATAAGAGGCAATGGATTGGATAGTGATATTCCCATAGACAACGTCTTTTTCCAAACGATTTATACCGCAGTGACCAATGAGATTTAAAAAGTTTATCCTAATCCAGAAACCGATAATTTGCTTTATGCCAAAAACAATAATCCCTCAGAAGCTGCATACTTTGCAATTAGAAATCTTATGAGGCAAATATTTTTAAAGGGCACAGCAATCAACCATCACCCAATTGATATTAGCCACTTATCTTCAGGAAGTTATCTGCTTAACATTTCAAATGGTAAATCTTTAATCGTAAAACGCTTTATAAAGTAGAATTATGTTGAAGGATTACCTTATTGATACGTTTTATCAAAGTTGGGCCTTCATAAATAAAACCGGTGTAGATTTGAACTAAATCAGCTCCAGCCTCAATTTTCGCTAAAGCATCTTCAGCGGAATGAATCCCTCCCACACCAATTATTGGGAAAGCTTTATTACTCTTTATGGAAAGATATTTTATAACCCGAGTACTTTTGGCTTTTATGGGCTGGCCACTTAATCCACCATTGCCAATTTCATCAAGCCTTTCTTTTGAAGTTTTTAGTCCGCTTCTGTCGGTTGACGTATTACAGGCAATTACGCCATCTAGCTTGGTGCTTTTGACCAATTCAACAATTTCGTCCAATTGGTTATTGTTTAAATCTGGTGCTATTTTTAGAAGGATGGGTTTTTGCTTCTCAAAATATTTATTGGCTTTCTGAACTGCCGCTATCAATTCCTCCAAATAATCTTTGTCGTTCAATTTGGCATGGCTCCCAACATTAGGGCAGCTCACATTCAGCACAAAATAATCAACATATGGGTGAAGGGCGTTAAAACATTCCAAATAATCCCTAGTGTAATCTTCGGGTTTTGTATCGGTATTTTTACCAATATTCCCACCAATTATTAGCTTACCTTTATTTTTCTTTAGCTGAACAATAGCAGCTTCCAAACCTTCATTGTTAAACCCCATACGGTTTATAATACCTTGGTCTTCTCTTAGCCTAAACAATCTTTTTTTTACATTTCCAGGTTGGCCTTTCGGGGTTACCGTACCAATTTCAATAAAACCAAAACCAAAATTTTCCAGTTCGTTGTAGAGCACGGCATTTTTGTCGAAACCAGCTGCTAACCCAACTGGATTTTTAAAAGTGAGCCCGAATAAATTTCGCTCCAACCTTTTATCTTCAACCAAATAAAGACTTCTAAAAATAGCTTGAAATCCAGGGATTTTTGATATGAATTTTATCAGCGAAAATGTGAAATGATGGATTTTTTCTGGGTCAAAGGCGAAAAATAAAGGGCGAAGTAAAAGTTTATACATCAGTATTATTTGTGCAAAAATACACCTTATTAAAAAATCAACCAATTACGAAGCTGAAAAAATTTATAATTGTATTTTAGAGGTCAAGTAAAGGCTATTAATTTTTCATTTCAATGATTTCAAAAGAACACCTTATAAAACGCTTTATTAGCTACGTTACAATAGATACGGAATCTGACCCCAATTCTAAAACCACACCGAGCACAGAAAAACAATGGGATTTGGCAAACAAACTTGCCGAAGAACTCAAAAGCATTGGCATGCAAGAGGTTACCATTGATAAAAACGCATACATCATGGCCGCATTGGCGAGCAATGTAAAACACGATGTGCCGACAATTGGTTTTATATCGCATTTTGATACATCGCCAGATTTTACAGGAGCCAATGTCAATCCACAAATCATTGAAAAATATAACGGCAAGGACATCATTTTAAATAAAAAGGAAAACATTGTATTATCGCCTGATTATTTTGAGGATTTATTGCTGTACAAAGGGCAAACCCTAATCACTACCGATGGCACCACACTTTTAGGAGCGGACGATAAAGCCGGAATTTGTGAAATTGTTTCAGCTATGGAATATTTAATCAATCACCCAGAAATAAAACACGGGAAAATAAAGGTTGGATTTACACCCGATGAGGAAATTGGGCGTGGTGCGCATCATTTTGACGTTGAAAAATTTGGAGCGGATTGGGCCTATACCATGGATGGCAGCCAAATTGGGGAATTGGAATATGAAAATTTTAATGCCGCAAGTGCGGTGGTTAAAATTAAAGGAAAGATTGTGCACCCTGGGTACGCCAAAGGAAAAATGATAAACTCGATGTACATCGCTACAGAATTCATCAATTCATTGCCAAGAATGGAAACTCCAGAGCATACTGAAGGTTACCAAGGTTTTTTCCACTTACATAATATAAAAGGTGATGTAGAAGAAACGACTTTGCACTACATTATACGAGACCATGACAAAGGTCACTTTGAGGCCCGGAAAGAGGTTATGGAAAAATTGACCGCTGAGTTAAACTCACAATATGGCATGGAAATTATTGCAACCGAAATTAAGGACCAATATTACAACATGCGTGAAAAAATAGAACCCGTTATGCATATTGTTGACATTGCGGAACAAGCCATGAAAGCTGTTGCTGTTGAACCCATTATAAAAGCCATACGTGGTGGAACGGATGGCTCCCAATTAAGTTATAAAGGTTTACCATGCCCCAATATTTTTGCGGGCGGACATAATTTTCATGGCCGATATGAATATGTGTCCGTTGAAAGTATGATTAAGGCTACCGAAGTGATTTGTAAAATTGCTGAGTTGACAGCATTAATAAATTTGGATGATTAATTAAACCAAAAGCTACTCCATGTCTTGGTGTTTGGCATAGTTTCGCCATTTTTCAATGCATTCCAGCATGTCCTCGGGAATTGGGGTTTCAAAAGACATAAACTTACCTGTTTTGGGGTGCGTAAAACCCAATGTTTTGGCATGTAACGCTTGACGTGGCAAGACCTTAAAACAATTTTCTACAAACTGTTTGTATTTGGTGAAGGTGGTTCCCTTTAAAACTTTGTCACCGCCATATCGTTCGTCATTAAAAAGGGTATGCCCAATATGCTTCATGTGCACACGTATTTGATGGGTACGACCTGTTTCCAATTTACAAGAAACCAGCGTAACATAGCCCAAACGCTCCAAAACTTTATAATGGGTTACGGCAGGTTTGCCTTTATCGGACTCATCATCTAAAAAAACGGTGTTTTGTAATCGGTTTTTAGGATGGCGCCCAATGTTGCCTTCAACCTTACCTTGGTCTTCTTCAATATTTCCCCATACCAAAGCAACGTATTCGCGCTCACTAGTCTTTTCAGCAAACTGCAAAGACAAACGGTTCATGGCATGTTCGGTTTTGGCCACCACCAAAAGTCCGCTAGTGTCCTTATCAATTCTGTGCACCAATCCGGGGCGCTCGCTTGAATTGTTTGGAAGATTATCAAATCTGTAAATCAGTCCGTTTATCAATGTTCCAGAATAATTTCCATGACCTGGGTGTACCACCATTCCCGCAGGTTTGTTAACAACCAAGAGTTGGTCATCTTCATAAACCACATCAATATCAATGTTTTCGCCAACCAATAAATTTTCATGTGGTGGATGGGCGAACAGTACCCTAATATCATCGTTCGGTTTTACCTTGTAGTTTGATTTTACGGGTGTACCGTTCACAAAAACACTTCCATTTTTAGCCGCTGCCTGAATTTTGTTTCGTGTGGCATTTTCAACAAAATTCATCAAATATTTATCAATGCGAAGTGGCTTTTGTCCCTTTTCTACGGTAAAGGCATGATGCTCATAGAGGTCGCTTTCTTCATCTGGTAATTCAGGCGTGTAGTCCTCCATTTTTATGGTCTATTTCCATTACCAAGCACCAAATCTATCTTTGAGGTTTTGGCCAATTTATCACCAGCTTCAATTCTTTTACCCTCGTGGTAAAGCTTAAGCACCATATCCTTTCCAATGTTGTCCTCGTAGCTTATTTTACCCACCTTAAAACCCAAAGCTTCCAAAGTTGGCTTTACTTGCCTAAATGTTTGGTCTATTAAACCATCAGGAACCCTTATTTTTCGATAGCCCGATGGATTTAAGGTAATATATATTTTTCGGTCTTCCTTAACTTTTGTACCTGCCAAAGGCTCCTGCTCTATTACCGAAAACTTGGGGTAATCGGGGTTATAATTGGCTGAATCTTGAATTTTCATGACCAAATTGTTCTGCTCCAATTCAATTTCTGCCACATTAATAGATTTTCCCTTTAAATCGGGCACCGTTTCAAATTCACCGTGATTAGTGGTAATGTTTAACCATTTCAAAATAAAAAAACCTAAAACCACAGTAGCCACAACGGCCAATAAAATTTGTTTCAAAAAAGTTTTACTGGTAAGGAATTTTATGATGCTCATTTGACGTATTTTCGATTAGGCAAATATATAAAAACAGAACTGTTTTTTCTTTTGCAATATATATGATATTTTAGCTTAAGTTATTATTAACTAAGTATAGACACGTTTTATTGTTGGTTTTAGAATTACAAAATTTTAAATGAAGAATATTGCCATTATAATGGGAGGCTATTCCAGTGAATTCCAGATATCACTGAAAAGCGGAAATGTGGTTTACGAAACCCTTGATACCTCAAAATACAAAGCTTACCGAATTCATATTTTTAAACATAAATGGGTGTATGTTGATGAAAATGAGAATGAATACCCGATTGACAGAAACGATTTTTCAGTTAGCGTAGACAACCAAAAAATCACTTTCGATTGTGTGTTTAATGCCATCCACGGTTCTCCCGGTGAAGATGGTTTTATGCAGGGCTATTTCAAATTATTGAATATTCCACATACCAGTTGCGACATGTACCAAGCTAGTTTAACCTTCAACAAACGTGACTGCTTGAGCGTTTTAAAACCATATGGCATAAAAACGGCAGAATCTTTTTATTTGAATTTAGGAGACGAAGTGAATGAGGACAACATTATTGCCAAAGTAGGCCTACCGTGCTTTGTTAAAGCCAATAAAGCAGGTAGTAGTTTTGGTGTTAGCAAAGTGCATAAAAAGGAGGATCTTCAAAATGCCATAAATGTTGCTTTCAAAGAGGATGATGAAATTATAATTGAGTCGTTTTTAGACGGTACCGAAGTTTCTGTTGGTGTTATAACCTATAAAGGTAAAACCAAGGTGTTGCCGATTACTGAAATAGTTTCTGAAAATGATTTTTTCGATTATGAAGCCAAGTATTTTGGAAAATCGCAAGAAATAACGCCTGCTAGATTGACCAAAGAGCAAGAAGTTAAAGTAACCGCCGAAGCCAAAAAAGTTTACAAAGTTTTGAAAATGAAAGGCTTTAGCCGAAGCGAGTTTATTTTTAAAAATGGAGAGCCACACTTACTGGAAGTAAATACCGTTCCTGGATTAACACGAGAAAGTATTTTACCGCAACAAGCAGCAGCCGCAAACATTACTTTGGTAGAATTATTCAATAATGCCATTGATGAAGCTTTGAAATAAAAGTTGTAATTTTAAATTATGAAACGCGCGATATTTCCTGGGTCTTTTGACCCATTAACCTTGGGGCACTACGATATCATAAAACGTGGTATAACGCTTTTTGATGAAATCATCGTGGCTATTGGTATTAATGCAGATAAAAAATACATGTTTTCGCTTGAGGAAAGGCAGCAATTCATTGAAGATGCTTTTAAAGAAGAACCCAATGTTAAAGTTATGGCCTATGAAGGCTTAACCGTTGATTTCTGCAAAAACATCGGTGTTCAATTTATTCTACGGGGACTAAGAAATCCGGCAGATTTTGAGTTTGAAAAAGCTATTGCACATACCAACAGAAGCCTTTCGGAAATTGAAACCGTATTTCTCTTAACCTCGGCAAAAACGTCTTATATAGCGTCTTCCATTGTTCGGGATGTTATTAGAAATAATGGTGATTACACCAAGTTGGTTCCTGGTAGTGTTAGGGTAAAGTAATTTGATTGTAACATTTTTAAGGTATGACATACCTATATATAGGTTACAATTCTTCTTTATGTTCCACCAAATTACATATTTACTTTTTAAACTGAACCTTATTCAGCCTTCTGAAAGTACCATAAACTTTTGGACTCATTATGGGCATGTTGAAAAACTTGAATATGCAGTAACTAACGGCAATTACAAAACCAGAAAATTGGCTGCTGAAGGCTTAGAAGTTGTTGGCAAAGCTTCCTCCATTCCTGTGTTACTAAAATGTATTGATGACAAAGTTCAAAACGTTTCTATTGCAGCCCTAAATACTTTGGAAAGTATTGGAGCGGAGAATGAACTTATAAAAACCGTTCTGAAAAAACGATTTAATTGGGCGAACGAAGTACGTAAAAAACAAGCCAAGTTTGAAGCCAGTAAAGGCCGAAAATACAATATTTACCGTTGGGAACGAGCCAGCAAAAAATCGTTTGATCGCGTTAAGGAACAACTCAAAAAACCGATCCGCTAGTTGCTAGTAGTTAGTGACCAACAACTAAAAAGCTAAAACTTATATTCCGAAAGCCCTTTAGTAAACGCTTCTGGGTTTTCGACCAAATGATAGCGTGGGTCATCAATATCTTCAACAATCACTTCCCTAAATTTCGGACTTGATTTATAAAGCAACACCTTGCAATCTTCGCTCAAGTGTTTTAATTTGATTTGCTTACCTGCTTCTTCGTATTTATTCACCAAATTAAAAATGGCTTCAATGGCCGAATGGTCGCTAACCCTAGATTCAACAAAATCAACTTCAACTTTGTCGGGGTCGTTTTTAACATCAAACTTTTCATTAAAAGCTATTATAGAACCAAAAAATAATGGTCCCCAAATTTCATAAACCTTAGTACCATCTTCTTTCATGCGTTTTCTTGCACGAATTCGTTTTGCGTTTTCCCAAGAAAACACTAAAGCACTAATAATGACACCAGCAATTACAGCAATGGCCAGATCGAAAACAACCGTTAAAGCTGAAACAGCAACCAAAACAATAACATCGCTTAATGGGATTTTATTCAAAATTCTAAAACTACTCCAAGCAAATGTGCCAATAACCACCATAAACATCACACCAACCAATGCTGCAATAGGTACTTGCTCAATATAGGTTGACGCAAAAAGAATGAACATTAAAAGTAAAACCGCTGCAACTATTCCGGATAGTCTGGTTCTACCGCCCGATTTAATATTGATTAAAGATTGGCCAATCATGGCGCAACCACCCATTCCACCAAAAAAACCAGTAACAATATTTGCACCTCCTTGAGCCAGACATTCTCTATTGGCATTACCTCGGGTTTCGGTTAGCTCATCTACCAAATTTAAGGTCATTAGAGATTCTATTAAACCAATGGCAGCAAGTATTAAGGCATAGGGACCAATAAACGATAAGGTTTCCATATTAAAAGGTACTTTGCTAAAAATGTCTGTTTGGAATTGAGGCAAACCACCTTCCAATCCAGAACCACCACCATCACGAATAAAACTGCCCACCGTTGCCACATCCAACTTTCCAAAAATCACAATAGCAGAAACCACGAGAATACCTATTAATGCCTCCGGCAACTTTTTATTAAGTTTTGGCAACCCGAACATGATTCCCATGGTTAAGGCAACTAGACCAAGCATCGTCCATAATTGGGTGCCTGAAAACCAATCGCCAATGGCATCTTTAAACATATTCAATTGGGATAGAAATATAACAATGGCTAACCCATTTACAAAGCCCATCATTACAGGATGCGGAATTAATCTAACAAACTTACCCAACTTAAAAACACCCGCCATCATTTGGATAACCCCCATGAGAATTACTGTTGCGAATAGATAATATAGACCTAATTGCTCATTGGGTTCACCCATAGCATTACCTTCTGCCACTAAATTTACCATAACTACAGCAAGAGCTCCTGTGGCACCGCTAATCATACCTGGACGACCACCAAAAATTGACGTAATCAAGCCAATCATAAAAGCAGCATATAATCCAACCAACGGATCTACACCTGCAACAAAAGCAAATGCAACTGCCTCAGGAACAAGCGCTAAGGCAACTGTAATTCCACTTAAAATATCGTCTTTGGCATTGGCGGCACGCTTTCTAATAAAATCAGTCATGGTATTTTTTTGAAGGTGCAAATTTACAGTTAATATATTGCCCCACAAGATTAACCATGGAAAATTAAGCGTCTATAATTTTAAATAAGAAGTTTGATGTTGGCATAAGAATTTTCAAGTGCATCTTCAATCTGGGCAGTATTAAGCCATTCTACCTTGGTAATACCTTCTTCTTCTTGGGCGTATAGGTTGCCATCAAAACTGGTTTTCATTTCAAACCAATAGGTTATTTTTATTTTGTAGCGTCCATTGCGCTTAAAAATATGATAAGTAGTTTCCAAAGGTTTTGTTATCTCCAAACCAGCAACGCCTGTTTCTTCAGTCACTTCCCTTATAGCAGTCTTTTCAATGCTTTCGCGACGCTCGGCCTTTCCTTTTGGCAAATCCCATTTATCATTTCTGTAGATGAACAGCACTTCCCCACGAGAATTATAAACCTTGCCCCCTCCAGCAACCACATTGGGCAACTTCTTTAAAAACCTTTTTAATAATTTATCTTTGTTTTTATGAATAAGGCGAATCTCCTCTAATGACCCATTATTCAACTTCCTTATAACCCTCCTCAGATTTACTGTTTTAAGCAAATAGTTTTTAAAGTTAGTTTCCTTTTCTACTTCTGTAGTTAAAACTATTGGCTTATCTCCTACAAAAACTTTGTACATGTTCGCTATCTGTTATCGCATTCAATAGGGTAAAAATATCATTTTTAGGTTCAAACTGTGCACTGTTAAAAAATTATTTTTTAATTCAACCTTTTACTACATCATAAAATTAAATTAATGCTTAATTTTACCCACATGATTTTTAACAAAGAAACAGCCAAAAAAACTGCCGAAGTTTTATTGCAAATCAATGCCATAAAACTCAGTCCTAAAGAACCTTTTACTTGGGCTTCCGGGTGGAAATCGCCAATTTATTGTGACAATAGAATTGTATTATCCTTTCCTCCTATTCGAAATTACATTCGTGAAACCATGGGTAAACATATTGAAAGACAATATGGGAAACCTGATGCTATTGCCGGTGTTGCCACTGGAGCTATTGGCATAGGTATGTTGGTTGCTGAATATTTAGGATTGCCATTCATTTATGTTCGCCCCGATGCCAAAGGTCACGGTCGTAAGAATCAAATTGAAGGCTTTATTGAAAGCGGGCAAAATGTTGTTGTGGTTGAAGATTTGATTAGCACCGGAAAAAGTAGCTTGAATGCTGTAAAAGCGCTTAAAGATGCAGGTATAAAGGTAAAAGGTATGGTTGCGATTTTTACTTACGGTTTTGATGTAGCTGCCGAAAACTTTAAAAAGGAAAATGTTTTGCTTCACACTTTGAGCAATTACGAAAGTTTACTGGAAGAAGCTTTGGAAACCAATTATATCTCGCAAAAGGAAGTGGTAACTTTGTCTGAATGGAATTCCAATCCAAGTGAATGGAACGCTAATTGATATACTTTAATGCTCGCTATTAAGCTGTTAAGTCGAAAAACTAGGCAACTAAATAAAAAAACAACTTAATTATAATGAATTTAGAATCCCCAAAAATAAGGGTGGAAAAATCTCCTGAAGACATCGTTAACTTTTTAGCTGATGTTAAAAACTTTAAATCCCTGATGCCTGAAAACACAAGTAAGTTTGAAGTTTTAGATGAGGACACTTTTATTTTTGCTTTGGCGGGCATGCCAGAAATAACCCTTAAAAAGAAAGAAGTAATACCCCCAAACAAAATTGTTTTTGGTGCTGCCGGTGGCAAAATAGATTTCTCACTTACCGGGCATATATTACCTAAGGATGTGGCTTCAAGTGAAGTTCATTTGGAATTTACTGGAGACTTTAACCCGATGATGTCCATGATGATAAAAAAGCCGATATCAAAATTCATAGAAACCTTGGCAACCAATATTCAAACGGCTATTTAATACAAAAGTGTTATTTCTTTTAAATCGAATTCTTTCAAAATATTGTCTTCCAACAACACTTGAAGATTTCCAGAATCAGACACACCCTTTATGAATCCTGAAAACATAAAACCCTCAAGATCCTTGAAGGTTGACGGTTTGTTTTTCCGAAACAGATAACTTTCATAAGCTTCTTTCAACTCATCAAATTTACCTTTTTGCAAAAGTTTAAAGTACGCTTTTAAATGCTTTAGAATATTTAATGCGATTTCATCGGGATTATAAAGCTGCCCTGTAATAATTTTTAATGAGGAAGCCTGTGGCAAGTTTTCAAATGTAGCTTGATTAACATTTAAACCAATACCGATAATGGATGCATGGAGTGAATTTTGCTTAATGACATTTTCAATTAAAATACCACAAATTTTCTTATGTTCTGACAAAATGTCGTTTGGCCATTTAATACTCAAACGCGGAATTGAAAACCCTTTAAGCGTTTTTAAAATTGCCAAAGCAGTAACCATACTTATAAAAAATGGTTGCTCAATTGAAAGACCAGAAAAGTTCTTGAATACGCTAAACGTTAGGTTTCTAGACGTTTCAGATTCCCATACCGTACCCATTTGCCCACGGCCACTTGTTTGCTTTTTGGCAATTACAACGGTATAATCATCCAGCTTATCCTTGGCACTCAAATGGCGCAAATAGCTATTTGTTGAATCGATGGCATTAAGTTTGATTATACGCATTTGCAGGTTATTAAAGAAGTATCAAATCTTATGATTATTTTAAAGTATAAAGAACCAAAAAAATAATAACTTTGCACAAATTAATTAAAATTAATGGCGAAAGAAAAAATAAGCACAGACCAATTAATATCAGTCATTATAAGCGGTATTGAGGACGTTAAAGGAAAGGAAATTAGTATACTGGATTTAAGGGATATCGAAAACACGGTTTGTGATTATTTCATTATATGCGAAGGTACTTCAAACACGCAAGTAAACGCCATAGTTAACTCCATCCAAAAAAAAGTTAGTAAGGAACTAAAAGACAACCCATGGCATACAGAAGGAGCCGATAATGCCGAATGGGTATTAATTGATTATGTTAACGTTGTTGTGCACGTGTTCCAAAAGCACATCAGGGAATTTTATGATATTGAAAGTCTCTGGGGAGATGCAAAAACAACAGTTATAGAAACGAGTTACTAAAAAATTGCAATGGCAAACGATAATAAAAACACAAAAGACAAGAAACCTAAATTCAGTCCGTATTGGATTTATGGTATACTCATAGCTATTTTTCTAGGATTTCAGTTATTTGGAAGTGGAAGCTACCAAGATGGGAATAAAATTACAAAATCTGACTTTTTTAGATATTTAGAAGATGGAGATATTGAGCAGGTTGACATCATAACAAACACGAGGGTTGCAAAGGTTTATTTAACAAAGGAAGCCGAAAGTAAGGATGTTCACCGAAAATCGAAACCGCAAACATTTCTTCCAACAACCAACAAATTACCGAATTACACTTTCGAATTTGGGAGTCTTGAAAAGTTTGAACAAGATTTAGATGACGTAACAAAAGACTTATCCACCAAACCTCGAATAGACTTCGATAAGGAAACTGATAATTGGGGGAATCTTTTAATGGGTATTTTACCTTTTATTCTTTTAATTGCCGTTTGGATATTCATCATGCGCCGTATGTCTGGAGGTGCTGGTGGAGGTGCCGGCGGACAAATATTTAACATTGGAAAATCTAAGGCCAAACTATTTGATCAAAACACTGAAGTAAAAACCAGTTTTAAAGATGTGGCTGGGCTTGAAGGTGCCAAAGAAGAGGTACAAGAAATTGTTGATTTTCTTAAGTATCCTGAAAAATATACCACTTTGGGTGGCAAAATACCAAAAGGCGCCTTATTGGTAGGTCCTCCTGGTACAGGTAAAACCTTGTTAGCTAAAGCTGTAGCTGGTGAAGCTAAAGTGCCTTTCTTTTCTTTATCTGGATCAGATTTTGTGGAAATGTTTGTTGGCGTTGGAGCATCCCGCGTTCGAGATTTGTTCAAACAAGCCAAGGAAAAATCGCCGTCAATTATTTTCATAGATGAAATTGATGCCATTGGTCGTGCCAGAGGTAAAAATGCCATGTCTGGAAGTAACGATGAGCGCGAAAATACTCTTAACCAATTATTGACCGAAATGGACGGTTTCGGTACAAACACAAACGTTATTGTTTTAGCAGCAACCAACAGGGCAGATATTTTAGATAAGGCGTTAATGCGTGCGGGACGATTTGACCGTCAAATTTTTGTGGATTTACCCGATGTACGAGAGCGTAAAGAGATTTTTGAGGTTCATCTACGTCCACTAAAAAAAGCTAAAGATTTAGATTTAGATTTCCTTTCAAAACAAACTCCTGGTTTTTCTGGTGCTGATATCGCCAACGTGTGTAATGAGGCGGCGTTGATCGCTGCCAGAAATGGTAAAAAAGAAGTCGATAAACAAGATTTCCTAGATGCTGTTGATAGAATAATTGGTGGTCTTGAAAAGAAAAATAAAATCATTACACCAAGCGAAAAAAGAGCTGTGGCCTTCCATGAAGCTGGACATGCCGTGGTGAGCTGGATGTTGGAACATGCTGCGCCACTTGTAAAAGTAACCATTGTACCTCGTGGACGTTCATTGGGTGCTGCTTGGTATTTACCAGAAGAGCGATTGATTGTTCACCCAGAGCAAATGCTTGACGAAATGTGCGCTGCCCTTGGAGGACGTGCTGCGGAAAAAGTTGTTTTCAATAAAATTTCAACCGGTGCGCTTAGCGATCTTGAGAAAGTAACCAAACAAGCAAGGGCCATGGTTACCGTTTATGGCTTGAGTGATAAAATTGGAAATTTAACCTATTACGACTCTTCAGGGCAAAATGAGTATGGTTTTACTAAACCTTACAGTGAGGAAACCGCAGAGCTGATAGACAAAGAAATTTCGAGAATTATTGAAGAACAGTACCAACGTGCCGTTAAATTACTTGAAGATCACAAAGACAAGTTAACAGAACTGGCAACAGTGCTGCTAGAAAAGGAGGTTATTTTTAAAGATAACCTTGAAAAAATATTTGGAAAACGAGCCTTTGAAAAAGAGGAAACCATAGCAGCAAAAACCCAAGAAGACACTAAGGAGGAAGAGTAAGCACCGTGGGCATTTATTTTGTTATGGTTTTGGTAAATTACTCTTGGTTAGGACAACAAGCCATTTTAAGGAACAAAATTTTGATTTCAATCATACCTTGGAACACTTAAATCTCGATTATCGAGTAAAAATCTTAAATTAGTCGTAGGGTTAATTTAAGATTTTTTATATTTGAATAACCTCTTATAGTTTACGGTTAATAGCAATACATTAAATGAGTCTTTTTAGAAAACTTTTTGGTTCTAAATCTGAACGTACAGACGACGAATTAAAATCTGATGATAGAGGCAAATACATGCCGGAAATAAAACTACCTATAGACGAAAGGTTTACCATAAACTTTAAAGCTAATGGTGGTAAGTTTTTGTATTGCGAAGATTTAAATGAAATTTACCGAAATCTTGAAAACATCATTTCCGAAAATAATTGGAAAGAAAAAAAAGCTTTGGTAATTGACGAAAACTTGGAGGATAAATTCAAAAAAACGAGTTTAAATCCAACAACAAAAATTAACGAGTCTACATTCTTTTTAACCACCTGTGAAAACTTGATTGCCAACGACGGTTCACTGTTAATTTCCTCAAAACAAATCTTTGAAAAAAAATTGCCCGAATTACCACTGAACTTCATAGTTTTTGCAACCACAAGCCAAATTGTTGAAAATATTGGTGAGGGCTTGCGCGGTATAAAATCAAAAAACAGACAAAAAATACCTACTAACATCACCACCATTAAGCACTTTAAATCAAACGATGAAAAAGATTTTCTAAGTTATGGTAGCAGTGCAAAAAACCTATACCTACTTCTTTTAGAAGATTTATAGTATGAAGGAAATTCTTGTTAGGTCGCTTTCAGGTTTATTATACATTACATTACTTATTACATGCTTGTTCTTTGAGCAGGCACTTATGGCACTATTTTTTGTTTTCGGATTAATTTGTTTGGGCGAATTTAAAAAGCTCATACAATTAAAAAATTATGTGCCCTACATCATTTTTGTTGTCCTTTATGGTGTTTTTGGCTATTGGGAAAGTATTTTTAAAACGGAAGATGGGTTTAACGAAGTTGTTCAAATACTCATGGTACTTACCATTTTTGTTCAACTATTTCTTATCAAAGATTTATTTTCAGAAAAAACCATTCCACTGTTTCATTCCAAAAGGTTTATCCTTACCACATTTTATCTAACAAGTGCATTTGTTTTTTTGGTGTTAATTGGTAATCACCATGAACGTTACAACCCAAATATCCTTTTAGGTTCCTTTATTTTGGTTTGGGTTAATGATTCATTTGCATTTTTGGTCGGCAAAAACTTTGGCAAACAAAAGCTTTTCGAAAAAATATCGCCTAAAAAAACGGTTGAAGGATTTCTAGGTGGGTTGTTTTTTGCCTGTATAGCAAGTTATTTTATTGCTACCTTTACAGAAACCTTAGGTTTTACAGATTGGCTAATTTTAAGCATCATCGTAAGTGTATTTGGCACTTTGGGCGATTTAATTGAATCGAAATTTAAAAGGCAGGCCAACGCAAAAGATAGTGGAATAATTATGCCCGGCCATGGTGGGCTACTTGATAGGTTGGACAGCATCATTTTCGCCGCGCCTATTATTTATTTATTTTTAAGAATTTTGCATTATGTTTCATAAAGAAGGTCATAAAATAATATTCGTAACGTTCGGTATTGTTGTTGCTGGTATTTTATTGGTGGATAGTTATATAGACATTACTTGGTTACGAACCGCTATAATGATTCTGTTATTGGCTTTCTTAATCATTATTCTTCAGTTTTTTAGAAACCCAAAAAGAAAAACTTCAGTAAATGGCAAACAAGTGGTATCTCCCGTTGATGGCAAGGTAGTAGTAATTGAAGAAGTTTTTGAAAAAGAATATTTTAAAGAAAAGCGCTTGCAGGTAAGTGTATTTATGTCACCCGTAAATGTGCACGTAACACGCTACCCGATTAGTGGAAAAGTCATTTTTAGCAAATATCATCCGGGTAAATATTTGGTTGCATGGCACCCAAAAGCCAGTGAGGAAAATGAGCGCACCACTGTTGTTGTTGCAAACGACACCTATGGCAAGGTATTACACAGACAAATCGCAGGAGCATTGGCAAAACGAATTGTTAATTACGCCAAAGTGAATGACCAAGTGGAACAAGGTGGTGAATCTGGGTTTATAAAATTTGGATCACGAGTAGATCTGTTTTTACCGCTCGATACCAACATTAAAGTAACATTGAACCAAAAAGTTCGAGGGGGAGAAACTATTATTGCTGAATCGTAATGGGTAAAACCAAACTGGAAATAGAGTTTGAAGAAGCTGTGGAACGGGTAAACGCACACACCGCCCCATTTCCTGCCGATACGCTTTTAAAACTCTACGCCTTCTACAAAAAAGCCACGAACGATTACGGCAAACCCCGTAGCAAAAAGCCCATAATAAACGCCTTTAAAACCAACGCCCTTTTTCAGGTAAAAGGGCTAACCCAAGAAGAAGCCAAACAGAACTACATTGATTTGGTAAACAATTACTTTTTATACCGGAAATAAGGGTTATTTTGAAAAAAATTGGTCTCCAATTTAAGGCTACCGCACTGCCCTACAAAACTGATTTGCTTAAATCCATTAACTGCTCATTAATAGGCGAAAAAACTATCTCTTAAAAGAAAAGCATTTATTTGTAAGAATATTATGTATATTTAACGGAATGAATATAGTATAGATAAACGCAATTGCGTTTATCCAACTGTCAGGCAACATAAAGACAAACGATATTGACAAATAGAAAGATTAATTTCAAAACCATCTGGCAAAGAGCCAAAATCAGACCAATTCTACTACTCTTTGCATTTCAAGGAATTGGATTTGCATTACTTCTTTTTCTTCCAATGGCCTTAATGATGAATTCATTGGGAAATAGCTTACCATTTGTTGAAAACGCTGAAAAAATTAAATCTGATGGAATAAAATCGAATGCTACTATAACTGGAATTAAAGGAATTGACAACATAACTATCAATGGGAATAACCCTCAAATTTTGACTTATGAATTTGACAACAACGGAGAGAAAACGGAATCAAAATTTAGTGTTTTTGAACCTGAAAAAACGGATAATTTAAAAATTGGAGATATAATTTCAATTAAACATTTGAGCGGAGAATCAATTCCAACTGAATTTAAGCAATATTCGTTTAGTATTGATTTTGTGTATTACATAGCTGGAGTTGTTTTTTCAATTGGACTAATACTTTGCTTTATTCTATACTCGCGAATAAATAAGGAAATCTCATTATATAAAACTGGCAGAATTATGGAAGGAAAAATAATCTCAATAAGCCATTATAAAGGTTTCACATTTTCAAAATTTGGTTCATCAATGGATGTACATTATGAATATGGGAATAACGTTGTGAAATCAAGGACTAATAATTTTGCTTTGACAAATAACAAATCAATTGGAGATTCAATTAAAATTTTGGTTTCACAAGACGGAAACTCATCTTGTTTGTATCCTGAATTGATTGCTAAAACTAATAGTTGGAAAGAAAATTACGTTGCCTAACAATGTATAACCGCAATTACGGCGGATTCGACTACGTCCGAATCCACTCGGAATTGCTAACGTCTGTGCCAAGACGAAAATTACCACATATTAAACTGTAACTACGGTTATACGAACCGTAAGGCGAACCAAAACCTAAGCATCCAAACTCGCTAAACTAGCCTTAAGGGTTTCTATTTTAGCTAACGCATCAGCTTCTTTTTTCTTTTCGCTGGCCACCACTTGCTCTGGGGCACCAGCTACAAAACGCTCGTTTGAGAGTTTCTTTTGCACCGATTTTAAAAAGCCCTCGGTATAATTAAGCTCGTCGGTCAGTTTTTTAATTTCGGCCTCAACATCAATGGCACCGGCCATGGGTATAAAATACTCATTGGCTTTTATTCTAAAGGTCAACGCACCTTCAATGGCCTCGGTTACATAATCAATGCTTTCTAAATTGCCCAATTTAGCAATAACACCATCAAAAGTAGATTTAATGTTTTCGTTATTTATTACCGAAAAACCAACAGCATCCTTAAAAGCAATGTTCTTTTGCTTTCTAATATTTCTAATGCCCGAAATAACTTCTGAAGCAAATTCAAATTCAGAAATCAACTCTTGATTAACCGATTTTGCTTTAGGCCATTTTGCAATAATTAAAGCTTGTTCTGGTGTTCTTTCGGTAATATATTGCCAAATTTCCTCGGTTAAAAATGGCATAAACGGATGCAAGATTTTTAAATTATTTTCTAAAGCTTCAATTACGGCTTTATGCGTTTTGGCATCAATGGGCTTTTGGTAGGCTGGCTTAATGATTTCCAATAACCACGACGAAAAATCGTCCATGATTAATTTGTAAATGGTCATTAATGCATCACTTAAACGGTATTTCCTAAAATGGTCTTCAATCTCAAATAAAGCCTTTTGTAATTTGGCTTCGTACCACTCCAACCCTATTTTGGAAGTTTCTGGTTGCGGAATAGTTTTATCAATTTCCCAACCTTCAATCAATCTAAAGGCATTCCAAATTTTATTTCCAAAACCTTTACCTTGTTGGCACAGGGCCTCGTCAAACAATAAATCATTACCCGCCGCACTGCTCAACAACAGACCAACACGCACACCATCGGCACTGTATTCTTCAATAAGCTTTAAAGCATCTGGCGAGTTACCCAAACTTTTGCTCATTTTTCGGCGTTGCTTATCACGAACCAAGCCCGTTAAATACACATTATTAAAAGGTTTTTCGCCTTTATATTTGTAACCGGCAATAATCATACGTGCCACCCAAAAGAACAGAATATCTGGTCCTGTAACCAAATCGTTGGTTGGGTAGTAATAGTTTATATCGTCGTTTTCCGGATTTCTTATGCCATCAAAAACCGACATAGGCCACAACCAAGACGAAAACCAAGTATCGAGTGCATCTTTGTCTTGACGTAAATTGTTAGTTGTTAGTTGTGGGTTGTTGGTTTTTTGTTTCGCCAGTTCTAAAGCTTTCTCAATATTCTCGGCTACTACAAAGTCCTCTTTTCCGGCGCCATAATAGTACGCCGGAATTTGTTGTCCCCACATGAGTTGACGGGAAATATTCCAATCGCGAATATTTTCCATCCAATGGCGATAAGTGTTTTCAAACTTTTTAGGCACTAACTTAATCTCTGGATTTTCGCCCAAAACTGCTTTTATGGCAGGTTTTACCAATTCTTCCATTTTAAGAAACCATTGGTCGCTTAATCGTGGTTCGATAACCGCCTTGGTGCGTTCGGAAGTTCCAACTTTATTAATGTAGTTTTCGGTCTTTAACAAAAAGCCCTTTTCCTCCAACTCCATAACAATTTCCTTTCTAACCACGAATCTATCCTTGCCTTCGTAATGCAAGCCGTAGCTATTTAAAGAGGCATCTTCGTTAAAAATATCAACAACTTCAAGGTTATGTTTATCTCCCAGCATTTTGTCGTTTTCGTCATGCGCGGGAGTTACCTTCAAACACCCCGTACCAAACTCAACATCTACATACTCATCTTCAATTATAGGTACAACCCGATTGCAAATGGGCACAATAGCTTTTTTTCCACGTAAGTGTGTAAAACGCTCATCGTTAGGATTTATACAAATGGCGGTATCACCAAAAATGGTTTCAGGACGCGTAGTAGCAATGGTCAACGTATTGTCACTACCATCAATTTTGTAATTTAGGTAGTATAATTGTCCTTGTTTTTCTTCATAAATCACCTCTTCGTCGGACAATGTTGTTTTGGCTTCAGGATCCCAATTTACCATTCGGTAACCACGGTAAATCAAGCCTTTGTTATATAAATCCACAAAAACCTGAATTACGGCTTCACTCATATCATCATCCATAGTGAATTTGGTTCTTTCCCAATCGCAGGAACAGCCCAGTTTTTTTAGCTGTTCTAAAATTACGCCACCGTATTCGTGCGTCCATTCCCAAGCATGTTTTAAAAATTCTTCGCGAGACAAATCATTTTTATCAATACCCTGCTCCTTCAACTTTGCCACCACTTTTGCCTCGGTAGCAATAGATGCATGGTCTGTACCAGGCACCCAACATGCATTTTTGCCCAACAAACGCGCACGGCGAATCAAAACATCCTGAATGGTATTGTTCAGCATGTGCCCCATATGAAGTACCCCTGTTACATTAGGCGGTGGAATGACAATGGTGTAAGGCTCTCTTTCATCGGGCTCTGAATGAAAGTAATTATGTTTCATCCAGTAGTTATACCACTTGTTTTCTACCTGACTTGCATCATATTTTGATGGAATTTGCATGCTTTGGAATAGTTTTTGAATAATGATGTGCAAAAGTACTTATATTTCTTATTCTATAAAAACTATATAAGCTTTTAGGTGAAGCAATTTTATAGCTGTTTTTATACCCTAAAATTTTAAATTGAATGGTAATTTAAGTTACTTTTAATAGGAACTAATGAATAAATTAACATGTATTTCATCCATTATTTTTGCAGGTTGTGGAAAAAGTGACTATGTTTGACTTAATCAAAAACAGAAGATAAGGCAGTTTTTAACACTGCTTGCAATTAATAAGAATACCCAAAATTGAACAATAAAACTTAAAATTATGAAACAATTAATTACAATTTTATTTATCGGATTAATCAGTTTTGCCGTGAATGCACAGGCTAAAATTGAATTTAAATCTGAAACCATTGATTATGGAACCATTGAAAAAGGATCTAATGGTGTTAGAACTTTTGAGTTTACAAATACGGGCAATGAGCCTCTTATTATATCTAAAGTAACTTCAAGCTGTGGATGTACCATTCCTAAAAAACCTGAAGACCCTATTTTACCTGGAAAAACAGGACAGATTGAGGTGAAATACGATACCAATAGAGTAAATCCAATTAGAAAAACAATAACTGTAATTTCAAATGCCGAAACACCAACAGTGGCGCTAAAAATTAAAGGTGAAGTTATTGATCCAAGCAAAGTAAGCCTACTGGATAAAAAGGACAAAAGTATTGTTCAGCAGCAATAAAAAGAGTAAACCGTATAATTAAAAAGAGCTTGAGGAAATTTTCAAGCTCTTTTTTTATAATAGTTCTTTAAGTTCAAAGGTGCAATACAAAGGCCTGCCATCCCGTTCTACTTTCAGCTTTATCTTTTTTCCAGTATCTCCATGAAACATGTTCATTATTTCTTGTAAAGAATAATAAAAGGCATGTTTACCATTTATGCTCATTAGCACGTCTCCTATTTTCAAACCTGACGCATGGGCAGGGGAGCCTTTCCTAAGTTCAACAATGGCGTAGGCTGGTTTAAGTAAAAGCTTGTACTGCGTATCAATGTTAATCTTCGTTCTATTGAAGCCCTGATCCCTCTGCTTCGAAATCTTATCATCGGCTGCTCTAACCAACCTCATGCCATCATGGGCCAGTTCTATTCCACTTTTGTTGTATGTGAACTTTTCATTAAAATATTTGTTCTTTTTTAAAACCATCCGTGCCTTTTGGTAGTCGAAAACAATATTAAACCGTTTTAAAATGTTTCCTGACAAACTGCCATTCCTGTTCCTTATTTTTTGGGCAAATAGTACTGCTGATGAATCTGGAAAAGCAACATTGGCATTTTTTAAAACAAAACTTTTCAAAGTAATCTCATTTACTTTCGCTCTTTTTCCATAAACACTACCATTAAGTCCATGTCCGAGAAAATCATGGTAAAAACGTTTATCACCTAAGCCAACACCTAAAGAGTCGTTTTCAAAAAGCCATAGGGCATCGCTTCCACCCGTATCTACCAAAAGTTTTACAGGAATGTTTTCGTTTTCAATGGCAACATTTAAATTGATGTAGGGCTTACCGTTGTAAAATTCTAAATTAAATCGTTCGCAGTTTTTGCATTCTTTATAAGTAAAATGTTCAGGTTCTGTCAATCTTAAATATCCCGCGGAGTAATTAATATCAACTACCAAATCTCGAAACAAATCAAACCCAAGTATCCCATGAATGGGGATTCCCAATCTTGGCGCCAAATTTAATTTCTCACCATAAACTGCGTAGAGATCTTGATTTAGCTTTATGGCATCACCTATTTTAAAAATATTATTTTCAGATTTTGAGGCTTCAACCATTTGCCCCTCGCCCAAACCACGTAAAAATATGGTTTCGGTTTTCTTGATTTCCAAAGTGTCCGAAACATTTAAGAAATTAAAAATAATGGGCTTACTAACTCCTGTATCCAGCAAAAATGAAAGCTTAACACCATTAACCTCAACAGGGATTACTATTAAATTATTTATAAGTTTGAACTTTATTTTGTCCGACTTGCGTTTATTCTGAATGACAAATTTAGCTTGGGAAAACCCATACAGGTTAAAACAAAAAAATAGTAATATGCAGATAATGCGAAACTTCATTGAAGCATGTAATAATGGCTTATTCAATTTACGAATCTTTATCATGGCTTAAGAATTTAAGCCCGTTTTTTAAAAAAACTTTAAGATAATTTTCTCATTTTTGCAGCCTAAAACAGATTTAATGCCAACGATTTCTAAAAAAGGACATGACATGCCCGCTTCACCCATTCGAAAACTTGTTCCGTATGCGGAACAAGCCATTGAAAAAGGGAAAAGCATCTATTATTTGAATATTGGACAACCAGACATAAAGACCCCCGAAGTAGCCTTAAAAGCTGTTAAAGAGAACGATATAGACATCCTTTCATATTCTAGATCGGAAGGTTCTGATGAATACCGCGAAAAACTTGCAAAGTACTACAAAAAACATGATATTGAGGTTTCTCGTACGGATATAATTGTTACCACTGGCGCAAGTGAGGCGCTGCTTTTTTTGTTCAGTAGCATCATGGATCCTGAGGACGAGGTTATTATTTCCGAGCCATTTTACGCCAATTATATTGCATTTTCAACAGCCACAGGCGTTAATGTTGTTCCTGCTATTTGTGATATTGACGACAATTTTGCCTTACCCCCTATTGAGACTTTTGAAAAGTTAATTACACCTAAAACAAAGGCTATTTTAATTTGCAACCCTGGAAATCCAACGGGTTATTTATATTCCAAGGAAGAAATTGAACAACTAGCTGCATTGGCTTTAAAACATGATTTATTTTTAGTAGCCGACGAGGTTTACAGAGAATTTGTTTACGACGGAAACTCACATTACTCCATTTTACAGGTAGATGGTATAGATCAACATGCTGTCATAATAGACTCTGTTTCCAAACGTTATAGCATGTGTGGTGCACGCGTTGGCTGTTTGGTATCAAAAAACAAAACGGTTATGCAAACGGTACTTAAATTTGCCCAAGCAAGATTGAGTCCACCAACCTATGCACAAATCGCAAGTGAAGCCGCATTGGATACACCTCAAAGCTATTTTGATGATGTAATAAAGGAATATGTAGAAAGAAGAGATACCTTAATTGCCGAATTACAAAAAATTGAAGGTATTAAAGTTGCAACCCCAAAAGGCGCCTTTTATTGCATTGCAGAATTACCAATTAAAAATTCTGATGATTTTGCCCAATGGCTTTTAGAAGATTTTGATATTGATGGCGAAACGGTAATGGTTGCACCGGCAGGAGGATTTTATTCCACTCCCGGAGTTGGTTTGAACCAGATTCGGATTGCATATGTTTTAAACAAAGAAAGTTTAATCAAAGCCGTAAATATTTTAAAAGAAGCCCTTAAAGTTTACAAAGACTAGTGCAGATTAAGCAGAATATATCCTTAAAACCTTACAACACCTTTGGCATTGATGTTATCGCGAAACATTTTGTTTCTGTTGATACCATTGAAGCCCTTAATGAGGTTATATCGCTGCAAAATTATCCGAACAAATTGATTTTAGGAGGTGGCAGTAATATGCTATTGACTAAAAATTTTGATGGTTTGGTCATCCATATCAATTTAAAAGGGATTGAGGTTTTATCCGAAGATGATAACTTTGTAACGGTTAGGGCCCAAGCCGGTGAAAATTGGCATGAGTTTGTGCTTTGGTGTATCAATAATGATTTTGGGGGCGTTGAAAATCTCTCTTTAATTCCAGGCAACGTGGGTACTGCTCCAATTCAAAATATTGGCGCCTATGGCGTGGAACTTAAAGATGTTTTTGAATCTTGCGAAGCCATACCCCTAGAATCTAAAACCATAAAAACGTTCACGAAAACCGATTGTAATTTTGGTTATAGAAACTCCATTTTTAAGCAAGATGCCAAAGGCAAATTTATCATCACGAGTGTTGATTTTAGATTGACCAAACACAGCCATAAACGTCATGTAAATTATGGCACTATTATATCTGAGTTAGAAAATCAAGGTATTAAAAATCCAACAATAAAAGATATTTCAAAAGCGGTCATTGCCATTCGCGAAAGCAAACTTCCAAATCCAAAAGAAATAGGCAATAGCGGTAGTTTTTTTAAAAACCCTGTTATCTCAAAATCGCATTTTGACAGCCTCTTAAAAAACTTCTCAGATATACCTTCATACCCGGTTTCAGATAACGAAGTTAAGGTGCCTGCAGGCTGGCTCATTGAAAAAGCGGGCTTTAAGGGAAAACGATTCGGCAATTACGGTGTGCACAAAAAACAAGCTTTGGTGTTGGTAAATTATGGTGAAGCCAAAGGTTCGGATATTTTAGATCTTTCAAAATTAATCCAGAAAACAGTAGAACGCCTTTTTGGCATTGCCATTGAAGCCGAAGTAAATATCCTATAGTCTCAAAAGAAATTTCTAACTTTGATATTATGAACAACCATTGTACATCTAAACAAAACTAGCCAAATTGGTATCAGCAATAGAAAAAGAAATAGTTTCATTATTACAAAATGGCGATAAAAAAGCCATTAAGTTATTGTACGAATACTATGCCGATGCACTTTTTGGGGTCATAAAAAAAATCATTTCAGATGATGACACTGCCCAAGATGTTCTTCAAGAGAGTTTTGTAAAAATTTGGCGTTATTCAAAAAAATACGATTCTAGCAAGGCCAAATTGTTCACTTGGCTATACAGGATTGCATACAACACGGCTATTGATAAGGTAAGGTCACAAAAGAACAAAAGCGGCAACGAAGTCCAAATTGAAACTTCTAACGTATATAAATTAAATTCAGATGAACTTAATCAAGATGTTTTAGACATAAAAAAACATCTAAATAGTTTGGATGAAAAGTACCAAATAGTAATAAATGCGCTCTTTTTTGAGGGCATGACCCAACAAGAAGCCAGTGAGGAACTGGATATTCCGTTAGGAACTATAAAATCGAGATTAAAAATAGGATTGCGGGAATTAAAAAAAATCTACAATCCTGAATAAAAAACGTCATGAATGCGAAAATAACTACTTTTTTAAATTCTGGCCTATTAGAAAAATATCTATTAGGTGAAACTACTTCTGTGGAAACAGAAAAAGTTGAGTCTTTTATATCAAAATACCCAGAAGTACAGAATGCCTACAACACATTGCAACACAACCTAGAAGTGGTTGCCAAAATGAATGCTGTTGAAGCTCCACAAGGTATCTTAAATAATATTTTAGATGAACTTGACGAAGCTCCTGTCGTCGAATTAAATGTAAAGAGGTCTTATAAAAAATGGTATAAATTCAGTATTGCGGCAAGTGTTGCAGCGCTGCTTTTTGCCGGCACTTCCTATATTTTCTACAATCAAAACCAAAAACTCTCAAAAGAGAATCAGGTAGTTGTAGATGAAATATTTGATTTACGAAGTGACATTGCCAAAAACAACGCAATGCTTGACAATGTAATGCGTCAGCTTTTAAGGCTTAACAACCCAGAAACTGAAAAGTACATCATTAATGGAAATGAACGTGCCAAAGACTTAAAAACTGTGGCTTACATTAATCCTAAAGAAAAAACATCGATGATTGATGTAGTTTCTTTACCCGAATTACCGGAAGAACAATGCTACCAAATATGGGCTGAGTTGCAAGGAAAAATGGTGAGTTTGGGTATTTTGGACAAAGCAGACAGAAAACTTAAAAATATTCCTTACATGGAAGACGCACTTGCACTTAACATTACCATAGAGCCTAAAGGGGGTAATAGTGTAGCATCAACCGAGAATTCTGTTGCAGAAATTAATTTACAATAGATTAATAGTAGTAATACAAAAAGCCTCATTTTAATGTTAAAATGAGGCTTTTTTAATGGAATAAAGTAAATTTTATTCCTTACTGAAAAATGTTTTATGAATAAATCCACCCACAATGGCACCAGCAATAGGCGCTACCCAAAACAGCCACAATTGTGAAGTAAACTCTCCACCCGCAAATAACGCTTGACTGGTTGATCTGGCAGGGTTAACTGATGTATTCGAAATGGGAATACTTATTAAGTGAATTAATGTTAAAGCCAAACCAATAGCTATTCCTGCAAAACCTTCAGGCGCCTTAACATAAGTACTACCCAAAATAATCAATAAGAAAAACATAGTCAATAAAAACTCCACGATTAAAACCGATGTCATACCATAACCCCCAGGAGACAAATCGCCATATCCATTGGCCGCAAATCCACCAATATCAACAAAATCGGACTTACCCGTTACAATAAGGTACAATGCACCCGCAGCTGCAATGGCACCAACAACCTGAGCAATAATATACCCCAACAAATCCTTGGCCTCAAACTTTCCACCAGCCCATAATCCCAATGATACCGCTGGGTTAAAATGTGCTCCCGAAATATGGCCAACAGCATAAGCCATAGTTAAAACAGTTAATCCAAAGGCTAAAGCCACTCCAACAAAGCCGATACCCAATTCTGGGTAACCAGCAGCAAAAATGGCGCTTCCACAACCACCAAAAACGAGCCAAAATGTTCCAAAAAACTCTGCAAATAATTTTTTCATGACTAAATAGTTTATTAATTGATTAGAATTTCACTAAAGTAATTATTTAATAATTAGACACCTAAAAATAAATTGGTCACTTGCTCCATTTATTTTCTTCTTCATAAAATTTAGGATCAAAAACATTATCTTTGTAAAAAGATTTACACCCTTATGAAACTTCTTTTAATAACCATAGTACTTTTAGGAATCGGTTTTGCAGGCATTGCAATTAAAATTTGGTCAAAAAAAGATGGAAAATTTGCCGGTACATGTGCCAGTCAAAACCCCATGTTGAACAAAGAAGGTGAAGCTTGTGGCTTTTGTGGCAGAACACCAGACCAATTTAACGATTGTAAAGAACCTCAACATTCCTAACTAATTTATGGGGTTTCTTGGTTTTATCTACTTCACATTTATCGTAGTAGTTGTTATCCAATTCATTTTTTACGTATTCGTCTTTGGAAAATTGGCTTTTTTTAAGCCTCAAAAGGCTGTTTCAAAAAACATTGCCGTTTCAGTTATTATTTGTGCTAAAAATGAAGCTGAAAATTTAAGACGTTTTCTCCCTTCAATCATTGAGCAAGAATATCCCGATTTTGAGGTTGTTTTAATTAATGATTCTTCGAAAGATGATACTTTGGAGGTTATGCAAGACTTCGCAAAAGCACACATCAACATTAAAGTGGTTGATGTAAAAAGTATTGAAGCCTTTTGGGGAAATAAAAAATACGCTTTAACACTTGGAATTAAAGCCGCTAAAAACGACTATCTTTTGTTTACCGATGCCGATTGCAAACCCGTTTCAAAATACTGGATAAAAGAGATGTGCGCGCATTTTGATTCTGAAAAATCAGTTGTTTTGGGCTACGGTGCTTATGCTAAAATCAAGAAATCTTTACTAAATAAACTGGTTCGGTTCGAAACCTTAATCACAGCTGGAAATTATTTCTCGTTTGCTTTGGCAGGCTCTCCTTACATGGGTGTCGGGCGAAATTTGGCCTATTCAAAATCTGAATTTTTTAAAGCCAATGGGTTTATAAACCATATAAAAGTGCGCTCTGGAGACGATGATTTATTTGTAAATCAGGTGGCCACTAGCAAAAATACAGCTATATGCATTCCTAATGGAAGTTTTACGGTATCCACACCAAAAGTCACATTTAAAGAGTGGTTTAAACAAAAACGCCGTCATGTTTCAACAGCAAAACATTACAAGTTAAAACACAAAGCCTTTCTGGCAATTTTTTACAGTTCAACCCTTTTGTTCTGGCTATTCGCGATGATTCTTTTTGTTTCACTATATAAATGGCCGCTCATTTTGGGGTTATTTTTGGCCAGACTCACCATTCAATACATCATTTTAGGTAGTTTATCAAAAAAGCTTAATGAAAGTGATTTATTACTGCTTTTACCGTTCCTTGAAATTTTTCTAATTATGGCACAATTAACTATCTTTATAAATAATCTTATCTCAAAGCCCAGTCATTGGAAATAATCGAAGCCATTAAACGTGCCAAAAAAAACGACCAAAAGGCGTTTAATTATTTATTGGATTTGTACTGGGATGACGTTTATGGTTTTCAATTGAAACGGACCCAAAACGAAAACGATGCCGAGGACATCACCATTCAAACTTTCTCTAAAGCATTTGATAAAATTGAAACTTTTGATGAGCAATATACCTTTAAAACATGGCTTATTGCCATTTCAAAAAACATTCACATCGACTTACTTCGAAAAGAAAAAAACTCCATTTCGCAGGTGCTATCTCAAGATGAACGTGAAGTATTTCAGGTTTTGGACGAATCCCCTTCCCCTGAAGATAAGTTGATTACCGACCAACATTTAGCGAAATTGCTTCGAGATATTAAAAAGTTGAAGCCACACTATCAGGAAATTATAAACCTGCGCTATTTTCAAGAATTGAGCTATAAGGAAATTTCAAAGGAGCTGGACGAACCCATAAACAACGTGAAAGTTAAGTTGCTTCGTGCGAAAAAACTATTGGCCGAAATTATTAGAGAAAAGTAAATGATAGCTAAACTCAAGAACTTAGGGCCAGGATTATTGTTTGCCGGCGCAGCCATTGGGGTATCGCACTTGGTCCAATCTACAAGGGCTGGTGCAGATTTTGGCATGGGCCTTATTTGGGCCTTATTGTTAGTCAATTTATTTAAATACCCATTTTTTCAATTTGGTCCACGATACGCTACCGCCACGGGTGAAAGTTTGCTGGACGGCTATAAAAAACTTGGCAAAGGTATTTTAATGACATATTTTTTACTCAGCTTAGCTACAATTTTTACCATTCAGGCTGGCGTAACCATTGTAACTGCAGGGTTGGCCTCTTCCCTATTTGGTGATTTTTTAGGGATAGAAGCCTGGACCATTATTATTATTTTTATCTGTTTAATATTGCTGATCATCGGAAAATACAAATTGTTGGACAGACTAATGAAAATCATCATACTAACATTAACCATTAGCACATTGGCCGCGGTGAGCATTGCATTGTTCAACAACGAAAATGCAGTATCACTGCATCAAGTACTTCCAGAAAACACATTGGAAATTTCATTTTTAATAGCCTTTATGGGATGGATGCCAGCACCTTTGGACATTGCAGTATGGCAGTCACTATGGTCCATAGAAAAAAACAAGGAAACGCAGCAATACAATACCAAATCAGCATTATTCGATTTTAACGTTGGGTATTTGGGCACCATTTTTTTAGGCGTTGGGTTTGTTCTTTTGGGGACGTTGGTTATGTATCATAGTGGAGAAACGTTCAGCAATTCTGCCTCGGTTTTTTCTGGACAGTTAATTGGCATGTACACCACAAATCTTGGAGACTGGGCTTATATTATCATTGGCATTGCAGCTTTTACAACCATGTTCAGTACAACACTAACCACTCTAGATGCATCGCCGAGATCCATGGAAAAAACCACCCAATTATTGTTCAAAAATGCTTCAAAATTCAATTATGCTTTTTGGATAACCTTGCTTTCCATTGGTACCATTTGCATCTTTCTGTTTTTGGCTTCAGAAATGGGCCTTTTAATTCAAATAGCAACCATATTATCTTTTATCACAGCTCCATTTTATGCGATTATCAATTACAAATTAATATCGAGCAAACACACCCCAGAAGCGTGGAGACCTTCAGGATATATTCATGTTTTAAGTGTACTCGGAATCGTTTTCTTAGTAGGATTTAGCATTTGGTATCTAACCACCTTATAGGGTTCATTTAAAAGAATACTTCGTATCTTTGCTTCCTATATTTTAGAGACATGAACACGGAAACAGCTTCAAATATATTACCAGTACGTCAACCAAAACCAAAATGGCTTCGTGTAAAGCTTCCAACAGGCAAAAAGTACACTGAACTGCGCGGATTGGTTGATAAATACAAACTGAATACCATATGTACTTCGGGAAGCTGCCCAAATATGGGTGAATGTTGGGGAGAGGGAACCGCCACCTTTATGATTTTAGGTAATATTTGTACGCGTTCGTGTGGTTTTTGTGGTGTGAAAACGGGAAGACCAGAATCTGTTGATTGGGATGAACCCGAAAAAGTGGCGCGTTCCATAAAGATCATGAACATTAAACATGCGGTTTTAACCAGTGTAGATCGAGATGATTTAAAAGACATGGGTAGCATTATGTGGGCGGAAACGGTAAAGGCTGTGAGACGCATGAATCCAGAAACCACGCTTGAAACATTAATTCCAGACTTTCAGGGCATTGAAAAACATATCGATAGAATTATTGATGTAACTCCAGAAGTGGTATCGCACAATATTGAAACTGTTCGCCGATTGACCCGCGAAGTGAGAATACAAGCACAATACGACCGAAGCATGGCTGTTTTAAAATATTTGAAAGCCCAAGGCCAACGTAGAACAAAATCGGGAATCATGCTTGGTTTGGGAGAAACACGGGAAGAAGTGATTGAAACACTTAACGATTTAAAAGCCAATAATGTTGACGTGGTAACCATTGGCCAATACCTTCAACCAAGTAAAAAACACCTACCGGTTAAGCAATTTATTAATCCAGACCAATTTAAGGAATACGAAGAAATTGGTTTGGAACTTGGCTTCCGTCACGTAGAGAGTAGTGCGTTGGTTAGGTCTTCCTACCATGCACAAAAACACATTCATTAATCTTGATTAGGGTTGCTATCAACGGCTTTGGAAGGATTGGCAGGCGTGTTTTTAGGCTTCTTCAAAGTTATGAGAACATAAAAGTTGTTGCCATAAATGATTTGGCGGATGCCAAAACCCTAAGCCATTTATTGAAATACGATAGTGTTCACGGGATTTTTAAGGGTGAAGTCACATATGATGCTAATCACCTTATCGTTAATGAAGAAATAATTGCATTATCGAATGAAAAGCACCCAAAAGACATCAACTGGAAACCCTTTAATATAGATTTTGTTATTGAATCTACAGGGAAATTTAAAACAACTTCCTATTTACAATACCATATAAATAATGGAGCAAAACAGGTCATTCTAAGTGTTCCTCCAATTGATGACAACATAAAAACCATTGTTTTAGGAGTTAACGACACTATTTTAGATGGAACAGAAACCATCATTTCAAATGCATCATGCACAACTAACAATGCCGCACCTATGATTGACATCATCAATAAACTTTGTGGCATTGACCAGGCTTATATAACAACGGTGCACTCTTACACCACCGACCAAAGTCTGCACGACCAACCCCATCTAGATTTAAGGCGTTCTAGAGCCGCTGGGCAATCCATTGTGCCTACCACTACTGGTGCTGCCAAAGCGCTCACAAAAATATTTCCTGAATTGTCGGAGGTTATTGGAGGCTGTGGAATAAGAGTGCCGGTTATCAATGGGTCTTTAACAGATATTACCTTCAACGTAAAAAAAACGGTTTCAATAGAAGAAGTTAACCAAACATTTAAAGAAGCTTCAACCCATCACTTTAAAAACATTTTAGAATACACTGAAGACCCAATTGTTTCTATTGATATTGTTGGAAATACCCATTCATGTATTTTCGATTCGCAGATGACCTCCGTTATCGGAAAAATGGTAAAAATCATAGGTTGGTATGACAATGAAACTGGCTATTCTAGCCGAATTATTGACTTAATATGTAATTTATCGGAAAAAAAGTGCGTTTTATCGATAAAATAATTATATTTGTCCACAATAGTTTGAATTATGTCCCAAATTAAGAACTACATATATATACTCATTTTGCTGTTCAGCCTTAGTGCATTATCGCAAAAAACCATCGATAACGACCCTGAGTTAAAGCAAAATAATATCAACTACCGCATAGCTGAGGCCCAGGCAGAGCTTGATAATTTTAATTATTTCAAGGCGAAAAAAAACCTCGACGAAGCTCTGGAATTAGCCCAACAAGCTGACCTTAAAAAAAGTATTGGCTTAATTTATGGATTAAAGGGACGCCTACAACTCATCATTGAGGAAGAAGACCAAGCTATTAATTCTCTAACCAGTGCTATTGAAGTTCAGCGAAATATTAATGACAATAAAAATCTAGGCACATCTTACAAAACTTTTGGCGATGTTTATTCAGCCAAAAAAGATTATTACTCGGCGCTCGACTCATATACCGCTGCTAAATCAAAGTTTGAAGAAGAAGGCCTCAATGAATTTTTAGCAGAAGCGTTACTTCAAGAAGGCAAGGTTTATGAAGCTTTAAAAGATTATAAAAAAGCAAGAGACGTTATTGAACAATCTTTGGCCATCGCCAAAAACTACGATTTCAAAAAAACATTGAGCAATGCACTTATCAATCAGGCTAAAATTTATGAGAAATTGGGCAACAACGATAGAGCATTGGAAATAGCTCATGAAAGCGTTCAAATTGCAAAAACCAATGAGTTCACCAGTATTTTAAATGACGGCTATTTTGTATTGAGCAATCTTTATAAGAACAAAGAAAATTATAAGGCTTCCAGAGATTATTTACAGGCTTATGTGAAACTTTCAGATTCCATTAGAAGTATAACGAGAATTAACTCACCAAGAAACCAAGAGGCACAATACCTTTTGAGCGAGGAAATTGAAAAAAACAAATTTTATTCCAAAGAACTGGAAAAAGCTGAAGACACTAATAATTTACAGACACTGACATCTATTCTAAGTGTTGCCTTAATTACTATTTTATCGCTTTTAACCTTGTCATTGTACAAAAACAACAACATTAGGCTAAAAACCAACAACATGCTCCACAAAAAGAATGCAGAGCTTATTGTTGCTAAAGAAAAAGCTGAGTTAGCATCAAAAACTAAAGCAAATTTCTTATCCACGGTAACGCACGAATTACGTACACCCTTGTATGCCGTTACGGGTTTAAGTAACATGCTTTTAGATGAAAATCCAAAACCAGAACAAATTCAACATCTAAAATCATTGAAATTTTCTGGTGATTATCTACTTACATTTATCAACGACATCCTTCAAATCAATAAAATTGAAGCCAATAAAGTTGAAGTTGAGCCAGAGCCTTTCAACTTAAAAAAGAAAATAAACAACATTATTTTGGCGCTGAACAATTCAGCCCAAGACAATGGCGTTAAAATGCATTTTGAGTACGATAAAGATTTACCTGAAAACTTCATTGCAGATCAACTTAAAATATCCCAAATCCTAATCAATTTAATCGGTAACTCCATCAAATTTACCAAAGACGGCGATATCTGGATACGTGTTTACAAAATTGAAGAAGCCGGCAAAACCTACACCTTACGTTTTGAAGTAGAGGATAATGGTATTGGTATCAGCCAAGAAAAACAAGACAATATGTTTGAGAGTTTCTCCCAAGGCTCTATTCAAATTAACCGTAAATATGGCGGCACAGGACTTGGTCTTTCAATCGTTAAAGGTTTAATAGATATTTTAAAAGGTAAGATTTACGTAAAGAGTGAATTGGAAAAAGGTACCACTTTCTATTTTGAAATACCTCTTGAAAAATCAACGATTAAAGAAGGTAAAGAAAACAAAGTCACTTATTTCAATGGCAACATAGAAGATATAGATTTAAGTAATATTAAGATTTTGGTGGTTGAAGATAATAAAATCAACCAAATGATTACCAAGAAAATCTTGACCAAAATGGAGCTTAAATGTGATATTGTTGATAATGGTGAAGCCGCTGTTGAAAAAATAAAAGCCAATAATTACAACATTGTTTTAATGGACATTCACATGCCTGGCATTAGTGGTATTGAAGCCACAAAAATTGTACGATCGTTTGATAAGGAATTGACCATTTTTGCACTCACGGCAGTAACCATTGAAGATAAAATGCACGAGTTTGAAGAAGCTGGTTTTACCGATATTATTCCAAAACCCTTTAAACAGGAGGAGTTTGAGAAGAAACTCTACAACGCCTTGGCTGGCAAAAAAGGAACCTCTACGAGCGCCTAACGAAATCCTGAATAAGTTTATTAAATTTTAGATTGTCATCAATAACAACCTGAATGGGCAAATAAAACAATTTTGCTTTTAAAGACATGTATTGTTTCAAACGCATATAATCCTTTTCGGTAGTTAAAATCAAATCTTTTTTACAAAGCTCATCAATATCACCTGAAGTAAAATTATAGTGATCTTTAAAATTCAAATGTTCAAAATCTAGTTTTTTGTCCTTTAAAAACTTAACTAATGGTGTAGAATTGGCAATTCCTGTTACAAGGGTAAAACGGTTAAGTTTTTCAATATTTAGTGTTTTGTCATTGGAAAAAACGATTTCAGAATACCCAATAGAACTAAAAAATACATGCTGATACGCTTCAGGATTTATGTGGTTTATAATATCTGCCTTTTCCGAGTCGCTTAAACTTTCGGGGCATTTTGTAACCACAACAATGCTGGCGCGCTTTGCACCATTTCTTGGCTCCCTTAAGTCTCCAGTTGGCAAAACCAAATCTTTAAAATATGGGTTGCTATAGGTAGTCAACAAAATATTAAAACCCGCCTTTACTTTTCGATGCTGATACGCATCATCTAGCAAAACAACTTTTGGCGCATTTTCTAAAGACTTTAAATTTTCAACACCATTTCTTCTGTTGGCATCCACGGCCACCAAAATATCATCTTTAAATTTGTTATAAAACTGAAAAGGCTCATCGCCTAAAGTTTCGACCGTAGACGTTTCATTGGCTAACTGAAAACCTTTGGTTTTTCGTTTGTAACCCCGACTTAGGGTTGCAATGTTGTGTTCATCTTTTAAAAGGTTGACTAAATATTCAATCATAGGGGTTTTACCCGTTCCACCCACACTTAAATTCCCGACACAAATCACAGGAAAGTCGTAAGAAACAGATTTTTTAATCCCTAAATCGTACAATGTATTACGCAGCCAAGTCACCAAATAATAAATAGGCACTACGGGAAGCAATATGTATCGGATAATTTTCATCTCAGCGAAAGTAATTATTTTATCTTTGAAGTAAAACTTAAATAATTATGATTGTACAAGACGTCATAAACCATTTGGAAGATCTTGCACCTTTGGCTTATGCCGAAGATTTTGACAATGTTGGACTTTTAGTGGGCAATAAAAATGCAAAAGTCACAGGTGTTTTGGTCACTTTAGATACGCTTGAAACAGTTGTAGATGAGGCCATTCAGGAACGATGTAACCTTATTGTGAGCTTTCACCCCATAATTTTTAAAGGTTTAAAAAAACTCACGGGAAGAAGCTATGTGGAGCGCGTGGTGATGAAAGCTCTTAAACATGATATCGCTATTTACAGCATGCACACTGCTTTAGACAATGCATTACAGGGCGTCAATGACATGATTTGCAATCAACTTGAACTCACCAACAAACGCATTTTAATACCTCAAAGTAAAACCATAAAAAAATTGACCACCTATGTACCAAAAGATGAAGCCGAAAACCTTCGGAAAGCCTTATTTGAAGCAGGTGCCGGTAGCATAGGCAATTATGATGATTGCAGTTTTAACGTAGAAGGTTACGGCACTTTTAACGGCAATGAGAGCTCTAACCCAACAAAAGGACAAAAAGGTTCCATTCACACTGAAGCCGAGACCAAAATTACGGTAACATTTGCCAAACATTTAGAATCTGAAATCATCAAAACCCTTTTTGAAGCGCATTCTTACGAAGAAGTGGCATACGAAGTCACCACCCTAGAAAACAAAAACCAAAATATTGGCATGGGAATGGTTGGCGAGTTGGAGAAACCAATGGATGAAGCAGATTTCCTGAATTACTTAAAACAAAAAATGAACACAAGGCTTATTCGGCATTCAGTATTTCTTGGTAAAAAAATAAAAAAAATAGCCGTGTTAGGTGGGTCTGGCAGTTTTGCTATTCAAGCCGCAAAAGCAATTGGTGCTGATGTTTTTGTGACGGCGGATTTAAAATATCACGACTTTTTTCAGGCCGAAAATTCCATTCTTTTAACCGATATTGGGCATTATGAAAGTGAGCAGTTCACAAAAAATCTTTTAGTGGCATATCTTACAAAAAAAATTACTAATTTTGCAATCATTTTATCAAAGACAAATACAAATCCCGTTAAGTATTTTTAAAGTATGGCTAAAAAGAAAGAAGCTACTGTGGAGGAGCGTTTAAGGGCGCTTTACGATTTACAACTCATTGATTCCCGTATAGATGAAATTAGAAATGTTCGTGGAGAACTGCCATTGGAAGTTCGCGATTTAGAAGATGAAGTTGCTGGATTAAACATAAGATTGGAAAAACTGGTTGCCGGTTTGGAAGTCATAGACCATGATATTGCAAGCAAGAAAAATTTAATTGAAGAATCTAAGGCTTTAATTAAAAAGTATGGTGAGCAACAAAAAAATGTTAGAAATAACAGGGAATACAACTCTTTGACCAAAGAAATTGAATTTCAGGAATTAGAAATTGAATTAGCTGAAAAGCACATTAAGGAATTTAAAGCCCAAATAGAGCAGAAAAAAGAGGTTATTGCTGAAACCAAAGAGCGTTTAAAAGAGCGTGAAAACCACCTAAAACATAAAAAAGGTGAATTGGATGCTATTTTGGCAGAAACCGAAAAGGAAGAGCAAGCCCTTTTGGAAAAATCTGAAGAGTACAAAGATCAGATTGAAGACCGTTTAATTGCAGCATATACCAGAATTAGAACCAATGTAAAAAATGGTTTGGCCGTTGTGCCTATTGAAAGAGGTGCTTCTGGAGGGTCTTTCTTTACCATTCCACCGCAAATACAGGTTGAAATTGCTTCTCGTAAAAAAGTAATAACAGACGAACACAGTGGCCGTATTTTAGTGGACCCTGTTTTGGCTGAAGAAGAAAAAGAAAAAATGGATAAACTGTTTGCTAAATTAAACTAACAGGTTTTCTTCAAAACATATCAAAAGCCTTCAAAATTAATTTTGAAGGCTTTTTTATTTAAGGTTTACACACTTTTTTCGTCTATTTAGAACAAGAAATCTAAACCCATGAAAAATTTAATCACCCTTTTAATCGTAACCTTAATATTTAGTTGCCAGAATTCGGCTCAAAACAAAAAGAAACAAGAGGCTATTACAAATGCCCAACCCGTTCAAGTACCCATGGAAAATGGCTTGACCAAAGCCTATTTTGCCAGTGGATGTTTTTGGTGTGTCGAGGCCATTTACGAAAGCGTAAAAGGGGTTAAGGAATCTATTTCCGGATATTCTGGTGGGCATACCGAAAACCCAACCTATGCGGCCAGCAACACAGGTAGAACAGGCCACGCCGAGGCTGTTGAAGTGATTTACGACCCCGAAAAAGTAAGTTTTGAAACTTTGGTTGATGTGTATTTTGCCTCGCAAAACGTAACACAGGTTAACGGACAGGGTAACGACAGAGGGTCACAATACCGTTCCATAATTTTTTACCAAAATGAGGCACAAAAAGAAATCATTTTAAAGAAGAAAGCCGAATTGGCCAAAAAACTTAATGCCACCATTGCTGCCGAGGTTTACCCCTTCCAAAAGTTTTGGGTAGCCGAAGATTACCATCAAGATTACGAAAAACTTCACCCAAACAACCCTTATATACAAAATGTATCCATACCAAGGCTAAACCGATTTAAGGCTAAATTCCCTAAAGAGTTGTTGAAAGAAGAGCGTTAAAATTATTGTAGCCATAATTTTATTTTGACGCTTTCAAAGTAAAAATCAAAAGGTATAATTTATTGTATCTTTAATAAAATTTTTAGTTATGAAAAATGCCATTTACCTCGGCTTTGCCCTATTCCTTTTCATAGGATGCAAGCAAAAACTTGAACGCCAATCTATTGAAAAAGAAATGCCTGTGAAAAAAAAAATTGCCAAAGCCCATGGTTTTGAGCACTGGAAAAATGTTTTGGAGATAACTTTTAATTTCAATGGAAAACGGCATTGGACATGGAGCCCTAAAACAAACGACGTTACTCTTATAACTGCAAGCGACACCATCAATTACAACAGAAAAAGTGTAGATAGCCTATCACTAAATGCCGATAGAGCCTTTATTAACGATAAATTTTGGCTATTGATTCCGTTTCAATTGGTTTGGGATAAAAGCGCATCCATTTCGGAACCGATAAAAGAAATTGCACCGATTGGTAAAACCGAACTGAATAAAATTACCCTGAGCTACTCCAACGAAGGTGGCTACACGCCTGGTGATGCCTATGATATTTATTTTGGTGACGATTACCTCATTAAAGAATGGATTTTTAGAAGAGGCAACCAAAAAGAACCTTCTTTAACAAACACTTTTGAACACTACCAAGATTTTAATGGCATTAAAATTGCACTGGACCATAAAAACCCGCAAAATAATTGGAGTTTAGGTTTTACTGACGTGCATGTGGTTTTTGAATAAGTTATTAACAAAAACATCTAAAGACTTAGTTCATGCGTATTTAAATCACAGAAGAAATATTCCGCATTTGCGCCTATATATATCAAAGCGCTTGGACCAATGGCCCAAGCGCTTTTTCATTTCTATAAATTGCGAATTTATCCCTTAAATTCAACTTTTCTGTGTGTACCATCACAATACGGTTTATTGTTTGAAGCACCACATCTGCAAAAAGCCGTGGTTTTATCTTTTACCTCGGTAGAACCATCGGCACCAATGACCTTGATAATGCCGTGCACCAACAATGGCCCATCTTTTAAAAGCTCTACTTTGGCTTCAATGGAGGCCGCTTTGTCATTGGCAGGTCCGTTCATATAATAACTTAAGGCACCCGATGGACACTGGGTTACCTGGTTAATAATATCCTCCGTGGTGCCCTCATTTATGCTCACCCATGGACGCATCTGTGGCCTAAATACCTTGGGCAACCCTTTAACGCAAATTCCTGAATGGATGCATTTTTTAGCCTCCCAAACAACCGTCACTTCGCCGTTTGAGTATTCTTTAGTTTTTTCCATAGCCATAATGTTGAAGTTTTACTAAATATACAAAAAAATGCCATCTTTTTTCTGTTGCTTTTCCCTCTTCGTTTGTAACTTTAGAATGCTTATTTTTGTAAGAAACCGAAAAACTTTTCACATTGCTCGACTATAAATTGGGGCTTGAATTTGCCAAACAACAAGACCAAATGGATGAATTGGCGCCCTTTAGAAATCAATTCCATATTCCAAAAGACAAGTCTGGAAACAATTTGATTTACATGACTGGGAACTCTTTGGGTCTTCAGCCAAAAACCACAAAAGCCTACGTAAACCAAGAGCTTGAAGATTGGGCAAATTTAGGTGTTGAAGGTCACACCGAAGGCAGAACACCTTGGTTGCCCTACCACGAGTTTTTAACCGATAGCATGGCAGAAGTTGTGGGTGCAAAACCCATTGAAGTTGTAGTGATGAACACCCTTACGGCGAACCTTCATTTTTTAATGGTATCGTTTTACCAACCCACCAATACCCGTTATAAAATTTTGATTGAAAGCGATGCGTTTCCGTCTGATAAATATGCCGTGGAATCGCAGTTAAGACATCATGGGTTTGATGACGAGGAAGGGTTAATTCTTTGGAAACCTAGAAAAGGCGAGGAACTTTTAAATTATGAAGATTTAGAAGCCATTTTAAAAAATCATGGCCAGGAAATCGCCCTGATTATGGTAGGCGGCGTCAATTATTACACGGGGCAGTCTTTCAATTTGAAACACATTGCAAAACTCGGACACCATTACGGCTGTAAAGTTGGTTTTGATTGTGCCCACGGGGCAGGAAACGTAGCATTGAACCTTCACGATTCCGGAGCCGATTTTGCCGCATGGTGTACCTATAAATACTTGAATTCCGGTCCTGGTAGTTTGGCTGGGTGTTTTGTGCACGAACGGCATGCTTACAATAAAAAGCTCAACCGTTTTGCCGGTTGGTGGAGTCACAACAAACAAACACGTTTTAACATGCGTGGCGAATATAATCAATTGCCAGGTGCTGAGGGTTGGCAGTTAAGTAATCCGCCTATTTTATCCATGGCGGCCATAAAAGCATCCTTGGATATGTTTCATGAGGTAGGCATTGAAAAGATCATTGCCAAGTCAAAAAAGCTAACGGGCTATTTTGAGTTTTTATTGAAACAATTGGGCGAAGATACCATTAGAATTATCACGCCAATTAATCCTAAAGAGCGCGGTTGCCAACTTTCCATTCAAGTGAAAAATGCAGATAAAACCTTGCATGAAAAATTGACTGAAAGTGGTATAATAAGTGATTGGCGAGAGCCCGATGTTATAAGATGTGCGCCCGTGCCTCTTTATAATTCATTTGAAGATGTTTACCGATTGGTCGAGAAATTGAAAGAAATTTTATAAATGAACAGCCGCATATATATAAATTCAATTCTTGAAAATGAGAAAAACATTTTTTTCATTAACAAAAATTCAGAATCTGGATTTTGGGATAATACAATTTTTGGATTGATAAATCTCATTCGATATAGAGACAAAGATTATTTTTTAATAACCGACAAGAGAATTGTATGTCTTATTAAGAATATATTGATTAAAAATTCAAAGTACTCTGACTTCTCTAAAATCAAATTTAACTCCAATGATGATTCGCTTTGGTTTTTTGACGATGAAGGGAAAGAACAACGGTTAAATTTACGAGGTATGAGATTATCATATGAAGAAATTCAAAAATTAAAAAAAACTTTAAATTGACTCGTCATTCCGCACTGTCCCACTGAGCGCAGTCGAAGTGTGCTACGGAATCCATTCATAATTTAAACTAAAATAGATTCCTGCCTGTGCAGGAATGACAAATATGACAGACAAACAACAAAATATAATCATTATTGGCGCAGGACTCTGTGGAAGTCTTTTGGCATTGCGGTTGGGCCAAAGGGGTTACAATGTTTCAGTTTATGAAAAACGTCCAGACTTACGTAAAGTAAACATCAGTGCTGGGCGCTCTATAAATTTGGCATTTTCAGACCGTGGCAATAAAGCCATGAAACTTGTCGGGTTGGAAGAACAAGTCAAGTTGCTCTGTATTCCCATGAACGGACGCATGATTCATGATATTCACGGGAACACTTTTCAATCCAATTACAGCGGACGGGATTACGAATTCATTAATTCAATATCGCGCGGCGATTTGAATGCCTTGCTCTTAACCGAAGCCGAAAAGCACAAAAGCGTAAATATTTACTTCAACCAGAAATGTAAATCGGTAGATTTTGAAAAAACAACGGCTTTATTTCAAGATTACGAAACCAAAAAAGAATTTGTTGAAGATGCGGATATTATCATTGCCACCGATGGCGCAGGTTCTGCCATGCGCAGAAGTTATTATTTAGGCAAAAAGTTTTTGTTCAGTTTTTCGCAAGATTATTTAACACATGGCTATAAGGAATTAAGTATTTTACCCGATGAAAAAGGAGATTTTAAAACCCATAAAAATGCTTTGCATATTTGGCCTCGTAAAGATTTTATGCTTATTGCCCTTCCAAATTTGGATGGCAGTTTTACGGTCACCCTGTTCCTAAGATATGAAGATGGCGAATACAATTTTAATAATTTAAATACCGAAAAAAGTGTTTTGGAATTTTTCAAAAAAGAATTCCCCGATGCCTTGGCCCTCATGCCCAATCTTTTAGATGACTTTTTCAAAAATCCGACCTCCCCTTTGGGCACCATAAAATGCTCACCATGGCATTATAAAGGCAACACGCTTTTAATGGGTGATGCGGCCCATGCCATCGTTCCTTTTTATGGTCAAGGCATGAATGCTTCCTTTGAGGACGTGGTTGAATTTGACAAAGTTTTAGGCCAAAATTTAGAAACTTGGGAGCAAATTTTTAAAACCTATGAAAGCAACCGCAAAAAGAATACCGATGCAATAGCAGATTTGGCAATCGATAATTTTCATGAAATGAAGGACCATGTTGCTTACCCTATTTTCCAAAAAAAGCGTAAATTAGAAATGGCTTTAGAAAAGGAATTTCCCAATGGGTATTCGTCAAAATATTCGTTAGTGACCTTCAACGAAAATATAGGTTACAGAGAAGCCATGCTTCGTGGAAGAGCCCAAGACAAGGCCATTTTAAATCTTTTAACCAATGATGAGATAAGCCTTGAAGATGATTTAAAATCAACACTGGAAAAAGTAATGAAAGAAACCGAAGCCATTCTAGAAGATGATAGAATTGCGGGATTAAAATAACGTTATGAGCAATATAGTAAAACCACGAGGCGCTTACCCACCTGTAAAAGTGGTGGGCGATTTTATTTTTGTATCTGGCACTAGTTCCAGACAACCAGACAATTCAATTGCTGGGGTAAAAATGATTGACGACATGGGCACAAAACATCTGGACATTGAAGTTCAAACCCGTGAAGTTTTGGAAAACATCAACAGCAACTTACGGACTGTGGGCGCCAGTTTAAAAGACGCTGTGGATGTTACTACATTTTTGGTAAATATGAACGATTTTGCCGGCTACAATAATGCCTATGCCGAGTTTTTTAATGCTGAAACAGGGCCAACGCGCACAACAGTGGCCGTACATCAATTACCTCATCCTGATTTATTGGTGGAGATTAAGGTGGTTGCCCATAAGAAATGAACATTCAAAACTATATAAATGGGAGTTTTCACAATCCTTTAAACAATGAATGGATTGACAATTTTTGTCCAGCCAATGGTGAAGTTTACGGCAAAATACCAAATTCCTCCAAAGAAGATGTTGAAAACGCATACATTGCTGCAAAATCTGCATTTCCAATTTGGTCTGAAACCACATTGGACGAGCGTAATAGGATTTTAATTAAAATCTCTGAACTCCTAGAAGTAAATCTAGACCGATTTGCAGAAGCTGAAAGCAAAGACAATGGCAAACCCTTGAGTTTAGCCAAGTTTGTTGATATTCCAAGGGCAGCAAGTAACTTTCGCTTTTTTGGCAATGCCATCACGCAATTTGCTAGTGAAAGTCACGAAAGTGTTGGTCAAAATGCCATCAATTATACGTTAAGGCAACCCATTGGGGTTGTGGGCTGTATTTCACCTTGGAATCTTCCACTCTACTTATTTACTTGGAAAATAGCCCCAGCCATCGCTACAGGCAATTGCGTAGTGGCAAAACCCAGCGAGATTACCCCTATGACAGCTTATTTGTTAGGAGAAGTTTGTAATGAAGCAGGCTTACCAAAGGGTGTTTTAAACATTGTTCACGGATTGGGAACAACAACCGGACAAGTTATTGTTGAACATCCCGACATAAAAGCCATAAGTTTTACCGGAGGTACGGCAACGGGAGCCCATATAGCAAGAACGGCTGCGCCAATGTTCAAAAAACTGTCGTTGGAGCTTGGTGGAAAAAATCCAAACATAATTTTTGCTGATTGCGATTATGAACATATGCTGGAAACAACGTTGCGCTCATCGTTTTCAAACCAAGGACAAATTTGTTTGTGTGGGAGTCGTATTTTTGTGGAATCGACTATTTACAATAAGTTTAAAGTTGATTTTGTTGAAAAAGTAAAACTATTAAAAGTTGGACATCCTTCTGAACACTCGACTGATATTGGTGCATTGGTTTCAAAACCGCATTTGGAAAAGATCATGGATTATATAGAAATTGCAAAAAACGAAGGAAACAAAATGCTTTGTGGAGGACAAAAAGTAACCTTAAAAGGTTTTGAAGATGGCTATTATTTTGAACCAACCGTAATTGAGGTAAAAACCAATGATTGTAGGCTAAACCAAGAAGAAATATTTGGCCCGATAGTTACCCTAATGCCATTTGAGAGTGAAGATGAAGTTTTACAAACGGCCGATGATGTAAAATATGGTTTGTCTGCCACATTATGGACGAACGATTTAAAACGAACCATGCGCATGAGCAACCAATTACAAGTGGGAATCATTTGGGTAAATACTTGGATGATGCGTGATTTACGTACACCTTTTGGTGGTATAAAAGCGAGTGGCATTGGTCGTGAAGGTGGCTTTGAAGCCTTGCGGTTTTTTACAGAGGCTAAAAATGTTTGTATAAAATATTGACAGCCTATTATATTGATAAATTGAACAAAATCTAAAAGATTACTGCCTTTGCAGGAATGACTGAAATATGGACTTAAATATTAAAAACAAAAATGCCCTAGTATGTGGCAGCACACAAGGTATTGGAAAAGCAACCGCTATGGCATTGGCTACTGAAGGCGTTAACGTTACTTTGGTTGCCCGTAATAGAGAAAAATTAAAAGAAGTTTTGGCTGAGTTACCACAACCAAAAAACCACAGCTACATTGTTGCCGATTTTGCAAACCCTAGGGATTTGCAAGAACAAGTGATTAAGTTTATTGAGAGAAACCATGGCTTCCATATCCTCATAAATAACACAGGTGGTCCCAGAAGCGGCGAAATTTTGACGGCGAGTTTGGATGAATTTGACAATGCATTCACCATGCATTTAAAGTGCAACCATGTGTTGGCACAGGCCACCATTCCATTTATGAAAGCTGAAGGTTTTGGTCGGATTGTTAATATCATTTCTACTTCTGTAAAAGAACCTATTCCTGGTTTGGGTGTTAGCAATACCATTAGGGGAGCCGTGGGCAATTGGAGCAAAACATTGTCTGTAGAACTTGGAGCCTTTGGCATTACAGTGAACAATGTGCTGCCTGGTTTTACCGAAACCGAACGTTTGGCTGAAATTATAAAAATTAAGGCCTCTCATGAAGACAAAACGATAGAAGAAATGACCGAAATAATGAAAAGCTACGCCCCTGCCAAACGCTTTGCTAAACCAGAAGAAACAGCAAATGTCATCACTTTTTTGGCCAGTGAGGCTGCTAGTTATGTGAACGGAATTAATGTTCCGGTTGATGGTGGTCGCACAAAAAGTTTGTAACTTTATATCTTAATCTGCGTTAGTGATTGTAGTGGATAGCTTTTGGCGAGGCAAGCATCGAGCCAAAACTAATAACGTAAAGCCCGACCCCTGTGGTAACGCACAAAAAAATAAACTATGAGCAAGTTAGTTTCTCCATTAAATTTTAAAGATTGGATTGAAGAAAACAGACACCTTTTGAAGCCACCTGTTGGAAATAAAGTGGTTTGGAAAGATGCCGATTTTATTGTTATGGTGGTTGGTGGGCCCAACAGCAGAAAGGATTATCATTACAATGAAACTCCCGAATTTTTCTATCAAATTGAAGGTGATATTGTTCTTAAAATAATTGATAATGGCACTCCAAAAGACGTTCACATCAAAGAAGGCGATATTTATTTATTGCCCCCAAAAGTACCACATTCCCCACAGCGTGGCGCCAATACTGTTGGGTTGGTTATTGAATATAAGCGCCCTAAAGGCATGCGTGACGCCCTCCTTTGGTTTTGTGAAAACTGCAATACAAAATTATACGGTGAGGATTTCACATTGGACAATATTGAGACCGATATGCCCAAAATTTTCGATAAATATTATGGTGACCAAGAAAAACGCACTTGCCCAAATTGTGGGGCGGTTATGCAACCACCAAAGAAAGTTAAAATTGATTAATCATTTACATTCGTAATTACAAGATTGTATGGCGAAGTAATCTCTTAATTTAATTATAAAGATTGCACGGCAAATGCCTCGCAATAATGACTATGGAAATGCGTAAACTCAGAATAAATGGTCACTCACACTTACTTCCCTATCCCGAGGAAATTCCCGAATATATGCGAGAAAAGGGTATTTTTTGGGTGGACAAAGACCGAAAGTTCATGCTTCAAAAAGACTGGAGCAGACCGGTTACGGATTCCAGTTTCTTTCTTCACGAAAAATTGGAATGGATGGAGCGTTACAAAATTGACCATGCCGTTGTATTGAATCTATCACAATTGTACGGAAATGGTTTGCGTGTGGAAGAGATGAAAAAAGCACTTCGCTTTCAAAACGATTTTAATGCACGTATTCAGCATGAGCACCCAAGCAAATTCACCTGTGGTTTTGTGGTACATCCCGGTTTTGTTAGAAGTGCTTGTTGGGAAATTGAACGTTGTGTGGAGACCCATGGCATGCAACTTTTATGTTTGCCAACGCATTACATGGATACCATTGGTACATGGCGCTGTATTTTTGACGAAGAAAATGAACCTATTTTTGAGCTGGCGAGTAAATACAATTTGGCTGTTGAAATTCACCCGTATGACGGTGAAAAATTCATAAAATTGGAAAACACTTCGTGGCGTTTCCATCTTATTTGGATGCTGGCCCAATGTGCGGACGCCTATCATTTTTTAACCTTAAATGGCTACCAAGAAAAATACCCAAATATGCGCACATGTTTTGCCCATGGTGGACAATTGGCGCAAATTAACTTGGGCAGGCGCATACAAGGCTTTGATGGAAGACCCGATTTGTTTGAGGGCAAACACCACCCAAGAAAAGCAGTAGGGCACAAAAACATATTCTTTGATACATTGGTGCACGATACAGGTTCGTTAAAACTTCTTATTGAAAATCAAGGAGCAAAACAAGTGCTTATGGGATTGGATGACCCTTATCCACTTGGTGAAATGGAAAGTGCCAAACAATCGTCTTATCCAGGAAAAATATTGGATTTGGCCTTGGAAAGAAAAATAATAAATCAAGATGATTATGATGCCATTTGGGAAGACAACGTGATACAATGGCTTTGTGGTGATGACCAAAAAGCCAAAGAAAAATTAATCAACAGAATATTGAGTTAATGCACTTTTTACCGGAAGATTTAGATGAATATGTAGTAGCCCATTCTGAAGATGAGCCAGAATTACTGCAGCAATTAAGTAGAGAAACTTACCAAAAAATATTGCAACCACGCATGTTAAGTGGGCATTACCAAGGCCGATTATTGAGTATGATTTCAAAATTGGTTAATCCAAAAAATATTCTGGAAATAGGCACTTATACAGGATATTCTGCATTATGCTTGGCTGAAGGTATGCAAAAGAATGGCGAATTGGACACTATTGACATCAACGAAGAACTGTTTGATTTTCAAAGAAAATATTTTGAAAAATCTGAATTTGGGCACCAAATCCTCCAACATGTTGGTGATGCTTTGGATATTATTCCCAAACTCAATAAAATGTACGATTTAATTTTTGTTGATGCCGATAAAGAAAACTATTCAAACTATTTTGAGGCCATCATAAACAAACTAAATGTTGGCGGTATTATTTTATCGGATAATGTACTCTGGAGCGGAAAAGTTTTAGAAACCAAATTTAAGAAAGACGATACCTCAACACCTGCTCTTATTGAATACAACAAACTATTAAAAGAAGACCCTAGAGTCGAAACCGTTGTTTTGCCCATTCGGGATGGTTTGACCATTAGTAGAAAACTTTAGCAAAAATCCACTATGATGCTATGTTAAGATTTAATCTTCCCCCTCCTTTATAGTTTTGGATATGGGTAGCTATCACATGGAAAAACTCATAGTTGTCAAATGGTTTTATAACCACATCAGTGTAACCTACACCTTTGTACATCATTTTAATCTCATCAATATCCGCTGCAGTTAAAGCAATAATTGGTATGGCAGCGTTAAACTCCCTAATCGCTTGGGTAGCCTCATTTCCACTCATAACAGGCATATTAATGTCCATGAGCACAAGGTCATAATTCTTACTGCTTACTTCCTGCAGAGCCTCTTTACCATTTTGAACAATGGTACATGAGTAACCCTTTTTCTCCAACAAATTTTTGGTTACCACTTGGTTTATTTTGTTGTCTTCGGCTATTAAGATTTCATACTTTTCCTCAGGCACTTCCAAAGCATTTCTTGATCTCTCATGATCAGAAACCGTTGTTGCTTGTTTTTCTATTTCAAAATCCACCTCGAAACTAAACGTTGTTCCAATACCTTCAGTGCTTTTCAAGTTTATTTTACTGTTGAATAGCTCCACTAAATTTTTAGTTATAGAAAGTCCAAGACCAGTACCTTTGTAATTCACATTACTATCCTTTAGTTGCGAAAAATTATCGAAAATACTATCAAATTTGTCTTTGGGTATACCAATGCCATTATCTTCAACTTCAAACCTTAATCCTACATTTTTGGCATCTAAACTTAACAGGATTACCCTTAAATCAATGTTTCCATTGGTTGTGAACTTGATACTGTTCCCAATTAAATTGATTAAGACTTGGGAAAGCCTAACATTATCACATATGATATGTTCGGGCACATGATTATCAATGGTTATTTTAATTTTATTGTTTGTTTCCACCAGTCTATATTCAAATGAATTTGCAATGTCTTCCAACAAACGTTCCAAATTAACTGATACATTTTGAAGTTCAACCTTGTTGGACTCCATTTTACTAACTTGCAGAATATCATTTATTAAGTTTAAAAGATAATCACCAGAATATTTTAATGATTTCAGGTACTTTCTATCTCTGTTGTTCAAGTTACTGCTATCCAATAATAATGAGGTTATACCCACAACACCGTAAAGTGGCGTTCTCAATTCGTGTGATACGTTAGAAATGAATTTTGTTTTAAGATCAGATGATTTTAAGGCTTCATCTTTGGCCTTTTCCAATTCATTGTTTCTTTCTTTAAGGGTTTTACTCAACCTCCTTTTTGAAACATATCCAATGTAAATGGTCACAACAGAAATCAACAATAGGATAAGGGAAATGACGATTATACCGTTAATCTTTTTTATTCTATTGGCAATTTCAAGCTGCTCCAATCTCTCTATATTGGCTAAAGAGGCATTGTTTTTATAATCCTCAATAAGTAGTTTTGATTTTGTAATTTCAGCCCGTTCCAACTTCTTTTCATCAATAAGTTGCTCTTTATATTTGTTGTGTTCTAACAATGTAAGATAGGCCTCGGCACTTTTACCCGATTTAGCCAAAGAAATGGACAATTGCATATAAATTTTGCTCAAAAGGGATAAATCAATACTTTCCTTGTTTGCTTCCAGTAATCCAATGGCTTCTTTAAATTCAGTATTGGCACTATTATAAAGTTCTTTACGGGCATAGTATGTGCCATAAATGTACTTAAAACACCCTTCTATATTTTTGCTTACAGGCTCGATTTTTAAGTATTCCTGAATCTTTAAAAGGTTTATTAAAGCTTGTTCTAGATTATTTTTATCTATGTACAACTCGGCTAAATTAATTCGGATATCAAAAAGCAGATTTTGGATTTGCTTGTTTTCAGAACCTATTTGATACTCGTTTATTAAGGTATATTTTAAGGCTTCTTCAAAGTACCCAATGGCCTTATCCTGTTCCTTCTTTTCCTTGTAAATTTTACCTAAGCTGAAATATGAACCCGACACCAAATCATTGTCGTTTACAGTCTTCAAAGCTACTAGTACCGTCCTGTAACTCTCTTCTGCAGATTTATAGTTTTCCATTAGACTATAAATATTGCCCAAATTATAATTGGCAATTGCGTAGCCATAATGGTCTTGAATGGAATCTGATAACGCCCTAGCTTTTATAAATTCCTTAAAGGATTTTACAATTTCTTTATTATTATAAAAACTTAATGCTGAAGAATTGATATCATCAATTATCTTGATAGTCTCTCTGTCTTTTTTTCCAAAAGCCAACATGGAAACACAAAGAAAACAGAGTAGTAGGTTCGTTTTCATTTTAAATAAAAATTATAGATTCGGGACTCCGAAGGTATTTTTTAAAGTAAAATGAAAATTAAAATTTCGTTAAAATGTCGTAAGAATTGGATTAATAGATGAAATGCACATCGACGAAATGACTAACTGCTAAAACTTCCGTTTAACTGAACCCGTAAAATCTTCTAAATCATCCTTTACTTTATCGAGTTCTTTTTTTACATCTTGAGTGATGCTTGTATCAATGCCATTCTTTTCGGTCGTTTTGGTGATTTCATGCTTAATATCGTTGGTGGCATCTTTAAGGGTACGCATTCCTTTTCCTAGCCCACGAGCAATTTCGGGCAATTTATCTGCACCAAAAACCATGATGACAATAAATAGTATAAAGGCTATCTCTGCACCACTAATAAATAAAAATGTAGCTAGTTGTATCACGGTACAAATATAATGAGTTGTTCGGTCACAATAAAAAAAAGCCGATTTTAAAAATCGACTTTAACAATGCTTTAGTTTTTAACCTTTAATTTTCTCTTTAAATTGGTCAAAATCACTTTGCTGAATTTTTTGAGGCCATGAGTTATTTGAAGTGTCAATATCGGCTGTTTCTTCGTTTGGATCTACAGTTATACTAACAATTTCCTTATCTGAAGCAATGGCTTTACTCACCTCATTATCATTGAACCTCCATATTTGCGCCGGATAAGTTACTTGATTTGAGGTCCCATCTGCATAGGTATATTCCACAATTATTGGCATAACCAAACCGCCTGGTTTTTCAAAGGTTACATTGTAAAAATACTTTGGTTCCTTGATGGATTTTCGTTCTTCTGGTGTGAAATTATCCATAATATACTCTTGAAGCGGTTTGGAGTTTTCTAAAAGAGACTTGGTTTTCATCTTTTCCTTAAAGTCTTCACTTCCTTCTTCAACCAAGTAAACCAAAGGCTTTAACTGATTTCTTTTTACACCGCGCTCTTCCATATATTCTCTCATATAGGCATTTGGTTCATCAGACACGAAATATTTTTTAACTTCCTTAACGCCAATATCAACCCAATCTGTGGTATAAAACCAACCTCTCCAGTACCAATCCAAATCAAATGCTGAAGCATCTTCCATGGTTCTAAAAAAGTCCTCTGGAGTTGGGTGTTTAAACATCCATCTATTTGCATACTCCTTAAAGGCATAATCAAACAACTCCCTCCCCATAACGGTTTCTCTTAATATATTTAGAGCGGTGGCTGGCTTACCATAAGCGTTGTTACCAAATTGGTAGGTATTGAGTCCTTTGGTCATTATTGGAGCGATAAAATTTTGGTCACCACCCATATAAGGTATAATCATTTTAGCTGGTCCTCGGTCTGATGGAAAATGTTTGTCTTGAGGTGATAAAGCTGATGGATATTTCTCTCCGAAATCCTGTTCTGCTACATATTGAACAAATGTATTTAAACCCTCGTCCATCCATGTCCACTGACGCTCATCGCTATTTACAATCATTGGAAAAAAGTTATGCCCAACTTCGTGGGTTATAACTCCCATCATACCATATTTTACACGGTCGCTATAAGTACCATCTTCCTCTGGCCGGCCATAGTTCCAACAAATCATGGGATATTCCATACCCTGCTGTTTTGCGTGCACTGATATGGCTTTGTGATATGGATAATCAAAAGTCATTCTTGAAAAAGATTCTAAAGTGCTGGCCACGACGCGAGTTGACCATTCCTCCCAAAGTGGATTTCCTTCTTTAGGATACATGGAGACAGCCATAACATCTTTACCACCAATTTTCACGGCCATCATATCCAAAATAAATTTTCTTGATGTGGCAAAACCAAAATCGCGAACATTTTCAGCCTTAAGTTTCCAGGTTTTTGTTTGTTCAGAAAAACCTTTTTCTGCAGCCTCGGCCTCAGTTTGATTGACGATTAAAACGGGTTTATCATAAGATCTTTTGGCAGTTTCATAACGCTCCAACATCGTTTTAGTATAAACTTCTTTTCTGTTGGTCAATACTCCTGTTCCATCCAAAATATGATCGGCTGGTACCGTGATGTTAACTTCATAATTTCCAAAAGGGAGAGCAAACTCATCACGCCCCCAAAACTGAGAATTTTGCCACCCTTCAACATCACTGTAAACAGCCATTCTCGGAAAAAATTGGGCAATTACATAAGCTTTATTACCATCTTTTGGGAAGTATTCGTAACCAGAACGACCGTCTTCAACAACATGGTCATTAATATTGTACCACCATTTTACGGAAAATGAAAATTTATCGCCATGCTTCATTGGTTTTGGCAACTCCACGCGCATCATAGTTCTATTAATGGTATGCGGAAGAGGCTTTCCGCTGATATCATTGACTTCCAAAATATTAAAACCGCGTTCCAAAGGCTCACTCATAAATTCTTTAGTAAAGGCATTTGGAAACATTACGGGTGCCACCCCACTAGATTCAATTAACGGAGATTTGGAATCTTTAGCCCTTTTGTTTTGCTCAAGTTGTACCCAAAGATACTTTAACTCATCTGGTGAATTATTAGTGTACGTAATAGTCTCATAGCCTGTAATTCTGGAAATTTTGTCGTCTAAAACAATATCCATTTTATAATCTGCCTGCTGTTGGTAATACGCTGGTCCTGGTGCACCAGATGCCGATCTAAACATGTTTGGGGTTGAAAATTCATCATACAACTGCCTAAACTTGTTGGTATTGGTATGCCCTTTTTTGAGTGCGTTTGCTTCTTGTTCTTGAGCAAACAATGCAGATGACATAAGTATAAGCGAGAGGCAGAGATAAGCGATTTGTTTCATTACTTATTTTTAAATTTTGTTTAAAAAAATATGCTTTTTGATAACTTTCATTAGAAAATTATCATAAAAAGAAGTCGAAATTAATAAATTGTACAGATAAAAATCTTCGTTTTAATTAAACTTTAACACTGCTGTGTCCTTTTGTGGAATAAGCAAAAAGCTTTTTTGGCGGGAATTAATTTTTGTTTTAACCATGTTTTGCTGTTCTTGAATTAAATCGAACAAAATCTTATTGGTAATTTCCAATGAATCAATATGGTCCACTCCTTCAATTTCAAGGTAGCATTTTATAATATCAATATCATATTCTTTTCCTACATAAACAAAATCCGCTTTTTGACCATTAATTTTGAAAGCCATTTTATCTCGTAAGTAACGTTCAATGTATGTGTCTAAATCCTTTGTTTCTGTTTCTCCCCCAAAGGTAAAGGTCTCATTGTAACGCGTGCGCAAAGCACTTTCAAAATCATCAAGAAATATTCTAGAAATTATTTGAACGGACTGCTTATCTTCAACGTATTCCACTTGCGTAACACTGATGTAGTAGTCGTGCAGCGTGGAAAAGGACAAAAATGACAGAGCAAAAACTAAAACTATGGGTTTTAAAAATTTCATTTGTAAAAATTTAGGCTAATGTACTCTTTTCAAAAAGTATTCCAAAGAAATTATTCTTCCGCTATATTCAGGTTTTCTTTATACTGCCGGCATTTCATTCTCAGAAAAATTAAAACTTCAAAGTCGGTTTTGCCTTTACAACGTTTTATAAAATTTTGGTCATCTGCGCAGAAATAAAAAAAGTCCATTTTTAAATCATCATCCAAAGGATTTGATGCAAAGAAATCCTTTGAAAGTTTGGATTTAATCCTTAGCATCAAAGCTTCCTTTTCTTCTATTTCCACCCTGTTTTTAAGCATTTTTGTTCTCCCTGAAATACCATTTAATATAGGATTTAACGGAACTCCACCTCCCAAAAGCCCCAGCAACATTTTTGGTTTAAATTCGCCTGCCTCACTTAATCTTCTTTCGCTTTGTGTAGCTGGCTTGCCTGTGTAGCCTGGAATACCAACATCGAAGAAATTTATAGGCGGGTTGCCTTCTACATTTTTTATATCAGCCATTAAATCGCCTGTTAAAACCTTTCCAACAATCACTTCATCAAGTTCATTAATACGTTCCTCTAAAAGTACTCTGATAGCCTTTATGGCAAGAATATCTTTTGAAATTAGGACTTCTTTGGGCTTATGCTGAATTGATGAAAGAGATAAGGTATCTTTAAGTTTTACCAGAATTTTGAAGTTCCCGTTCTTATCGGTAATTGTAAACTGTTGTGACGATTTATTTATAACATGAATGTTTTCGTTATCTGAAGCACTTTTAACACGTCCCGATATTTCAACATATTGGGCGTTAACTATATTTGAAATTAACACAAAACCGAAAAGTAATTTTTGCTTCAACTTTTCTAATCAAAAGCATAAAGAACGTATTTCAAATCTTAAGGTAAGTGTAAATGGGTTGTAATATTTTGTTAAAGATAAATTTTGATCTATTTACCTACACCTAAAAACACCTTACTTTTTTTGGTTAGAAGATCAAGAAACTCCATTTCCTTTCCATAATTAAGCAATGAAAAATCGAAGTCATCAGCTTGTACATATTGAATAAAATCTTCGACACGATGTTCGGGTATATTAAAATTATCCATCAAAAATTCCGAACCGAAATAATATTTTATTGATTCTATCGGAACATCGGGCACAGTAGATTTTTTATTGTTTGGCACTTTAGACCTGAACAACGGCAACAACAATTGGTCCACTACATTCACTACATTTAATCCGTTAACCACCGCAACACCTTCACTATTCATCGCTTCGTTTTTCACTCCGGTTTTGTAATCTTTTTCAAAATCATACTCCCTACTATTTTTCACCCCAAAATACAGGGCATCCAACTTAGGCTTAAATGGGGAGGCCGCTTCTGCATCCACGTTAAGATTACCCGTTAACTCGTTGGTAATAATGATAATCTCGTCTAATTTATTGATTTCCTCTATCAAAAAAAGCTTCATCTTTTTTGACTGTATGATGTCCTCGTTAATTTTGAAGCTGATGTTTTGATATTGCAAAGCACTGACTTCAATTACATCGTTTAAGGCAACTAGTAAAGTAAACTCACCATTGTCATCAGTTATCGTACCCGTATTGGATGATGCATTAAAAATGGTGATGCCTGCTAGATCATTATCCTCAACTATAATTTTTCCAAAAACCGTAATTCTATTTATGTTCTGGGAAACCGAAGATACCGAAACTAAAAGTACCAATAAGAAAATTATTTTTTTCAAAGCTTGTATTTTTTCTTTCTTGAAAATACCACTTTATTTTCAGTTTTTAAAGAATTGGGCATTAAAATATTTCGGAAACTATATTTTTAATTAGCTTTACACTTAAACCTTATTTGGATGAAAAACCTTATAATAGCAAGCACCTCAACCATTCATGGCAATGGGTATTTAGCGTATATTTTAGATGAACTCAGGGTGTTTTTTAAAAATGCCAAAACTATTGTTTTTATACCCTATGCAAGACCAAGCGGAATTTCACCTGATGCTTATACAGAAAAAGCGAGAGTAGCCTTTTCAAAAATCGGTAAAGTAGTAAAAGGTTTGCACGAATTTGAAAATCCCGTTGAAGGCATAAATAATGCTGAAGGCATTTTTGTTGGTGGCGGCAATACTTTTGTGTTAACTTATCAACTTTATAAAAACAACTTGATAAATTCCCTTAAAGAAGCTGTAAACAGCGGAACACCTTATCTGGGAACGAGCGCCGGAAGCAATATTTGTGGCTTAAGCATAAAAACAACCAACGATATGCCCATTGTGTATCCACCAAGTTTTAATGCTTTGGGGCTCATACCATTTAACATTAACCCACATTATTTGGACCCTGATCTGTCGAGTAAACACATGGGCGAAACTAGAGAAACAAGAATAAAAGAGTTTCATGCTTACAATACGCCGCCAGTTGTTGGATTGAGAGAAGGCAGTTGGCTGCATGTATCCGGAAAATCAATTACTTTGAAAGGTAAATTATCTGCTAGAATTTTCGAGTACAACAAAGTACCATATGAGGTAGAGACTGGAACATCACTAAACCAATTAAAATAAAAAACCCATCAAATTTTGATGGGTTTCTAGAGCGGGAGACCGGGTTCGAACCGGCGACATTCAGCTTGGAAGGCTGACGCTCTACCAACTGAGCTACTCCCGCCTTTCCATGCTGCAAATATATACAAACTGTTCTTTCCTTTAAAAGAAAAAATTACAACTTTTTTAAAAAATGATAGCCCAATATTTTAAAGCCTTCATTAAAATAAAACTTATGCGATTTAAAGTTGCTCACGTAGGTATTTAGCTCAACAGCCTCACACCCCTTAGTTTTGGCATATTCATAAATCCAATCAAAAAAAGCCTTGCCTAGACCTTGGCCTCTATAGTTTTCGTGTATAACAACATGGTCAACTTCCAAACTCTTTCCGGAATAATGCCTGGTGCAGAACCATAAACCTGAAACACCTACAATCTTATCTGCATCATAGATAACAGCACATTCATAATTTTCAATGAACACCATTTCTGAAAACCGCTGTTCCAAAATATCAAAAGGCACTTTGTAATCGTTTAATTTTTCAACCAATGGAATGACCAAATTAATTTTTTCCTTTTCTATTATTTTAAATTCAATAGACATAAAAAAAGTTTTGTTCTAAGGTAAGTATTTCCATAAAATATTCTTTATGTTTGAAATACATCATTCTAAAATTTAAGTCATCGCCATAAACTATAACATAAGACTTATCGGACCTGAAAAGACCCATGAAGTAAGGCATCCTGTTTTACGAATGGGAAAACCAAAACATACATGCATTTTTGACGGGGATAATTTGGACACCACTTTTCATTTAGGCATTTTCAGTGAAGAAAAATTATTAGGTGTTTGTTCATTTTTTAAAGCGAACAATCCTAATATTTCTGAAAGCCCGCAATACCAACTAAGGGGCATGGCTGTTTTAAATGAGTTTCAAGGAAAAGGTTTGGGGCATCAAATATTAATTTTTGGAGAACAAATGATAAAAAAGAAAAACGCTAAAATTGCTTGGTGCAATGCGCGTGAAGTAGCCATAAACTTTTATAGGAAAAATGGTTATGAAATTACAGGAAAGCCTTTTAATATTGAAACCATTGGCCTTCATTTTGTGATGTATAAAGTGCTTTAATTTTTTTTAATGTGACATTTCAAATAGATTAGTGTCATAAATTTGTAAGTGATATTTTTATAATTTTAGTATCTGAAATGCAAGTAAAATGAGAGGAAGAAATCTAAAATATAGGCTGCTTATTGGTGTTGTGATTGCATTGTTTTTTGTGATAAAAAGATGCAGCCAGCAAGAGGTTAACCCATATACGGGTAGAACGCAAACTATTTCTATGTCGCCTGAAAATGAAATTGCCATTGGCTTACAAAGTGCACCGCAAATGGCAGAGCAGTATGGTGGCTTGCATCCCAACAATCAATATCAAGCTTTGGTTGATAATGTTGGCAGCAAATTGGTAAACAGTAGTATAGCACGAGAAACACCTTATAAATATGAGTTTCATTTACTCAACGACCAGAATACCATAAATGCTTATGCTCTTCCCGGTGGACAAATATTTATAACCTATGCGCTTTTTTCAAAATTAGAGAACGAAGATCAACTAGCTGGTATTTTGGGGCATGAAATAGGCCATGTTTTAGGACGGCATAGTGCCGAACGCATTGCAGAGAGTGAATATTGGCAAGGGCTGACAACAGCAGGTGCAGTAGGTGCTGATATGGGTGGTTTAATAAGTGGCATTGGCCAAAACACTTTGCTGACTAACGGAAGAAGTGACGAGTTGGAAAGTGATGACTTGGGCGTAAAATTTATGATTAAAGCGGGTTATAACCCACGGGAGATGATTGGTGTTATGGAAATTTTAAAAGCAGCGACTGGTCCAAACCGAGTTCCAGAATTTCAGAGTACTCATCCGGATCCGGACAATAGAATAGAAAAAATAGAAGAAGCTATAGAAAAATATAAAAACCAATAAACAGAAAAAGCCCTGAATTTCAGGGCTTTTTAAGAGTGACTAACTCGAAATAATTATGGAATGGTTTTATAATTATTTTTTCTTATCAGCTTTCGCTAATGTTTTTTTAATGATTTTTGCAGCATCCTTTGCTCCATGTAATTCGGCATATTTCAAAGCCGTCATTTTTTTGTCAGACTTTGCGTTTAGGTCAGCTCCATGTGTTATTAAAAGTCTCAAAATATCGGTTCTGTTAAACTTAGCAGCATACATAACTGGAGTCATTCCATTTGATTTGGCATTTACATCCGCTCCTCTGGCTATCAGTTTTTGAACAGTTTCTAAGTCGCCTTTAGCAATTGAGACACAAAAAGAGTTCACTTTAAAATAAGCCTCTACATTGTAATTTTTAGTTGAATGTTCTGGAGTTGCATTTAAGAATGCTACTGAAAAGCATAATGCGATTGCGGAAATGATGATTGTTTTTTTCATGATGAAAGATTTTAATTTGTTAAATGATTACGTTTTTTGATCTATTAAAGAGACGACAATTTTTTGACCCCGTTACACAAAAAAGTATTTATAACGTATTTTTAACGTTTAATTAGCATAACATTAACGGAACACTTTCATTTTAAAAAATTCATAAAAACCCTTATCTAACGTAGTATTTGAAAGACGATTTATCTCATTTTCTGCTAAACTTCTTTATCTTTGCAACATCTTAAAACTTTAACAAAAAATGAACAAAAAAGTTATTTTAATGATACTTGATGGATGGGGAAATTCACCAGATCCAAAAGTTTCTGCCATAGACCATGCCAACACACCTTTTATAGACTCTTTGTACAAAAAATATCCGTTCGCAACATTACGTACGGATGGCCTACATGTTGGTTTGCCCGAGGGACAGATGGGAAATAGTGAAGTTGGCCACATGAATTTGGGCGCTGGCAGAATTGTTTATCAAGATTTAGTAAAAGTTAATTTAGCCGTTCAAAATAAAACACTCAACAAAGAAAAAGTATTGGTTGACGCTTTCGAATATGCCAAGACCAATAACAAAGATGTTCATTTTTTAGGTCTTTTAAGTGATGGTGGCGTTCACTCACACATCAATCACCTTTTAGGCTTAATTGATGCTGCCAATGATTTCGGATTGAAAAAAACCTATGTTCATGCCTTTACAGATGGCCGTGACGTAGACCCAAAATCCGGAGTGGGTTTTGTAAAACAGCTTCAATCTCATATAGAAGGTACCAGCACTAAAATAGCAACAATTTCTGGACGTTATTATGCCATGGACAGAGACAAGCGTTGGGAACGTGTAAAATTGGTGTATGATGCACTTGTTAACAGTGTTGGTGAAAAATCTGAAGACCTTGTAAACTCAATAGAGAAAAATTATGCCAATGATGTTACCGATGAGTTCATAAAACCAATAATCGCAGTAGACGATAACAACGAGCCAGTTGCCTCAATAAAAAATGGCGACGTTATTGTTTTCTTTAATTTTAGAACCGACCGTGGTAGAGAGCTTACAGAGGTATTATCTCAAGAAGATTTCCCGGATTTTGGCATGAAAAAACTTGATTTGCACTATGTAACGCTTACCAATTATAACGATACATACAAAAACATCAAAGTAATTTTCAACAAAGAAAACCTTACCGAAACTTTGGGCGAAGTTTTAGAGAAAAACAATAAGAAACAAATTCGCATTGCTGAAACTGAAAAGTATCCGCATGTTACATTTTTCTTTTCTGGTGGACGCGAAGCCCCTTTTAATGGTGAGCAACGAATTCTGAGAAATTCGCCAAAAGTAGCGACCTACGATTTAAAACCAGAAATGAGTGCCTATGAATTGCGTGATGCCCTAATACCTGAACTTGAAAAGGGTGAGGCCGATTTTGTTTGCCTTAACTTTGCAAATGGTGATATGGTTGGCCACACTGGCGTAATGGAAGCAGCCATTAAAGCTTGTGAAGCTGTTGATGCCTGTGTTAAGGATGTTGTAACCACCGGTTTGGAAAATGGGTACACTACCCTTCTTATTGCCGACCACGGCAACTGCGAAACTATGATTAACCCTGATGGCTCTCCAAATACAGCACATACAACAAACCCAGTGCCTATTATTTTGATAGATAAAGACCTCAAAGAGATTAAAGATGGTATTTTGGGTGACGTTGCACCAACTATTTTGAAAATTTTAAATGTGGAGCAACCTGCGGCTATGACCCAACATGCATTGGTTAAAGCATAATAGTTTAACTTTGCATTGAATTTAACGCCTTAAATCGAAATGAATTTTAACGATACACTCATAATTGCAGTCGATTTTGATGGTACCATCGTTGAAGACGCCTACCCTAAAATAGGGAAGCCCGTTCTTTTTGCCTTCGAAACTTTAAAGAAGTTACAGGAAGATGGCCATCGACTTATTTTATGGACATATAGATGTGGCAGCAGACTTGATGAAGCCGTTAAATTTTGTAAAGATAAGGGTATTACCTTTTATGCCGTTAACAAAAGTTTTCCTGAGGAAGAATTCTCCAATGATATTAGCAGAAAAATTAATGCCGATTTGTTTATTGACGACAGGAATATTGGTGGCTTTCCCGGATGGGGCGAAGTGTACCTTATGCTAACAGACGAATCTGCACCACCGCTAAAATTAAAAAAGAAAGGCTTTTTTGGGCTTTTCAATTAAGCAAAAACAGGAGTTATTCTGAATATAAATGCATTTAAGTTTTTGAGTATCTTTGCATTCCTATAATTTATAGTTATGATTATTGTAAAAACAAGAGAAGAGATTGAATTAATGCGTGAAAGTGCCTTAATTGTATCAAAAACTTTAGGTGAATTAGCTAAGGAAATTAAACCAGGTGTAACAACGCTTGAGTTGGATAAAATTGCCGAAACATGTATTAGGGACCATGGGGCCGTTCCAGGTTTTTTGGGTTTATATGATTTCCCAAACACCCTTTGCATGAGTCCAAACTCACAAGTTGTTCACGGTATTCCCAATAACGACCCTTTAGTTGAAGGTGATATTATCTCTATTGATTGTGGTGCGCTTAAAAATGGTTTTTACGGCGATCATGCATATACATTTCCCGTAGGAGAAATTGATTCAAAAACCGAAAAACTACTCCGAGTAACAAAGGAATCTTTATACATTGGCATTAGAGAGTTTAAGACTAACAATCGTGTGGGCGATGTTGGCTATGCCATTCAAAAATACTGTGAAGACCATGGATATGGCGTGGTCAGGGAATTGGTTGGCCATGGCTTGGGAAGTAAAATGCACGAAGACCCAGAGATGCCCAACTATGGCAAACGCGGGCGGGGCAAAAAATTTATTGAAGGTATGGTAGTTGCCATTGAGCCTATGATAAATATGGGAACACAGCGCATAAAACAACATAGGGACGGTTGGACCATCACTACCCAAGATGGCAAACCTTCTGCACATTTTGAACACGACGTAGCCCTTATTGATGGTAAACCAGAACTTCTTTCAACTTTTGCGTATATATATGAAGCCCTTGGTATAAAAAGTGATGAGGAAGTAGAATTTCGTCGCGAAGCATTAGTGCTATAACATTGATGAAAAAACTGTTCAAGTTAGTACTTAATTTCATTCCCAGACCCTTATTGATTAGGCTGAGTTATGTTGTTCGCCCAGTTTTAGCTTTGTTTTTAAAAGGCTCAAAATTCACCGATCCCATTGACGGTAAAAGCTTTAAAACATTTTTGCCTTACGGCTATGGCAAACAACGAAACAATGTTTTATCGCCTTCAACATTAAGTTTGGAACGGCATCGGTTGCTTTGGTTATATTTAAAAAATGAAACCGATTTTTTTTCAGCCAAATTGAAAGTTTTGCACTTCGCACCCGAACAAGCCTTTTTCAGGCGTTTCAGGAAAATGGACAATTTGGATTATGTGACAACAGATCTTAATTCACCATTGGCCGATGTGAAAGCCGATATTTGCAATCTTCCATTTAGCGACAACGAATTTGATATTATTCTGTGCAATCATGTTTTGGAACATATCCCAAATGACAAAAAGGCAATGAGTGAATTGTTTAGGGTAATGAAACCTAACGGCATGGGTATTTTTCAAGTTCCACAGGATTTGAATAGGGAAACAACATTTGAAGACGATTCGATAACCGACAAAAAAGAACGCGCCAAAATATTTGGGCAGTACGATCATGTTCGGGTTTATGGTCGTGATTATTTTGATAAGCTTCAAGCTATTGGCTTTAAGGTTGAAGAAGTTGATTATACCCGAAAACTTTCTATGGTGGATATTGAAAAATTTTGTTTGGCAAAAGGCGAAATTATTCCTGTGGTAAAAAAATAACTTATCATTACCATCCAATTAATGAGTAAAGTTAAATGTATTTTTTTTTAGATGCTGAATAAAGTTCAGCATGACATCAATCTTCGGGAAATCCGTTTAGCGATAGTGTTTCCAATTCTCCACTTTCATTTTCAAAAATCAAAAACACTTGTAACTCCGGGTGCGAGTTTAAAAACATTATTACTTTTTCCATGCCCATGGCCTTGAACGCCGTAGCATAAGCATCAGCCTCCATGCAATGTTTACCAATAACTGAAATGCTCAATAAGTTTGTTTTACTAGGGTATCCTGTTTTGGTATCAATAATATGAGCATATCGATTGCCTTCTTCATCAACTTTAAATTTTCTATACGTTCCTGAAGTAGCCATAGCCTTATTCTGTAAAGCAATGGCTTTTAAAATAGACTGCGTTCCATCAAAATGAGGCATTTCCACACCAACCTTCCATAGGGTTTTCTTTTCTTGGTTAATGCCTTTTGTCCTGATTTCGCCACCTATTTCAACCAAATAGTCCGAAACATCTTTAGTCTCTAAAAAATCAGCAATAACGTCTACGCCATACCCTTTGGCAATGGCATTGAAATCAATAAAAGTACCTTGAGGTTTTAAAATATTGTTGTGAATCCGTTCTACTTTATCGAAACCAACCGAAAGCATCAAACTATCAATTTTTAAACTGTCCAAATTGACAATTTTTCCCTCTGGGCCAAAATCCCAGGCATTTACAATAGCTCCAATTGTGGGATCAAAAGCACCTTTGGTTTCTTCGAAAATTTTCTTTGAAGCCTCAAAAACGCGAACAAAATGGTCATCAACTTCTTCAATCTCATTTCTATTCAATTTAGAAATTATTGAGTTGGGCTGATAAGTAGACATTGATTTGTTTATCACATAAAATAAACTATCAAATTGCTTTTCGTAATTGGTTTCGGCGTGGTAAATAATTTTATAGGTCGTTCCAAAAACGAGACCGGTAAGTTTGGTGTTTTTTATTTCCGCTTTACATGAAACAAAAAGAACTATGATTGTTAATAGTATTTTTTTCAATTAATTAAGATTCGTTTCAATAACTTGAATACCGTTATACTCCATTAAGTATTCTTCGCCCAGGTAAATGGGTGACTTTTCGCCATTTAAACTACCAATACCAACACCTGCATACAACACTTTTGCATCTTGCTCTCTAGCGTGCCGCTTAAATGTTTCCATCCAAACCACATCGTAATTATTGGGATTGTCAGGTAAAATTACTGCTCTTACAATAACAAAGTAATACTGTTTATTTTTATCGATACAGACAAATTGCGGATGCTTTTTCAGCTTACTGTTAATAGCAATAAACTCAAAACCGCGTTGCTCCAATTCCTTTCCAACATGGTTCATGGCAAGATTGTGTAATTCTTGTTTGGTAAGGGGTTTACTCATGTTACAAAAGTATAAAAAGTTAATTGGATGATAACATTTTAAAGGCCTTGGTTATAATTGAAAAATAAATCATACTGTATTTAGCAAAAATTACAACCTCTACAGCTAATTAAAAACACTGAGCATTTGAAAAGTTAATATTTGCCTTAATTTGAAATAATTGTATCTTTCCTCAAGTTGTAGATTTAAGAAAGGAATTGTCAATTTATTATTTTTCTGTGTTGGACTGTTCTTTTCAGAATACAATATAAAACTTTAACTACCTAAAAATAAATGACTAAACATCCAATTTCTAAAAGAATCGGACTTTTACTAGGACCACTACTTTTTTTAGTTATTCAATTTTTAACGCCCGAAATTATTTCCCAAAAAGCAACCACTGTTATAGCATTGGCCGTTTGGATGGTGCTTTGGTGGATTACCGAGGCTGTTTCTATTTCTGTAACAGCTTTGCTGCCACTTTTATTTTTCCCCCTTTTTAAAGTTATGCCCATGGCCGATGTTGGCTCAAACTACGGAAGCCCCATAGTTTTTCTGTTTTTTGGCGGATTTGTTTTGGCTTTGGCTTTAGAAAAGGTCAACCTGCATAAGCGTATTGCTTTAAATATTATTAAAAGAACTGGCACTACACCCAATAAAGTCATTCTCGGTTTTATGATTGCCACTGGATTTATGAGTATGTGGATTAGCAACACTGCCAGCACCGTGGTTATGCTACCTATTGCTATGTCCGTAATAAAATTGCTGATTGATGATGAAGATGGTTTTACCAAAAAAGATTTAAATTTCGCCATAAGTGTTATGCTCGGCATCGCATTTTCGGCCAATGCAGGCGGTATTGCAACGGTCATTGGCACCCCGCCTAATTCAGTTTTAATTGGGCTTCTTGAAAATGAATATCATATTGAAATTTCGTTCTTAAAATGGATGGTTTTAGGGCTGCCCTTTTCTGCACTTTTAATTGCAATTATTTATTTAGTATTGGTAAAATGGATGTTTCCTAATAAAGGGCTGGTATTTAATGCATCAAAGGATTTTATTGACATTGAACTTAAAAAACTGGGGAAAACTACCCTAAAAGAGAAACACGTTTTAACTGTTTTTGCGGTTATCGTTTCCTTATGGATATTCAGGAGCCTTATAAATTCATTAATTCCAAACTTGGGATTATCAGATACCATGATAAGTGTTTTAGGAGCCATTGCTCTATTTGCAGTTCCTTTTAACCTTAAAAAAGGAGACTTTGTTTTGCATTGGAACGATACCCAAAAATTGGCTTGGGGAATTTTAATATTATTCGGTGGTGGCTTGGCACTTGCAAGTGGTATGTCCGCCAGTGGTATTGTAGATGTTGTTGCCAACATCATTTCAAATAGCAATATCAGTGTATTGGTAATGGCTTCTGTACTCATTGCCTTGATGTTGTTTATGACAGAACTAATGAGCAATGTGGCCTTAACGGCTGTTTTAGCTCCCGTAGTGGCAGGCATAGCCATTGGTTTAGAAATAAAGATTTTATATCTGCTCATTCCTGTAACTATTGCCAGTAGCTGTGCCTTTATGCTGCCCATGGCAACACCACCAAATGCCATTGTTTTTGCAAGTGGTTATATTAAAGTGAACCAAATGGCCCGTGTTGGGATTATCTTGAATTTAATTTCCGTGGTACTTTTAATTTTGGTGTTTCAGTTTGTTTTGCCAATCATATTTTAAATACATTAATACTGTAACTTAATGAACTAACAAATAATTGCTAACCAAAACAATGATGAAACTCTTCCGCAACATTCGAAAAAAACTCCTCAACCAAAGCAAAATTACCAAGTACTTAAAGTATGCTATTGGAGAAATCATCCTTGTTGTAATTGGAATTTTGATAGCCTTACAAATTAATAACTGGAATGAAACAAGAAAAGCTAAAACAAGATCGGTTCAATATCATACACGACTCATAGAAGATTTAAATCGTACCATTACCACCAGCCAAAACCTTAATGAAACCGCTCATCATGTTCTAAGTTCTATTAAACTAACCATTGATTTATTGAATTCAAAAAAATTACCTACAGAAGAGGAACAAAAAGAAATTGATTATACCATAATCTGGTTGAGTCGCTTTAATTATCAATTTTCCGAAATGGCAACTTTTGATGAAATGAAAAGCAACGGAGAGCTGAGTTTAATATATAACCTTGACACGAGAAATAAACTAGTTAATTTTCATGAATATAGTATCTCTGTAGACGCTATTTTTGACCGTCTTGGTGCTTCCATTATCAACAGCAATACCTTTAGCAAACATATCCTGACTTCGGTTGATCCTGAAACATTAGACATTACAAATCATTACAACTTTATGGAAATGGCCGATGACAAGGAATTCATAAACGAATTGTCAAGATTTTCTGTTCATTGGAGAGGCAATGCCTGGTTCACTAAACAAATTGTGCGAAGAGCGACAGATTTAAAAGAAAGTGTCCAAACCGACTTAGACGAACTCATATGATAAAATTCTTTAGAAATATTCGCAAAAATCTACTCGCTGAAGGTAAAACAGCCAACTACCTAAAATATGCTATTGGCGAAATTGTATTGGTGGTTATAGGAATTTTAATTGCATTACAGATTAATAATTGGAACGAGAATAAAAAAGAACGAAAACAAGAACATAAAGTATTAACTGAGCTTTTAAGTTCCCTCGAGAACAATTATACCAGTATGGTATCGGATTCTTTGAATAGAGTAACTTGGAATACGTCTAGCAACATTGTTATAAATTTTCTTGAAAGTGATTTGCCTTATTCAGATACCTTAAATATTCATTTTCAGCATGCTCGTAAACCAGGAACAAACTTATCGTTGTCTTATGCTGGTTATGAAGGGTTGAAAAATGTGGGGTATGATATTATTACTTCAGATAGCTTACGTAAAAGTATTGTGGAATTATTTGAGCTAACACATAAAGCATTACTTGAAGAAATGGAATACTTTGAATCTTTCCAACCAAACAGACAATCAAATATTGATAGGCTTTTTAGTTATGATGACAAAAATTTCAATCTCAATGAACCTTTTAATGTTCCTCTTAAACCAAACAATATCGATACATTAAAAAATGATTCTATATATCTTTCTCTTATCAAGTCAGTAAAAATTCAAAGAAATATTATTTCGGTAATTCTTTATAAAAATCTTTCAGAAACAAATAAAGTGATGAAACTTTTAAAAGAGGAGTTAAGTAAATAAAAAACAATCTATGATTAAATTCTTTAGAAATATTCGCAAAAATCTACTGGCTGAAGGTAAAACAGCCAATTACCTAAAATATGCCATAGGTGAAATTGTACTTGTAGTCATTGGTATCTTGATTGCCCTACAGATTAATAATTGGAATGAAAGAAGAAAGCAACGAACTGAAGAAATTGAAATTCTTAAAAACATTAAATCTGATTTTGCAAATACTATAATTGAATTTGAAGAAAATAATGCCTTTAAAAAACGTATCATTTCTACTAGTGCTGTTATCTATGAAGTTATACATACCAAACGAAATCCATACACAGAAAAACAATTGGACAGTTTAATTAGTGAATTATTGATAAACCCAACCTATAATGGGCAATCAGAAACCCTTAATATATTGTTCAACTCGGGTAAAATAAATATTATAAGTAACGATTCCATTAAAAATAAATTAGTGCTTTGGCCACAACAAGTTGAAGATATGACCGAAGATGAGGTTTATGGAAGTAATATCGTATATAATAACTTGTATCCCATTTTAAAACGTTACGTTTCACTTTACAACGTTAATAATCAACTACAATATAAATTTAAGCTTGTCGATTACTCTTCACAAAGTTCATTTACAAGTGATTATTATAGTTTGCTTAATACTATGGAATTTGAAAGTACTTTAGCATCAAGAGAATTAACCATTTCAGTTTCACTAATTCTATCTCTCGAATTGATTGAAACAGCAGAAGAAATCATCGCAATGATTGATAAAGAAATAAAAAAATTAAAATGATAAAATTCTTTCGTCACATCCGTAAGAACCTTCTCAACGAAGGCAAAACCAGTAAATATCTTAAATATGCCATAGGAGAAATCGTATTGGTGGTAATAGGTATTTTGATAGCGCTACAAATTAATAATTGGAATGAACAAAGAAAACTTCAAAAGCTAGAAAAAACATATTATGAAAGTTTGTACACCGACATTAAAAAAGATTCTTTAGAGTATATAAGAAAAAGTAGAAATGCCAATAGAAACATCCAAAAACTAAATAATATTTTAAGATTTATTTATAACGATTATGATATAAAAAAGACAAAGTTTGATTCAATTGACTTTGGCAATAAAATCTATAAAGATACGCTAGCTCTCATTTTTAGTTTCTCACAAGCTGGTTTTGTTCAATTCCCTCAAACCTATGAAAACACTATTACTGATTTAAGATCAACTGGAAATATTAAGCTTTTAAAAAATGAAGAACTTAAAAATAGAATAATAGACTATTATAATTCCCAAAAACTTTTTAAATCTTGGAATGAATCGCTTATTACAGCAAGACAGACTATGGAATCTGCCCTTAACAATATACTCAATAAGGAAGAACGTGTTGCCTACAACACAAAGGAAGGGTTGACCAGGGATAAAATAGAATATTCTATTTTTCTTGAAAAATTAAAGCTCGAACCAGAATTTGAAGGTTTGGTAATCGGCATGCTGCATCTACATTACAGAATATTAAAACAATGTGACGACAATTTAGAATATTATGTAATGCCTATAATGGATAGACTTAAAAAAGAGTTTTAAAATCTAAAGCCAGCCATTTTTTTTGATTCTTAATGAATTATGTCTAACTTAATAAGATGAAAACAACAATCCGCTTTGAAAATGCTATAAGAAGGCTTTATACTGCTTTTCACAACAACACTTTAAATCCAGAATGTTGTAAGCAATGTGCCGTTGGGAATATATTGGACAATACCGATAGTTGGAAATATCTATCTGATGACCACGGAAGTTTAAGGTTGAATTACCTTGGGCTCGTACACCAAAATCTTGGCAGGAAATTCAATGGCTATTCTCCTTTGGAATTATTACAGATTGAATCTGTTTTTTTAAGTGCTTGTGGTTACCAATTGCCATTTCACCATAGACATGTAAGACCTAAAAACCCCACCGATAAAAATATTTTATTTGACGGACTTTATGCCGTTGTTACTTTTTTATGTGAACTTGATGGTATCAGAAATGTAATGGATTATACGAAACTTTTTGAAACTAAAGAGAAAGAACTACAGCGTAATTAAAGTAACCGACATGAATAAAACAGAAGCCCAATACATCAGTATCGGGCTTCTGTTTTATAAAGTAATGTTGAAATAAATTCAGCATGACAAATTAATGTCAAATCGCGATTAGCGCTTAGCCTCCAAAGTCATCAAATCTAATGTTCTCATCTGGGATACCAAAATCTTCTCCCATTTTTTGAACAGCTTTATTCATCAATGGTGGTCCACAGAAATACAATTCTATATCTTCAGGAGCATCGTGTTTACTTAGGTAATTATCTATCACACAATTGTGGATAAACCCAACAAAACCATCACCTGGAGAATCTATATCTTTTTTAACTTTCCAATTGTCTTCTGGTAAAGGCTCAGATAAAGCCAAGAAAAATCTGAAGTTAGGGAACTCTTTCTCTAATTTGTAAAAATGGTCTAAATAGAACAACTCACGCTTAGAACGTCCACCGTACCAATAGGTAACCTTTCTACCTGTTTTTAAAGTCTTAAATAAGTGATACAAGTGTGAACGCATAGGCGCCATTCCAGCACCACCACCTACATAAAGCATTTCGGCATCAGACTCGTTGATAAAGAATTCACCATAAGGTCCTGAAATAATTACTTTATCACCCTTCTTTCTTGAGAAAATATAAGATGAAGCTATACCGGGGTTAACATCCATCCAACCATTTTTAGCACGATCCCAAGGTGGGGTGGCAATACGAACATTCAACATAATTTCACGACCTTCAGCCGGGTAAGAAGCCATGGAATAGGCTCTTTCAACTGTTTCATCATTTTTCATTACCAAGGGCCAAAGCCCAAACTTATCCCATTCTGCTTGAAACTTATCTGGAGTTTCATGCTCTTCAGGATGCGCCGTAATATCAATATCAGAATATTTAATTTCACATTCAGGAATTTCAATTTGAATGTAACCACCAGCTTTGTAGTTCATGTCTTCTGGAATTTCAACCACAAACTCTTTAATAAAAGACGCCACATTAAAATTACGAACAACAACCGCCTCCCATTTTTTAATACCAAAAACCTCTTCAGGAATGGTAATGTTCATGTCTTGCTTAACCTTTACTTGGCAAGCCAGACGTGCACCATGCTGCAATTCCTTTCTTGTAAAATGAGGGGTTTCCGTTGGAAGCGCTTCCCCACCACCAGATAATACATGGCATTCGCATTGAATACAAGTTCCACCGCCACCACAGGCAGACGGTAAAAATATTTTCTTGGAACCTAAAGTTGAAAGCAAACTTCCTCCAGAAGCCACTTCAATTTCCTTTTCACCATTTATGGTAATCTTAACTGGACCCGAAGGGGATAATTTTTGTTTTACAACTAATAGTAATGCAACCAACAACAACGTAATAACTAAAAACGCTACTACTGTTACTGTAATTGTTCCTGTTGTACTTGCGGCTAAAATCATGTTACTCATTTACTTTTATGTTGTTAGCTAACACTTCTTCGTCTGTATTTTCTACTTCGCTCAACGCAATGTTATCTTCTGTATCTTTTTTAACGGATGCAGTAGTTTTTTCCTCTTTTGCGCCTTCATCATCACCACCTGTTAACATACCTCCAAAACTCATAAAACCTATAGCCATTAAACCTGTAATGATGAAGGTAATACCTAATCCTCTTAACGCCGGCGGCACCTTCGAGTATCTGATTTTTTCACGAATAGCTGCAATAGCCAAAATAGCTAAAAACCATCCTATTCCTGAGGCAATACCATAATTAAAAGCTAAACCTAAAGAAGGAATTTCACGAGATTGCATAAATAGTGAACCTCCCAAAATAGCACAGTTTACAGCAATAAGTGGCAAGAAAATACCAAGTGAGTTGTATAATGATGGTGAAAATTTTTCAACCACAATTTCAACCAATTGCACCATGGTAGCAATTGTTGCTATGAACATGATGAATGATAAGAAGCTTAAATCGTAATCGGCATATTCTTCACCCAACCAAGTTAAAGCACCGGGTTGCAAAAGATATTGATCTAAGAGCCAGTTTAAAGGCACCGTAATAGCCAATACAAATATTACGGCAGCACCAAGACCAACTGCCGTACTTACCTTTTTTGATACTGCAAGATAAGAGCACATCCCTAAGAACGTGGCAAATACCATGTTATCAATAAATATTGATTTAAAAAATAATTCTATATGTTCCATATGCTTTATTTTGATATATTCCCGAAACAAGCTCAGGATGACAAGTCGTCAATTAATGATCTTCTATTAATGCTTTATTTTTTGTTCTTTGCACCCAAATAATAATACCCACAACGATTAATGCCATTGGCGACAACAGCATAAAACCGTTATTTTCATAACCTATGGCGTACAAACCAGTTTTTTCAATAGGATCACCCAACACCTTAAAACCTAATAAAGTACCAGATCCAAGCAATTCTCTAAAGAACCCAACGATAATTAAGATGGCACCGTAGCCTGCTGCATTTCCTATACCATCTAAAAACGAACGCCATGGGCCATTACCTAAGGCGAAGGCTTCAAAACGTCCCATAATAATACAGTTGGTAATGATTAACCCTACGAATACGGATAATGTTTTACTCAACTCATACGAGAATGCCTTAAGCACTTGGTCAACAATAATTACTAAAGCAGCAACAACAACCAATTGAACAATGATTCTAATTTTTGAAGGAATGATGTTTCTCATTAAAGAAATAACAACATTACCAATACCTAAAACCGCCATTACCGAGATAGCCATAACAATTGATGCTTTCAACTGTGCCGTAATTGCCAATGCCGAACATATACCTAAAACCTGAATGGTAATTGGGTTATTATCCGCTAATGGATCTGTAATTAACTTGGCGTCTTTTTTTGATAAAAGTCCCATATAAATTAATTGTTTTTTAGATTATCAAAATAAGGTTTGTAAAGCTTTAAGTCGCTTTTTATCATAGCTGAAACACCGTTGCCAGTAATTGTAGCTCCCGCAATAGCATCTACCTCATTATCTGTTTTGTCTTTATTTGTCGGATCTGAATTTCCTTTGGCAACATCAACGCCTTTAAAGTTTCCGTTGGCATCCAACACATGCTCGCCAATAAAATCATCCATAAAAAAACGTTCTTTAATATTTGCTCCTAAACCAGGTGTTTCTCCTTTGTGGTCAAAATATGCGCCTTGAATTACCATGTCTTTGTCCAAAGAAACATATCCCCAAATGGCATCCCACAGTCCTTTTCCATAAATAGGAATGACATAAAATGTTTTTCCGTCTTTCTCTCCAACGAAAAGAGGTAGGTTGCGTTTTGATGCATCACCTGCGGCGGCAGCCTTATCCTTTTTCAAGTCGATTAAGTAAGCCTGGTCATCTTTTGAAACCTCGCCGTTCTTGATAACAACCTGATCTGTTATGTATTTAGAAAACAGCTCGGAAGCTTCAGTAGTAGCAACGAATTCGGCACTACCACCTTCATTATTATTTACTCCCATGGCATAAAGAATATTTTGCTGTTTTTCTATACGCATGTTTTCTGAAATTTTCGGTTTTAATGCAGAAGCTGTAAACGCCAGTAATGCTCCCACAACAACTACCATCGCAATGGCGAATAAAATGGTATATGAATTTTTTTCTGTATTAACTGCCATAATTAAGCCACTTTAACTTTTAAACGTTTCATTCTTTTCTTCACATTAGCTTGAACAACATAATGGTCAATGGTTGGTGCAAATACGTTCATAAGAAGAATAGCCAACATCACCCCTTCTGGATATGCTGGGTTGAACACACGTATCATAATGGATATAAATCCAACCAAGAAACCATATATCCATTTGCCTTTGTTTGTTTGAGAAGCCGTTACTGGATCTGTTGCCATAAACACAGTACCAAAGGCAAAACCGCCTATGATTAAGTGTTCCCAAAATGGTGCACTCATTAATCCGAAGAACTTGCTACTTTCACTAACTATTCCGGCATCAACAACCTGATTGAAAATCAACCCCATAACAATAGCTCCTACAACTGATGACAGCATGATTCTCCAACTTCCTATTTTAGTGAAGATTAAAAACAATCCACCCAAAAGAATGAGCAATGCCGATGTTTCACCCACAGAACCTGGAATAAAGCCTAAAAACATATCCGCTGTTGAATAAGCAATATCTTTACTCTGTGCCAAACTACCTAAGATAGTTTCTCCAGAAATAGCATCTAAATTTTGGCCAGCAGCAATAGCTTCATCTCTGGCAACCGCGCCGTGAACCCACACTTTATCTCCAGACATCCAAGTTGGATAAGCGAAGAACAAAAAGGCCCTGATAGTCAAAGCTGGATTTAAAATATTCATTCCAGTACCGCCAAAAACCTCTTTTCCAATCACCACGCCAAAAGCAACAGCTACTGCCAACATCCATAATGGAATATCGACCGGAACAATTAAAGGCACCAACATTCCTGTTACCAAATAACCTTCTTCTACTTCATGCTTTTTTATGATGGCGAACAAAAACTCAATTCCAAGACCAACACCGTAAGAGACAATTACTAATGGTAAAATTTTCCAAAAACCTACAATAAAATTATCCAAGGTCCAAAATTCACTACTGAAGAAACCACCCGATACCGCTTGTATTTCTCCCAAAGCCAAATAATGTTGGTACCCTGCATTGAACATACCAAAAATCAAACAAGGAACCATGGCCATGATTACCGTGTTCATTGTGCGCTTTAAATCGTCCACCGCCTTAATATGAGTACCTCCGTGTGTAGTCTCATCTGGAAGAAATAAAAATGTATGCAATGCATTGAAAGCGGGAGCAAATTTTTTGTTCCGGTACCTTCTTTTTAAAATATGTAATCTCTTTTTCAATTCCATTATCCTATTTCTTTAAGCATTAAGTCTAATCCTTCTCTTATTATTTTTTGATGTGGTTGTTTAGACACACATATAAATTCTGTTAATGCAAAATCTTCTGGAGCCACCTCGTACATACCTAAAGCTTCCATTTCATCTAAATCTTGATACATGCAAGCTTTTAATATTTGCATCGGGTAGATATCCAATGGAAACACCTCTTCATAGTTTCCGGTTACCACAAATGCTCTGTGCTCGCCATTTGTGTTAGTATCCAAGTTGTATTTTTTCCTAGGGTTTAACCAAGAAAAAGTCAATGCTCTAGACGTTGATATCTTATTGAATACCGGTTTTGTCCAACCAAACAATTCATAATCATCGCCTTCTGGAATTATAGTAATTACATCACTGTAATAGTCTAAACTACCATCTGGTCTTACTTCTTTTCCAGACAAAACATTTCCAGATATAATTCGGATATCTCTAAATTTCTCAATACCCTTATCATAAACTATAGTGGATACTTCACTTCCAATAAGTGTTTTGAAGTATCTTGGTTTTTTGACTGAAGACCCAACCAAAGCAACAATACGCTCTGCGTTGAATTTTCCTGTTAAAAACAACTCGCCGATAATTACTAAATCCTGAGGGTTAACCGTCCAAACTACTTCACCCTTATTAACAGGGTCTATTTTATTGATTAGCGTGCCAACATTACCTGATGGATGTGGCCCAGAAACCTTGTGTAAGGTTATGCCAGATAGACCTGCAAGAGGTGAATTGGATTTTGCACCAACTGAAACATGAACCTTACCTTCTGTTAATTTCCCTAATGCATTAATCGCAGCCTGTAATTCCGCTTCTTTTCCCTGTAAGGTAAAATCTAAATCGGCCGCCAATGGTGCACTGGCATAACCAGAAATAAAAATAGCCTTTGGCGATTTATCCGGATTGGCAATTACATCATAAGGACGTTGTTTAATGAACGGCCAACAACCCGCACCTAACAAATGTGCTTTAATTGCTTCTGGCTTTGCACCATCAGCATCAAACTTACCATAATCTACATAAGTTTGTGGTTTGCTAGCCTCAATTTTAATAGCATCTATGCGTCGTTTCGGCCCTCTTTGAATCTCAACGATTTTTCCTGAAACAGGAGATGCAAATTTCACAGCTTCCTTGTTTTTGTCATAAAACAAAATACCACCAGCTTTAACGGTGGTTCCTTCTTTTGCAACAAGTTTTGGTGTAACGCTATGAAAATCTTCTGGTCTTATGGTGCAGTAGTTACTGATAATCGCCTGTTCTAAGGTTTTTTCAGCTTCACCAATAAGTTTTATGTCCAGACCTTTTTTAATACGAATGTCGTTTGACATATTTTTTATTGTAATTAGTTTACTAAAAATCGGGGCAAAAATACGAATTAATAGCTATAATCTTCATTCAAATATTTGTTAGTTATTTTATTTATAACGGTTCTAAATAAAAGATTAAGTTAGGGCATAGAAATTGCATATATTTACCAAATAATTATGAAAAAAATGACATTGAAGTCTGTGTTGCTCTATTGCTTTTGCCTGATTCCGACCTTGATTTTTTCGCAGGTTGAAGAGGTTAATCCGCCCGATTACATTAAAACCATAAACTTTAGAGGCAATACCCCAGAAACACAATTACCTATTCTGAGACTTGGCGAATATTTGGTATTGGAATTTGATGCCCTGAACGGCAATGAAGACGATTATTACTATAAAATTGAACATTTTGATTTTGATTGGACACCGTCTGTTCTCGTTCGTTCAGAATTCATGGAGGGTTTTGATAACCAACGTATTCGCGATTATGAAAACTCATATAACACCTATCAAATATATTCGCATTACAGATTGACTATTCCTAATGGGCAGACTCGAGGCTTAAAAGTATCCGGCAATTATCTCATTTCAATTTACGACAATAGTGGCGACCTAGTTTTCTCAAGAAAATTCATGATTTACGAAGATAAGGCCAGTGTGGGTGTCCATATTAAGCGTTCACGGGATGTTCAATTTATTGAAGAAAAACAGCGTGTAGACATAGTTATTACGCCGAACAACATGCAGTTCAATAACCCGAAACAAACGGTAAAGGCAGTCATCATTCAAAACAACAATTTACACACTTTAATCTCAAACTTAAAACCTCAATACACCATCGGCAATCAACTCATCTATAAATATGATACCGAAACCAGTTTTTGGGGTGGAAATGAATATTTTTTCTTCGAAAATAAGGATGTGCGTGCTGCAAACACTGGCATTCAATTTATCGATTTAAAGGAACTTTACCACAACTATCTTTATGCGAATATTTCGCGTGCTAATAGGCCCTATACCTACAACCCCGATATTAACGGCAACTATGTTATTTTAAATATTGATGCCGATGACCCGAGCATTGAAGCTGATTACGTTTGGATGCATTTTTCGTTGGTCGCTAACGACAGTTTTAAAAATAAGGCCGTCCATGTTTATGGAAATTTTAATAATTACGCCATTGATGAAAGCACCCGAATGGAATACAACGAAAGTCAAAATAGATTTGAAAAAGCTATTTTATTGAAACAAGGGTTTTATAATTACAAATATGTTGTTGTTAATGGTGATGGCAGTATTGATGAAGGCTTAATTGACGGAAATTATTATCAAACCGAAAACAACTACAAAGTACTAGTTTACTATAGGGATTTAGGCGCACGTTACGACCAGATTATCGGGCTTGGTGAAGGGAACTCGGTTAATATCTCGAATTAAAACGCATTTCAACTAATTTTTCAACCAAACACGTTAAAATTTAAGCCTCAAAACTTAATTTTGATTATTTTAGCAGCGCAAAACACTTTGTATATCAACAGTTAGCATGGTTCAACAAGTAACAAAAGGCATAAAAATTTCGGTTGAAACTACTTTTGAAGGTTCATTTTATAAAAACTATAAAATACAGTACGCCTTTGGATACACCATTACCATTGAAAACCAAAGCAAAGACTCCGTTCAACTCAACGCCCGCCATTGGGAAATACTTGATGCCCTGAATAATGTTGAAACCGTCTCTGGTGAAGGTGTTATTGGAAAAAAACCTGTTTTAAAACCTGGCGAATCGCATACCTATACTTCAGGATGTTTACTAACATCTCCTTTTGGTGCCATGCAAGGACATTACAGTATGGTAAACTTTACCACCACCAAAAAGTTTTTGGTTACCATACCTACTTTTAAGCTCAGTGCTCCTTTTGCTATAAATTAACAGACGTCATTACAAGGGGTAAGTAATTTGAGTTCTGTTTTTAGTTAAACTACCCGCTCAAACCTAAAAACCTTCCCATTTTGCTTCACATGAAAAAATTTACAGTTCGAATAATGGATGAATTCAAACTCTAAATGATAATCAAAAGAGGCATCATCAACCACAAATCTATCGTGCACATCTAAATTGCCATACGGCGAAATACGCTTAAAATGGTACTCCACATCATTGCCAATTTTATGAAGCTCGAACCATGCACCCGCAGCAATACCAGGCAACCATTGTGCTTTTTCATGTAAGCCATCAATTGGCTTAGGCTTCAGGGTGCCAACAAAATTGACTTTATGGTCTTTTAACTTATCTAAAAAACAACGGATATTTTCACTTTGTTGCGACCCTTCAAATTCCGTAATCTGACCACTTTCTGAAACCTCGTAAACATAATCCTCTGTATCTGCCAAAAGCACATTGCCAATAGTACTTGGCGTAAACCATTTCGATTTTACAAGTCTCTTCTTCATTTTTGAGTCAGTTACCGAAGCAATTAAACTATCGGTTACAAAACGAGCACAATTACAAGCATCTTTTATAAAGGCAGCGTACCTGATAAAATGTTTTTCCTGCATTTTAGTGATGTGAGCTCTAGCCTTTTTATAATCAATGGCCTGACACACCGATGCGATGAGTTTGCCATCGCCATGCGTTAATTTAGGATGGGTGCCCAAAAATTCCAGAATCTCATCAAGATTGGTAATTTTATCGTTTTCAATCTTGGCCTTTAAATGAAAATCCAATTCATTATCGGTATCCTTCCCACGCACGCGCCCCGTTGGTTCTGGTGTAATATAGCGTCCAAAATCGTGGTACTCTAAAATACCCGTTTCTTTATTTATAAGGACCAAGGCCGCATGGCCAGCCCGTAGGTAATTCTTTTTTCCAACACCAACAAAGCGCAAAAATGGTGAAAACCATTCCTTTGAAACCATAACAATGGTTTCTGGATAGGCCAGAGTTAAAATAATGCCTGTACTATTCATTGACCGTTTGCGGAAGATTAAACACCGTTGAAGAGCTTGAATTATTCTGAAGACTTTTATAGCGCATTTCAACCGCATCACCCATTTTCTCAACTTGAGTTATACTTGTGGTTTTTACAAAGCCGCGGTCCATGATTACACCATAATCCTTTTTATCTCCTCCTGTCATATTATGGAAATTCATCAATGACTTTGCACTTAATTCATTAGTTTTTTTAAAACTTTCAAACCACTGCAAACGCTCCTGTTTCATAGCTTCAGTATACAAAGTTGACGATGACCATATTTTTGGTTCAATAGGCAACTCAACAAAATGTTTCTTTGTGCCATCCCAAACCAGTTCGTAAAATTTTAGCCCATTAGACCAATCGGCAATTACAATAGTAAAAGGCTCAATATCAACGAGCTCGTAAAGCTCAATGGTTTTAACGATGTGTTCTGCCACCATAAAATCTTTGGCAATAACACCTCTACTTTTTCGGTATGTTTCCTTCCGTTCGTGAAGTTCAAAACCCCCATTTAAAACACAGACCAGCCTGTTCTTCTCACTTACGCCAATCCACGTTCCGCCAGCAAGTTCATCTTTTGGAAACAATAATTTTGTTCCATGAATAGTATGAAAATCTGGATTAAGCGATTTTCTACTCGGGGCTTCATCTCTATTGGAAGTCAGCACAAAATCGTTGCCATTAGTGGGAATAATCGTTACGGTACACATAAAACCTGTAGTCTTAAAACAGTAAGGCAACTTACAAAAAATAAATAAATTTTAACGCGCATTTAAGAATCCTTCACCTGTATTTATCCTTATAAAATTCTTAAATTTGTGGCATATTTACTGAAAATTCAATAACAAAAATTCAAAAATCATGGGAAAAGGCTTTTTTAACGTACCAATTGCCGTAAATGAACCTGTAAAATCTTATGCCCTAGGCACTCCTGAACGAACTGCTGTTTTAGAGGCATATAAAGCCATGTACAATAGTAAGGTTGACGTGCCATTGTACATTAACGGGGAAGACGTTATAACCGGTAATACAAGAACCATGTCGCCTCCCCATGACCATAAACATATTGTCGGCACCTATCATTTGGCTGAAAAAAAACATGTTGATAACGCGATTTCAACAGCTTTGGAAGCCAGAAAAACATGGAGCGAAATGCCTTGGGAGCAACGTGCAGCCATCTTTTTAAAAGCTGCTGAACTGGTTGCCGGGCCCTATAGAGCCAAAATAAACGCGGCCACGATGATGGCACAATCCAAAACCATACATCAAGCGGAAATTGATGCGGCCTGCGAGTTTGTAGACTTCCTGCGTTTTAATGTGCAGTACATGACCGATATTTACATGGAGCAGCCTGAAAGCACCAACGATGCCTGGAACCGTGTGGAATATCGTCCGCTTGAAGGCTTTACCTATGCTGTAACCCCGTTTAACTTTACCGCGATTGCTGGAAATTTACCATCCTGTATGGCACTTATGGGCAATGTGGTGGTTTGGAAACCGAGCGATAGCCAAGTTTACTCTGCTAAGGTTATTATGGATGTTTTTAAGGAAGCTGGTGTACCACCAGGCGTTATAAACGTAGTATTTGGTGACCCTGTGATGATTACCAACACCGTTTTGGCGAGTCCCGATTTTTCTGGGTTGCACTTTACGGGTTCAACATTCATTTTTAAAGAACTTTGGAAACAAATAGGCACCAACATCCATAATTATAAAACCTACCCCAGAATTGTTGGCGAAACTGGAGGAAAAGACTTTATCGTGGCACACAAATCGGCTGTACCAAAGCAAGTGTCCACAGCTATTTCACGTGGCGCATTTGAGTTCCAAGGGCAAAAATGTAGTGCTGCATCACGGGCTTACATCCCTAAAAGCATTTGGGGCGAAGTGAAAAAATATATTTTGGAAGATGTAAAATCCTTTAAAATGGGTTCACCTGAAGATATGGGCAATTTTATAACCGCTGTAATTCATGAAGGCTCGTTTGATAAATTGGCAAAATATATTGATGCCGCTAAAAACGATGCTGAAGTTGAAATTATTGCCGGAGGCAATTACGATAAAAGCAAAGGTTATTTTATAGAACCAACGGTTATCGTTACCCAAGACCCAAATTACACCACCATGTGTACGGAACTTTTTGGCCCTGTTATTACAATTTATGTTTATGAGAACGACGCTTACGCTGAAACCTTAAAATTGGTTGACGAAACCAGTGAGTATGCTTTAACAGGCGCCATATTGGCTACCGACAGATACGCCATTACCCAAGCTACTGAAGCTTTACAGAACAGTGCCGGTAATTTTTACATTAACGACAAATGTACCGGCGCCGTAGTTGGCCAACAACCTTTTGGTGGTGCAAGAGCATCGGGAACTAATGATAAAGCCGGTAGCGCCCAAAACTTATTGCGTTGGGTATCACCAAGGTTAATCAAAGAAACTTTTGTAACCCCAACGGATTATCGTTATCCGTTTTTGGGTGAGTAAAATTCCTTTGAAAAGAAATCTTTATAGATAAAAAAAGAGGCTACAAATTTTGTAGCCTCTTTTTTTTTAAAACTCTTTTTGACTTTGCAAAAATTTTCAACTACCTTAGTTAAAAGGCACCAAACTCATTCAGTAACGTAATTATATGAATCGTTGAACATGTACCATTAAATTGGTGGGCATTAAAAAGAAAAAACAAAACGATGAAAAAATGCTGAAGTTCTTTAGAAGAATAAGACAGAATTTAATTGATGAAGGGAAACTTAAAAGGTACTTAATTTATGCCTTTGGAGAAATAATACTTGTGATGATAGGAATTCTTTTGGCGTTGCAGGTTAATAACTGGAATGAAGAAAGGAAAGACAACCTTAAAGAGATAGAATCACTTAAAGGACTGGAAAATGATTTAGACAAAAACATTGAATCTTTACAACATGCTATTAATGTTCATAAATCAAGAATTGAGGATATCGATTCTATAATATATCATTTACAAAGCCCCACTCCAAATCCTAATGATTCCTTGTTAATATATTTCCAACAAGCAACATTTTATGAACTAATTAAAATCTCTTCATCTACCTATGAGTCCTTAAAAAGTAATGGTTTTGAAGTTTTAAGAGATGAAGATATTAAAACCAAAATTATTGAGTTATTTGAAATGGATTATGAAGGGGGATTAAACACAACCAATCTCGTTACACCGGTTTATGGAGCGATTGGAGCACAATTGAGAATGGAAAAAAATCATATTATTACCAAAATGCTTACAGGAAATGAATTCAAGGAAGATGATACCTATTTTCAATTATTGAATTTTATAAGTTTAAAAAAAGAATGGAAAAAAAATATAGTAAGTGGATGGGAAAATCAGCTAGAAAAAACATTAAAATTAAAAATAGACATAGCCGACTACCTGGATAAATAATTATGTAATTGAACAGAATCATCTATAAAGTATGAAGTACCCAAAATCTCTTAAGTTGGGTAGCCGCGATTAGTCAATGAAAATTTTGTATCATCAACAAATTACCTTATCCGTTTTTGGGTTAATAATAAATATCCGCGAAAGAAGAAATGTTTAACAAATAAAACTTTGAGGCTGCAAGTTTTGCAACCTCTTATTTTGAAAACTCTACTCGATTTTATAGAAATTTTCAACAATTTTAGTTTATCTTCCGATATAGATAATTAAAAAAATCCATATCTTAAAGTTGGCAAACATTAGAAATGATAAGCAGAGAAGAGTTTAATACTGCATGTGACAACTATGTAGGTCACGATGAATTGGTGCGTATGATAACCAATGATTTTATTAGTCATCGTGATATTGAATTTGCACGAAAACAACATTATTGGTTAAAATTAAGACATATCGAAAAAGATTTATATCTAAAGAATTTACTTTTACTAGGTTATTATAAGGAAGCTCTAGAAGAATTAAATAATATTTGTGATAAAATATTCATTCAAAATCCTTTTCTGATTAATACCTTAATAAAATTAAGGTTCAAGTTAAAACTGAATGTTATAAATAGTCAACATATTTTAATTCTCAGTCAAAGTATTTATTCAGGTCAGTCAAATCCTTTGACAAAATTTGGGGAAGATAATTTAGATAAAATTTTAAAGGAGATAGATTCCATATTAATTTCTAAATACCCAAATGGATTTTTAGAACAATTTTATGATATAATTGAAGAAGGTGAGATTAAATCTACATATAATATTAAATACTACTATAAGTATTTTCAGCTTGGAACTGAAGCTCAAAAAGATTTAAATAAAATTAAATATAGAAAGGATGCAAAAGGAAATGCACCAAAGAGTTGTGTGGAAAGCGCGATAAGTCATGCTTGTACAAACCTTATGCGTGAAGCAGAAAACAATGTCCGCATCTCAATAGGTGGGAAAAAAATTGGGGAAGGTTATATTAGTGAAACAGATTTATATTATCGAATTAAAAAGCATTTCTCCTATTTAGAAGTTATACAACATGCCAGACCTAAATTTCTTGGTAGACAACACTTCGATATTTGGCTTCCCGAAATTAGAACTGCAATTGAATATCATGGAACACAGCATGATGAACCAGTTGATTTTTTTGGTGGTAAAGATGCGTTTGAGAAGAATCAAGAAAGGGATGAGCTGAAAAGAAAAAAATGTAAACTTAATAAGGTAAGTCTATTTGAGGTAAGACCTGATTACAATTTTGAAGAACTTATTATAGAAATTGAAAAAAAAGTAAATAAATAATATTTGCCAACAAGGTGAATAATTATTTACTTCTGATTTTCCATTAATTAGTTAAATTTGGAAAAGCAGCCTCTTTTCACTTCCACATTCAACTTAACCACCACAAAAAATATCTGTTTATGAAATTCTACATTAGCCTATTTGCCCTTTGTATTTTTAACATATCCCTTATGCACAGCCAATGGACCAATCGTTATCCTCATGTTGATGGTTTTGGTCATCATGTTTATTTGGAAGGTTACGAACTGCCCATTTTAAATGCCGGGCCCACAGACCCTGCACCTTCACCAAAAAACAACCAATTGGTTTTTGCAGCAAAAGGTTGGCTTTGGGTGATGGACACTAACTCAAAAACAGCTACGAGAATAACCACTACTGTACATTTAGACTCGAAACCCAATTGGTCGCCTGATGGCAAAAAAATTGTATTTATTCGCGATAACAGCTACGACACCGAAATTGTTCTTTTGGATTTAGAAACGAAAGCCGAAACCGTTTTGGTAAACACTAAGGCATTGGATTTAGACCCTATTTTTTCAAGAGATGGCAATTATGTGTACTACGCCTCGGCTGATGTTGGCTCGCTAGACCTTTGGCGCATAGATTTATCGACCAACGAAAAACAGCTTATTACCAAGGAAGACCATTTGGAACGCTTGCCCATTCCAACAAATTCAAGCGAATGGCTGGTATACCTAAAAAAAGAAGGCTTTTCATATGACTCCATTGAATTATTGAATACAGCATCGAATGAGTCGAACCCTTTAGCGGAAGAAAATTTTACCTCCCAAGCGGCCTTTTCATTGTCGCCCGACAACCAAACCTTGGTATATACATGGCCAAGAGACGATTTTTACGAATTAAGGCTTTTGGATATCCTTACCCCAAAAAGCACACTTTTGCTCACTAAAAGCAACCATTTGCCATTAGGCCCTAAGTTTAACGGCGATGCAACATGGGTGTATTATTATGAGTTTAATTTGGATGAACGTTCAGAATTAAAACGTATCAGCGCAAATGGTGGAACACCAGAAACCTTGGAAATCAATGATTGGGTTTGGAACACCCCAACAGTAAAAGTTAAAATTAAAAGTACCGTTGATGGAAAAATTGATGCTGTACGCATGAGCATTATTGATAGTTCTGGCCATCCCGTAATTCCCGAAAAAGGCATTGTTCATTCTGACGGGCAAAACGGTATTGTTTTCTTTTATTCTCCAGGCGAAATTGAAATAGAAGCTCCAATAGGCGAGGTTACCATAACGGCGGTTCATGGTTTTTCTACGGTTAAAACCACTACGAAAATAAATTTGGATGAGAACACCGAAACTGCTGAAATCAACTTAACAAGTATTTGGGATGCCAACGCTCATGGATGGTATAGTGGCGACAATCATTTTCACATTAATTATGGTGGCACAAGCCAGTTAGACCCTAACGATATTGTTCTGGACTTAAAAGCAGAAGACCTTGATGCTGCTTTTCCATTATTGGCCAATTTGGGTCAGCGCTTTTTGCAACAAAACCTTTGGGGCTGGAAACGTGATGAAGCACCACTCATTGCCTTTGGTCAGGAAATGCGCTCGCATTTTCTTGGGCATTTGGGCTTAATAGGAACACAAGATTTGTATTGGCCGTGGGTTTGGGGCCCTCGCTACGATATTTATGGCCGTGACGACCGTTTAAACGCCGACCCGCTTCGGTTTGCCAAAAGCCAAAATGCCTTGGGAGGCTACGTTCACCCCACAAGTGTTCAAAATCCATTGAGCGATGATGGCGCTAGACGCATTCCCATTGAGCTCATTGCAGATTCCGTTTTAGGTGAAACCGATTATATTGAATTGGGTTGCTTATGGTCTGACGAAATTGGCACAGCAGCCCTTTGGCACCAAATGCTGAATATTGGTGAACCAGTAACCATTTCGGGCGGTAGTGATGTTATGAATGACCTGTATCGAACTATGGCCATTGGGGCAACCAGAGTTTATGTAAAGCCAAAAGAAAATCTTACCATGGATAGTTATTTGAAAGCAATAAAAGCTGGACGAAGTTTTGTCACCAATGGGCCTTTAATTGAATTTGAAGTTGATGATAAAATACCAGGCGATGTCACTTCAGTAGAAAGCAAAAAGGTTAAATGGACACTTGATGTGCATTCGGCTGTTCCTTATGAAAAGGTTGAACTATTTGTTAATGGAGAAGTTGTTTGGACAAAAAAAGGAAACACAAAAGCAGGAAGTAAAACCTTCAAAGGCTCATTGGATGTTCCTGAAGGTGGCTGGGTAACCGCAAGAGTTTCTGGTGGTAAAGTGGATTGGCCACTCATGGACAGTTATCCGTTTGCAGAAAGTGCTCCAATATGGTTCAACAGAATAGGCAGCACTGATGCTGCCGTTGCTAAAGAGTCTGCTAAAAACCTAATAAAACTTTTAGAGGTTTCAAAAACGAGACTGGAAAGAGGTTATGGAGAACATCCTATTCCTAAATTGCAAGCTCATTTTGAAAAGGCAAAACAGAAACTAGTACACTTAATGGAAAAATAAGTTGAAAAAATAATAAAATCACCATCAATTTCGGCTACAAGTTTTCAATAAAATTTACTTATCTTTCCTTTGATTTTTTCAACCAAAGAACGGCATGTTTTTTGTTGAATGAATTTTGCTGATGAAAAAACTACTATTTACATTATTCGTTGTTATTCCTTGCCTAACCATAGGACAAGCAAACAAACTTTACCGAAAAGCGATGCGCTCAACCAATTTGAATGAGAAAATATCGCTTTTAACCCAAGTTATTGAAGAAGAACCTAAAAATTTGGATGCCTATTTTCAAAGGGCTATTGCCAAAAATGACTTGGGCGATTACCATGGCGCCATTGTTGACTATTCAAAAATAGTTGTAGAAGAACCAGATGCCGACACCTATTATAACCGTGGAAATTCAAGGTACAGCATTAAAGACCTTGCAGGCGCGAAAGAAGATTATGCCAAGGCCTATATGCTCGATGATAAATTTATTGATGCACTTTATAGTTTGGCATGTGTTAACTACGATTTAGGAGAATACGAAAAGGCCCTAGCAAATTTTACCAAAGTAATTAAAGAAGTGCCTACACAACCTAACACCTATATTCTCCGTGCTTCGGTATATACAGCTCTTGAGAATCATTATGAAGCAATAAGAGACTACTCAACAGCTATTTTAATAGACCCAAGCGCTGACAACTATTACAGTCGTGGAACTTTTTTACTGAACCTTAATTATTTTCAAAGAGCCAACGAGGACCTTAGCATATCATTAAGGTTGAACAAATACAACGCCTATGCTTACTTTTACCGAGGAACTTCCAACCTAATGCTTGGTAAATTCAAGGATGCCGTAGATGACTTTAATTTTGCCCTTGAATTTGATTCCACAGATTTTGATGCCTATTTAGGGTTGGCTATGTCCTATTACAAATTGAATGAACTAACGAAATCTAAGGAGAGTTTTGAGCGAGCCAATAATATATTATCCATTGGTTCTGATGTAAATAATATTTCAGAATACAGCAATACTTATTGGTTTCAAAATCAGTACTACTATTTCAACAACATTATCGCCAACATAGCTAGACTAGAGTAATTAGCCTTTAAATTTTAAAGGCAAATGGACTACCTTTTTAGTTTCAAAAAATTCTTCTGAATAAAAATCGCTTAAATTATAAATGGAAGCAGTTCTGTAATTTTGAAGTTCCTCTGTTAGATTGCCACCTTTTAAATATAAAATACCATTTTTAAGTTCATGGTTTTGTTTTTTTGCAATTTTGCCTTTAACCCATTGCACAAAGGTTGGCATAGCAGTAACCGCTCTGCTTACTATAAAGTCGTATGTATCATCAATTTGTTCAACCCTACTATGTGTAGTTTTTACATTAGTCAATCCTAAATCCGCAACAACCTCATCAACAACTTTCAATTTTTTGGCAATACTGTCCACCAAATGGAACGAACACTCGGGAAATAAAATAGCCAATGGTATTCCTGGAAATCCACCACCTGTGCCAACATCAAGAATTTTTGAGCCTTCTTCAAATTTTAATACTTTGGCTATGCCCAAGGAATGCAGAACATGCCTTAAATAAAGCTCATCAATATCTTTTCGAGACACCACATTAATTTTCAAATTCCAATCCTGATAAAGCGATTCCAATTTTTTGAATTTCTCAATTTGGTCTTCCGTAAGATTAGGAAAATACTTTAAAACAAGGTCCATTCGTGTTAAATTTTCAACAAAAATATGCTTTTTAAATACATATTTTTACAAAAAAACGTTACAAGTTAACTTTGTTTATACCTATCTTTGCCGCGGGTATGATCAATAGTTTTTTTTTAATTTATCATATTAAAAGTACCAACATGACTAAACAAGCACTTTCATTTTCAAGAGTTGATTCGGCTAAATTTTTTCGAACACTCAACAAAAGAGTGAACGATTATTTCAAGGAAAATAAAGTAAAACGCACCGGAAATTGGAAAATATGGGTAAAAACCATTGTAATGTTTTCTTTGTTTCTAACGCCATATTTTTTATTGTTAACCATTGATATTCCTGGTTGGGCGCAATTGCTACTGACTATTGTTATGGGCATAGGTATGGCTGGAGTGGGCATGAATGTAATGCACGATGGCAACCATGGCTCTTTTTCCAATAAAGAATGGATTAATCGTTTAATGGGAAGCAGTATTTACATCTTGGCCGGAAACGTTTACAATTGGCAAGTACAGCATAATGTACTTCACCATACTTATACAAACGTGCATGGGCATGATGAAGATTTGGATGCCGGTAGAATTTTAAGATTCACAGAGCATTCAGAATGGAAATGGTACCATAAATTTCAGCACTACTATTCTCTTCTTCTTTATGGATTATTGACTATAAATTGGGCGATAACTACAGATTGGTTGCAAATGAAACGCTACATGAAACGTAAGTTATCTTATGGCAAATTCCCAAATCCTGTTTGGAATTGGAGCAAATTGGTTATTTCAAAAATAATATACGTTTCAATTTGGGTTGTGATTCCAATGCTTATTTTGGACATCGCCTGGTGGAAAATTTTAATTGGATTTTTTGTGATGCACTATACGGCAAGTTTAATCTTAAGCGTGGTGTTCCAATTGGCACATGTTATGGATGAAGCCGAAATGCCTCTACCAGAAAAAGACGGTACTTTAAAAAATACTTGGGCCATCCATCAGCTTAAAACAACCATCAATTTCAGTACAAAAAATAAAATTGTCAATTGGTTTACTGGCGGATTGAACCACCAAGTAGAGCACCATATATTCCCGCACATCAGCCATGTGCACTATACTAAAATTTCAAAAATAGTTAGGGAAACAGCAAAAGAATTCAACTTACCATACAACGAATACAAATCAACCCGCAGCGCTATAATATCCCATTTTAAATATTTAAGGGAAATGGGAAGAAAACCAGCGTTACAAATTTAATTACTATTTATTTACCTAAAATTTCATGCAATTACTATCTGATAGAATTTTAAACATGGCCCAATCTGCTACATTGGCCATGGCAGCCAAAGCGAGAGAACTTAGAGGCGAAGGAAAAGACATTATTGGCTTAAGTCTTGGTGAACCAGACTTTAACACTCCAGATTTTATTAAAGAAGCCGCTATTCAGGCTATTAATGACAACTATAACTCTTATTCACCAGTAGATGGATATGGTGATTTAAAAGAGGCCATCATTAAAAAATTTAAGCGCGATAACAATTTAACTTATAAACCAAACCAAATTGTTGTTTCAACAGGTGCAAAACAGTCGTTGGCAAACATTGCTGGTGTAATGACCAATAAAGGTGATGAAGTTATTATGCCTTGCCCGTATTGGGTGAGTTATGCCGACCTTGTAAAGCTTAATGACGGTATTCCTGTTGAAGTAAAAACGACTATTGCTACAGATTTTAAAATGACTCCAGAGCAACTGGAAGCAGCCATAACACCAAAAACCAAAATGATTTGGTTTAGCTCACCTTGTAACCCAAGTGGTTCTATTTACAGTAAAGAAGAATTGCGTGGTTTGGCAGATGTATTGGTAAAATACCCAAACATTTACGTGGTTTCAGATGAAATTTACGAGCACATCAATTATGTTGGTGGACATGCCAGTATGGCTCAATTTGAAGACATGTACGATCGTACCATTACAGTAAATGGTGTGTCTAAAGCTTTTGCTATGACTGGTTGGCGTATTGGGTACATTGGTGCACCTGAAAAAATTGCCAGAGCATGCAACAAAATGCAGGGTCAAATTACCAGTGGTGCCAACTGTATCGCACAACGTGCTACCATTACCGCTTTAAACGAGTCGCCATCTCGTGTTCAATACATGATAGACGAATTTAAAGTGCGTCGTGATTTAATTTTGAAATTATTAGGCCATATAGAAGGGTTCGTAACCAACGTGCCGGAAGGGGCTTTTTACGTTTTCCCAAATATTTCTTATTTCTTTGGAAAAACACTTCGTGGAAAGACCATTAACAATGCTTCCGATTTTTCTATGTATTTATTGGAAGAAGCTTTAGTGGCTACTGTTGATGGCGAATCATTTGGAAACCCAGATTGTATAAGAATTTCTTATGCAGCCTCGCAAGAACAAATTATTGAAGCTGTTAAACGTATAAAGGAAGCCGTTAGCTAATTCTAACTGTTTTAAAAACATTATCTAAAAGACCTGTTAGTTTGAAAACTGACAGGTCTTTTGTTTTTGCAAAGTTCAAATCGAATAATCTTAGAAACTTAATCGGTCATTTAAAATTTATCGGTTCCGCCAAAAGAAAGGCGTTAACAGAATAAGCACTGTAAAGAGTTCCAAACGCCCAATAAGCATTAAAAAAGAGGCCCACCATTGCGCCAAATCTGGTAACTCAGAGTAGTTATTTACAGGTCCGAAATCGCCCAAAGCTGGACCAACATTACCCAAGGTTGAAGCGGACAAACCAATTGCCGAAGTAAAGTCCATACCAAACATAGAAAACCCTAGTCCACCAATAATAAAAGAGAGCAAATAGAGCATGAAAAAGCCCAATATGTTGAATACGATATTACCTGAAATAGCTCTTTTATTATAACGCACAGGCAAAATGGCACTGGGATGAAGCGTACGCTTAAATTCTAAGAATCCATTTTTTATCAATATTAAATGACGAACTACTTTAACGCCACCAGAGGTACTACCAGCAGAACCACCCAGAAACATGAGTCCGAAGAAAAACACCACCAAAAAAGGTGTCCACATGGTATAGTCTGCCGAAATAAAACCTGTTGTAGTAATAACCGTAAGAACTTGAAACAATCCATGCCTAAAGGCACTTTCTGCTTTTCCCCAAACCATAGGGTGATCGATGGATGATGTAGATACATCTGCCCTAAAATAAATAATGAGTGCCGCTATAATGGTAAATACGGCCACAAACTTGAAATATAGTTTAAATTCTTCGTCCTTAATTACCTTTTGAATCTTCCCTTTGAAAGCAAAATAACTCAACACAAAATTGGTACCCGCCAAAAACATAAAGAAAATAATGATGTATTGAATTATGGGCTGGCCATTCCAATAGGCAACACTGGCATTTTTGGTTGAAAACCCACCTGTTGAAAGTGTACACAATGCATGGTTTATGGCATCAAAAAAGGACATGCCTGCCACTTTTAAAAGCAAAGTTTCGGCAGCTGTATAGCCAAAATAAATGAGCCACAAACGTTTTGCGGTATCGGTAATTCTTGGGTGCAATTTATCGGCACTGGGCCCAGGTGCTTCGGCCGCAAAAAGTTGCATACCACCAATGCCCAACAAAGGCAAAATAGCAATGGCCAACACGATAATTCCCATACCGCCAATCCAATGTGTTAAGCTTCGCCAAAATAGAACACCCTTCGGAACGGCTTCAATATCATTTAAAATTGAAGCACCCGTTGTGGTGAAACCTGACATGGTCTCGAAAAATGCATTTGTAAAACTTGGAATGCTGTCTGTGAGTATATAGGGAATGGTTCCAGAAAGGGACATGATTATCCAACCAAAAGTAACAACAATATAACCTTCGCGCTTGTTTATTTCCTTGCGGTGGGTTCTTGTTAAAACCATAGATGCGGCACCAACAACTGAAGTTATAATTCCTGACAAAAAGAGCTGCATGGTTACACCATCTTGATATGCCAAACTCATGAGCGCAGACAATAGCATAAAGCCACCATTGAAAACCAGCATTAGGCCAAGGAAGTGAAAAATGATTTTAAAATTAAGCTTCATTTTTACCTGAATAATTTTTCAACACCTTTAATGGACTGTAATAAGCTACATACAACAACGCGGTCACCTTCCCGAATTTTAAAATCGCCCAAAGCTATAATACCTTCACCGTTTCTTACTACACCGCCGATAATTGCCGATCTCGGGAAATCAATATTTTTAATAAGTTTATTGCAAACAATAGAACTTGACCGAACTTCAAATTCTAACAACTCCGCATTCATATTGCTTAATTTGGTCATGGCCACTACTTCACCTTTTCTGATGTATCTAAAAATATTATTTGCCGCCAGAAGTTTTTTATTGATGAGTGTTTCTATACCAACAGAATGTGACAATTCGAAATAATCCATGTTTTCAACCAAGGCCACTGTTTTTTTAACGCCCTTTGATTTTGCCACCAAGCAGGACATGATATTGGTTTCAGAATTCTCACCAACGGCTATAAAGGCATCCATTTCGCTAATGTTTTCTTCATCCAAAACATCAACATTTCGTCCATCACTTTGAATCACCAAAACATTTGGTAAATCATCAGCTATATCAAAAGCACGCTCTTTGTTGGCCTCAAAAAGTTTTATATTGAACCCTTTATCGCTCAAATCGCGGGCAGATTTGTATCCAATTTTACTTCCACCCAAAATCATAACATGCTTTATCTCCCTATTGGATTTTCCCGTGAGTTTACATAACTCTTCGGCTCCACCTTCAGAAGTTATAAAAACAACATTATCACCACGTTTAAATTGGGTATCTCCCCTTGGGATTATGGTATATTGCGTACCAAAGCGCTGAATAGCAATGGGCACAAAATGGATTTCTGGAAAAATTTTAGCGGCTTCCTTAACTGTTTTACCAACAAAGGATGCCGATCTGGAAAGTGTTAAACCTACCATGGTCAACGCCCCGCCTTCAAACTCATAAGTATCATTAAAGGACGATTGTTTTAAAGACAATTCAATCTCTGATGCGGCCAAAGATTCCGGAGAAATAAGCTCGTCAATACCAAATTCGGTAAAGCCAACCTCATCTTTATACTTTATAAATTCTGTATTGGAAATTCTGGCAATTGTTTTCTTTGAGCCCAATTGTTTGCCCAAAACACATGCGGTAATATTTGTAGTTTCACTGGCGGTAACGGCTATAAACAAATCTGATGACTCAACTCGGGCATCCTTCAAGATAGCAATTGACGTGGCATCACCCCTAATCACTTTTATATCTAAATGTGTATCGGCGTAAACTAAACTTTCTTTGTCCGTATCTATTAGGGTAATTTCCTGAGATTCGTAAGACAATAATTTTGCTAAATGAAACCCAACTTCACCAGCTCCGGCAATAATAATTTTCATTATTTGTATATCATAAAAAGTATGGCAAATATACTATAAAATAGACATTGATGTAAATTTTGATTCTTTATAATACTCTAGCTTTAATTATTTTATGCTGTTGTAAACTGCCTCGCGGCAATCCATGAAGGTACTAGGGCAACAAAAGTTTAATTTCAACGGAAGCTTCCTGGTTTTTAAATCTCGATTACCGAGTAAAAGTTTATATTTGTCCAAAAATTTACAGATTTGTCAAAAGTAAAGCCCTATAAAAACAGTGATTTAGGCAAAAAGGAACAAGTCACCAAAATGTTTGACACCATTTCTGGCGACTATGATGGCTTAAACCGTGTAATTTCTTTTGGAATAGATATAAAATGGCGAAAAAAAGTGGTGAACATTATTGCAGAAAGCAATCCGCAAACGATTCTTGATATAGCCACAGGCACCGGAGATTTGGCCATTAATTTGGCAGAAACCAATGCCAATAAAATTGTTGGATTAGACATTAGCAGCGGCATGCTGGCTATTGGCAAACAAAAAGTGCAAAAGAAGGGATTGGAATCTAAAATTGAAATGGTTTTAGGCGATAGCGAAAAGATGCCTTTTGAAGATAATACTTTTGATGCCATAACCGTTGCTTTTGGCGTTCGGAATTTTGAAAACTTGGAAAATGGGCTCAAAGAAATTTATCGTGTGCTGAAACCAAACGGCACTTTTGTAATTTTAGAAACTTCAGTTCCTACTAAAACTCCTTATAAGCAAGGCTACAAATTCTACACAAAAAACGTTCTGCCATTAATAGGAAAAGTTTTTTCAAAAGACAGAAGCGCCTACAAATATTTAAGTGAATCGGCATCGGTTTTTCCCTATGGAGAAGCACTAAACAATATTTTACGCAAAATTGGGTTTATTAGTGTTGAAGATTTTCCACAAACTTTTGGTGTGGCAACAATTTATAAATCATCTAAGTAGTAATATAATTATATGAAATGAGCCATAACAATTTGATCATACACATCGAAAAGTTTAACGGCGAATTGCATCTGACCCATAAAAAACAATAAAAGCAACCAGATGAAATACTTTTTTGCATTAGTCTCATTTTTATTCATCATTGAAACCTCAAGTGCACAGCTTTTTAAAAGAGAAAAAGTGACCTATGATGCCAATCAAGGGCGAGGATCAACAGACAATAATTTACTGCGTTGGGGTTACTTTTTGGGAATAAGCAATTACGATTTCAATTTTGATTACAATGAAGATTTACGCGATATTTATATAAAACGAAGCCCTGGTTTTAATGTTGGCCTCATCGGAAATCTACGTGTAAACAACTTTATTGATTTGCGCTTAGAACCTGGATTGTTAATCACTACCCGTGAACTTTATTATAGTCAAGAATATTTTAATGGCGTGCCCGATGTAAAAACTTCCGATTTGTACCGAGAGGTAAAATCCACTTATATACACATTCCACTATTGGTAAAGGTTTCTACCAAACGCATCAATAATTTTAAACCGTTTATTGTTGGTGGTTTTTCAACGGCTTTGAACCTTTCGAGCAACGAAAAGAACCCTGAAGACAACAGTGCTGGGCAATTTAGGATGACCAAAAATTCTATTTTTTACGAACTTGGTTTTGGCATTGATTTTTACTTGTATAACTTCAAATTTACGCCATCAGTACGAGGTCTCTTTGGAATTAATGACGAACTGGTTAGGGACGAAGACCCCAATAGCCCATGGACTAGCAATATCACAAGCATGAAAACACGAGGAGTGTTTCTAAACTTTACGTTTCAATAAATTGTTTGGTGTTGAGTTGGACCGTTTAAACATTTAAACAACAAACATCTTAACAACTCAACCCCTTCTAAATTCACTCAACAAAATTGCAGTTGCCATGGCAACGTTTAAGCTTTCGGTTTCTTGCAAATTACCAAACTGAGGAATAGATATTTTTTCGGTTATAATTTCTTCTATCTCTTTTGAAATGCCATTGGCCTCATTTCCCATAACCAAAACAGCGTTTTGGGGCAATTGTTTTGGGTAAACATTTTCGCCTTCCATAAAGGCCCCAAAAACAGTTGATTTACTGGTCTTTAAAAATGGTTTTAAATCTACATAACTTATATTCACTCGTGTTATGGAACCCATTGTAGCTTGGATCACTTTTGGGTTATAGCAATCTACTGTTTCGCTACTGCAAACCAAATCCTTTACCCCAAACCAATCGCACAGCCGAATAATTGTACCCAGATTCCCAGGATCTCTAACCGCATCCAAAACAACAACAAGTCCATTATCATCAACGGGTTTAGGAACCGGTATTTTAAAAATGGCCAACGCCTTATTTGGTGTTTTCAAAAAACTAATCCGTTTTAAATCCATTTCAGAAATAAGAACTTCATCTTTGGCATCAATATTGAAAGCTTTTGTCGTATATAAAGCGTGTAGTTCGAGGTTCGATTGTAAAAGTTCTTTTATGGTTTTTACACCCTCGGCCACAAAAAGACCGTGTTGTTGCCTATATTTTTTTTGGTTTAAACTAGTTATTAATTTTATTTGGTTTTTTGAAAGCATGCTTCAATGATAATTTTTTATAAAGAAAAGAAAATATTGCCAACATAATGAACTCATTTAAACTATTTATTTCAGCTTAAATAATGTATTTTTGAGCCTTATATGAACATAAAACTACTTCAATTATAGCATCATCCCATTTGAAACCTCAACTCTTAAAAATATTAGTTTTAATCATTGTTTCAAGAAGTCTTTTTTCTTGTGATGCCACAAAAAGAATTGCGGAAGATGAATACCTCCTCACAAAAAATTCCGTCATTATTAATGACAAAAAAGACAATAGCGTTGCCATTAATAGCTTGTTGCACCAAAAGCCCAACCGAAAAATAACTGGCATTCCATTACGGTTACACATATATAATCTGGCTCGCCCCAATATTGACTCCATTTTAGAAGAAAAAATATATAATAACCCAAAAAAGCTTGCCCGAAAAACTAAAAAGCTTTCCAAAAAACAGGTTGACAGAGAGGTTGAAGCGCGAATAAATTTTAACAAATGGTTAAAAAGAACTGGTGAGCCACCTACAATTGTTGATGAAAGCATAACAAAGAAATCAGCAAAACGGCTTCAAGATTATTATATAAACAATGGCTGGTTTAATGTTGAAACCACTTATGATATTGACAAAAACGAAAACCAGCGTGCCGAAATTGAATATAATTTGGAAACGGGGCGTCCATTTATGTTGGATTCCATAAGTGCCACAATAAAATCACCCGTGGTTGAATCGTTGTACAAAAAAATTAAAAATGATGCCGTAATAAAAAAAGGGGAACAATACAGAACATCAAATTTTGACCAGGAACGCGAGCGCATTTCAAGTGAATTGCGTAATGCTGGTGTATATCATTTTAACCAGGATTATGTGGGTTTTGAAATCGACACCATTGGCACCAACGGAAATGTAAACGTTGATGTGAAAATCCAAAACAGGGCGATTAGGACTCCCGATTCAGTGCGGCGGGTGCCCTTTCAGATTTATAAAATTAGGGATGTAAATATCATTACAGATTACACCTTTGAAAACCGTGGCAAACCTTTTCAAGATTCCATTCGCTATAACAGTTACAAACTTTACAGTTATAACAAAATGCGGTACCAGCCTAAAGCGCTAACAGATGCTGTATTCATAACGCCTGGTGAAGTTTTTAAGGATATTGACAGAACACGTACCTACAGGCATTTAAACGAATTGCGCACTTTTAAATATCCGAACATAGAGCAAATTGAGAATAACGACTATACGCTAACGGATACGATAAGGCTAACACCGTTAAAAAAATTCAGCTTAGGTTTTAGCACAGATGTTTCTACAAGCAACATTCAAACAGTTGGTTTATCGTTGAACCCCAGCTTACTCATTAGAAATATTTTTAGGGGTGCTGAAACCCTTCAGATATCGGCTGTAGGGTCCATTGGTTCATCAAAAGAAGCCAAGGAAGGTGAACCTTTCTTCGACATTAATGAGTATGGCTTGGATGTTAAATTGACCATACCAAGATTGTTTTCACCTTTTTATACCGAAAATATTATTCCAAAATACATGTTGCCTAGTACAAGAATCAGCCTGGCAGCTACAAGCCAAACCAATATTGGACTGGACAAACAAACCTTTAGTGGCGCTTTTAATTATAATTGGTTTCCCAATGAAAAAGTGACCAATAAACTGGATGTATTTAATGTGCAATATGTAAAAAATCTTAACATTGATAATTATTTCAATGTGTACAGCACTTCATTTGGCAACTTACAGGATATTGCGCTAAATAGCTATAATACACCATCTGAATTTATTTTAGCAGACGCCAACGGAAATTCTATTTTGGATAAATCAAGATCTGATGAATTTATAAATTTAGTCTTAGATGACAGTAACTACGCAAGTAGCAACCCAAATGAATATAAAGATGTTAACGGCATAAAAGAACGAAAAGACAGATTGACGGAGAACAACTTAATCATTTCTTCCAGTTTTAGTCTGATTTATGATGAACGTACCAATTTATTTGATGAAGATTTTTCCATATTCCGTTCTAAATTGGAGTTAGCGGGGAATTTATTCGCTACGGCATCAAGCTTGTTGGGTTTTCAAAAAAATAGTAATGACCGTTTTGAGCTATTTGATGTTGCCTATTCCCAATATGTAAAAACCGAATTTGAGTACACAAAACATTGGGATTTGGGTAAGAAAAACGTGCTCGCCATGAGAAGTTTTTTTGGTATTGCCATCCCTTATGGAAACTCTAACAGTATTCCCTTTGCAAAGAGTTTCTTTGCAGGTGGACCAAACGACAACCGTGCATGGACAGCCTATAGTTTGGGGCCTGGAAGTTCTGATACAACTAACGAGTTTAATGAGGCCAACCTAAAACTTACCTTAAGCGCAGAGCAACGTTTCAATATATTTGAGGACTTAAATGGCGCCATTTTTGTTGACGCAGGAAACATTTGGAATGTGCTGGATAACACAAATACTGAAGGTGCTGTTTTTAATAGCTTCAATTCACTGAAAGATATTGCCATTGGTTCTGGGTTTGGGTTACGATACGACTTCAGTTTCTTCGTTTTCAGATTTGATATTGGCTTTAAAACCTACGACCCGTTTTACGAAGCAAACAATAGATGGTTTAACGATTACAATTTTTCTAATGCCGTTTATAACATTGGTATAAACTATCCTTTCTAACCTAAACGTGTTTAAAGACATCATTCATTCAGCAACTATAACGTTTTAGGCTTTTTATTCAGTTTAAGCCACCAAAACAGCAATAACTTACACAAAAATTGATTATTTTTGCACCTCATTAATTACTAATCAATTAAATAAAAAAATATGGGACACAATATAAAACCAGGTGTAGCTACTGGAGATGAAGTACAAGCGATTTTCAAGCACGCCAAAGCAAACAAATATGCATTACCAGCTGTTAACGTTATTGGTTCAGATACTATTAACGGTGTATTGGAAACTGCAAGAGATTTAAATGCTCCTGTAATCATCCAATTTTCTAATGGTGGCGCTGCTTTTAATGCTGGAAAAGGATTAAGTAATGAAGGACAAAAGGCTTCTATTGCTGGTGCTATTGCAGGTGCAAAACATGTACATACTTTAGCCGAGGCCTATGGTGTTCCAGTTATCTTACATACAGACCACTGTGCAAAAAAATTATTGCCTTGGATTGACGGCATGTTGGACGCCAGTGAAAAACACTTTGCCGAAACTGGTAAATCTTTGTTTAGCTCCCACATGATTGACCTTTCTGAAGAGCCAATTGAAGAGAACATTGAAATCTGCAAACAATATCTTGCACGAATGAGCAAAATGGGCATGACTTTAGAAATTGAACTTGGTATTACAGGTGGTGAAGAAGATGGTGTTGACAATACAGATGTTGATGATTCTAAATTATACACCCAACCAGAAGAGGTTGCCTATGCCTATGAGGAGTTGAGCAAGGTAAGTCCAAGATTTACAATTGCTGCTGCTTTCGGAAACGTGCATGGGGTTTACAAACCAGGTAACGTCAAATTAACTCCAAAGATTTTAAAGAATTCGCAAGAATATATTTCTGAAAAATATGGTGTGGAGCACAATCATATCGATTTTGTATTCCATGGTGGATCTGGTTCTTCAGTTGAAGAAATCCGTGAAGGAATTAGCTATGGTGTAATTAAGATGAATATCGATACCGATTTACAATATGCATTTATGAGCGGTATTAGAGATTATATGAATTCAAAATCTGATTACCTTAAAGGTCAAATTGGAAATCCTGAAGGTGATGATTCTCCAAACAAGAAGTATTACGACCCACGTGTCTGGCTTCGTGAGGGTGAAAAAACCTTTGTAGCGCGTTTGAAAAAAGCGTTTGAAGATTTAAATAACGTAAACACCTTATAATTAAGGTAACCGAATTATTACAATAGGCTTTACAAAGGTGTAAAGCCTTTTTTGTTATACAATTTAAAAACAGTATCTTAGGTGTTAGCCGACAATAATTAGCCAACAAAACTATTTTGTGGTTACCACAAAATTAAAAAAAGGCTTAATTTTGTAGTTGGCTTGTGAGGTCACGTACCTAAAAATTGGGGAAACTGAAAACTAAAATCGTAAATCATTATGTCTTGGTTTAAAAGAAAAACAAAAGGAATTACAACCACAACGGAAGAAAAAAAAGATACCCCAAAAGGGTTATGGTATAAATCTCCTACAGGAAAAATAGTTGATGCCGATGAATTGGAAAAAAACTTCTATGTGAGTCCTGAAGACGGCTACCATGTAAGAATTGGAAGCAAAGAATACTTTGAAATACTTTTTGATGATAATAAATTTAAGGAACTGGATGCTAACTTAGAATCTAAAGATCCTTTAAAATTTGAAGACACAAAAAAATATCCAGATCGATTAAAAGAGGCTCAGAAAAAAACAGAGCTTAAAGATGCCATTAGAACCGCCGTTGGAAAATCAAAAGGGAAAGATTTGGTTGTTGCCTGTATGGATTTTGCCTTTATTGGTGGCTCAATGGGAAGCGTTGTTGGTGAAAAAATTGCTAGAGCAGCAGATTATGCTTTACAGAAAAAAATTCCATTGATGGTTATTTCGAAATCTGGTGGTGCTCGTATGATGGAAGCAGCCTTTTCTTTGATGCAATTGGCAAAAACATCTGTAAAGTTAGCACAATTGGGTGATGCTGGAATTCCTTATATATCTTTATGCACCGACCCAACAACTGGTGGCACTACAGCTTCTTTCGCTATGTTGGGCGACATTAATATTAGTGAACCTGGAGCCTTAATTGGTTTTGCAGGCCCACGTATTGTTCGCGATACCACAGGTAAAGATTTACCGGAAGGATTCCAAACTTCAGAATTCCTGTTGGAACATGGTTTCCTAGATTTTATTACATTGAGAAAAGACTTAAAAAATAAGGTTAACCAGTACTTAGATTTAATACTTAATCAGCCTTTTAGAGCTTAGAGTAAATCAAATATCATTTTAAAACCTGTCCAAAAAAGACAGGTTTTTTTTATGCTCTTTTGAAATATGTTGAAAATTTGGTGCCCACTTCAACTTGGCTTTGTACCTCAACCTTCACTCCCAACGATTCAATATGGTTTTTGGTTATGAAGAGGCCAATGACAATAGCATCTTTGTTAGAGTGTAACGTTTTATACATTTGAAAAAGATTTTTCACATACTTTTCCATGTCAATTCCTTTTCCGTTATCCACTATCTTAAGAACTACATATTCATTTTCTTTATGTGTTGAAAGCTTGATTTCTGGTTTCCTTATATCAGAACCATATTTAATGGCATTTCTTAAAAAGTTTAAAATTATACTATCAAGATATGCCGGAATTCCCTTTACAGCCAAATCTTCCCTAAAACAATATTTTCAATGTTCATGTTAAAAAGCTCATCTCTATTATAGACCAATATGTCGCAAAAAATATCATTCACTTTAATCCAACCGCCATCTAAAGTCAATATGGCTATGCCATCATAGGTGTTACTGAAGATTTTTTCCAGAGAATCGTAGGTATCAGGAAAGCTTTTTTAGGAACAATGATTTCATAAAACAAGGAATTATGAGTTAATAATATTCAATCACTTAAACTATTAAGCTGTATCCTTGGGAAATAGTATTAAAAGTTACACAAAAAAACTTTTAAACCCAAAAAAGTTATTATATTTGCCGCTCGAAAGAAAGGCTTTCGTATACATAAAAATCATTTACAAAAATATTAGCATGTATTTATCAAAAGAAAAAAAAGAAGAAATCTTCTCAAAACACGGTAAAGGCAAGAACGATACTGGTAGTGCAGAAGGACAAATTGCGTTGTTTACGCACAGAATCAATCACTTAACAGAACACTTAAAAAATAATCGAAAAGATTATAACACAGAGCGTTCGTTAGTAAAACTAGTAGGTAAGCGCCGTGCTTTGCTAGATTACTTAACTAAGAAAGATATCTTAAGATATCGTGCCATAGTTAAAGAATTAGGTTTAAGAAAATAAGAAAAAGAGGCTTTTTTAGCCTCTTTTTTGTTTATAAAATACAACTCTGCGTAGAGTATAAACGCGCTTGAAGAAGCTTTTTATAGTTTTTCATTGGTCGAAATACAACAACTACACAACAACACAACGACCATTGTTTAACATGATTTGAGCAAGACTTTGCTTGAATTACAAGAAAAATTTTATGATTCCAAAAACATTTAAAGAGGTCATAGACCTTGGTGACGGTAGAGAAATTTCTATCGAAACCGGAAAATTAGCAAAACAAGCCCATGGTAGCGTTGTTGTGCAATCTGGAAACTGTATGCTACTTTGTACGGTAGTTTCCAATTACAAATCTGCTGATGTAGATTTTTTACCGTTAACAGTAGATTATCGTGAAAAATTTGCTGCAGCAGGACGTTATCCTGGAGGTTTCTTTAAAAGAGAAGCTAGACCAAGTGATGGTGAAGTACTAACCATGCGTTTGGTGGACCGTGTTTTACGTCCGTTATTTCCAAAAGATTACCATAGCGAAACTCAGGTAATGATTCAGTTGATGTCTCATGATGCTGAAGTTATGCCAGATGCCATGGCAGGTTTGGCCGCCTCTGCAGCTATTCAATTATCAGATTTCCCATTTGAATGTCCAATTTCTGAAGTAAGAGTTGGTCGTATTAACGGCGAATTCATTATCAACCCTTCTTTTTCGCAATTAGAAGAAAGCGATATTGACATGGTAATTGGTGCCAGTGCTGATTCTGTGATGATGGTTGAAGGTGAGATGAAGGAGATTTCAGAAGAAGAAATGACCGAGGCTATCAAGTTTGCACATGAAGCCATTAAAGTACAATGTGCTGCCCAAGTTAAATTAGCTGAGGCTTTTGGCAAAAAAGAAACGCGCGAATACGAGCCTGAAACTGAGGATGAAGATTTAGCAAAGAAAATCCATGATATGGCATACGACAAAGTTTATGCCGTGGCCAAAGCAGGTTCTTCAAAACATGAAAGAGGTGCTGCGTTTGCAGAAATTAAGGAAGAAATTGTTGCTTCTTTTTCTGAAGAAGAGCAAGAAGAATTAGGTGATTTAATTTCTAAATATTACAGTAAAGCCGAAAAAGCGGCTGTACGCGATTTAACATTAAACGAAGGTTTGCGTTTAGATGGACGTAAAACTACCGATATCAGACCAATTTGGTGTGAAGTTGATTACTTACCATCTACCCATGGTTCATCAATCTTTACCCGTGGGGAAACCCAAGCCTTAGCAACCGTTACTTTAGGCACAAGTAGAGAAGCCAACCAAATAGATATGCCATCGTTTGAAGGCGAAGAGCGTTTCTATTTACACTATAACTTCCCTCCTTTTTCAACGGGAGAAGCAAGACCTATTCGTGGCACTTCACGTCGTGAGGTTGGGCATGGCAACTTAGCACAACGTGCCTTAAAAGGTATGGTTCCTTTAGACTGCCCGTATACCGTTCGTGTGGTTTCAGAGGTTTTAGAATCTAACGGATCTTCATCTATGGCAACGGTCTGCGCCGGAACAATGGCACTAATGGATGCCGGTGTTCAAATGAAAAAACCCGTTTCTGGTATTGCTATGGGACTGATTACCGATACCGAAACTGGAAAATACGCTGTATTATCGGATATTTTAGGTGATGAGGACCACTTGGGCGATATGGACTTTAAAGTTACAGGTACCGCCGATGGTATTACCGCTTGCCAAATGGACATCAAGGTTAAGGGATTATCTTATGAAATTCTTGTAAAAGCCTTAAAACAAGCACGCGATGGCCGTCTACATATCTTAGGTAAACTAACAGAAACTATTGCTGCGCCTAATGCAGACGTTAAACCGCATGCACCAAAAATGGTTACCACTATAATTCCAAACGAATTTATTGGTGCATTGATTGGTCCTGGCGGAAAAGTGATTCAAGAGTTACAAAAAGAAACCAACACTACTATTGTAATCAATGAAGACCCTGTTACCGAAGAAGGTATTGTTGAAATTTTAGGAACTGACCAAGCAGGTATTGATAAAGTTTTGGCAACTATTGATGCCTTAATGTTCAAGCCAGAAGTGGGCAACGTTTACGAAGTAAAAGTTATTAAAATATTAGATTTCGGAGCAGTTGTAGAATATACACAAGCCCCTGGAAATGAAGTTTTATTACACGTTAGCGAATTAGCTTGGGAACGTACCGAAAATGTAACCGATGTGGTTAACATGGGTGATGTTTTTGAAGTAAAGTATTTTGGTATAGATCCAAAAACACGCAAGGAAAAAGTATCCCGCAAGGCTATTTTGCCAAAACCAGAAGGCTACGTTGCAAGACCACCAAGGGATAATTCTAGGGATAATCGAGGTGGCCGCGATAACCGAGGAAGAGACAACCGTGGGCGCGACAATCGTAATAGAGACAATCGTAACAACGATAGAAAAGAAGATTAATTTTTATAATCTTTAGAACTTATAAAGCCTGTTTCACATTTTGGAACAGGCTTTTTTTTACGTCTTATTAAATGGGAAAAAGATTATCTTTATGGATACACAAGCAAAAACTTTGTTTATACTTTTTATTTATGGGATAACAAAAATAAAAGTTACTATATAACCAGTTGAAAGCCATTTTAAAACGACCTCGCATCATAAACAGGAAAAACCACCAAAATATCAATTAAATAAAAACTCAAATGAAAAAATCTTTCTTCTCAATTTTGCTTCTTACAGCAAGTATTCTTTTTTACAGTTGTGGTTCAAATACACAACAAACTAACTTGGACGCAAATCGTGATGTCGTAAAAAATTATCATGAAGTGTGGAGTAACGGACAGGTGAATGAATTAGACAAAATATTAGCACTAGATTTTGTCTGCCATTTTATAGACGGAATTGAGTGGATAGGAATTGAAGGAGCAAATAGTTCTATTACAAGTCATAGAAAATCCTTTCCCGACTGGAACGAAGAAATAGTTGATATGATAAGCGAAGGCGACAAGGTTGTAACAAGATTTAAATCTACAGGAACTCAACTGGGAGCGTTTAATGGACTTGACCCAACTGGAAAGAAAGTTACCATCTATGAAACTGCTATTTACAGAATTGCAAACGGTAAAATAGCAGAGCAATGGGGGTTTCCTGATGCACTAAGTTTGAACAATCAACTTGAAGTGAAAAACTAAAACTGACCAAATATGAAATCAACATTTAAATTTCTAGCTGCTATGCTTTGCTTTACAGCATTTTCTACTATTTCAGTATTTGGACAAATAACTGAAAAACAAAAACTTTTATACAAAACAGGAAATCCAACAGATTGGCCTAAAGACCAAGATGCTGTAGTTTCTGCACCGAATAACCATAAAATTTTATTGGAAAATGACAAAGTAAGAGTTTTGGAAGTAACTCTTGCACCAAATGAATTAGAACCTGTTCATCATCACCAGTGGCCAAGTGTTCTTTATATCATGGAAGCAGGAGACTTTATTGATCGTGATGCTGAAGGAAATGTGATTATGGATACTCGAAAGATACCTGAACCTCTTGTTTTCCCATTGACCATGTACAAAATGCCCGAAGCACCTCACTCTGTAGAGAATTTAAGCGATACTAAAACAATTAGACTGATTAGAGTTGAAATGAAACAGTAGAGCTTTTAAACTGACAAAAATACGAACGCACAACAAACTAGATTTATGAAAAGAATTGAAGAAATAGATGCAATGAGAGGTTTTGCCTTATTTGGCATCATAATGACGCATATGTTTCAAGGCTATCCGGCAAGCTTCACGCCGCCGAAGTACGTGGGATTTAATATGATTTTTCCAATAGATTCAGTTTCTCAAACTATAATTCAAAATTTATTTGTAGGGAAATTTTATGCGATTTTCTCAATGCTTTTCGGATTAAGTTTCTATTTGATATTAGGCCAAAAGGAAAATTCCAGTGCTTTAAAATTTGCCTGGCGACTGGTCTTACTTTTTGTAATTGGATATTTCCACCATATTCATTATCGGGGAGATTTTTTAACGGTTTATGCTGTATTTGGAATGGCTTTAATTCCATTCAGAAAATTCCCGACAAAAATTATTTTAATCCTTGGTTTGTTCTTTGCATTGAATGTTCCCGGTAATTTAATAAAAGCCATTGCACTAATTCAGCCGCCAGTTCAGGTAAATCAACCAGGCGCGATAAATCCAAATCCGGTAGAAATGGCCATGAATTACTTTCAATTGATCATCGATGGCGAATACCAAAAGCTACTTGTTTCAAATAGTACAATAGGATTTATGAACAAGTATAATTATCTGAAATTTAGTGGCAGACTTTGGGTAATTCCCGGTTTGTTCTTATCAGGCCTTTGGGTTGGACGAAAAAAATGGCACGAGAACATCAACAAAATTCCACTTGTTAAATTAATTCTTGTAACGGCTTTTATTGGTATTCCATTAGTCTTAATTAGTTTCTATTTGTCAGCACCAACAAATTCTGAATTAGCTCGATTTATTGGGTCAATTGCCAAAGATGCATCAAATATTTTTATGCCACTTCTATACATTGGATTAGTACTTCTTCTATATAAATCAAGGATTACGCAGAAATTTATAAAACAGTTAATACCTGTGGGGAAAATGGGGCTTACAACATATGTTTTACAATCTGCTTTCGGAATTTTCATTTTTTACGGTTACGGATTAGGCTTGCTATTGAAATTATCAGGAACAGTAGCATTGGGACTTGGACTACTATTCTTTATAGGACAAATATATTTTAGTAAATGGTGGTTCAGTAAATATAGATTTGGTCCATTAGAATGGCTCTGGAGAAGTGGAACAAATAGGAGTTGGCAATCTATGAAAATTTCAAAACCTGAAATTCAAATGAAACAGATGACTGTTAAATGATAAACAACGAACCGCTAAAACCATGTAACCAATGATAAAATTCTTTAGAAGAATTAGGCTTAATTTACTTTCAGAAGGAAAAACTGGAAAGTATTTAAAATATGCAATTGGAGAGATTATTTTAGTTGTTATTGGTATTCTAATAGCGCTACAAGTAAATAATTGGAACAATAAAAGAATTGACAATAAACTGGAAAAAGAGTATTTATCAAGGCTAATTTCTGAATTGAATTCTGATATCGAATATTTCAAAGATTTACAATCATCATTCAAAGCGAAGCAAGAAAGAATGGATAGGATTTTAGGCATATGGAAATCGCAAAATTTATTCATTGAAGATTCCATTCAATATATTAATGATTTTATTAGTGCAGGAGATATCAGTCCTTGGTATAATGAGCCAACAACATGGACACAGTTGATTCAGACCGGTGATTTGAAGATTATTAAAAACCAAAAAGTTGTTGATAGCTTATTTTCATTCTATAGTAAATTGAAGAAATCGGCTGTTAACTATAATGATTACACTTTTAAATTGGTAAATGAAGCCCGAAAAAATTGGGTTATCCCATTTACTGTTAAAGATTACAAGAACAATATTCCACCTTTCTCAACAAAAGAGGTTCCTGCTCAAGGTGTGTTTAAAAGTATAAGTGATAATCTCCCATTATATTTGCCGTTATACACTTCTATTGGAATAACGTGCAAATTGAACACTTGGGAGGCAGGAGAATTTGCTGAAAATGCAACTGAGCTATCAATACAATTGAAAAGCTATTTGGATTCGATATAATTATACTTATATAACCATATAATTGATCTTGGCAACAAGCTATAAAATAAAAACAAACAAAGCCTATGACTATAAATAACCACCATAGCGAGTTAATAAAAACTGCAAGAATTACAGGAATTTGGTACCTAATTATGGGTATCTCAGGAATATTGGGATTTGTTGTGTTTCACCCACAGATATTTGTTTCTGGCGACCCAGAAAAAACATTAACGAACTTAGTCAATTTAGAATCTACTGCAAGAATACGGCTTCTATTTGAGTTTGCCATTGTTGTATCTCAGGCCCTTACTGCGGTGTGGTTTTATAAATTGTTTAAAAATATTGACGAATGGGCTGCTTGGACACTGGGTATATGGGGCATGATTAATTCTGTAGCGATTATGATTAGCGCAATTGCAATGGCCTCTGCAATTGGTATTGCAAACGCTTCCATGCCAATGGAAAACCAGATTTTATTGATACAAATGTTTCAAAATATAATTGCCAACGCCTGGGGTGTTGGTGGTCTTTTCTTTGGGCTTTGGCTTTTTCCTATGGGCTACATCGTCATAAAATCCAAAAGGATGCCGATTTGGTTGGGCAGAGTGATTATTCTGGGTGGTATTGGGTACCTTATTAGCACTATAGTTAGTTACACCGGGATTAATTTACCCTATAAAAGATTATTAATTCTTCCTGCAACCATTGGAGAGTTCTGGATGATAGGATATTTATTGATTTTTGGCATAAGACCAAAGAATGAATAACTCCGAATGGAACTATACCCTCAAACTTTTATGTTAAACTAAAAATATGCTGCTTAAAACTGAAAACTACCATCGGATTTCCATCCAGGTTCATCACCAAACATATTAGCGAATCCAATTGTAAGCGCTACGGGCAAAGCAATGACTAAAAGATTGGACAATGTTTTATTCTTTTCTTGAACACTAATTATATTCTCTTCTTTTAAAGGTATTCTGATTGTTTCACCTCGGCTCCAAATCAGTCCATAATAATCTCCATTTTCAACGCCAATTCTTTTAAATTTTAAAGCCCCGCTGGTTTTTGTTATTACTTTTACTTTATATTCATTTTTAACCGCTTGATCCAAAGTTATGGGCGTAGATCTATAAATCGTACAACTTTGGAAAAGTATGAGCAACATCATGATTTGTGCCATGACTTTTTTATGTTTATTGAGTGCTTTCATGATTCTACCTAAAAATTCGTTTAACTACCAACCAACACTAATGCTGTTTCTAACACTTTCCCTAATACCCAAAACAATACCAATCACCACAAAAGGTGCTATTATTGATAATTGAGTAGACATCCTTTTGTTTTGAAGCATTACATCACTTATATCTTCCTCGTCAAGGGCAACCAAGCTACTTTTCCCTTTTATCATTTTTCTTCCATAATATGTTCCATCCAATAGTTCCACTTTTTCATATTTTATGGTTTTACCTTCTGCAGTTCTTACTTTCACCCTATTTTGTTCGGTAACAGCCTGTTCTAAAGTATAGTTCCCTTTTTTGTATGCAACACAACTTTGTAACAATACAAGAATACCAAAAGCCATGGCTATGAGCCTAAAATGTTTTCGTAACCTTTTCATTTTTAAATTTTTGAAGCAATAAAACACATTGTTGATTTTGTGCCTTCATGACTTAGTGCATCTATTAAATTTAATCTGATAAAAATTTTTGCGCAATGATCGATATCAGTGTGAAGAAATTTTGAAGGGCTGAATTGGACTCTTTTCTTACAAAACCAACAAATTGTCACCGACATCCTGTCATATTTCCACATTCTTTCATTTTTCAGAATTAATGTTTCCCTAACGATTATGTTGATATCATTCAAATCTTCTAACGATTGGCAAAAAAGCTTCAAGATATCTTAATTCTCAAAATCAAAATTTCATTTTGGCACTGTTGCACAATCCTTGCGGCATTATACCCGTAAAAAATATTGAAACAATAAAAAATGAAAGTACTAGTAATTGGAGCAGGAAACATGGGTTTAACTTACGCCGAGGGCATGGCAAACTCATCATTGTTGAGCAAACACAAGCTCAGAATTTATGATACTGATCCAAAAAAAATTGAAACATTACGCAAAGACGACCGATTTGATGTTTACGACAATTTAGACGATTGCCTCCCTAAGGCAGATATTGTATTTGTTGCCGTAAAGCCATATCACAGCGATAGCTTATTTGAACAAATGAAACCCATGCTCAGTCAAGGGCAACTTATAGTTTCCCTAATGGCCGGGGTTACCATAAATACCATACAGCAAAAACTAAACGCCAAAAAAGTAATTAGAACCATGCCCAACCTACCCGCACAAGTTGGCAAGGGAGTTACGTCGTATACGGAATCTAAAGATGTTTCAAAAGTTGAATTGATTATGGTCAGGAACTTACTGGACACCACAGGAACTTCCATTCATGTTGATACTGAAACGTTTATTGATGCTTCAACTGGAATTTCGGGAAGTGGCCCTGCCTATGTCTTTTACTTTATGCAGTCTATGCTGGAAGCCGCCCAAAACATGGGGTTTTCAGAATACGACTCAAAAATATTGGTAAGCAACACCTTCGAAGGTGCCATAGAACTATTTAACAAAAATAACATGTCGCCCGAAACTTGGATCAGCCGCGTGGCCTCAAAAGGGGGAACCACGCAAGCTGCAATCGATTCTATGGAAGACAACAATGTAAAACAACTGATTCAAGAAGGAGCTTACGCTGCATTTGACAGAGCTGTTGAACTAGGCAAAAACAAATAAAATGGCACAAGATATTGAAAGAGTAGTTGTAAAAGTGGGCACCAATGTACTGACCAATAAAGACAACCGGATTTTAGGCCCTATTTTAAGGGAATTAGTCAGACAAATTTCTGTGCTTTATGAACGAGACATTATGGTGGTTTTGGTATCATCGGGTTCTGCCATTGCCGGAAGGGAAATTTTAGGGCATACCAGCATTACCGATAAATCTATACGACGCCAAGTTTATTCATCGGTAGGGCAACCCAGATTGATGCGTTATTACTATAATATTTTTCACGATTATGGTATGCAATGCGCACAGGTTTTGGCTACCAAAAGAGATTTCGACCCCGGTAAGCACCGTGAAAATATGATTAATTGTTACGAAGGTTTATTGTCTGAAGGGGTAATCCCCATTGCCAATGAAGATGATGCGGTATCGTTGACCATGTCTATGTTTTCAGATAATGACGAGTTGGCCAGTTTGGTTGCGGAGTTAATAGATGCCGATAGACTGATTATATTATCCGATACCGACGGCCTTTATACCGGGCATCCCGATGATGAAGGTTCCAAAAAACTAAATGAAGTTAAAGTAAACCAAAATGTTGAAAAATATGTAAAAGCCTCGAATAAAAAGGAAGGCGAAGGACGAGGCGGCATGGCTTCAAAAATTAAAATCGCAAAGGGTACAGCCAAAAAAAATATCCCAACATATATCGCCAATGGAAAGCGAGAAAATGTGATTGTCGATATTATTGACAACAAAGAAATTGGAACAAAATTTATTCACTAAAAAAACAAAGAAATGAAACTTTTAAGTTCAGAGATAAAAAATAAAGTTCTTGAATCTATGGTGAAAATTATAGATCGCGAACGGCACAACATCATTAAAGCCAACAAAAAAGACCTCGATGCCTTTAACCGCGATGACCAAGCCCTTTTCGATCGGTTGGTTGTAAACGAAGCCAAAGTTGATGGCATGATAAAAGCCATTGAAGAAGTCAGAGTACAGAACGACCCTGTTGGAAACGTTATTTCCGATTTAACTTTGGATAGTGGTTTGAAGATTACGAACAAAACGGCACCATTCGGCACAATTTTGATTATTTATGAATCGAGACCAGACGTGACCGTTGAGGCTGCGGTTTTAGCCTTTAAAGCCAACAACAAAATATTATTGAAAGGTGGTAAGGAAGCCATAAACAGTAATTTAATCTTGGAGCAATGTTGGCATGAAGCTTTAGCGGAAAACGGTCTTTCAAAAGATTGGATAAAACTCTTGCACTTAAAACGCGAGGAAACCCAGGAATTTCTAAGAAACCCGACAGAACCATTGGATTTAATCGTACCTCGTGGTGGTGAGCGTTTAATTAAATTTGTTAAAGACCACGCAAGCTGTGCCGTATTGATAAGTGGGCGTGGAAACAACTTTTTATACGTAGCGCAGGATGCCAATTGGGAGAAAACCTTGAAAGTTATTTTAAATGCTAAAACCGATAAAATTTCCGGTTGTAATGCTTTGGATAAAGTGTTGATCGATAAAAACATTCCGAATTACGAGGCCAAACTCAAAGAACTACAACATGTTTTAAGAAGCGCCAATGTCACTATTCTTGTGGACGAAAAAATTGGAAATATTCTTCCAAGTGAAAATAAAATCCAAGAAGAAGACACCTGGTACGAGGAGTTTTTGGCATTAAAAATTGTTTTGGCCGAGGTGAACACATTGGATGAAGCCATTGAAAAAATTAACACCTATTCGGGTGGGCACTCCGCCGCAATATTAACTGAAGACAAAATCAAGGCTGCAGAATTTATGGAACAAGTGGATAGCGCTGCCGTTTACCACAATGCCTCTACCCGATTTACAGATGGCGGACAAATGGGCGTTGGCGCAGAGTTGGCCATTAGTACTGATAAATTACACCATCGCGGCCCACTAGGTTTAAAACAGTTGGTAACCAATAAATATTATGTGTTTGGTGATGGGCATGTTAGGGTTTAATCCTTTTGAATATTATAGTAACAGAAAGCCACCGATAAAATCCATGGCTTTCTATTGTTTTTATAAATGCTATTCAATTTTAGATGCTCCATACTTCATCTTAAAGCCATCTTGAAACACTAAAAGTTGCAAGGGCCCTTATGGCAACCTGAAACGCAATTATCAAAAAGGGGCTTGATACAAAATCGACTTTAAAGAGTATGAACAAGCAAGGCTGACATACTACTAGCAAGAATAAACTTTAATGAAGAATCTAAATCATCACGAATCCAGACATGCATTCTATTGGCTGGCATCACCTGAATAGCAGCCAGAGACTTTGATCCTTGCCAAAGTTCATATCCTAATATAGGGTTAAGCCAAGACCTTTTTTTACCGTCTTCTCTTATGGTAACTTTCTTAATTTCAATAATAGTATTTGTACTGGTTAAAGCGCCCCGAAATTTTGTAATAGTGTCTCGCTTTATATCTCCATTTTGAGCTTCTGCATAAATGGGATATATTACGGTTAACCTCCACGGAACTGTATCTCTTGAAAATGAAAAATCCGTTTCAAAAACTCCTTCGCCTTTTTTAACCTCGGTGTCTGACCAATTTAAGAGCGTTCGCGAAAACCAATTCCCGTCATCTGTTTCGATATTTTCTGTTATACGGATATTTGCGATACAAGTATCGCCTATTTTATTCGCAAAAACAAAGGACTGCTTAGAAGAAGATTTTATAGATGTATGATCACCAAAAAAAGGTGATTTAGAGCGAACTTTTACCCAGCCCTGTTTTCCCGAAATTATTTTAAATGGCCCAAACTTATATCTTCCAATAGCTCTGATTCCTTTTCGTTTTACGGTGAAGGATTGACTGTTTGCTTTAAGTTGCTCATCAATTTTTATCTTTTTTTGGGCAGATATGGGATGAGTGAAAGCCAATTGAAGGCAAACACTTAATAGGATTGTATAAAAAATTTGTTCAATTGTTTTCATGTTTATATCAACTAATGTTAATTTTAAATATTTCAGCACTAATCAGTTATGAATACATTTTCTCAAAATTTGGGTATAAAAATTCATTAATAGTTCCATTGTAACAAGAATCCTATAGAATAAATATTTACAGCCGAATTAAAATTAGATTGAAGTCTAATTCCAGTAGAAAATTTTTCACCAATTTTAAATCTAAGTTTAGTTATTATATTTAGTCCAACTGCGTTTATATCACCATATTATAAAACAAAATACCTACCCCAGTATGTGCATCTATAAAGAACCAATTATTTAATTTAAATTCCCTCCCATATAAGACATTTAACTGTTGAAAATTATCAGCATTTCCCCAAAGCACAAATTCTTCTCCTATAGAAGCAGAAAGTGTGAAAATATTTTTTTTAGAATTCCAACTAAGCTCTGAACTAAGGCTAAAACCACCTGTATAAAAATCATCCATAAAAAATATTTCTGGCGCAAATGAAAAAGAGTGAAATGATAAGTTATTTTCTTCATCTATATTTTGCGAATAGGAGGTCATTCCAATTATAAAAATAAGTATTAATATTAATGTCCTTTTTAATGTTTTCATAATCAGCGATTTTTAATTAAAATTTATAATAATATGACGGCCTTGATTAAATTAATATTTAATAACATTTTTTTAACCTCTCCTTTTATCTTCTTTAATCCATAAAAGGTTCCATCCTTCAATTCTATTTTTTTAAATTTTACGGTTTCATTTTTACGAGTCACCACCCTCACCGACTTTAAATGCGCATTTGCTTCCCTTAAAAGATCAGACTTCATTTTATAGTCTTTAATCTTTGAAATACTTGGAACTGACCAAAACAAAAAGATTTGAGATTCTATATTTTTATTTGAAGTGTTCATCATATAATCTTTTAAATTTATTTATACTCCAAATATCGTCTCAATAATTGGTTCTTATATCCGATAATATTTATGGTAGATGATTTAGGACATATTCTTTGAGTTTTATTATTTTTAAATCTTATACTATTACTGGCCTTCTATGGATTTATTTGTACGGCATAATCTTTTGATGTCCTTGCGGGATTGCATAAACTTACACCATCAACTGAGTCAACTTCTAAATAAATTTTCAAATTATAAGTTCCAACTTCTTTCGGCACGCCTTCAAACACTATTCTTCCAGAGCCTAGATAAACATCAATACCCTTAGGTAATTGTCCTTCAATTTCAAAATCCCAATAATAAATTTCAGCATTCGGGTTTTGAGGCACATAGGGAATTAATTCTTCAAAATAGGCTTGTTCTAAATATCCTATTTTTAGTTCTTTAGGTGGAAGCTCTGGAGGTTTTAAACTCGATATACAGTTAATGGCAGCTTCACAATTATAAAGACTAAAGCTAATTGCAAAACCAAGGAGCAACACCACTGTTTTTAAGTGATTTTTATTCCACTTTTTTATGTTTCCTTTCATAATATTTCTCTATTTATAATTGATTAGTCAACCCTAGTTTTGAAGATTGGATTTCATTCTGTCCTGATTCGTAAATTAAACTGATGGTATATTTTTTTAACCTCAATCCCAATGTTATACCTCTGTAAGTGGCATCGCCACTAAACATGTCCGTTTCTTCAAGTCCAATCAAACCTCCAACATAAAGACCAACCGTAAAAGCATCCTGATTTGATGATTTAAAGGCATATTCTGAATACCAGTTATAGGTAAACATTGATTTTTGATTGACTACGATTAAATCTGAATCATCAACCTTGATGAGCTCTTCCAACTTTTTTTGATAGTCGCCAAATTCATTATTATAGGCCAATTCCACCCCTAAAAATCTAGAATCAACCTTTGGTCTTGTATAGGTGTAATTGATACCCGTTTTTAAATGGATATTATAAAAATTTGCCGTTTCGCTCTCTCTCGCCATACTTCCATAAGCTTCTTTAAATCGATATGTACCCATCGAGGCTCCCAAACCGTAATAGTAAATGTAAAACTGGCCGGTGATGTTGCGATGCACATTTAATGAAGCTATTTTTGGCATCATCAAAAGCTTCCGCATCCTGCATATGCCTACCAAAACTTAAATCTCCTGAAACATAGGTTTCTGTTGTTTTTTTATCCCCATAATGTTTCTTTTCGGCATAATACAAAGACCCGTATGATGGCGTAGCGTAAACCCTATGTGACACGCATGAAGTGAGCAACAATAAAATCAATAGTTGAAGTATAGTTTTCATGATTCATACAGTTTGCGCCGTTAATAATTCAAAACTACCATAAGCTTTTGGCACCGATATCCGAGTTAATGCATTATGGATAATTTAGGACACATCCAAAATGAATGATAAATCGAAAAACGATTAAGACCTATGTTTTGAAAACCAATGCACAGCATCAAGTATTCCATTCTCAATGGGACTAAACTGAACGCCCAATTCATTTTTAGCTTTAGTGTTAGAATAAAAACCATTTACACACAGTAGCCTAATATTCGCCGTAGATAATTGAATCGGGATTTTTAAATACCTTAAAAAATCTCCAAAGTATCCCAATGAAATCATAATGAGTTTTGGAATTTTTATTATTATCATATTGTTTTTAGATAGTTTTCTTAATCGCTTAAAGAACTGTTCAAAACTCAAATTTTCATTAGCTAATAAATACGACTCACCACTATTACCATGAATCATTGCATTAACGGCACCTCTTGAAACATCTTGAACACATACGAAGCTTTTGCCTCCTGGTGGGCAAAAAACCAACCTGTTTCTTATGCCCATAAGCACTATTTTTCCAGAGCTAGGCTTCGAGTCGTAAGCTCCAATCATAAATGATGGATTAACAGTTACTACGTCTATTTCATTTTTTATGGTTTGAAGAAAATCATAAGCTTCTTTCTTACTTTTTACATAAAACTGCTTTTTAAATGGCTGCTTAATCTCAATTGACTCATTTCCCAAATCTTCTAAGGTTCCATAACCAAATTGACCTGCTGTGCTTACATAAACAATTCTTCTAACCTTATTTTTGATAGAGGCAAACACCAGGTTTTCAACACCTTCTACATTAACCTTATAATAATCCTTGTAATCTAGTATATGCTGGCCGGTTATAGCAGCTGTGTGAATAACGCAATCAATGTCTCTCAAAGCCTCATTTAAATGATTGACTTTTGTAATATCCCCTTCAAATAGTTCGAGATTTTGATGAGTTGGTCCTACAAAATTATTTCTATTCCTTAAAAATCCCCTGACCATAAAGCCTTGTTTCAATAGTTCCATTATCGTATTTGTTCCAAGTAAACCATTAGCTCCGGTAACAAGTATTTTTGAATATTTTTTCATAATTGATATTTTAAATCGAACTAATTCTAAAGAATTTCGACAATTGTAGATTATAAAAGATGATTACGCTTTAAATTCATGTTTGCAATTTGCCAGCTGGAAATTTATTAATCTCCCTATTGGTCAATGCATCTTTTATAAATTCAGGTAATAGTTTGTCCAGCATCATCAAACATTTATTTATAAAACCTGGTACGATTAGTTTTCTCCTTTTCAACATGGCATTGATAGCTATTCTTGAAGCCTCTTTCGGATTTAGCACCGTATTTCTGGGTATCCAACCTAAAATTCGGTTTTGATAGCATAGTCTTGTAGTGGTATTTAACCCACCTGGACAAATCGTTGTTACAGAGATATTGTCCTTTTTCAACTCTTTACCCAAACTTTTAGAAAAGGAAGTTAAGTATGCCTTTGTAGCTCCATAAACCTGCTTTTTGGGCAACGCAAAAAAACTGGCCATACTACTTATGTTCAATATGGCGGCAGGTGCAGCGGCCTTCATATTTTTCAGCAAAAGCTTAATCAACAGTGTTGGTGTTGTTACATTTACCGCTATTTGCTTGAGAATGAATTCTTCGTTCAATCCTTCAAATAGGCCCCTACTTAATACGCCGGCATTGTTAACTAAGTATTTAATTTGAAGTTTGTGTTTGTCAACATATTCTGCAATGTCATAACAGCTTTTGGTCGTACTTAAATCGAGCTCTAAATAATGGACATCCACATGCATATTTTCCTTAATGAAGTTTGATAGCTCAGGCAATCCAGAATTTGGTAATGCAACAAGCATTAAATTCATATTTTTTTCTGCAAACTGCAAGGTCATAGCTTTTCCAAAACCTTGGCTCGCGCCTGTAATTAATGTATACGCTTTCATATTTTTATGATTTAATTATAAAAACAAGTTTTTAATTTTCTAAAAAGAGATTACAAACTTCTAGCTTGTACCTTTCTATTTGCCCAAATCAGAATTCTTTCCGATAAAATTGGTGTAAATTTTTGCATAAAAAAGTTTAATTTTCCGAGCCATGTTAAGGTGGTAATAAACTTTCTTTTTCTTATATTTTCCAATATTCTACTCGCTACATGCCCTTTTGAATGCACTCGATATTTAGATCTATCTTCCAGTTCAATCAAAGAGCCATTTTCAGAAATCGTTGTTTTACCCTTCTCAATTTCTGTTATCCCAACATATACTAAACCCACATGGATATTTGATTTTGCTTCTTCAATTCTTATAGATTCTGCGACTGCACGTAACGCCATTTTAGAAGAACAATAAGCCGAATTACTTGGCAAACCTCTTATTCCCGCAACGCTGGAAACAAAAACCAAGCTTCCTTTTGAATTTCTTAAATAAGGCAAAGCTAATTTTGATAGATTAACTGAGGCAAAAACATTAATATCAAACACTCTTTTAAACACATCTGAATTTAAATTTGAAAATTTACCACGCATAGACACACCTGCGTTATTAACCAAAATATCTAACTTCCCAAAACTATTTATTGTTTTGTCTATCAATTTTTTTGCATTATCAAGATTAGTAATATCCGCACAAAAAGAATCAACATTTAAACCCTTCAGCCGTAATTCCTTTTCTGCTTTTATCAATTTTTCCTTATTTCTCCCGTTTAGCATTATGCAAGCTCCTTGAGCCCCAAAACATAAAGCCGTTGCTTTACCAATGCCCTGACTAGATCCCGTTATTAAAACCACTTTATTTTTTAATGTATATGCTTCCATGATGGTTATTTTGATAAAAAATTAATGGTTCTCTCTAACCCAAGATCAAACGGGGTTATTCTATACTCTAATTGGGAAATTGCTTTATTGCAAGAAGCTCCCCTATTTGTGAATAATGAGTCCAATACCTTGGGGGTCACTGATGCGCCAAATTCAAATACTCCATTGAGCTTATAAAATAACATGAGCGCACCTTTTACCATGTTGTAGTTAACTTTTAAAATTTTAATCTTACTTTTTGTTAGCGATTTTATTTTTTTAAAGAGTTGGTTGTAACTGGCATTTTCCCCTCCAATAATATATTTTTCACCGCTTTTTCCCTTATCTACAGCCAATAAATGGGCATCCACTACATCATCTATGTACACATAATTAGCAACAACATCAAGCTTTGATGGAACAATTAAAAAATCGTTTTCTGCAATCATATTTACAAGCCTATTTACACCATTGGAGTAAGTTTTCAACCCAGGTCCGTAAACCCTCGAAAGGTTCAAAATAACACTTGGTAAACCTTTTCTTTCATAGTCCAAAACCAATTCCTCGGCCATACTTTTGGTCAGTTCGTAATCATTCGCGTAGGCTTCCAACCTTGGCTGGGATTCAGTAATTGGCACATCTTTATATGAGGGCCCAAAAACAGAAAGCGTACTGGAATAAATCACTTTTTTAACGTTTGTTTGCTGAGCAGCCTTTAATACATTTTCTGTTCCCCGAACATTGGTGTTATAAAAACTATCAACCCTGTTGCATTTTAAATTGGTAAAAGCAGCCGTATGAAAGGCATACGTACAACCGTCTATAGCAGATTCGATAGAATGAAAATCGCACAAATCTCCCTTGACAGGCAGAATGTTTTTGTGCACCGGAATTTTTTCTGAGTCTACATCCCTTACCAGCGCAACAACTTCATAGTCTTCATCGGCCAGTTTTTTAGCTAATTGATGGCCAACATAGCCTGTAGCCCCTGTTACAAATACTTTAGACTTTTTCATTTTTAATGGTTTTATGTTTAAACGTTACATAATAGAACATTGAAATCTCATAGGTTGCAGATAGTGCCAGGTGAATTAAAAAGGCATACCAAACACTGTCCGTTAAATAGGTAAATAAGCAAAGGATGATTCCGAAAGGAATAGCACCTATTATTTCTTTTTTTGAATCGAAAATATGGATGAGCACGTATAAAATCGTACTGTAAAATATGGCCACGGGAAGGCTAAAAATATCAAGAAACATAAATAGAATTACACCCCTAAAGAAGTACTCATAGCAAAACAAAAAGGCAAACCTTATGGAAAAGTAAACCCAAGCATTTGAAAAATTGTAATGGTTAATTTCCGTTTCATTCAAACCTTCTTGCCTTTTAATACTTGATTGCGACGCAAAAACTGAAAGAAATACTACGATGAAAAACGGAATCAGGGTGTGCAGTTTTGCAATTTCCAATGATTTTACCAGATAGTTCAATTCCGGTGTTTGGATGTATGACAGAACACCAAAAAGAACAATGCCTAATAGGTGTTTTAAATTCAATAAGCGCAAACCATTGGCGGACATCAGTGCGGTTTGCAGATTATTTATCCCTAGCTTTTTGTAAACCAAACTAACGAAGAAGTACGTGGCGAAACAAACACCAATAAACATCCATATATTAGATAAATCGCTCATGGCTATGCAGGAATTAAGACAACGTTAAAAAACTTACTAATAGCTTCTACTTTAACACAGGTTCCATTGCTGTAATGAAAAACATTGTGTTTTCCATCTTCAAAATCCACCCTGTACCTTCCATTCCCCAATGGGCTTATGGGCACCATTTTTTTAAGGTTATCGCAAAAAACGGCAGTAACACCAATAGGCTCGTTGAAGTAAAGCGTGATTAGGTTTCTATTGATGGGGTCAATGTTTGACGAGACGGATTCCCCGTCTAGCAAAAGATTGTACCGTCCATTTTTAAGTACAATTTTATGATTGACCTTTGTTTTATTGTTTAGCGTTCTATGAACTGAAGAATAGACTAAGACTCCATTTCTAAATACTGACTTTTCCTTACCCGTAACACAAAATTTAAAGAGAAACTTGGCGCTGATACGACTTTTTAAATTATAAACTGTTGAATCGGAAAAGGCATTTTTGTTTATTTCTATAGTTCCTATAACCTTATCGTTTTTAACAACTTGATAGGTCAATACTTTATCAATACGTTTATCGGTGAACGATAGCGTAGCCAAAATGGCCAATAAAAAGAAAACCGCCTTTAGCTTAAGAGCTATTTTTTTGAAATTTAAGAATGACTTAATTAAATTATCCATTTTTCTGAACTTCTTGAAGAGGTATAAAATAAGTGCTGGTATCATAACTAGTTCTTTTAAATTTATTTTAACCACCTGATCCATTGCTATGAAAAATGGATTTATTTACCATCTAAGTTTTAAAAAGCAGCAGCAACATCATGATTTTTGTGATGGGCTTTATACCGCTGTTAAGTACCTTCTTAATACTTTTTACTTTTATCAACATTAATCTAAAGTGCTTCCCAAGTATTTTCATTTATAAATTTTTTAATTTCAGGTTTATAAGAACAAGCCTTAACCTGAGCTTTAACTAAATTTAATTTTATAAAAATCCTTGTACAATGATCCTCATCAGGATTCGCGAAATTTTGATGATCCTTTATCACTTCTTTTTACACAAAAAACCTACTAATTACGCTTAAACATCCCTTCCTGTTTTCCAATCGGTTCTTCTTTTGAAGATGGTCAATTAAAAGAAAACAGATTTTAGCTTCAATGCTATTTTTTTAAGACTGACCGACGACTTGTTAGAATTATCAGCCTTTTTCAATTTCTTGAAGAGATATAAAATAAGTGCTGGTATCATTGCTAATAGTTTTAGATTATTTTTACTATCGCAAAGTTATTGGCAGACAATAAGATTAATATCCGAGAAGGTCTATGATAGATAAATTAGGATGTCCAACGATTATCTCGGACTATTCCTTTTCTCTAAAAGTGGTAGGTGTTTCTCCAGTGAATTTCTTAAAAGCGGAGTAAAATGTTGACTTTGAATTGAATCCGCATTCCAAGCCTATAGCGACAATCGTGTATTCACTAAATTCATCGTTGGACAAAAACTTTTTGGCTTGTTCTACTCGCAAAAAGTTTATAAAATCGGAGAAGTTAAATTGGCTATATGAATTAATCAATTTAGACAAATGGCTCTTGCTAATCCCCAATTCTTCGGTAACCGTTTCCATACTTAGTAGCGGATTTAGGTATAGTTTACTTTTTATAATATGGCTTTTTACCGCATCAAATTCCTTTTGGTGCCTTTCATTAATAAATTCATCCTTTTGGGCAACAAACTGATTTTCTGTGTTTGAAGAAATTAAAACTTCATTGTTTGCAATGGTACTTCGTAAAAAAATTCGGTCCTGCACCACAGTATATTTATAAAACCCTTGATAACCTATCCAATATAATAGTATCGAAGTACCCAAGCGTAAAGGATAATAAGCTGTTTTATCTTCAAACTCACCTTTTATTATAATGGCCACTATCCAAAATAAAATCAACACCACGCCCCATTTAAAAAACAGTTTTATCCATTTTAGGTCATCGTAGGCCAAAATATAATCTAGCATTTCGTGCTTCCTAAAAACTAGAATACTGGTATTAGCGAATAAGAAAATAGCATAAACAGCATTTAAAATTTCCTCATATTTAGTGTAAGTCTTTATTAGGCTGTCATCTGTATTTGTCGGGTCGTGATACATAATAGATATAACAACTAACCTTAATACAATTTCCAAAATAAAAATGACCATGGAAGGTTTAATGAAATCATTTACACGTTTTTCAACCCGTAAAAAGTTGGCAGTAAACGCATAAAACATGGGAAATATTAATAAATACCATGGTACCTCAAGATGTTTGATAACATATAAACTACAAATAATTTCTTTGTCAATAAGCCAAGCCTGTAAATTATTAAGGGAAATGAATAGTACCGTTAAATTTAGAAATATAATGACTTTATCAAATTTCTTTTTAACGAAGATGGTCACAAGATTAAAACCAAAACCTTGTATAACGCCGGCAATCAATAAAAAATTGATGACTGTTTTTACAAAGTCAAAGCCTTCTTTTTCTAAACTCATTAAATTGGTTGGTTAGTCACCTACTAATTTATAAAAAAAGAGCGAGTTTTATACAATTCAAACGGGTATTGGTCAATATTTCAGGCAAATAGGAAGGTTTTTTAACCAGAAGCCGTTAAATAAAGAATAAAGTATTAAGATTCCAACAAGGGTGTTTCCACATCATACCTAGCATAATCCTACTTTAGGCACTCGTAATTTATGTTGGTTTCTTTGCATAAATAATGCTTTGTAACTTTTTTTAACAACCACGTAGCTAATATATTTATCCATAAATTTGGATAGAAACGAATTTTGGTATGTTGCTGTAGTTTTCATAACTATTTCATTACGATACAAAAGTAACAGCAATATTTCGCAAACGTCTTAGAGAATCATCCAAAAATTTCACATTTTTTTCTTAAATTTCACAAAATCTACGAAAACCTACTTACAATTTCTCAAAAAATGCAAGAGCAATTCATCAAGCACCTTAAAGAAAAGGCCAACAATAACACTTCCTTTGTTGAGGAAATAGCCGGTATACTGGACGTCGGGTACGATGCAGCATACAGAAGAATAAACCTAAAAACCAATATCTCTCTTGAAGAGGGCGTAAAATTGGCCAAGCACTATAAAATTTCGCTCAATAAGTTATTTGAGGTTGGAAGTTCGAACATGATTGTTACCGAAATATCACCACCAATTAATGATGTGCAAGGTCTGGAAACTTGGATTGAACAGTCTATTCATAACATTAGCGCCTTGAAAAGAATTAAAAATGCCCAGTTCATCTACTCCAGTAAAGACATTCCCTTATTTCATACACTAACAGATTCTCTTTTAACGCGTTACAAAATGTACGTTTGGTTAAAAGACCTTAATACCGAAATGGCCAAAACCAAAATATCCTTTGACGATTGGGTACAAACCATTCCAAAATCGTTATTGGATAGCGCTTTTGAATTGGGTGAAATTTATAAACACACCAATATAACAGAGCTTTGGAGCGACAATACAGTAAATGGCTCTATTCAGCAAGTACTTTATTATTTTGAGGCTGGACTCGTTTCCAAAGATTTGGCCCTTCGAATTTGTGATGACATCCACGAAGTTATCGATCATGTAGAAAAACAAACTATAGATCAAAGTATTGGTGGCCAAAACAACTCCAACTCATTCATGTTGTATAAATGTGATTTGCATATGCTTACAAATACCATAATGGTCATTACCCCTTTTGGCAAAATGTTTTTTTCCCCCTTTACTGTACTAAGCTATTTTAAAATCGAGCACCAAGAAACCTGTGAAATGATGTATGAATTTTTGCAGAAGCAAATGTCCAATTCAAAACTCTTGGCAACAGCTGGTGAAAGGGATAGAACCCTTTTCTTTAAAAAGGTTCATCAAAAGATATCCATTGCCAAAGAACGCATCAATATGGATGATAAAATGACGTTTTTATAAACCCATTCACAGTTAATGTAACGTTAAACCTCCTTAAAAAATTTGAAATTACACTGATTTTCATTATTTTAGGGGTTATGATTCAAGAAGACAAAGAAAAATATTTAGACGTTTTAGAAGACTCCATAACCTATTTGGAAAATCACGGTTTCGAAAACATCAAAGCCGATACGGAAGGTTACGAAACTCCAAAATCATACACCAAGGCAGGTAGCAACATCTCCGTTACTCCTGATTTGGTAGCTATTAAGGAAGGTAGGAAATATTACTTTGACATCAGTCTAAAATCAGAAAAGCCAAAACTTTTAAAATCCAAATGGCTCTTCCTAAACACATTAAGTAATCTAAAATCGCATCGCTTTAAGTTAATCACTAAAAGGGGACACTACAAATTCACCCAAGATATGTTAGATGGTATCAACCTGAGTGATAAAAAGCTGATTAAGATTTAAATATCTACTTGATATTTAAATTGTGACCATTCCTTTTTCTTTGGGTCTTATAAACAGAAAGTTAAAAAAATTTAAACTTTTTGTAACATTTACTTGTTATATTACGTATAACCTCCAAATGCCCTTTTTATTCACGTTTTAAATTAACAGGAGAACATTAGATGAGACAACTTAAAATTACGAAGCAGGTTACAAACAGAGAAACCGCTTCGTTAGATAAATACCTGCAAGAAATTGGAAAGGTTGACCTTATTACGGCCGATGAGGAAGTGGAATTGGCACAACGAATTAAAGCGGGAGACCAAGTAGCTTTAGAAAAGTTAACTAAAGCCAATTTACGTTTCGTTGTATCGGTTGCAAAACAATACCAAAATCAAGGTTTAACGTTACCCGATTTAATTAATGAAGGTAATTTAGGTTTGATAAAAGCGGCACAACGCTTTGATGAAACCCGTGGTTTTAAATTCATTTCTTATGCTGTTTGGTGGATTCGTCAATCGATTCTTCAAGCTTTAGCTGAACAATCTCGTATTGTGCGTTTACCTTTAAACAAAATTGGTTCCATTAACAAAATCAACAAAACGTTTGCATTTTTGGAGCAAAGTCATGAACGTCCACCCTCTGCTGAAGAAATAGCTAAAGAATTGGATATGACCATTAACGACGTTAAAGAATCCATGAAGAATTCTGGTCGTCACGTTAGTATGGATGCACCATTGGTTGAGGGAGAAGATTCTAACTTATACGATGTATTGAATAGTGGTGAATCACCAAACCCAGATAAAGAATTATTGCACGAATCGTTACGCACAGAAATTGAGCGTGCCTTAGAAACTTTAACACCTCGTGAGGCAGATGTTATCCGTTTGTACTTTGGTTTAGGAAACCAACACCCAATGACTTTAGAAGAAATTGGTGAGACCTTCGATTTAACCCGCGAGCGTGTACGTCAAATTAAAGAAAAAGCTATTCGTAGATTAAAACATACGTCTAGAAGTAAAATATTAAAAACATATTTAGGTTAGTAAACTTTTTACGACTAAATTACAGTAACAAACAGTTACACATAACTGTTCGTTTTTTGATTGATGAAAGAACCCCCGGCTGATTACCGGGGGTTTGTTTTTACCCATCTTAAAATATCTTTCAAAAGGAAATCGCTTTTACTATCTTTGTCCAAACAAAAACTAATATGTCTTCAAAACTTATTGCTCCTTCCCTTTTGGCTGCAGATTTTGCAAACCTTCAACGCGATATAGAAATGGTTAACCAAAGCGATGCCGATTGGTTTCATATAGATATAATGGATGGAGTTTTTGTGCCTAATATTTCATTTGGAATGCCCGTTTTAAAAGCTATAACAAAGCAAACCCAAAAACCTGTTGACGTACATTTAATGATAGTTGAACCAGACAGATACATTAAAACTTTTGCAGATTTGGGAAGTCATCATTTAACGGTACATTATGAAGCCTGTACCCACTTGCACAGAACACTTCAAGCGATAAAAGCTGAAGGTATGAAGGCAGGTGTTGCGCTTAATCCGCATACAAACATTAATGTTTTGGAAGACACAATTAACGAAATTGATTTGGTCATTTTAATGAGTGTTAATCCTGGTTTTGGCGGGCAAAGTTTTATTGAAAACACCTATAAAAAAATCAAGGAGCTAAAGGAGTTAATTATTCGAAAAGGTTCATCTACACTGATTGAAATTGATGGTGGGGTTAACACGGAAAATGCCAAGAAACTTACAGATGCCGGTGCCGATGTGTTGGTAGCCGGAAGTTTTGTGTTCAAGAGCAACAATCAAATTGAGACTATAAAGGAACTAAAGGCAGCTGCCAATTCTTAATACTGTTTTAAGTAGTAATTCAGTAAATCCCTTGTGGTTACAATACCTACCAAATCGCCGTCATCAACAACGGGTAAGGCATGAAATTCGCGTCCTACTAAAATTTTGGTTACTTCTTTTATTGTGGTACTACTTGTAACGGTAACAACATCCTTTACCATAACTTGTTCAATAGTAAACATATTATAAACAACAGAATCAACAGAATTACTGGCTTCTGAATCTACTTCGGCATAACTAATCCGCATTAAATCCGTAAAACTCAGCATACCTATAATCGTTTGTTCAGCAACTACAGGAATATGTTTTATTTTATGCCTTTTGAAAAGGACTTCAGCTCTTTCTAAATCATCGGATCTTGTTAGTGCAATGATATTTTTGGTCATTATTTCTGAAACAGGCGCATCTTCTATCATAACATTAGCTTTAAAATTAAAATTGCTTAATCAAATATTTTATTAAATCGGTTGTGGTCACAATACCTACCAAAATGTTATTATCAACAACGGGTAAAGCATGAAACTCTTTTGTGGCCAATATTTCGGCTACTTCCTTTATGGAATGTGATGATGATACGGTAACAATGTTTCGCTTCATTACCTGCTCAATAGTAAACATATTGTAAACCATAACATCGGCGGGCGAATCAAAATCATCAGTAATATCTGCAAAACTTAAGCGCAACAAATCGGTGTAACTTAGCATACCAATGACAACATGATTATTAACCACGGGAATATGTCTTATCCTGTGGTGCTTAAATAAATGCTCTGCTTTTTCTAAGGAATCCTTTTTGCCTAGCGTGATAACGTGCTCTGTCATTATCATCGAAACTGGTGCTTTTCGTATCATCACGTTGTATTTTAGTTTAGTATGACTAAAATTACTGATACAAAAATTTAAATTGTATGATAAAAATCATGCTCCATTAATTTAGGATTCCTAAGGTAACTGGAAAACAATAATTTATAACTTTTTAAAATAGAGAAAAATAGTTCAACACAGATAGAACCAAACCAAATAGCAACATCAAGGAGATTTAGTTTTTATGATTTTGGTTTGAATGATTTCATCATTTAAAATGGTCCGTTCAAAAAAATGGAACACTTTCTTTAAATCCATGAATGGTACTGCCGAAATTTCATGCCCTGCTTCTTTTACCATATTGAAATAATAAGAAGTCTCTAAATCTTCCAATTTCTTGGCGATAACCTCAGACCCATCCAACATTAAATACCCTGGGCTTTCGGGTTTGCAATAATGATGTGGTGCCGAACCAAAAGGAACTAATTGGTCGTTTGTACCATGGAACAGCACACTCGGCACGGCATTGGTTTTTTTTATATAATCTGCATTTACAACGGCCCCGGCGGCAGAAAAAACACCTGCGAACTTTACATCATTATACTTTTCAAGGCTGTCCACAAAATACTCGCGCAGATAAACCGCATTTAAAGAACCTTCTGCCCCGGCACTGCTACCACCGGCAATAATATATTGCGCATCTATGTGGAGCGCGTTGGCATTTTTAACAATAAAATCTGCCGCATCCAAAAAGTCTATAACCGCTTGTTTAAAAGTTTCCAATTTCTCCTGTTTTGAGCAGTTACAACCAAATTTACTTTGAGTTCCTTTTCTGAGTAATCTGTAAGAAATTGAAATCCCGATATAGTCATTTCTAGAAGCGTATTTACATAGCTTCACATTATTTCTATCATTTCTTTTTCCTTCAAAAAAACCACCGCCGTGCATCCATAAAAGTGCTGGAAGCTTTTCAGATTTTTTTATTCTTCTTGGTGTATAAACATCTAATTTTAAGGTATCCGAACGTTTTACTGAATAAACAAAAGTTGTTTTTGTTTGGGAAGATAGGTTCCATATCACACTAAGGAAGAATAAGAAAATAACGTGTTTCATTTAGTCTATTTTAGCTTGATGCCAACGGAATGTACCTATATAAAAGGTGCACGATTTTAAATGTACGAATATTAAATTTATCTCGAAAAGAAGCGGTTTTCAAATCAGGTTGTCGACTATTGAATTTGGCTAATACCCGCTAAAATTAAAATTCAGCATTTGTTTTAATTTGGCATAAACTTCTGGGAAAAGATTATTGAACTCTTTAGGTGCCTCAATAAAGGTTTCTACAATTACGGCCAATAGTTCAGAATCATTGATTAAGGCATAACTCCTGATAAAATTTGATGCTACCAAATCATTTTTTAACTGCTCGTTTGCTGATAGTTGCTCCCTCAATTCACTGAATGTATCAACAAAAATGATGGAATTGATGTCATTCTGTTTCATGCAATTGTAATGAATGGCGTGGGTAAATTCGTGGATGCCCAAATTTACCTTATCGTCGTCAATTCTATAACCTTCAATAAAATTATCCCAAGATAGCACCAAGGTTTCATAACGGGCGTTATATTCTCCTTTATGGTATATTTTATTTACTGTGGAATAGTACTGAGTAGGGTAAACCAATATGTTTTTAATGTACGGAATGGTATAATTTCTAAAGCCAAAAGTGAGCATGATGGCCGTTGCCGAAATAAGTACTTTTACCTCCTCTGTGATTTCAAAATCATCTTTTCCCTCAAAATTCTTTTGTAAAAGAAAAGTTGCCATACGATGCCTAAAATAACTTTGGTGTTTGGCATCCAACCTATTGTAAAAGGTAAAATTACTTTTTAAGATTTTTATTTGGCCTGCATTTAATTTACGCCTTATAGGATAAAAATGAATAAATATTGGACGCTTGGTAAATTGGGCATAAAGCATCTCAAAGCCATCCAAAATGGAAGTGATAACTTTTTTAATGTACAAAACAAAAAGAACCAACACGCCACATACCAAAATAACAAAGATGGTATTGCCTATGTACGAGGAAGCGCTGGTCAATAATATTTGGGGCATTTATAAACTGTTTTGTTTGGAAAGTTATAAAAACTACCAATATAAACTTCGGATAATTTAATTTGACTTGAAGTTTTATTATACATAAAGAATAAAACTGTAAGAATATTATTTATATTTAAAGGAATAAATACAATGTAGATAAACGTAATACGTTTATCCAACTGTTGGCGGTAATGCTGACAGACCAAAACACCTATGTTCGTTTAAAATCATACTAAACACAGGGAAGCCAAAAACTGAATAGAGTAGGCAATTCTAAATAGTCGAAAAATGAAAAAAATAATGAAGTCCTTTTATCTATTTGCTGTATTGCTACTGTTTCATAACAGTCATCTCTTTGCCCAAACACAAAATGACTCTTTACAAATAAGAGAAACCGTACTCAATTATATAGAAGGCATGGAAACCAATGACCCCAAAAGAATTGAAAAAGCCATGCATCCCGATTTGGCTAAACGGACCATCGCCAAAAACAAAGAAGGGATAGAATATCCAGCAAATATGACCGCAGCAAGTTTAATAGGATACGCCAAAGATTTTGATTACACCCTCTTCTATATAGGTGACGAGGACCCCAAAGAACCTTTAAGAGCGGATGTGACCATTTATGATATATCCAATGGTATTGCCTCGGTAAAAGCGGCAACAAACAAGTTTGAATTTGTCGATTACATTCATCTGGGGAAATTAGATGGAGAGTGGAAAATTATAAACATCCTTTGGGCTTGGACAGGTAGTACCAATAAATGGATGAATAGAAAGTAAAGATAATAAACACTACCGCCAACACGGTGTATAGCCCATTGCGTCTAAATTGCTACACCAGTTCGCTGTGCTGGTGTCACGCAACGGGCCATACACAAAACGTTGTGCTTCATTATGACTAACAATTCTTTAGAAAAATTCGTAGAAACTTGCTTTCGGAAGGAAAAACCGGAAAGTATTTTAAATATGCTTTTGGAGAAATTATACTTGTTGTTATTGGAATTTTAATTGCTTTAAAAGTCAACAATCTTAATGAGCAACGTACTGAAGAAAAACAAAGAGAGGTTTATACGAAATCATTGATAACAAGTTTAAAACAAGATAGCCTTGAAATTGAACAGTTTTTAAAAAAAAGTTCCGAACGTTTACCTAAATTATTGGAGCAATTCCAAAGAGTTAAACGCATTAAAGCTACACCAGACACATTAGTGAAAATAGCAAGAAAAGAATTTATTCAAACAACTCATGTTTTTACCAGAACATATAACAATACTACATTTAAAACTTTGGTTGGCACAGGAAATATTGCACTATTTGATTCTGAACTTGTGGCTGATTTGATGTCATTAAACTCAATGCAAGAGTCGGTTAATAGTACGATTTTAAAATATAATCAAGATTATATTGAACGAATAAAAACCTATTCAAATAAATATCCTATTTATGCTGAAATTCCTAAAATAGAATCACCTGTACATAAATTATTATGGGAAGACATCAAAAAAAATGAATTCTCTAGTGTTTTCATGAGTGTTATAACGTTCAAAGTGCTATTAGAAAATACTGGCAAAGAAAGTCATGAATTATTACTAAAAAAGACTATAGATTTGTTAAAAAAGCTAAATAAAAAAACAAAATCATAAAATTATGTTTATAGGTCATTTTGCTATTGGGCTTTTATCAAAAAAAGACAATAAACTTCCCTCGTTGTTAATGATGTTTATTGCCGTACAGTTGTTGGATTTAATCTGGCCCATTTTTGTTCTTCTAGGCATTGAAACCCTGTCCATCGACCCTGGAAACACCAAACTAACTCCTTTAAATTTTGAACACTATCCGTATTCTCACAGCCTATTAGCCGCATTGTTTTGGGGTTTACTTTTGGGGGCTTGTTATTTCGTTTTCACCAAAAACAGAAAAGGCGCCTTAATACTTGGACTACTAGTTATAAGCCATTGGATTCTTGATTTAATTACCCACCGCCCTGATTTACCCATTTCCCCATTCTCAGATTTAAAAGTGGGTATGGGTTTATGGAATTACCCCGTTGCCGAAATTGCGCTTGAAGTTTTAATTTTTGGGCTGGGTGCATTTCTTTATTATAAAACTCCCATTTTCAAACGAAAAACAGCGTTCTGGATATTAGTTACTTTCCTTTTCATAGTTCACATAATGAATATTTTTGGTCCATCACCACCAAGTACTATGGCTGTTGCTTGGTCTGCAAACTTAATGTGGCTAATCATTTTATGGGCGTGGTGGATAGAAAAAAATCCTAATCAGTAAGTTTTTTACCAATTAGGATTTACAAAGTGACCGCGGAGGGATTCGAACCCCCAACCCTCAGAGCCGAAATCTGATATTCTATCCAGTTGAACTACGCAGCCATTATTTTCTAAGATAATTTAGCTTTTACGATGCTAGAAATGGTTTTGCCATCGGCTTGCCCAGCAAGTTCCTTGCTCACAATACCCATTACTTTACCCATATCTTTCATGCCTTCTGCACCTATTTGCTCAATAGTGGCCACAACCACTTTTTCAATTTCTTCGTCGGTTAAAGCCTCCGGTAAAAATTGGGCAATAATATCAGCTTCTGCCAATTCTGGAGCCGCCAAATCTTCACGTCCTTGCTCAACATAAATAGCAGCACTATCGCGTCTTTGCTTTACTTGCTTTTGAAGTATTTTAAGCTCTTGTTCTTCGGTCAATTCTTCTTTGGCACCACTTTCGGTCTGTGCTAACAGTATAGCCGATTTTATGGCACGCAACGCCGTAAGGGCCGTTTGGTTTTTAGATTTCATGGCTTCCTTTAAAGCCGACATGACCTCTTGTTGTAAACTCATTATAGTTTTTATTTGAGTGCGAAGATAAAAAAGTTAACATGAAAAAGAAACAAGTTTTTCCATTTTGAATCAACCCCTATTAAAATAAAAAACCCGAAAAGTTGAGGGCCTTTTCGGGTTGAACTAACATATTGGTTAAATTCTTGTGAGTTAGTCTACATTATCATGTAAAAAAGAATTATTACTTCTCAATTTAATATCGTCGTTATCATCTGTGCCCACACTAGTCCTAGACATATCAGTTTCAGATGAGTGCTTGGCATCAGTTAAATTCACACCCTGACGTTTATAAGCAGGAACCTTTTCTATATCATCAATCTTTGCATTGTTGAATTTATAGTTGAAATCTTTCATTTTTCGTCTGCGCTCCTCTGCGCGTTCCTTTAGTAATTCAGAAATTGGCGAGTTCATGGGGTCAATCTCGCCAGTTGTATCTTCCTCAACTTTTGACGTTTTTATCGTTTTCTTTTCAAAAACAACATCTTGATCAAATTCCTCTAAAACCTCATTAGCTTTTGATTGCTTTTTGTTCATGGAAGACTCTACCTCAACATAATCGTCCAAAGCGTATCGAATATCTCCATTCTCATTGGTTTCATTTACGGTAATCAACTCAACATAATCGTTTACTTTGATGCCCTTTAATTCGTCTTCATCTAAATCAAACAACATCTTCTCCTCTTTCTCCCTCTTTTTTTCAGGTTTGCTTTCTGAAATCGGCAAATCGAAAGTCAGGGTTATTTGCTGCTCTTCCTCAATATAATCGGAAACCACTTCAATATCTTTGACATCATCAACATCAGTAGACATTCTGGTTACTGGCTTGATGATAAAGTCTTCATCTTCTTGAACATTTCCGCTGATTTCCTCAAAAACCACCTTAATGTTTTTTATGAGTTCTGAAGTGGGAATCAAATCAATCTCCTTAGATTCTTTTTTATGGCTTTTATTATTGATTGAATCCTTTTCTGCGCTACTTAGTCCCTCTTCTTCGGAATCAAAATCTAAAGTATGACGTACCAATGGAGACTCTTTTTTCTCCTTCAATTCAATAACCGGTGCAATGATTACAGGTTCTTTTTCTTTAGCTTCCAATTCCAAATCCTCACTTAAAGAGTGTACCACTTTTTTGGTTTCGGTATTGGAGATTTCGTCCTGTTGCTCAATATTAAAACCCGTTGCTATGATCGTTACGGCTATTGACTCTTCCAAAGATTCATCCTCACCAACACCCATAATGATATTGGCACCATGGCCTGCTTCGTTTTGGATGTGATCGTTGATTTCACCGATTTCATCAATAGTGATCTCTTGTGAACCAGAAACGATTAATAACAGTACATTTTTAGCGCCCGTAATTTTGTTATCGTTCAATAATGGCGAATCCAATGCTTTGCGGATGGCTTCTTGTGCACGGTTTTGACCAGATGCCAATGCAGAGCCCATAATTGCGGTTCCACTGTTACTTAACACTGTTTTGGCGTCGCGTAAATCGATATTTTGCGTGTAGTGGTGTGTAATAACTTCGGCTATACCACGAGCAGCGGTAGATAGCACTTCATCAGCCTTAGAGAACCCAGCTTTAAAACCAAGATTGCCATAAACTTCGCGAAGTTTGTTGTTATTAATCACGATTAAAGAATCCACCACATCTCTTAACTTTTCAATGCCCTTTTGCGATTGCTCAATACGCATTCTGCCTTCAAACTGAAATGGCATAGTAACAATCCCTACGGTTAAAATATCCAAATCCTTAGCCATTTTTGCAATAATTGGTGCAGCACCAGTTCCGGTACCACCACCCATTCCGGCCGTAATGAATACCATTTTTGTATTGGTATCAAGCATTTGTGAAATATCGTCAAAACTTTCAACGGCAGCTTGTTCACCAATATCCGGATTAGCCCCAGCACCTAAACCTTCAGTTAAATTAACTCCTAATTGTATTTTATTTGGCACACCACTGTTCTGGAGGGCTTGGGCATCAGTATTACAGATGTAAAAATCTACTCCTTTAATGCCTTGTTGAAACATGTGGTTAATGGCATTGCTACCACCGCCACCAACACCGATAACCTTTATGACATTGGATTGGTTTTTGGGTAAATCAAATGCGATGCTTTCGAATTCTTTCTTGCTGCTCATAAATTCTGATTTTCTGGGGTTCTTATACTATTATTTTGGTTCAATGGATTTAATTACTATTCTGCGTTATCTAAAAAATCTTTAACGCGCTCGGTTAACTTATCAAGAAATGAGCGTCTTTCCTTGATTGGTTTTTCTTTAATTTCTTCTTCAACGGTAGATTCAGTGTCACTTTTAGTTTGTTCCGCTTGTTTGCGTTCTAACTTTTTTCTTTCGTGACGTTTTAAGCCATCCAATACCAGACCCACCGCTGTTGCAAATAGAGGGCTTGTTATTTCGTCATCGCTATCCCCGGCCAAATGCTCGTTCGGATAACCAATTCTGGTATCCATACCAGTTATATATTCCACCAGTTGCTTTAAATGTTTCAACTGGCTACCACCACCTGTTAAAACAATGCCCGCAATTAATTTTTTCTTTTGTTCTTCGTGTCCGTAATTTTTTATTTCAACATACACTTGCTCAATGATTTCTACAACGCGTGCATGTATTATTTTAGACAGGTTTTTCAATGTAATCTCCTTTGGTTCCCTACCCCGTAACCCCGGAATGGACACTATTTCATTATCCTTATTTTCTCCAGGCCACGCCGAACCAAATTTGATTTTTAACAATTCTGCCTGCTTTTCAATAATGGAGCAACCTTCTTTGATGTCTTCCGTTATAACATTTCCTCCGAAAGGAATTACCGCCGTATGGCGAATGATGCCATCTCTAAAAATGGCCAAGTCTGTTGTTCCACCACCTATATCAATCAATGCAACCCCAGCCTCCTTTTCTTCTTGGCTCAACACTGCATTTGCCGAAGCCAAAGGCTCTAAGGTTATACCTTCCAAATTCAAACCTGAACTTTGAACACAGCGCCCTATATTTCTAATGGACGAAACTTGGCCAACAACCACATGGAAATTAGCCTCCAAACGGCCACCATACATCCCGATAGGCTCTTTGATTTCAGCCTGCCCATCAACTTTATATTCCTGTGGCAAAACGTGAATAATCTCTTCACCAGGAAGCATTACTAGTTTATGGACCTGGTTAATCAGTCTATCAATATCATCGTCGTCAATAACCGTTTCAGAATTTGAACGGGTTATATAATCGCTGTGTTGCAAACTTCTAATATGTTGACCTGCGATACCAACGGTAACATCTTCAATTTTTATATCCGCAGCTATTTCAGCTTCTTGAACGGCTTGCTGAATAGATTGAATGGTTTGTGTAATATTATTTACCACACCACGGTGCACACCTAAGCTTTTGGACTTACCAATACCTAAAATCTCGACTTTGCCGTACTCGTTCTTACGACCAATCATCGCCACAATTTTGGTGGTCCCTATGTCTAATCCCACTGCTAAGTTTTGCTCCATAGTTTAAATTTTAGTACATATTACTTGGTTTTCAAACTGTAAATTAACTTTACTATAACTATTCAATTTTTTATCCTTCAGGTTCTTTTTATAAAATGCCTTTAGGTTGTTAATCTTCTTATCCAGAAAATCCACACTGCCCAACTGCACCAAAAAATCGCACTGCCTCAGTCTTAAAAAAAGCTGCTTATTTAAATCTTGATGAATTTCAATGACGTGCATTTTTAAAAATTCATCCATTCTAATTTTATGCGCTATCTTAGAGACGTTGCTTAAATTATTTTTTTCAACATAACCAGTAACCAATGGCACTCGCGCGGAATAATTGCTTGACAATGGCATGAACGAACCCTCGTCATCAATGTAATAAGACGCATTTGTACTTACTCTCGCAATAGGTGTTTTTTGTTCTATTTCGGCATGAAGTGTACCATTTACAGCAACATACACTTCTGCAGATTTTATCATCGGATTAGATTTCAGGGTATTTTCTAATTCATTCAAAACTAAAGTTTCTTTAGGTACTTTTTTAATACCCCCATAATTTTGTATTAACAATTTACTAACAGTTTCGTTGGTTATAAACAGATTGTTTTCACCAATGAATTTTACATTGGGTTTTGAAACTTCCCTACATCCGTTTCTTTTTGAAGCAAACGCGAACAAGAAGGCTACCAGGCCAAAAAGCGCAATCATTTTTATGTAGCTCCAATTAACTCGCAATGTTAAACTCTTTTTTAATACGTTTTACTTCCTCTCCAATATCGCCTGCGCCAATGGTTAAAATAACTTGCGCGCTGCTTTTGTGAATGGCCGCAAGTAGGCCTGTTTTGCTTACCAACTGCTTATTTTCACTATTAATTTTACCCAACAGCCAAGCTGAAGTTACCCCTTCAATGGGCAGCTCTCTTGCGGGATAAATTTCGAGCAATAACACCTCATCAAATTGTGATAGACTTTTGGCAAAATCGTCTATAAAATCCCGTGTTCTACTATATAAATGTGGCTGAAAAATGGCCAATACCTTTTTATCTGGGTACATTTCCCTTACGGCTTGATGCACGGCATTAATTTCTTCGGGGTGGTGCGCATAATCATCAATAAAAACCAAATTATCGGTTTTAATGTGATAAGTAAATCTGCGTTTTACACCTTTGTAAGATGCTAAAGCTTTGGCGAGCTGTTGGTGCGGGCAACCATATTCTACAGCCATCGCCAAGGCTATTAATGCATTCGACAAATTATGTCTACCAGGTAGGTTAAATTGAATATTTTTAAGCACTGTTTTTGGTGTTTTTACATCAAAAACATATGTACCATTTTCTATTTTTATATTTTGAATGGAATAATCTGAATCGTCTTCTATACCATAGGTAACACCCTTTAAGGGCAATCCGTTTTTAACGAATAACTTACCATTGGGCTTTATTTTTTCTGAAAAATCCTTAAATGATTTCTTTAATTTGGAAGCGTCTCCATAAATATCCAAATGATCAGCATCCATTGAAGTGATGCAAGCCAAATTGGGAGAAAGCGTTAAAAAAGAACGATCAAACTCGTCAGCTTCAACCACCGTAACTTCGGCTCCATTTAAGATTAGATTGGAATTGTAATTTTCACTTATTCCGCCTAAAAATGCCGTTAAAGGCACATTGCACGAATACAACAAATGCCCCAAAATACTGGTTGTGGTCGTCTTGCCATGTGTTCCTGCAACAGCCAAACAAAATGTATTTTCAGTTATTAAACCCAACAACCTTGAACGCTTCACTACCTGATAACCATTTTTTATGAAGTAATTCAATTCACTGTGATTTTTAGGAATAGCAGGGGTGTAAACCACAAGCGTTTTTTCAGGATTGAGATATTCAGAATCAATATGCGATACCGAATCTTCAAAATGGACTTTTATTCCTAAAGCTCCCAAACTATCCGTAATATCTGTTTGGGTTTTATCATAGCCCGTAACGTTTTTACTGTTGGCCTTGAAATAGCGCGCAAGGGCGCTCATACCGATTCCCCCGATCCCTATGAAATAAATGTTTTGTATCTTATTTATGTCCATTAAATTATTTCAAAAGTTTTTCAACTTCATCTGCTATTTCTTTTGTTGCATTGGTTAATGCCAATTTCTTAATGTTTTGGCCAAGCTCTTTTTGCCTTTCTGGCGATGCCAACAATTGCGAAAATTTGTTTTCAAAATCAGCCTCCAAATCTTCTTCCTTTATAATCATGGCCGCCTTTTTATCGACAATGGCCATCGCGTTTTTTGTTTGATGGTCTTCAGCTACATTTGGTGATGGAATAAAAATGACTGGCTTACCAACAATGCAAAGCTCTGAAACCGAACTTGCCCCCGCTCTGGAAACAATAATATCTGCAGCGGCATAAGCAAAATCCATATTGTTTAAAAACTCATACACCTGAACATTTTGGGTGTTGTTATATATTTTGTACTGTTGAAAATATAGCTTTCCGCATTGCCAAATAATCTGAACATTTTGTGTGTCAAAAAAGTCCAGTTCCTTCTCAATCAATTCATTAATTCGTCTTGACCCCAAGCTTCCACCAATAACCAAGAGGGTGTATTTTCCATGCTTCAAATCGAAGAAATTCTTTGCCTCAACTGCTTTCGCTTCAATATCCAAAAGTCCTCGGCGCACTGGATTCCCTGTTTTTATAATTTTATCCTTTGGAAAAAACCGTTCCAGTCCGTCGTATGCAACACATATTTTATTCGCCTTTTTAGCCAATAGTTTATTGGTTATTCCCGGATATGAATTTTGCTCCTGAATCAACGTTGGAATGTTGTTCATATTTGCGATTTTTAGTAACGGCCCACTGGCAAAACCTCCCGTGCCAATAACCACATCTGGATTAAAAGTTTTAATAATTTTACGTGCTTTGAGCAGACTACTCACCACTTTGAAAGGAAAACTTAAATTTTTTATGGTTAACTTTCTCTGAATGCCCGAAATCCAGAGTCCTTTAATTTTATATCCAGCCTGAGGCACTTTCTCCATTTCCATTCTATTTTTTGCACCCACAAATAAAAACTCTGCATCAGGAAAACGGGATTTTAACTCGTTTGCAATGGCAATGGCAGGATAAATATGGCCTCCAGTACCTCCTCCAGACAATATGATTTTATAGTTTTTCATTATATGGTTTCAGAAAGAATTTCCAACGGATTTTCTTCGCTTATTTCTTGTTCTTTTATTTCTTCTCTTTTAGCACTTACACTTAATATGATGCCTATGGCCAAACAAGTCATCCAAATAGATGTCCCTCCACTGCTTATAAGCGGTAAGGTTTGTCCCGTTACAGGGAAAAGTTCAACGGCTACCGCCATATTTATGAGTGCCTGGAACACAATGGGCAACCCTACACCTAGCACAAGCAGCTTTCCAAAAACAGTATCAGATTTTTGCGCGACAATCACAATTCTAAATAGCAACCACAGATACAATATCATGATTACGAATCCACCTATTAATCCATATTCCTCTATGATGATGGCAAAAATGAAATCGGAAGATGATTGGGGCAAAAAGTTTTTTTGCAAGCTCTTGCCTGGACCAACACCTTGAATGCCACCTGTTGCAATGGCTATTTTTGCTTTTTCAATTTGGTAGTCGGCCTCGGTATCTTCAGGATTAGAAAAGCTTTCTATTCTACCCATCCAAGTGTCAACCCTATTTGGCATGGCATCTGGGAACGCTTTGGCAATGAGGATAAACATGGTTAACACCAAAAGACCAGAACCAATAATTACAGCCAAATATCTAATGGGATAACCACCTAAAAACACCAACATAACCGCCATTATAAACATAATGGCTGCCGTTGAAAAGTTTGCCGGCAGAATAAGGATCAACACCAAAAACACCGGCGACCAAAGTGGTAGAATAGATGATTTAAAGATGATGATTTCATCCTTCATTTTTGACATATAACGTGCTACATACACCATTAAAACGACTGCAGCCAACGTTGACGTTTGAAACGACATGCCTACAAAAGGAATTTGTATCCACCTACTGGCATTGGCTCCTTCAATAGTTGTTCCTTGCAACATGGTTATACCTAATAACACTAACACTATTGGAATCATAATGAGTGATAGTCCTTTAAAATATCGGTACGGTATTTTATGCACGCCATACATGATAAAAAAGCCCAAAACCAAATGCACAAAATGCTTAACGAAAAATGCAAATGTATTGCTACCACCTCCCTTGTAGGCCAAATTACTTGCAGCACTATAAACAGGAAGAAACGATAGTATGGCCAATAATGCCACTATAGCCCATATCAATCGATCTCCTTTTATGTTTTTAAATAGTGTTTGCATTTTTTATCTTATAAATTCCTCACTGCATCTTTGAATTGACGACCTCTATCTTCATAATTCTCAAACAAATCGAAACTCGCGCAAGCCGGCGACAACAAAACATTGTCTCCCGATTCCGCTACTTTATAAGCGATTTTTACGGCTTCACTCATAAATTGTGTTTCAACAATAATATCCACCATATTGCCAAAAGTGCTGATTAACTTTTTGTTATCAACGCCCAAACAAATAATGGCCTTTACCTTTTCATTTACAAACGGGAAAAGCTCTTCATAATTATTGCCTTTATCAACACCACCAACAATCCAAACCGTTGGAGCATCCATGCTTTCCAAAGCATAGTAGGTTGCATTTACATTGGTAGCCTTTGAATCGTTTATATACTGCACCTTATTGATTTTTAAAACCTCTTCTAATCGATGCTCAACGCCTTGAAAGTTTTCTAGACTTTCTCTAATTGTTTGTTTTCTGATTTTTAACAAATGTGCAACTGTTGAAGCTGCCATAGCATTTTTAATGTTGTGCTTTCCTTCTAGTGTTAGGCTTGTTGTTGGCATAGTGATTTGATTGTTATTTATAGTTATTTTCATGTTGTTTTGTTCTAAATAAGCTCCATTTTCAATGGTTTTAACCAAAGAAAATGGCAATAATGTGGATTGAACTGGATTCTGTTTTAAATGATTTACAATCACTTCGTCATCGGCATCATAAATCAAATAATCGTCTTTGGTTTGATTCATGGCTATCCTGAATTTTGATTTGATATAGTTTTCAAATTTGTAATCATATCTATCTAAATGGTCTGGCGTTATGTTGGTAATCACCGCAATTTTTGGTTTAAAATCTATGATATCATCCAACTGAAAACTGCTGATTTCAAGAACGTAGTTCTCAAAATCTTCTTCTAAAACCTGTTTTGCAAAACTGTCGCCAATATTTCCTGCCAGCCCAACATTCAACTCTTGTTTTAAAAGATGATGAGTTAAGGTTGCAGTGGTTGTTTTACCGTTACTCCCTGTAATTCCAATAATGGTAGCATCTGTAAATTTTGATGCAAACTCAATTTCTGAAACTACCTGAATTCCTTTTTCGCGAATTTGTTTCACCAAAGGCACTTTATCAGGAATCCCGGGACTTTTCATAACCAAATCGGCGTTTAGGATTTTTGTTTCCGTATGGGTTTCGTCTTCCCATTCAATCTCATTATGTATAAGAACTTGTTTATATTTTTCTTTTATTTTTCCCTTATCGGAAACAAATACTTCAAAACCTTTTTCCTTTGCCAAGAGTGCGGTTCCCACACCACTTTCTCCTCCACCAAGCACCACTAGACTTTTCATTTATCGAATCTTCAACGTTACTATAGAAACAATAGCCAGCAATATGCCCACAATCCAAAAACGGGTTACGATTTTACTTTCGTGGTATCCCTTTTTTTGATAATGGTGATGCAATGGCGACATCAAAAAAATGCGTTTGCCTTCGCCATATTTTTTCTTGGTGTACTTAAACCAACTCACCTGCATGACCACGGATAAATTTTCGGCTAAAAAGATGCCACACAATACAGGTATCAACCATTCCTTTCTTACCGCAATGGCAATCACCGCAATTATGCCTCCAATGGTCAAACTACCCGTATCACCCATAAAAACTTGTGCCGGATAGGTGTTGTACCATAAAAATCCAACAAGAGCTCCAACAAAAGCCGTGATGTAAATCGTGATTTCCTCAACTCGAGGTATGTACATGATGTTCAAATATTCGGAGAAAATAATGTTACCCGAAACCCAAGCAAAAATGCCAAGTGTGAGCACAACAATAGCAGAAGTACCCGCTGCCAAACCATCAATACCATCGGTTAAATTGGCTCCGTTGGATACTGCTGTTATGATAAAAATGGCAACCAAGATGAAAATAACCCAGGCATATTTGTCCAATGCGGGGCTAATCCAAGTAATGACTTTCGCATAATCAAATTCATTTCCTTTCACAAACGGAATGGTTGTTTTGGTAGATTTAACCTCCGGCTTAAACAACTTAGCAGGTTCTATATCTGGATTTTCAGCAAGAAGCACACGCTGTTCTTCAATAGGAAGCTTTTCTTTCATGGTTACATCATGATGAAAAAACAAGGTTGCACCAACGATGATGCCCAAACCAATTTGCCCCATAACCTTAAAGCGTCCTTTTAGGCCTTCTTTATCATTTTTGAATTTTTTGATGTAATCGTCTATAAAACCAATAGTTCCCATCCAAAGCGTGGTGACAATCAAAAGAATGATGTAAATATTTTCTAATTTGGCCAATAGAAGAACCGGAATCAATGTTGCCAAAATGATGATGATTCCACCCATGGTTGGGGTACCTGCTTTTTCCTTTTGCCCTTCTAAACCTAAGTCCCTAATGGTTTCTCCCATTTGTTTTTTAAGTAAAAAGCGAATAATACGTTTACCATAAATTGTAGAAATTAACAATGACAAAATCATAGCTGAAGCAGCCCTGAAGGTCAAGAACCCAAAAAGTGTTGCTCCAGGAAACTGAAACTGTTTTTCTAAATATTCGAATAGGTAATACAACATGTTATTTTTGTAATTGCTTTAAAAATTCTTGTACTATTTTAAAATCGTCAAAATCAAATCGCTCTCCTTTAATTTCCTGATAGGTTTCATGGCCCTTACCCGCAATCAAAATGATGTCGTTGGGTTGCGCCATTTGGCAGGCCGCTTTTATGGCTTGCTTTCTGTCTTCAATAGTTAGGGCCTTTTTATAGTTTTGGGGTTCAACACCTGCTTCAATTTCCTTTAAAATATCTGCCGGGTTTTCGCTACGTGGGTTATCACTTGTAAAGATTACTTTCGAACTTAATGCCGTAGCAATGTGTCCCATTTTTGGGCGCTTGGTTTTATCCCTATCTCCCCCGCAACCAACAACCGTAATGAGTTCTTCATTTTTGGTTCGGATACTATTGATGGTTTCTAGAACATTCTTTAGAGCGTCGGGAGTATGGGCATAATCAACAATGGCTGTAATTTTTTCATTTGAAACGATGTACTGAAAACGTCCACTTACACTTTCCAAATCACTAATCAACCTTAGAATTTCCACCTTTTCAAGACCCAACAGTTCCGCAGTAGCATAAATGGCCAAAACGTTATAGGCGTTGAAATTCCCAATCAACCTTGTCCAAACCTCACTATCGTTCACTTTTAATAGCAATCCTCCAAATTGATTTTCCAATATTGTGGATTTATAATCGGCATACTGCTTTAACGCATAGGTGTACTTTCTGGCTTGGGTGTTTTGTAACATCACCAAACCGTTTTTGTCATCAACATTGACTAGCGCAAAGGCTTTACTTGAAAGTCCGTCAAAAAACCTCTTTTTTACATCGCGATATTCCGCAAAGGTTTGGTGATAATCCAAATGGTCGTGTGTAAGGTTGGTGAATATGCCTCCTTCAAATTGAAGCCCCTCAGTTCTATACTGATGAATGCCATGCGAACTCACCTCCATAAAGCAGAATTCAACACCAGCAACATTCATCTCATTTAAATACTTATTAATGGTCAACGAATCTGGTGTGGTGTGGGTAGCTTTGTACTTCACATCATCAACCATGATTTTAACTGTGGACAACAAGCCCACTTTGTACCCTGCTTTTCTGAACAACTGATACAACAAACTCGCAACGGTGGTTTTTCCATTGGTTCCGGTAACCCCAACCAGCTTCAAATTTTCAGAAGGATTATCGTAAAAATTTGACGCCATAATGGCCAATGCCCTATTGGAATTATCCACTTCTATATAAGTGACACCCCCAACCAAATGTTCGGGAATAGCCTCGCAAACCACACTTGTTGCCCCACTCTTAATGGCAGTTTCAATAAAATCATGCCCATCTGCAATAGCACCTCGAATAGCCACAAACAAATGGCCTTTTTCTATTTTTCTGGAATCAAAATTAATGGTACTAACAGACACACCCGTACTACCAACTACAGCGTTTATGGTAACCTTGTACAATATGTCTTTTAATACCATCATGATGCTTTTAACACTACGGTTTGATTTGTTTTTAACTTCGTATTCTTACTTACAGATTGTTCTTTTATAATGCCATTGCCATTCAATTTCACCTTAACTTCTACTTGCATGTTTTCCAAAAGCGCCAAGGCATCCATGGCTGGTAAGCCCACAACATTTGGCATTACGGTTTTATAGGTTTGGGCGGTTTCGTAAAAGCTTTCAAATTCTCCTTCCACTTCTGCAACTCGAACATCCAGTGATTGCACCTCATCAATAATTGGCGTATCCGTAAATATTTTTTGGGCAATTCTTTTAAATACAGGACCTGTTACATCTGCCCCGTAATACCCTTTTTCCACGCTTGGCTTATGAATAACCACAATACAGGAGTACTTTGGGTTTTCCGCTGGAAAGTATCCAGAGAACGATGAGATATATCGTCTGTTTTCTTTCCAATCTTTCATCCAATATTCGGTTTGCGCCGTACCCGTTTTTCCTGCCATGGAGAAGTATTCTGAATACAACGAACGCCCAGTACCACGAACCACAACATTTTTCAAAATGCCCTGTATTTCCTTCAGCGTCTTTTCTGAACAGATTTTTTCATTTGACCCATCGCCCTCAAAAGTTTCAATAACATCATCAAGCTCTTTCACGGCTTTTATGAATTTCGGTTTCACCATAACACCATTGTTTGCAATGGCATTATAAAATGTCAAGGTTTGTAATGGTGTCAATTTTAAATTGTATCCATAAGCAATGGACGGAAGCGCATTTTTACTCCAAATTTTATCGCCTGGTCCGGGAATAATCGGCTTGCCTTCACCTAATATGGGTAGACCCAAAGGCTTATTAAGATTCCAATCTTGTAAATGGCTGATGAATTTTTTTGGGTTTTCAGCATAACCTTCATCAATTATTGTAGCCAGCCCAATATTTGAAGACACTTCCAATACTCGTGCCACAGAAATCTTACCATGACCATGGGTATCGTAAATGCCTCTGCCATAGAATTGCTTGTAACCCAATTTGGTGTCGATTACCGTGGAGGTATCCACCATCTTATCTTCCAAAGCGGCCATGAGCGCCATTACTTTAAACGTAGAACCAGGCTCATGCGACTCTCCTACGGCATAGTTTAAGCGCTCATAATAAAGGCCATCACTGTTTCTCCCCAAATTAGAAATGGCACGAATCTCTCCAGTTTTGGTTTCCATAACCACTACGCATCCGTGGTCGGCCTCGTATTCTTCCAACTGTTTTAAAAGCGCATGGTGCGCAATGTCCTGAATATTAACATCAATGGTTGTATAAACGTCATAGCCATCTTTTGGCTCAACTTCATTGGCATCACTTAACGGTTTCCATTGTCCTTTCCCTATTTGCTGTTTTTTTCTTTTACCATCAACGCCTCGCAAATATTTCACTCCAAATGCACCATCAATACCGGCACGGGTAACGTTTCCTTTATCATCAAACCGCTCATATCCAATGGAACGTTGCGCAATGGCCCCCATAGGGTGTTCTCTCTTTGTTTTTTGTTCAACTATCAAGCCGCCTTTAAAGGCACCAAGATTCAACAGAGGAAAGTTTCTTAAGCGGATGTAATCGGAATACCCAATGTTCCTGGCCAATAAATAGTATCTATTTTTATTGGCTCGGGCTTTTCTAATATCTTTTTCCAATCTGTTTGAAGATTTTCCAGAATATTTTGAAAGCGAATCGCAAAGCGGCTTAACATATTCCTCAAAATTTTTGACGGAAGGCGTTAATGCATCAAACCGGATATCGTATTTTGGAATTGAGGTAGCCAATAAATTTCCGTTAACAGAATATACATTGCCTCTATTTGCAGGAATCACAACATCTTTAACAACACGTTCCGTAGCCAAGGCCCTGTATTTGTCGCCTTGCATAAACTGAATGCTAATCAATTTAAACACCACGGCAAGCCCGAAGACGAACATACACCCTGCTATAAAATACAAACGGTTCAATATGTTTTTCTCGTTTACTGCCAAGGTTGGTTATCAATTTTGTGATTTTACTTTTATTTTTTTTGGCGGAATTACAGAGGGCGCCAACCCCTTTTCTTTCATAACATTTACAACATGCGATTCCATTTTAAGCCTCATGAGCTTCGATCGCCCATCAACAAAGGCAGAACGCATCTCCTTTACCTCATTCTTCAATCTTGCAATTTCATACACCTTTTTATCGGCACTGTGTGAACTGGCAATCATTATTATGGCCAGCCCCGAAATAAAAAGGATGAAACGCCAGTTTCTAAACGAATCATCACTTACCAAAAAGGTTCCTTTTAGTATGTTGTAGATGCTTTTCTTCATAAACCGCTTTTGGTCTTTTTATTTTTTATATTTTTTCAGCTATTCGAAGTTTTGCACTTCTTGCCCTGTTGTTCGATTTTATCTCTTCTTTCGAAGGAACTATTAAACTCCCTACCTTTTTCAGTGGCACTCCAAAATTGCCAAACATATCGCGCTCTGGCTCTCCTTCAAACATGCCGTTTCTTATAAATCGTTTTACCAACCTGTCCTCCAATGAATGATAGGATATAAAGCTTAAACGACCTCCCTTTTTTAAAATCTCGGGAGTTTGCAATAAAAACTCCTTTAACGCCTCAATCTCTTGGTTCACCTCTATCCTTATGGCTTGATAAATTTGAGCCAACACTTTGTTTTCATGACGCGGCGGTAAAAACTTTTGCAACACTTCCTTAAGTTGGGCACTTGTTACAATGGGTTCAGTTTTCCTATGATGAACAATCAACCTTGCCATTGCTGGGGCTGCACGCAATTCACCATATTGCAAAAACACATTTTTCAGTTGTTCTTCGTCATATTCATTCACCACATGAAATGCGGAGAGCTTGTTTTGTCGATTCATCCGCATATCCAAATTTGCTTCAAATCGTGTTGAAAAACCACGTTCTGCAACATCAAACTGATGTGATGAAACACCAAAGTCAGCCAAGATTCCATCAACTTCTTTCACCCCATGAAACCTTAAAAACCGTTTTACATACCTAAAGTTTTCATTAATCAGCGTAAAGCGACTGTCATCAATTGTATTTCTAAGAGCGTCTTGATCTTGATCAAAAGCGAACAACTTTCCGTTTTCACCAAGTCGATTTAATATTTCCTTGCTATGGCCGCCACCGCCAAACGTGACATCAACATAAATTCCATCTGGCTTAATATTCAGCCCATCAACAGTTTCTTCTAATAGTACCGGGTTATGATATTCCATCACCATCATCATCTTGTCCCATTACCTCTTCGGCCAAATCTGCAAAATCCACAGCCGTTTCATCAATCGCCTGTTCGTACAAATCCTTATCCCAGATTTCAATAATATTGATAGCCGAAGCCACAACAATATTCTTTGAAATATTGGCAAAAACCGTTAAATCCTTAGGGATTAACAATCTGCCATTTACATCTATCTCAACAATTTTAGCACCAGCTGTAAACCTCCTGATAAAATCATTGTTCTTTTTCTTGAATTTATTCAGCTTGTTCATTTTTTGCATTAGGGCTTGCCATTCGCTCATGGGGTAAAGCTCCAAACACTTTTGAAATACAGAACGACGCAGCACAAAACCATCTTGCAAAGCCGAAGACAGTTGCTTTTTGATGGAAGCAGGCATCATTAATCTGCCTTTTACATCAACCTTGCAATCGTATGTTCCTGTGATTAAATCCAAAAGCGGTTTGCTGAATTTTAAATGTTTAAGTGTCAAATATATCGAAAAATTTACCACTTATTACCACATTATACCACTTTGTTGATAAATTTTCGACCAAAACCGTATTTTATCGAGCTATTAAGAGATAAAGGCAGCAATAGCCCATGTTTGCCCGGGGCAAAAAATTCCCAAACCGAAATAAAACCCCTGTTAACATCTTAATTTTTAACATGAAAAATTTCATTTAAGAGGACAGAAACTATTTTATTAGGAAAAAATTAATTTCATGGATTTATCAATGATTTAACTATATTTGTTTTTAATGACTGACTACCTTATTGATGGCGCATCGTTTAAAAAAAGAGAAGAATTACAACTATATTGAGGCAGGAGAAGGCACCCCAATTATTGTGTTGCATGGCCTTATGGGCGGGTTGAGTAATTTTGATTCTGTAACCGACTTTTTTAGTAATAAAGGATACAAAGTATTGATTCCTGAGCTGCCAATTTACTCGATGTCTTTACTTAAAACAAATGTAAAAAGCTTTGCTAAATACCTTCATGACTTTATTGTGTTTAAAGGCTACAAAGAGGTTATTTTACTTGGAAATTCATTGGGCGGCCATATTGGTTTGTACCACACCAAAATGTTTCCTGAAAGCGTAAAAGCTTTAATCATTACAGGCAGTTCGGGGCTTTACGAAAGTGCCATGGGCAGTGGTTATACCAAACGTAGCGACTATGAGGTAATCAAGAAAAAAGCACAGGATGTTTTTTACGACCCTGCTGTGGCCACCAAAGAAATTGTTGATGAAGTTTACGAAACCGTTAACGACCGGAACAAACTGATAAAAACCTTGGCCATCGCCAAAAGTGCCATACGTCATAACATGGCAAAGGATTTACCAAAAATGCTAACACAAACCTGCATTATTTGGGGCAAAAATGATAACGTAACCCCACCTGAGGTTGCGATAGAGTTTAATAGCCTTTTGCCCAATTCTGAATTGTTTTGGATTGATAAATGTGGGCATGCCGCCATGATGGAACATCCTGATGAGTTCAACCAAATTATGGATGCTTGGTTGCAAAAAAACGGCTTTTAAAAAATTCCTGATTTCTTTGGAATACAAAAACGCTTGATTTGAAAATAAAAACAGCTGAATTTGTTGTTAGTAACTCTGATGTGGCAAAATGCCCCAATAGCAGATTGCCCGAATACGCGTTTATTGGCAGAAGTAATGTTGGTAAATCGTCGTTAATCAACATGTTAACTGGTAGAAAAAGCTTAGCCAAAACCTCGGGAAAACCTGGAAAAACACAGCTCATCAACCATTTTTTAATAAACAAAAACTGGCATTTGGTAGATTTACCGGGCTATGGTTATGCCAAGGCTTCCAAAACCTCAAAAAAGGTATTTCAAAAATTTATTACCCAATATTTTAGTCTGCGCGAGCAATTGGTAACCGCCTTTGTTTTGGTGGATATTAGGCACGAACCCCAAACCATAGATTTAGAGTTTATGCAATGGCTTGGCGAAAACGGCATACCGTTCTCCATTATTTTTACAAAAGCCGATAAGCTAAAACCAAAAGCCATAGAAAGGCATATTGAACAATACAAAACCATACTTTTGGAAACTTGGGAAGAGATGCCCCACTATTTCATCACTTCATCAACAAAAACCATAGGGCAAGAAGAACTTTTGGGCTATATTGATGAACTGAATGGCAATATGGCGTTAAGCTGAAATAACAAACTACCACCTAAACTGTAAGAATATTATGTATATTTAACAGAATAAATATAATGTAGATAAACGTAATACGTTTATCCAACTGTTGTAGCCAATTTTAGAACGATATGAGAAGAAATATTCATTGCATGCTTATTCTAGTCTTAGTTTCTATAAATCTTCTAAGTTATTCTCAAGAACCTTCGTTTGTTCCTGACAACTTTGAGGCACCTGAAATGTATGATACAGATAGTCTTAAATTTAGGGTTCTAACAAATTAGTATTTAGAGTTGGATTATGACGCCGTTGTTACAAGCATTGACCATCTTCAAGGAGTATTTGGACCATATTCTAACTGGCCGCCAAAGAATTTAACAATTCAAAAGGATTCAACAGATTTGTTATGGCATGAAAATGAATTCTTGCAAAGAAGCTCATTTACCTATACTGTTTTAACTCCAGACGAAGCCAAAGCTGTTGGATGCGTATATATCTTTCCATGCGAGAAAAAAGACTATGATGCAATGATAATTTTATGGGCTAGATCAAGTGTTCTACAATACGGTACAGATGAATTACTATACGAAACAACAAAGGATTGGATAGAAAAAGAATGGCCATTTAATAAAGTCGCATATCCCGGAAGAGAAATACAATGGAATGATTGGAAAAACTTTAAATAAAAACTGGCTACAACATGCTGTATCCGTCATTGCCACTTGCGATTTAACCAGGTTAAAACTCAAATATCTTTCAAACATTATGTAACTTGACTCCCGGTGAGCGTGGCAACGCCGCATACAGCCAACCGTTATTTTAAAAAGAGCTGAACATCAATCGTTATATGGATTCAAAATCTAATCTTGAAATCTTTAGTGCAAGAACTTTAATCTTTCCAGTAGAGGAAGTTTACAGGGCTTTTACAGACCCTTCGATTTTAAAAAATTGGTGGGGACCAAATGGCTTTACCAACACCATTCATGAATTTGACTTAAAACCTGGTGGAAAATGGATTTTGACCATGCATGGACCCGAAAAAGGCGACTACGAGAATTCTTCTGTCTTTGAAATTGTTAAACCGAACGAACTTGTACGATGGAAACGAATTTCGCAACCATGGTTTGATATGGAAATTGCATTTAAAAAAATTGCCTACTCGAAATCTCAAATTTCATTTCGGATGATTTTCAAGACTGCTGAAGAATGCAACAAAATTAGAGCTTTCGCCGAACCAAAAAATGAAGAAAATTTTGATAGGCTTGAAAACGTATTGGCAAACCTGTAATTAAAAATCACCCCTTAACATCCAAAGCATCCCTTAAAGCATTACCAATAAGCATAAACGCCATAACCAAACTCATAATGCAAAGGCCAGGTATTATGGCCAAATAGGGTTTTCCTAAAATTATATAATTGTAATGGTCTTTTATCATAGCGCCCCAACTGGCCATAGGTGGTTGTGCCCCAATACCTAAAAAACTCAACCCACTTTCAATTAAAATAGCCGCGGCAAAATTGGCTGCCGAAATCACGATAACAGGCGCCATAATATTGGGCAAAATATGTTTTTTAATGATTCTAAAATCGGTATAACCTAAGGCACGAGCTGCGGTAACATATTGCATTTCTTTCGTGCTTATTATTTGTCCGCGCACTACCCTAGCCACTTCAACCCACATGGTAAGCCCCACGGCAATGAATACCTGCCAAAAACCTTTACCTAAAGCCAAGGTTATAGCGATAACCAAAAGTAATGTTGGGATAGACCACGTAACATTAATGACCCACATAATTATGGCATCAACCTTTCCGCCAAAATAGCCCGCAAGACTGCCCATTAAAATACCAATGACCAATGAAATAAACACAGCAACAAACCCTATAAAAAAGGAAATGCGTGCACCCACCAAAATTCGACTTAATAAATCGCGACCATATTTATCTGTACCAAAGAGAAAGGTTTTTTGCTTAATAAATTGTTCCACAGAACTATTCGGGAAAGCACTTAATTTTATTATTTTTTCTGAACCTTCCAATCCATCTGAAGCATATTCTTTATAGGTTAAAACGCCATCTCTGACGCTATAATCTGAAATTGGCACTTCGGTATCTGAGTTTTTCTTGCCGAAGAACACTTTGTCAAAAAAACTTTGTTCATTTTTTATTTGGGATGGAACGGTGAGCACGGTAACCTCAAACCCAGGTTTTTTGGAATGGATGGCCAAATGCATTTGGTTGGCGTATTGCGAATTGTCTGGGGCAAACACATAGGCGAACACCGAAATTATACCAACCAAAACAATGAAAATGAAACTAAAAACGCCCCAAAAGTTCTTTTTAAACTTTTGGAGCGCCAGTTGTTTTAGTGAGCTCGATTTACCCATTAAAATATTCTTAGTTTTTTACAGCATCTTTTGTTGCAGCCAATTTCTTTATGGGGTAAGCCATTTTTAAGTCTTCCAACACATTTAAAGCTTCTTCTATATAAATATCTTTGCTCAAGCTTTCGTGCCAACGATCACGTTTTTCTTTTAAGTCGGTAGTATCTTGTTCAAAAAGATGCTTTTCATAACTTGTAGAATCGAAGGTTAAATTGTTTTGATAGTTTGAAATAGCATCAAACTTTTTGGCTTCTTTTTCGTTGGCTTCCATTTGGGCTTTGTACGTTTTATAGTTTAATGAATAAACCGTTTCGTCAATTTTGCTTTTAACCCATCTGGCATTTTCTTCAATAAGTTTTAACTGCTCATTATTTTCCATACGATGTTTACTATTTTCAACCGTTGCATCGTAATCGAAATAATTTTCCCATGGAGTGTACTTTGCCGGAGCAATTTCATCCCAAGGTAGCGGACTGTCCTTATCCTTTTCACCAACATTAATAAAACTAAATCGACCAGGTACAGTCACATCACTTTTAACTCCTTCTAACTGAACAGAACCCCCATTGACTCTATAATACTTTTGAGTGGTTACTGCCAACGCTCCGACATCACCTAAGGAATTGCTTCTTAGCAACCTATTCAAATCATAAACTTGTTGCACCGTTCCCTTTCCGTAGGTTTGCCTGCTCCCGATAATAATGGCGCGCTTGTAATCTTGCATTGCAGCTGCCATGATTTCGGAAGCTGAAGCCGAAATTTCATTGACCAATATAACCAATGGCCCATCCCAACTAATAGACCTATCCTCATCTTCATGAACCTCTGGCAACCTACCATTAGACCTTACCTGAACTATGGGACCATCTTTGATAAAAAGACCAGCAAGATCAACAACTGCCTTTAAAGAGCCACCACCATTATTCCTCAAATCGATCACTAAGCCTTGCATACCTTCTGCCTTTAAGCGCTCAATTTCATTCTTAACGTCTAGGGATGCATTTAGGTTATCATAATCTTTCCAATCCGCATAAAATGATGGTAAATTAATTACTCCAAATTTCTGACCATCCTTCTCTACAACAGATGCTTTGGCATAGGTTTCAACTAGTTCCACAACATCGCGAACAATGGTAATATCTTTTATGGTGCCATCAACTTTTTTTACTGTTAAAGTTACTTTAGTTCCTTTTGGTCCCTTAATATATTTAACGGCATCACTTATGCGCATACCTACTATACTTATAGGCAAATCTTCGTCTTCCTGTTTTACTTTCAAAATAATATCTTCAACATCAAGTTCTCTACTTCTCCAAGCCGGTCCACCAGAAATAAGTTCAACTACTTTAATATAATCCATTCGTTTTTGTAATCTGGCACCGATACCCTCAAGTTTTCCAGACATGCGTTGGTCGAAATCTTCCTTATTATTTGGTGCCAAGTAATAGGTGTGTGGATCAAACTCTTCAACAATGGTATTTACATAAATGGCAAACCAATCTTCTCGGGTTAAATCATCTATAATATCATCAAAATAGATATTAAGTGTTTTTAAGGTAGACTCCCGAGCTTCTTGTTCAATTTCAGCCTCAGTCTTCATAACATAATCTGAATTGTTTTCTTTCTTTTGTATTTCCTCCTTCATCAAATCATCATAATTGGAAATGGACGAGAATTTCAATTGCATTCTCCAACGTTCTTTCATTTGTTTTCTATTTTTCACAAATGGTTTGTCTTCAAAATCCGTATCGAATTCTTCATTTATGTCATAATCAAATGGTTGTGAAAGCACTTCTTTGTAAATTTCCTTAACTTCCGCAATACGTTGCAACATGCGATTGTTCGCTACATTAAAAAATGTTATATCTGCAGCTTTTAATTGATCATCAATGGTTAATTTAAATTTTTCAAAATCTGCATAATCAGACTCATAAAAGTATCTTTTTACTGGATCGAGAATTTCAATATAATCATCAAAAAATTTGGCGGAAAAATTATCATCAATATCCATAGGGTCATAATGTGCTTGCTCCAAAACATGAGTAATAATTTGAACCAATACCTTATCTTTATCTGGATTGCTAAACTTTTTGGTCGTAAAACTACACGATGCAAAAGCTAGTAACAACAACAAAGACAATACTTTATAATTCCTTTTCATAATATTTTTCATCTAATCAAATTTTATAGCTTCTATAAAGCCCAACATAATAAGTTACTAAAATAAAAGAAAAAACTATGCCATTAAGGTGAATTGCCGCTAATTTTTTGTTAAAGAAAGGAAATTGGCTGTTTACTGACGAAATTATGTATTTTAGCGATGATTTTTAAACCTAAAAATGACGAAGAAGCCTCTTATTCTTGTTACCAATGATGATGGCATTAGTGCCCCGGGCATTAGAACACTTATTTCCATAATGAATACCATAGGTGATGTTGTGGTGGTTGCACCCAACAGCGCACAAAGTGCTATGGGCCATGCCATTACACTAAACTCTACCCTTTATGCGGAAGAAATACATTTTGATAATGGTCCGCAAAAAGAATACAGTTGTTCGGGCACTGCGGCAGATTGTGTGAAAATTGCCATCAGGGAATTTTTGGATAGAACGCCCGATTTGTGTGTTTCGGGCATTAATCATGGATCCAATTCATCCATCAACGTTATTTACTCTGGAACTATGAGTGCCGCCATTGAAGCAGGCATTGAGGGCATTCCCGCTATTGGGTTTTCATTGCTTGACTATGGGTGGAATGCCAATTTTGAGGCATCAAAACCTTTTGTCAAAACAATTACGGAACAGGTTTTGAAACATAGCTTGCCCAAGGGTGTTGTTCTCAATGTAAACATTCCGAATTTACCTGCCGAAAGTATAAAAGGCATTCGGGTTTGCAGACAAGCCAAAGCCAATTGGGTTGAAGAATTTGATAAGCGTAAAACTCCTCAAGGAAAAGATTATTATTGGCTTACTGGTAAATTTGTTAATTTAGATAGTGGTGACGACACCGATGAATGGGCTCTAGAAAATGGCTATGTTTCTGTAGTGCCTTCCCAATTTGACCTCACAGCACATCAATTTATAAAAAAGCTTAAAAGCTGGGATTTAAAATAAAATAATAAATGAAGAAAGATATTTTCATAGGTATGTTTGTTGGTTTAATTGCCAATGTTATTGGCTTATATTTTACTGCCACTTTTTTGGGCAAAGGTGATGATTTTACTAAAGTAATTCAAGCGGCAGCAGCGGAGGGCTTTTTAGGAAAACTGATTAGCCTTGGTGCTATTTTAAACCTGTTGGCCTTCTTCATTTTTATTAAGAAGAAACAAGATTATCGTGCTAGGGGCGTTTTATTAATTACCGTTTTCATTGCCGTTTTTACATTTATTTTTAAGTTGTTTTAACACTAATGCAAATTCGAAATAGCTTCAAATCTACTCAAGTTCATATATAGATGAAATATTATATTATAGCAGGAGAAGCATCAGGAGATTTACACGGTTCCAACCTCATGAAGGCTTTGCAAAACATAGATGTAGATGCCAATTTTAGGTTTTGGGGTGGCGATTTGATGCAAGCTGTTGGAGGTAAATTGGTAAAACATTATAAAGAACGTGCTTTTATGGGGTTTGTTGAAGTGATTATGAACCTCAACAAGATTTTTAAGGATATTTCCTTTTGTAAAAATGATATTGAAGAATTCAATCCAGATGTCATTATTTTCATTGATAATTCAGGGTTTAATTTACGCATAGCCAAATGGGCTAAACCTGCTGGATTTAGAACTAATTATTACATTTCACCCCAAGTTTGGGCATCAAGGGCCAGCCGAGTAAAAGCTATTAAGCGCGATATTGATGCCATGTACGTTATTTTGCCTTTCGTTGCACCATTCTATAAAAAACATGGATACGAGGTTACCTTCGTTGGCCATCCCTTAATTGATGCCATAGCCAATCGAGAGCAAGTTGGTGAATTTAAGTTTCGAGAAGAATATCGATTAGGTGACAAACCATTAATAGCCCTATTGCCCGGCAGCCGAAAACAGGAAATCACTAAAATGCTTTCGGTCATGCTCAAGATGGTTGACAAATACCCGGATTATCAATTTGTCATTGCGGGAGCGCCAAGCCAAGACTACAGTTTTTACGAACCTTTTATAAAGTCTAAAGACGTAAAATTCATTTCAAATAAAACGTACGATTTGTTAAGTATTTCCATGGCTGCGTTGGTTACTTCAGGAACCGCCACTTTAGAAACCGCCCTATTTAAAGTACCGCAAGTGGTTTGTTATAAAGGCAGTGCTATTTCATACCAAATTGCAAAACGCATAATAACGTTGAAGTTTATTTCGTTAGTTAATCTGGTGATGGATAGAGAGGTTGTAACGGAGCTTATTCAAGATGATTTTAACAAAAAAAGGTTGCAAACAGAGCTTGATAATATTTTGAATTCCGAAAAACGAAAAAAAATGTTTCTGGATTATTATGAGTTGGAAAAAGCTTTAGGCGGAAGAGGTGCGAGTGAAAAAACGGCCAAACTGATTTATGAATCCATAAACTCTTAAACTTTAGTGAATAAAATTGTTTTCATACTTGTTTTATTTATTGGTTTTACTGGGTGTAAATCTTCAAAACGGGCTAAAACTGACAGAACCGTTTCTAACGAGATAATTACCAGAAAAGATAATGATGCACCTACAGTTTTCAACGGTGAAAATTCAGAAACTATTGAAAGCACCGAAGCAGCCACCGAAATCTCTGAGGCCGAACACATTATAGATTACGCAAAACAATTTGCAGGTGTGCGTTACAAATGGGGCGGCACCACAAAATCTGGAATGGACTGTTCTGGCTTGGTTTACGAATCCTTCAGGAATTACGACATTATGTTACCCAGAATTTCTCGCGATATGGCCAAAAGAGGCAAAAAAATAGCCTTAAAAAATGTGCTAAATGGCGATTTGCTTTTTTTTAAAACTGGAAATCGAAGAAACTCAATTAATCATGTTGGCCTTATTATAGACATTAAAAATGATGATATTGAGTTTATTCATGCTACCAGTACCAAAGGGGTTATTATATCGAATCTCAACGACCCCTATTGGCTAAATGCCTTTCATGAGGCAAGGCGTATTTTATAGGATATTTTTATATCTTTCCAAAAGATGCGATTACTCAATTTTGCTATAATAAAACTCACGGTATGCTTGATTTTGGGCATTGTTTTAGGGTATTACCTTAATGTACCGCTTTCTATTTCATTACTTTTCAGTGGTCTGCTATTAGTTATTTTACTTCTTCTATACGCTATAGCTCGAAAACAGTTTACAAAAACCATTTGGTTTGGAATAGTAGCATTTTTAACCATGATTTCCATAGGAATTCTAACTACTAATTTGCACAATCAAAAAAACTTTTCAAATCATTACACAAATCATATCTCTGAAGTAAAAGACGATTCAGAGGCCATTACTTTTAGGATAAGGGAAATTTTAAAACCAAGCAATTATTACGAGAAGTATGTTGTGGATGTTTTAGATGTTGATGGAGCAAAGTCCTCAGGAAAATCACTTTTGAATATTGAAAAAGATTCACTAAACCAACCTTTAAAAATTGACGCTGTTTTTGTGTGCAAAACAAATTTTCAAGAGATGCATCCTCCATTAAATCCGCATCAATTCAACTATAAAAACTATTTAGAAAAAAAATATATCTACCATCAACTCTTTACCAAAAGAGCATCGCTTTTAGAGGGCCAATCAAACACCATAACTCTTTTAGGAATGGCGGATGCCGTTCGAACCCACATCAATAAAAAAATGAAACCTTATCATTTTAAAACTGATGAACTCGCGATAATTAACGCACTTTTACTGGGGCAGCGCCAAGACATAACCGAGGAAGTTTATACCAGTTATGCCGATGCGGGTGTTATTCATATTTTGGCTGTTTCGGGCTTACATGTCGGGATAATTTTATTGATTTTAAGTTTTCTTCTTAAACCCATTGAGCGATACAAATACGGCAAATTATTCAAAACCATTTTACTCGTTCTGTTATTGTGGAGTTTCGCCATAGTAGCAGGGCTTTCAGCATCGGTTACCAGAGCAGTGACCATGTTTAGTATTGTTGCTATAGCATGGAATTTAAAACGACCAACAAATATTTACAATACCCTGGCCATTTCCATGTTCATTATTCTGCTTTTTAAACCACTATTTATATTTGACGTTGGCTTTCAACTGAGTTATCTGGCCGTTTTTGCCATTGTTTCCATCGATCCTCTTTTGTATAAGCTTTGGAAACCGAAATATTGGGTAACTGACAAACTATGGCACATCTTTACAGTTACTGTATCAGCACAATTTGGAGTTTTACCTTTAAGTTTGTTCTACTTCCATCAATTTCCAGGTTTATTTTTCATTTCAAACCTAATTATTATCCCATTTATTGGAATTATTCTTTCCATGGGCATATTACTGATACTGCTAGCCGTATTAAAAATACTACCACAATTCTATGCCGATTTTTTTGGACGGATAATCGACTTGATGAATGCCTTCGTGGGCTGGGTAGCAAAACAGGAATCCTTTTTATTCAAAGACATTCCGTTCAGCCTTTTGTATGTATTGGTTTTTTATATGATGTTTATCATGCTTTTCAGATTGATTTTCAAAAGAAATTATTCCAACTTAAAATTCTTTTTAATCAGCATTCTTTTGGTTCAAGGAGCTTTTATTTATACCAGCTATGCTAAACCTTCAAAGGAATTCATTGTTTTTCATAAAAGCAGATTTAGCCTTTTGGGAAACACTACGAATAACAAAGTTTTAATTGCCAGTGATTTGGACAGCATTTCAAAACTAAAAAACAATACGGTTAAAGATTATACGGTTGGCAGCCATATCATGACTATTGAAGAAGATTCAATCCAACCTTTTTATAAATTAAACGACAAAACTTTTTTGATTGTGGACAGTCTTGGAGTTTATAACGTGAATTCATTTCAGCACGACTATGTTTTATTGCGGCAATCTCCAAAAGTGAACCTGAACCGTTTAATAGATTCCATTAGTCCAAAACAAATTATTGCCGATGGCAGCAATTATACATCTTACGTGGAACAATGGGAACGAATATGCCAAAAAAGAAAAATCCCTTTTCACCAAACAGGAAAAAAGGGAGCGTTTATAGTTAGTTACTGATTTTTTAATAATACTTTCCTACAATGTTATCTGCCACAGCCAACCATTTGTCTGGGCCGCCACGCACATATCCAGTACGCCCAAGATTTTTTAAATTCTTTTTGCCATCAGTCATCATTTCAGGTTTTGCGAAAAGAATGGATGGGTAGCCTCTTACTTGAAACATCTTTTGCATTTGGTAATTCTGGATTTGAGTGTTTCTATCCAATGCTGTTTTTCTGGGAAAGTCCAGTTCCACCAGAACCACATTTTCTTTCGCCCAAGTTTCAAAATCTGAAGTTTTAAAAACTTCCTTTTGCAACCTTATACACCAGCCACACCAGTCTGAACCCGTAAAAAACAGCATTAAAGGTTTATTTTCCTTTGATGCAATTTCAAAAGCTTCATTCATATCTGTATGCCAAATTAGAGCCTTTTGCCCCCAGCTACTGACTGAAAACAATACAAACAATAAAGTTAAGGTTAAGTTTTTCACTGGTTCACATCTTTAAACTGAGGTTTGAACGCCTCATAATATTCATAAAATTTTTCTTGGGTATCCAAGCTTTTGTGATCATCATTTTTAAACATCTTTAAAAACAACTCCAATTGCGAAGGCGTTTTGTAACCGCGTATTGGCGTTATAAATTCCCCTTTTTCATCTAAAAAAACAATTGTTGGGTATGCACTAATTTGAAAGTATCTTGCCAAATCATGAGCAGAATTTCGCTTATTTGCTTTGGCAGGATCGTAATTTGGATTAGTAAACGAAATATCTTTATAATTCACAACCTCATTGCCCTCAGCATTAAACTTTACAGCGTAATAATTCTTGTTAACATATTCAGCAACATCCTTATTATGGAATGTGTTACGATCCAACATTTTACATGGGCCGCACCATGTGGTATACATATCAATCATAATTTTTTTTGGCGCTTTCTTTTGAAGCTTGATTGCCTCTTCAAAATTCACCCAATTAATTTCTTGAGCTAGCGTATTAACACTAACAAAACCAACGGCAATAATTAAAAAAAATATCTTCTTCATACCTAACTAAGTTGCAAAAGCTGTTCCGAACTTACAAAAAATGCCCCAATTGAGGGGCATTTCGATAAATTTTTAACTTATTTTTCGATTAACGGACACCGTGCATGAGTTTTTTTAGCACTGGATGCAACAACAACGAAACAAATCCCAAACCAATTGGAATTAGCGTGAAAATCAAGAAAAATGAGGATAGCCCATGCTCTTGGGTAATCTTTTCAATATCCCCACCTACGTAGTGTGCTAATTTATTACCTATAGCTATGGCCAAATAATATACCCCAAACATAAACGCTACCATACGGGCAGGAATCAGTTTACTCAGATAAGATAATCCCATTGGGGATAAGCACAATTCACCTAGGGTATGGAAAAGATAAGCAAAAACCAACCATGCCATACTCAAGCTGGCTGTTTTTGCCCCATCGGGCACATCTTTGGCTCCAAACGCTAGAAAAGCAAAACCTATACCCAAAAGGAAAAGCCCTAAGAAATACTTCACCGAGGCTGGTGGATTATATTTGCTGTCCCACCATTTTGTAAATAATGGCGCAAACATGATAATAAACAATGAATTGAGTATAGCAAACCAAGTTACGGGAACTTCAGTTTCGGTAGACTGATATTCAATATAAAGTTTGTAAAGCACAATGGCCCAAACAATCACAAAACTAAAACCAAGAATAACATTTGATAGGCCAATTCTATTAAAGGTTTGTCTAAACAAGCTCAACAATACATAAGTAATAATACCCAAAGGCACTATAGTTACAATTAAATCAACCACCTTAAAAGTGGTTGCGGCACCTCCCTCTAAAATCCTATTGGTAAAATCTCGTGTATAAATAGGCAAAGAGCCTGCAGCTTGCTCAAAAGCTGCCCAGAAAAAAATAGTGAACAAACAAAAAATTGAAAAAGCTATCATTTTATCTCTTTCAATAGCCACATACCGCGGTATTCTAATCAGCAAAAGCAGTATGAAAGTAATGGCTGCCAAAAGGGCAAAAAACAAGGAATCACTAAGTCCAGCAATGGTGAAATTGAATGTTTGGATATCCCCTATTTTACTCAAAGGATCATTAATGATGAAAATTAGGGCAGAAATTGTGAATACTGCAACCAAAATATAATCAACAGTTAAAAAAGGATTGAGCTTTTCTGTAAGCTTTGAGCTATCCTTTTCATCTCCAATATTATCACTTTCTTCAAGTTCAACTCTAATGGGTTTATCACCTATATTGCCAAAAAGGGGTTGGGCAAAATAAAACTGAAGCATGCCCAAGAACATGAATATACCTGCCAAACCAAAACCATAACTCCATCCTATTTTTTCGCCGACCCAGCCACAAAGCATGATACCAATAAACGCCCCAGCATTTACACCCATATAAAAAATATTGTAGGCGCCATCCTTTTTTTCATCATGTCCTTCATACATTTTTGATATGATAGAGGTCATATTAGGTTTGAAAAATCCATTCCCCAAAATTAAAAATGAAATACCAATGTAAAGAAATGTTGGCGTTTCAATGGCCATGGAAGCATGCCCCAAAGTCATAAGCAATGCACCTATAACTACGGCCATTCTATAACCAATTTTATTGTCTGCCAACCAACCTCCTGCCAAAGGGGTTAAATAGACCAACATGGCATAAGTGCCCAAAAGCGACAACGCTGCTGGAAAATCCCATGCCCACCCGGGATTATCTCCTATGAGAGAACCTGTTAAAAATATAACCAATATGGACCTCATCCCATAATACGAAAAACGTTCCCACATTTCTGTAAAGAACAATACGAACAACCCCGATGGATGCCCTAAAACTTTATCTTGAAAAAATTGGTCGGTTGAGTTTTTAGCCATAAATATAAATTTTAATTATCTGCAAGTTCAAAACCCTCGGTTTCATCATAATGCATTTCAATTTCTTCATCTTCCACACCATGAGTAAGTACTTCCAATTTTTTTCTTACCAATAAAACCAGCATGCCCAACACTACACAAAAAATAGCTATTCCTGTAAACACAGTATATTCTCCAAGACTTTCAGACCATTCACCTAAAAGACCTGCTAGTTTACTCCCAAATCCTGTCATTGCAAAATAAACTCCCATCATAATAGATGCATATTTTACTGGAGCTAATTTTGTTATAAAAGATAATGCCACGGGAGAAATGCATAATTCTCCTATTGTATGTAACAAATAAGCCAATACCAACCAATACATAGCTGAAGTTCCTGTGGCCTCATATTGCGCTGTTGCACCTGTCATAAAGAAAAACCCTGTCCCCATGATAATAAGGCCAACTATCATTTTAAATAAAGAAGTTGAAAGTTTACCTTTCATTTTTCTTTTTGCCCAATAAGCTGCGACAGTTGTACCCAAAAATATTATAAACATAGCGTTGAGTGATTGAAACCACGATGCTGGAACTTGCCAACCAAATAACATTCTGTTGGTTTTTTCCATCGTATAAATATTCATCAATCCTCCGGCTTGTTCAAACGCACCCCAAAAAACAATTACCAGTAAAAAAGAAATTAGTAAAACTACTACCCTATCCTTTTCAATCTTAGTTAATGGCTTACTTAATGCTACTTTTTCTTTTTCATTTTTAGAAGCCCCAAGAAAATTACCAACATGAGCCAAGTGTTTTTGGCCAAGAACATATTGTAATATACCAAAGAACATTCCTATTCCAGCAAGTCCAAAACCATAATGCCATCCATAGACTTCACCTACATATCCAACAACCAAACTTGACAAAAATGCTCCAATGTTGATACCTATATAGAAAATAGTAAAACCTTTATCTCTTCGTATATCTCCTTTCTTATATAACCCCCCAACCATAGTAGATATATTTGGCTTTAACATTCCAACCCCACAAACTATCAAAACAAGTCCTGAATAAAATGCCCACATCTGTTCTACGGCTAAGATACTATGCCCAAAAAGTAATAAAACACCACCAACTAGCACCGATTTCTTTTGACCTAGAACCTTATCTGCAATTATGCCTCCTGGAATTGACATAACATAAACCATCATTGTATACCATCCGTACAAGGCCAGAGCTTCTCCATTTGTCCAACCTAATCCAGCATTTTCTGATTTTGTTTCAGCTACAAGATATAATACTAAAATGGCTCTCATACCATAATAGGAAAAGCGCTCCCACATTTCCGTAAAAAATAATACAAATAGCCCAACTGGGTGTCCAAATAATTCCTTCTGTTTAACTTTAGCCGTATTTGCCATAAATTTTATTTTAGTTACCCTTTAATCTTTACTTGCTCCTTTTGTTTTACTTCTTCCTCCTTTTTTATTTTATCGCCTAGCGTTTCGTTAATAAAATTAGTCATTTTTTTATATAGATGAAGCCTCGTATTTCCTCCATAAATGCCATGGTTTTTGTCTGGATATACAGCCCAATCAAATTGTTTATCTGCTTGAATTAAAGCTTCAGCCATTCTCATTGTATGCTGTAAATGCACATTATCGTCACCAGAGCCATGAACTAGCAAATAATCACCTTTTAGTTTTTCAGGATAATTGAATGGCGAATTATCATCATACCCACTTGGGTTTTCCTGCGGAGTTCTCATGTAACGTTCTGTATAAATAGTATCGTAAAAACGCCAGCTAGTAACCGGTGCTACTGCTATGGCCATTTTAAACACGTCGTTTCCTTTAAGCAAACAATTGGTAGACATGTGACCACCATAACTCCAACCCCAAATACCAATTCTATCGGAATCTATATAAGACAACTCGCCAAGTTTTCGGGCTGCAGCAATTTGGTCTTCAGTTTCATATTTTACCAAATTCATATAAGTTACCTTTTTAAAATCAGCGCCTTTAAAACCCGTTCCCCTGCCATCAACACATGCAATAATATAACCTTGCTGTGCCAGATGCTGAAACCAATAATCGTTGTAAGAGTTCCATTGGTTGGCAACTTCTTGCGAGCCCGGCCCAGAGTATTGATACATTAGAAGAGGATATTCCTTTTGTTCATTAAAATCGGCCGGTTTAATCATCCACATATTCAAATCATTACCATTAACATGGATAGTGCTAAATTCCTTTTTTGACGTTTTATAATCGGAAAGCTTTTGTGCCAGTACATCGTTATCTTTTATACTCTTTATCACATTACCCGATGCAGAACTATTCAATGTAAATTCTGGTGGTGTAGATGCACTTGAAAACGTATTGATGAAATATGAAAAATCGGCACTAAAAGAAGCATTATTTGTTCCCTCACTTTTGGTCAATCTTGCTTTATTTCTGCCATTTAATTTAATGGAATACACATCACGATTGATGGAACCGTTTTCTGTAGATTGAAAAAAAATAGTGTTGTTTTTTTCATCATAACCATAATATTCCGTGACCTCCCATTTTCCATTTGTGACTTGGTTAATCAAATCGCCATTCTCGGAATAATGGTAAATATGGTTAAACCCATCCTTTTCGCTGGTCCAGATAAAACTGTTATCCTTTAAAAAAGTTAGGTTATCCGTAACATCCACATAAGCTTCATCGGTTTCTGCCAGTGCTAAACTTGAGGTATTTGTTTTAGCATTGATCAGCCATAAATCCAACTCGTTTTGGTGCCTATTTAAATATTGGGCACTCAATACATCAGGTTTTTTGGTCCATTCTATTCTTGCAATATAAAAGTCGTTGTATGCCTTATCAACTTTTACCTCGTTAGTCTTTCCATTAGTTAAATCATATATATGAAGCGACACCTTTGAATTAGCCTCTCCAGCCTTAGGATATTTAAAAACCTGCTGGGTTTGGTAAAGCCCCTCGCCATAAACATCCATGGAAAACTCAGGAACTTCAGTTTCATCAAATCTAATAAAGGCAATTTTATCACTATTAGAATTCCAATCGAAAGCACGCACAAATTTGAATTCTTCCTCGTAAACCCAATCGGTAATACCGTTAATTATTTCATTCTTTTTACCGTCAAAAGTGATTTGCGTTATTTTATCGGTTTGCAAATCTTTAACAAACAAGTTATTATCCTTTGCAAAGGCCACTTTAGTTCCATCTGGTGAAAACGTGGGTTCTTGTATTTTATCCTCGGTAATCAAGGTCAGGCTACCATGTTTTACATTGTAAACATAATAGTTCCCCAAAGAAGACCTTCTGTAAATGGCTTCCTCATTGGTTGCCAAAATCACTTTATCTTCATCTTGGCTAAAGGTATAATCAGTAAAATAGGGAATCTCTTCAAAATTGGCTGAGCTTACCAAGGTATTTATTTTTTTCAAAGTTTTGTAATCATAAATATCTATGGACGTACTTCGTGTTGCTCTATCAAAATTTAAAACAGAGTATTGTTGTCCATTCGCCATTGAATGCAAAACATCAAGATATTCTGTTCTAAAAGTTCCGTTTTTCCAAATGTCTTCGAGGGTAATTTCTTTGGTTTGCGCTGAAACAATTGAAGTTACAAACAGGCAAACATAAAAGGAGAATTTTAGGTGATTCATTAAAAAAATTATTCTTTTTACAAAATGATGTCAAGTTTACTAAAAATTATGTAAAAAACCGTCAATATTAACACTTAAATAACGCGGTTTAAATCAAGGTATTCAATATTCATAACAAGAGTAGTATCTTTGCACTGCTAATGAATAAATTATGAGTAAACCAATTGACGGCTTTTCTAAACTTTCAAAATCAAAAAAAATAGATTGGATTGTTGAGACCTATTTTTCAAATACTGATGATGCCAAGGAGGTATTGAAACAATATTGGAATAGCAACAAAAAACTGCAACAATTGCACGACGAATTTATTGAAAACACCATCACGAATTATTATTTGCCTCTTGGTGTGGCTCCCAATTTTTTAATCAATGGAAAAATATACACCATCCCTATGGCCATTGAGGAAAGTTCTGTTGTTGCCGCAGCAAGCAAAGCTGCCAAGTTTTGGATGGACAGAGGCGGTTTTAAAACCAAAGTCATTTCAACCACTAAAATTGGGCAGGTCCATTTTATTTTTAAAGGTGATTTCGAAAAGCTAAAAACATTTTTTGATTTGGTTAAGCCAAAGATCATTGAAGATACCAAGGCCATTACCAAAAACATGGAAAAGCGTGGTGGTGGTATCATTGATATAGAATTACGGGATAAAACTTCGGACATTGGCAACTATTACCAGCTCCATGCATCATTTGAAACCCTGGATGCCATGGGTGCCAATTTTATAAATTCATGTTTAGAGCAGTTTGCAAAAACCTTTAAAGATGAAGCACAGGTTTTTCATCTATTTTCTGATGAAGAAAAGGAAATTGAGGTGGTCATGAGCATTTTGTCCAACTATGTGCCAGATTGTTTGGTACGTGCAGAAGTGTGTTGTAAAGTTGAAGATTTAAATGAAGGCAGCACCATTTCGGGTGAAGCTTTCGCGAAAAAATTTGTCCAGGCCGTTAACATTGCTGAAGTTGAACCATTTAGGGCGGTAACACATAATAAAGGCATAATGAACGGTATTGACGCCGTTGTTTTGGCAACAGGAAACGATTTTAGAGCCATAGAAGCTGGTGTTCATGCTTATGCGGCACGAAAAGGAAAATATAGTAGTTTAACCCATGCCAAAGTTGAGGATGGTATTTTTACCTTTTGGATTGAAATACCTCTGGCCCTTGGCACCATTGGGGGATTAACGGGATTACACCCACTTGTAAAATTGGCCTTAGAACTTTTGCATAAACCATCAGCCAAAGAGTTGATGCAAATTGTAGCTGTTGCCGGTTTGGCACAAAATTTTGCCGCACTGCGCTCACTTACCACTACAGGTATTCAACAAGGCCATATGAAAATGCATTTGATGAACATCTTGAATCAGTTTGAAGCCACAAACGAAGAGAAAAAAATACTTACCGAATATTTTAGAAACCACACGGTTTCTCACAGTGCCGTTTCAGAAGCCATTAACAAACTAAGAGTTAAAAGTTGAAAACATTTTACAGCCATGGTAAATTATTATTGACTGGCGAATATGTAGTACTCGACGGGGCTATGTCATTAGCTGTACCAACAAAATATGGGCAATCGTTGACCGTTGAAAATTTAGACCAACCAAAAATCATTTGGCAAAGTTTGGATGAAAAGGGTAAGGTTTGGTTTGAAGGTGAATTTCAATTGAATGAGATTAGCACATCGCATGCTACTCTTAATGATGTTTCCAAAAAACTGATTCAAATCTTAGATGCGGCGAAAACACTAAATCCAGAATTTCTTATTAACTCCATTGGTTGTAAAATTACCACACGGTTAGATTTTCCAAGAAATTGGGGACTAGGCACATCGTCAACGTTGATAAATAATGTGGCGCAATGGGCTAATGTTGATGCTTACCAACTATTGGAAAAAACCTTTGGCGGAAGTGGATATGATATTGCCTGTGCACAAAAAGATTATGCCATTACATATCAAATCATAAATTCCAAACCCATTGTAAATACTGCTGAATTTAATACGTCATTTAAGGACTGCCTGTATTTTATTCACTTAAACAGAAAACAAAACAGTCGAGAAGGCATTAAACATTATCACAGCAATAAAGTCAATGCTTCAAATATAATTAATGAGATTAATGTTATCACGGCGAAAATAATTTCAGCCAAAACCCTTGAAGAATTTGATGCTTTAATAGCTTCACACGAAACTTTAATTGCTGAAATCACCAATCAAAAAACAATTAAAGAATTACTTTTCGAAGATTTTAATGGTGGCTTAAAAAGTCTTGGGGCATGGGGCGGAGATTTTGTTTTAGCAACTTCCAAAAGTGACCCGACATCTTATTTTAAAGTAAAAGGTTTTGAAACCGTTATACCATACACATCAATGATATTATAGGCCTAAAAACAAAAAAGCCCCGATTATTTCGGAGCTTCTTTTCATTTATGCTTTATGTCCTTTTTATTGAACTTGATTTTTCGCCCTATTATCTTCAATTTCGGCAGCTTCCTTAAGCGCATTGTACACTTTTGAATTAACAGCACCAACTTTTTGTTGCTCTACTCTATTGGCAGCAGCTTGATAATTATCCAACGTTACAGCTGGAGTTACTTTGGTAACTTGAATCATATAAACACCGTTTGAACCATCCAATAAACCAGATGTTCCCCCTTCACTTAATCCGAACGCAGCACCAACTATTAAAGGCTCTCGTCCTGCGCCAGAAATGGTTGGGTTTTTCATATTTATACCATTGGCTGTTCTTACCGTTGTGTTTTCGGCAGCAGCCAAATCATCCAAGGTCGTTGCAGAAACTCTATCATGAATTAATTTTGCTTTCTTCTCTTTTCTTATAATTGGTAGAACCTGTGCAGTAGCATCTTCAACTGATTTTAACCCTTCTTCATGTTGCGCGACTAATTGAGCAATTAGGTAACCACCAGGAATATTGAAACGCTTTATGTCGCCAACTTCAGACTCTTCATTAAACGCCCAACGAACAATTGGTCTTTGAGCACCAACACCTGGAATGTTTTCATCAAGAACCTTTATGCCATTTACAGGTCTAACGGTAAAATTATTTTCTTTGGCAACAGCTTCAAAATCACCTTTTCCAGCATTGATTTCAAAATTTGATGCATCTCTAAATACCTTATCGGAAGTTGCTTCTGAAGGCTCAATCTTTCTAGCGATTGTTCCAACTTGAATTGCTTTTTGCTTATCTTTTTGTCCCTCGATCTCTATGATATGGAAACCAAAAATGGTTTTTACAACACCTAAATCTCCTGTTTTTCCTTCAAACTCAAAATCATTAAATTCTGGCACCATAGTGTTGTAACCATGCCAATCGTAGCGACCACCATTATTTACACTTCCTTTATCTGATGAAAATTCAGTTACAAAATCAGGAAACTTAGAGCGGTTAGATTTTAAAACTGCAAATAAACTATCCGCAGTTTCTTTAGCCTGAGCTTCAGTTTGTGTAACATCCGGTCCTGCACTTTGTGCGCCAATGAAAGGGATTAAAATGTGTCTTACCTTGGCAGAATCTGGTATTTGCTTTACAGCAACTACTTTAGACACCTTAAAATAACCATCATCTTTATATGGACCATAAACCTCACCTTCATTTAGATTGTAAATATTATCGGCCACTTCTTCCGGCAAGTCTGATTTGAAAAGAAAACGGTCATCAAATTTGATATCTGATTCGGCTATTGAATTAATATACTCCTCATTATTTTTAACTTCTGAAAAAGCAACGATAGTATCTTTTCTTCCTCTTTCATCAACAAGTCTTCCATTTACATAAATTTCAAGGTCGGCCTTAATGGCATTTTCATCTTCAAGAGATGCTTCTTCCTTAAACTCTACAAAACGGATATCTCTTGAAGCCTCTACTTCAAATTGTTTTTTATTGTCAAGAATGTAGTCTGAAATATTGGATCTTGAAACCTCTACAAGGCTATCGGCAATTGTAGAGTATGCCACTTGAACATATTTAATATCTACTTTTTGCCCTTCTAATTTATGGTCAAGTTCGCCTTCTGCCAAAGTTCCTGTTAAACCAGCCTTTACCATGTTAAAGTAGTTTTGGTTCAAGGCGTTAAATGCCAATTGCTTTTCGTAATTTATCCAACCTTCGTAACCTGTTACGCTGGTTTCTTTTAAATTGGCAATGTATTCGTTCAATTTATTTTCATCAAAGAAACCAGCCTCGTTTAAAAACTCTGGACTGGTAGCTAAAGCCGTTTTTAACAAATCGCGCATTTGATCTTTTTCTACAGAAATACCAAGTTCTTCAAACTGTGTTTCCATAACCGCTTGTCTTACCTCCTGCTCCCAAACTCGGTTCATCACCATGGTACTTGTAGCATTTGGCCCTGCTTGACGTTGTGCCACCTCAACTTTTTGCAAAAAGTCTTCTCTTGAAATATCTTTTCCGTTAATGGTCGCCACTATATTTTGTGACTTCGAAGTAAGCGCATCACTATTTCTAAACAAATCTGCCAAAACAAAAGAAAATAGCGCCAATGCTATAATCAATATCAAGAATAGTGAACGTTGCCTTATCTTATTTAAAACTGCCATTTGTAAATTAAATTTTATTTACCCAAAAAAGCTGGGGTTTTGTTGTTAAGTTGGTGCCGATTATACAAAAACCGACAAAAATATCGTGCGCGAAAATACCAATTTCTATTTAATAATAAAAGGGTTATTTATTTATTATGGAGTTAAAATTAATTTGATGAAAAAATAACAGGCTTTTAACACAAACACCATAAAGAATAGTGATTAATTGGAAGTTAATCTTCATCTAAAACCTTAAACTCCACGAGGTCAATTTTGGTATTTGACACGGCCAAAACCGTAAACTGAAAGTTGTCAATTTTTACAACATCATTTTGTTTGGGAATCTCCTCAGTATGGTTTACAATTAATCCGCCAAGGGTTTCATAATTTTCACTTTCTGGAAGGTCTACCTTATAAATTTCATTTATGTAATCTACTTCCAATCGAGCTGAAAATTTATAGGTTTCTTCATCAATTTTCTCCTCGATTAAATTTGCTGAATCGTGCTCATCTTCAATTTCGCCGAACAATTCCTCAATAATATCTTCTACGGTCATAATGCCAGAAGTTCCGCCGTATTCGTCTAAAACCACAGCAATACTGCGTCTCTTCTTGGTAAGCACACTCAACACATCTTTTATAAGCACTGTTTCTGGAACAAACTCAACAGGTGTTAACATGGCTTTAATATTTTTGGCTTTTCTGAACAATTCAAATGAATGCACATAGCCTAAAATATCGTCAATGGTATCTTTATAAACCAATATTTTGGTTCTTCCAGTTTCTGTAAAAAGCGCATTCAATGATTTTACAGTATCGTTAACCTCAACAGCTATAATCTCGGTTCGAGGAATCATAACCTCTCTTGCCTTAACTTCGGAAAACTCCAAAGCATTTTGAAAAATCTGTATTTCGCTATCAACAGAATCATGTTCCTCTACAGCTTCCATTTGTTCACTAATGTAATTGCCGAGCTCTACTTTAGTAAAAGCAAGTTGAATTTGGTCGCCTTCGGTTTTAAAAAAAGTTTTCAGGATAAAATCTGAAATCCAAATCACGAAATCTGAAATGAACGTGAACAATACATAAAACAAATATGCTGGAATTGCCAATGCTTTTATAAGCGTGTTGGCATATATCTGAAAGAATACCTTTGGCAAAAATTCTGCCGTGATTAAAATCACAACGGTTGAAATAATGGTTTGGGACAATAAATTTAAATCGGTTAAAAGATAATTTAAAAATTCACTGGACGTTGGCAGCAACGTCTGAAACCAATTCATAAGCACATCTCCCATAAAAAAACCATAAACAACCAAAGCAATATTATTGCCAATGAGCATAGTTGTAATAAACTTTGATGGCTTTGTGGTAAGTTTTGTTAAAGCTTTTGCCAACAAACCTTCCTGTTTTTTTTCAATTTCAATGTGAATTTTATTGGAAGACACATAGGCAATTTCCATGCCCGAAAAAAAAGCCGAAAGTATAAGTGATAATACAATAATGACAACAGGAACCGTCATTTATTTTGAGCTGTCTTTATTCTCATATTTCTTTCTAAATCTTTGCCTAAAGAAGTACATAAATGCCGCTAAAACAGCCAAGGCAAAAGAGATATAGGCTCCGTTGGTGCCGTTACCAAATTTTGATATGCCATCATAAAGAAACAAAACGGCAAAGGCCAAATAGGCATATTGAAAGATTTTAGAAAATTTCATGTGTTTGTGTTTGGCACAAAGATACTTAAAATAAAAACAGTTTATTTGTTCTATTTTAGTTTTTGTTCTCGACTATTCTTCAAGGGTAATAATGCCTGTAACCTCAAGAACTTCGGCATTTGTAAACTTTGAATTGGAATCAAAACCATTACCCTTAATAAGATCTTGTTCCGTTTGAAACTCAACGGGCTCATTGGTATATAACCATTCCTTTTTCTGGTCGTAGTATAGCTGATCGGTTTTTAAAACACTATTGTCGTGTGTGGTAATTACAACATTGTTTCGCATATCAATTAAATCGGTATTACCATATACAATGGCATAATCTGCAACCACAGTGCTTTTTTTATTGTCTTTGTCGAAAATATATAATGTAACACCGTCTGTAAATTCATGGAACGGGAAATCGCGGTTAGAATAATCCAACATCTTAGCACTTATTAGATTTGCAGTTACCCTTCCAGAATCGGTATACTTAACGTTCATATTATAATCAATGCCGATTGGCTCGTTTTCTGAAATACCGATTTTTTGAACCTGTTTTAAACTGTCATTACATGAAAAAAACATAGTCACAATAATTATTGTGACTATGTTTAAAATATTATATGTTTTGTGTTTTTTCATTAAATATTTGGAACGGTAACAGAGCGTCCAATCCAACAACTAATCTTGATTACTTGACCAGAACATCCGCAGCTAAACACATCGGCTTTTGATGGTGCTCTATCTAAATAACTATTAACAGATTGTGCAGAAGCTTTAGATAAGGTTGGGTCAACTCGGCCCGCTTTTCTAGCTTCATCTGCCGCCAACCAATATACTGCTCTTTTGTTAAAAGTAGTATCGCCACAATTGTTAGCACTAGCTGCGTACATAGCTGCTATTGACAAATATGGGCGGCCATTTGATGGGTTCAGTCTAAGCGATTCATTGAAAAAGCTTCTTGCTTGCCCATAATTTCCTTTAGCCTTTAATTTTAAACCAATTCTATTGTTAAGTTTTGCTTTTTGAAAATTATCTGTTTCTAAATCAATAGCCTGTTTGTAAAAGGCAATGGCCTCACTTGATTTACCCTCTTTATCTTTTAAGATACCCAAGTAAAATGCTGAATTCGCAGAAGGGCTTATTTCATGGTAAGCATTTACCAATTCAAAGAACAATGGGTCGTCGGTACATTCCTTTTGCGACATTTGTCCAGCAGCACGTTGCAACCAAACTGCATTGTTTTTATTGGCTTCAAAATCTCTTTTAAATATAGGGATTAAGTTCTCACAATTCGCTCTAGGACCCAATTTTCCATCAATACTTTCGGAAATCTGGTCATAAGCTTTTAAATAGCTCTCGTAATACCTTTTATAGCTTTTTTCTTTGCTAGTGTAGCTCGCACCAGTTGAATCTTTTGCAATAAGTTTGTTTAATTGTTCAGAGTAGTTTTGAACCTCAACTTCTACCTTCTCTACAACGTCATCATATTTGCTAAACAACTCAGCAGCTGGCTTTTTACCTGCATCGTACAAATCTACCATTAAGGAAAAATAGGTGTATAAGCTTTTTGGATTTGTAAAAGTTTCTTTATCTAGATTATATGCAGCATCAAAACACTCATACAATTCTACATCTGTTTTACCCAATTCTTTTCTGTTGTCGTACATTAATTGGCAAGCTTGGGCCGCATACTCCCCTTTTGGTGTTTTACTGGCAAAGTGCTCTGCTCTTTGTTCCCAAAGCTTTAAAAGATCGTTTATGAAAGCTACTTTTTCAGCTCCAGCAGAATTATCAATTTTGTGCTCTAAAATTTTCTCACCATCAACATAAATGGCATTATTGAATTTTGGGCATCTATTTCTCACAGCCATCCATGGCTCATAAGCAGCATCAAAATTTTTCGATTTTACATACTCATGGAATATGGACAATTTGGTCATACATTCTTCATCCTGTTGGGCAAAACCAAAGTTCAATCCAATAAATAAAAGCGCTAATAAAGTAATTTTAGTTTTCATGATTATAAATTTGTTCTTTTAGTCATATTTCCTTTTTTGAAACCATCTATCGTTCAAAGATAAGCTTAATTGAAGATTTATAAAATTCTCTTGAATTAAATTGCTATTTGTGGTGCCTCTTTTTCCTATTTCGAAGCCCAAATTGGCGTTTGAGAGCAGTCTAGCATCCCCAACCGGTAATCCTACTCCAAAAGATATGCCAAACTCTTTAATGGATTCATTATTTATATTCAACCCTGTTTCTTCCTGTCTAAACCCAGCTCTGTAAACAATACGCTCCCAGAAACTATCAAAAGAATTAAAATCTGGAATGTAAAACCCACCTAAAGAGAGTGAGTAGGCATCTTTATAAGTCGTTGCATTTGTGCCGTATAATTGGTTTGAAAACTTACTGGTTTTTTGAAAACTGGTTTCAGCTCCAACAAACCATTTTCGTGGCTGTCCAATTCCTGCTCCAAATGCAAATTTTGAAGGCAAAACCAATTCAGTTTCTGCAAGACCCATAGCCTGCAAATCAGATTGAATGGTGTTTACAACAAACTCTTGCCCTGTTGCGCTTAAAGTAACCGTTGAAATTGAACGTTCGTTTTGCGAGATTAAATTGCTTTCTGGAGTAAAGGTCATACCGGAAACAAGTTCCAATTTACTGTTCAACATCCTTTTATAGGACAAACCAAAATTAAAATTCACTCCGCTTAAGTCCGACCTATTTCTCTCGCTAGATTGATATTGGGTTGGAACCCCATTGTCATATTGTACAATTAAAGTGCTGTTTTGAATATTTCCAAAATTGTAATGCACATCAACACCTGCAGTTAATCCTTTTGCTATTTGATAGCCCAATCCGAAAAACACCTTGTTTACTCCTCCTTCTCCTTTAAACCTGTTTTGCAAATTGCCATCGTTATTCAAAGATTCCAATTTATATCCTACTGAAGTATAAGGCAATAGACCAAACCCAAAGCCGAACTTGCCCACTGGCACAGATAACGCCAAATAATCAAAGGTTGTAGATGATGCTTTTTCAGTACCAGAATTACTTTTTAAATCCTGACTTGTGTAACCACCTCCAACGGTAAATTTAACTGGTCTGCTCTCTCCATTAAAGGGATAAATACCAACATTTTCACCAGCATAGGATGCTGGATTTCTTAAATTCATATGGATACTATCGTTATAAATACTTAATCCACCCATACTCCGGTTTTCAACCGTTCCCTTGAATTTAAGGTTACCTATACCGTAGAAAGAATAAGGTGAAGCTGTACCCTCTTGTGCATAATTGAAAATAGTAAATACTAAAGCAAAAACTAATACAAGTTTTTTTATCATTCGTTCGAGTTAAATTGTAAAATAAAGTTTAATCCCTCCAATAGAAAATTAGGATTGGCAAATATGCTACTTTTTAATTGCTTAGACAAGAATTTGGCATCGCCTCCTGTTAAAATAACTGTTAAATCGGGATAATTAAGTTTATAAGTTGCAATGGCACCATCCATTTCATTAACAATTCCGCTGACAACCCCAGAGTGTATGGAGTGTTTGGTAGAAGTTCCTATAATATTTTTTGGCACTTCTGTTTCCAATAACGGTAAATTAGCAGTTAAATTATTCAATGATTTATACCTCATCCGCAGACCTGGAGAAATTGCGCCGCCCAGATATTCGTTTTTAGCATTTACAAAATCGTAAGTGATGCAGGTTCCTGCATCAATGACTAGTGTATTATTTTCAGGAAATTGATTAACTGATGCACTTACCAATGCCATTCTATCTACGCCCAATGTTTTTGGGGTTTTGTACAAATTTGTAAAAGGCAATCTTGTTTCGGAATCCAATATGAGCAAATCAAAAATTTTGCCTATTGTATCTACATCTTCATCATTTAACCTTCCAACAGATGATACAATAGCTCTTTTTAAACCACGGAAATTACCTTTTAATTGCTTTATCTCAGCTATAATGCTATCTAATCCAACAGATGTTTTATCCATCAACCTGTTGCTCTTAAAAACAGCAAGTTTCACAAACGTATTGCCAACATCAATGATTAAATTCATTATAAATTGAAAAAGTGTAAAACTACAAAACCATGAGGATTAAAATCTTAAATATTTTATAATTGTTTAATTTTAAAATAGTCCATCTTTTTATGATTTTATTTTGTGAAATAATAAAAATGACTTTATATTTGCATCCGCTTTGGCGAGGTACCTTAGCTCAGTTGGTAGAGCAAAGGACTGAAAATCCTTGTGTCCCTGGTTCGATTCCTGGAGGTACCACTTGATAACCCCTGTTTACAGGGGTTTTTTTGTTTTTGGGGGTAACGTTCAGGGGTGACATTTTCCAAAATTTCTTCAATAGCTAAGAGTTTCTCATTTATTTTTAAATATAATTTGTAAGAATCCAAATCTTATAATTTCAAACATTGTATTCCAACTACTTTCCGAGAATATTTAAAATACATGTTTATAAACTCATCTTTTGTACAACCGGGATTACCACAGCCATCATTACTTTCAAGAATCCTCTCGGCCAGCAAACTTCTTAGGCCCGTAGTACCTTTATTGATTACACACCTTAATAACTCATTTTTAAATTTCACAAACTCTGAGTCTAAATATGACTCATCATTTATTAATTGAGCTCTTGTTTTAAAACATATAAATCCAATTAAAAGATACAGGTAAATTTTCATAATATCACACAATAAGCATACAATCGTTCATGTAAAAATATATTTCAAAATCCTAAAAATTAAATTTTTATATTTAGGTTTTAATTTTAGATAAATTTAGCAATGGATTTAAAAACAGCATTAGAAATAATTAAAATTGAAAACTTTAAGGGAATTGATGATATTGAATTTCAGTATAAAAAAGAGTTGCAACGAGCAAAATTATCATTTGAAAATGCTACTAATGAAATTATAAAAAAAGAATATTCAAATAGAATTGAAAAGCTTAATTCAGCTTTCGAATATATCAAAACAAATCAAAATGAATTAAGAAAAAAGGAAAGCCTTAAAATTCCTGCAGTACAATTAAGCCCCAAACAAAAAAAATTAGCAGTAACATTTGGAATTATATTAATTGTCATTGTTTCATTTTTTGGAGTTAGGCTCCATATTGCAAGTAATTATGTTGAAGAGGGCTTATCATTTTTTAAATCTAGTAATTATAGTGATGCTTTAGAATATTTTGAAAAAGCTAATGGTTTAGGCTCTTTAGCGGGAAAATATTATTATGGAAAAACACTTCATCGGTTGAATCCAAACAATAGATCACAAGGATTTGAATTTATGAAAACCGCAGTTGAAAAAGGTTATAATTTTAGAATAGACACATTAGAGAAAAGGATTTTTAATAGATTGAATGAAGAAGCTGAAAATTTTTACAAATAATGATTAAGAAAAAAACACGAATACAGATTGTAATCGGTGGTTAATCTTTCACCGTCATAACCAACACAATTTTTCAAATTTGAATCCATAAAAGTCAATATAGTTATTTATAAAAAATTGAAAATATTTAGAATATGAGTGCAGCCAACCAACTTAATGCAATCTTAGAAGAAGTAAAAGAAATCCAAACACAAACAATAACGTATAGTGAGGAGATTGAAAAGACACATCAAGAAGCTCTTGCCACACAAGAAGAAATAATAAATACACAAAATGAATCTATAGAACTCAAGGAAGCTATTTCTGAAATTAATAATGAATCACAAAATTATAAAGATCAAATTCAAACTATATTAGATGAAGTTACTGATATTAAGCAAAGGATTATTGAAGTTCTAGAGCAAATTCAAGAACACGAGCAGGCTGCAAACGAAGCATTAACACATACTCAGGAACACGAGCAGGCTGCAAACGAAGCACTCACCCAAACACAGGAACACGAACAGGATGCAAACGAAGTACTAACACATACACGGGAACACGAGCAGGCTGCAAACGAAGCACTAACACATACACGGGAACACGAGCAGGCCGCAAACGAAGCACTAGCACATACACGGGAACACGAGCAGGCCGCAAACGAAGCTCTAACACATACACGGGAACACGAGCAGGCTGCAAACGAAGCACTAACACATACACAGGAACACGAGCAGGCTGCAAACGAAGCACTAACACATACACAGGAACACGAGCAGGCAGCTGAGCAAGCTATGGGTCAAGCCCAACAACATGAACAGGCAGCTGAACAGGCTATGGGACAAGCACAGCAACACGAACAGGCAGCCGAACAGGCTATGGGACAAGCACAGCAACACGAACAGGCAGCCGAACAGGCTATGGGACAAGCACAGCAACACGAACAGGCAGCTGAACAGGCTATGGGTCAAGCACAGCAACACGAACAGGCTGCAAACGAAGCACTAACACATACACAGGAACACGAGCAGGCAGCTGAGCAAGCTATGGGTCAAGCCCAACAACATGAACAGGCAGCTGAACAGGCTATGGGACAAGCACAGCAACACGAACAGGCAGCCGAACAGGCTATGGGTCAAGCACAGCAACACGAACAGGCAGCCGAACAGGCTATGGGTCAAGCACAGCAACACGAACAGGCAGCCGAACAGGCTATGGGACAAGCACAGCAACACGAACAGGCAGCTGAACAGGCTATGGGTCAAGCACAGCAACACGAACAGGCAGCTGAACAGGCTATGGGTCAAGCACAGCAATATGAACAGCATGCAGAAGAGGCTATGAATCAAGTACAGAGTTTTGTGGAAGGTGCTGAAAATGCTATGAATGAAGCTCAACAACATGAACAGCATGCAGAAGAGGCTATGAATCAGGTTCAGAGTTTTGTGGAAGGTGCTGAAAACGCAATGAATGAAGCTCAACAACATGAACATACTGCTGAACAGGCAATGGGTGAAACTCAACAACATGAGCAAAATGCAGAACAGGCTATGAGTGAAGCTCAACAACATGAACAAGCAGCAGAGCAATCTATGACTCAAGCCCAGGAACACCTACAAACTGTAGAACAAGCTGCTCAACAAATCCAACCATATATTGAAATAATGCAAAATGCTTCAGAAGAAGTAAGCCAGAGAGTAAGTGAAATTAATGAAGTATCAAGTGAAGTTGAGACGGCTCTAAATGAAATAAATGATTCCGTTTCAAAAATGGTTGATGAAACTGAAAAAGTAAGCGATTTAAAAGAAAAAGCTAATGACCTTATGGAAGAAACAAACAATATTAAGGACAAAACACATGATTTGTTTGATCAAACTTGCGATAAGGCCGAAAGCTTAATTGAGAAAGTTGAAGAACTCTTAGAACAAACAACTGATAAGGCTGAAGAAATATTAGATAAAGGAGAAGAATTATTGGAGCAAACCAGAGATAGGTCTGAAGAAATTATAGAAAAAGCTCAAGAAGCAGCTTCAGATGCAGAAGATTATTCTAAATCAGCAGAAACTGAAGCTGATAGGGCTGAAAATGCAGCCGATAGAGCAGAGAGTGCAGCAGACCGAGCAGAAAGATCGGCTGATAATGCAGAAGATTACTAAATTATGTTAATTTTGAGTTGTTGAGTGTTATATCTTATTTGATCAAGCAATTCTTTATAATTGAACTTTACAAGGTTATCTATAAAATATTCTTCAGCAGTTTGCCCATTCCTAGCATTCATCCAATCTTCAAGTGTATTAAATATCAATGGATTATCAGTATTTAATGTTTGATGATAATCCAAGACAAAAGATTTTCCATCATTTGTAATTATTTTAGTTGCCGTATGTGCTGTATCATTTACAGTTCTTGAAACATCTGTTGCCTTCTGAATATTTTTTAAAAGTGGATTACCGAGTTCGATTTCTCGATTTATAGCATTAGAGGTTACCCTGGCAATTCCTGTACAAACATACTTTTCAGTATATAAATCATATTTAATACGCATGTCTTGTGCTTCAAGCTCAGACATAAATCCCATCATTGTCCAATTTTTAGTCCTAGATTCTAGGGCATTTTCATTAAGCCAATAACGAAAATTTCTTACAACACCTGTTACACCCCAATTATCCGGAAGGATATAACTTAAGATAGAGTCAACATATTTCTTTGATTGCTCATCTCTTCTAATTACCTCAATCAAACCTTTTACATCTTTCGGATCCATAGTTTATTTTTTATTGAACTTCTAAATTATTAAAAAAAAGTAATTCATCAAACTCATACAGAATTTGATAGGCTGTTTACTTTTAAATTATTGTATAAATAAAAAATATTAATATTTTTATCAATACCAGTTATATACATAATGACACAAGAGGAAGCCTTAGAGAAATTAGAGTTAGAATCGGGAGCAAGCCCACAAGATATAAAACAGCAATACCAGGAGTTCTATAACGAGTTTCAGTTGCGTATAACCAACGCACCCACCACCCACCAAAAAACACTCTACCAGAAGAAACTCAAACAACTTGAGGAGGCCTATAACGTTCTGACCGGCCAAAGCTCAGAATCAATAGATAATGAAATACCGTGGTCCAGCCCAGGTGACACAAAGCCTAATCCTAAAGTAAATAATCCAATCAAAGAAAAAACAACAAAATCCCAGGCATTAGAGTTAATAGGATTAAAAGAGCCTTTCTCCTATTCAGAATTAGATAAACTTTTTGAGAACAAAAAAAATAATTTTGAAAAAAGACTAAGCGAGGCTTCTTTAGATGCAATAAAACATGGATATAAAACTGCTTTAAAAGAGATAACTGAAGCCTATCAGGTTTTGATTCCTTTTGCAAAAGAAGATGATATAATGACCTCTGTGCCTCCAAAGGAACAAACAATTCCTAAAAAAGAAGAAATAACTCATACCAAGCTCGAACAACTCCAAAAAAAGGAAACGGCAGCACCAAAAGATAATTCTAAAGAATTTAATAGAACATCCAAAAAGAGCATAAGTCCAATTCTTGTGACAGTATTAATTGTTATTGTTATTGGAGTAGCTTTATTTATATTAAAACCATGGCAAGAGGCTAATGACCCAGAGATAGAAAAACAATTCACAGAAATTAAGGCTGAAGCAGATTTATTGGCAAAGCAAATGAATTGGAATGAAGCTTTAGAGAAATATAAGACAGCCAATGATTTAATCTTAACGCTAGAAGTCCAAGATAGTATTGCCTCTATAACCAAACGTCTAGAGCTTATTTCAAACAAAAATGAAATAAATGCATGGGAAACTGCAAAATCCACTAACACTATTGAGAGTTATAACGATTATTTAACAAACTACACAGAGGGCAAGTACACAATTGAAGCAAAAACTGCTATTGATGCTTTAAAAAATGACATGAGCATCATAAAAGAGAAAAATAAATTAGATAATATTTCTGCAGTAATAAAAAATTTAGAAGAAAGTATGGTTATTGTAAAGGGAGGTACTTTTACAATGGGTTGTAATAATAAGCAAAATGGTTGTTCTGATGATGAGAAACCTTCCCATCAGGTAATATTGGATGATTTCACAATAGGAAAATATGAAGTTACACAGGAGCAATGGAAGGCAATAATGGAAAATAATCCAAGTTATCATTCGGATTGTGACAATTGTCCTGTAGAAAAGGTGAGTTGGACAAATGTTCAAAATTTTATAAGAAAGTTAAATCAATTAACTGGTAAGCATTATCGTTTGCCAACAGAGGCTGAATGGGAATATGCAGCAATAGGAGGCACTAAATCTGGTGATTACAAATATTCAGGAAGTAATACATTAAATACTATTGCATGGTATGAAGGAAATAGTGATAACAAAACACATAAAGTAGGAAGTAAGCAAGCCAACGAGTTAGGTCTATATGACATGACTGGTAATGTATCAGAATGGTGTGCAGATTGGTATGGCGAGATTTATTATACAAATAGCCCATTGAAAAATCCAAAAGGACCTAGTTCAGGCACTGCACGTGTATTTCGAGGATGTAATTATGCTTATTCGGCTGATAGTTGCAGAATTACTTTTCGTGATACAACCAATCCAGCATGGATGTACGAATTTTTAGGTTTTAGGTTAATTTTAAATTAGGTAATTTTACTTTTGGTTTAGACTATATCAAAGCAATATATACTACAAATTATTAAAAAGATAGTTATTTCTTATGAAAGTTGAAGAAGCCTTAGAAAAATTAGAATTAGAGATTGGTGCCAGCCAAAAAGAGATAAAGCAACAATACCAAGAGTTTTACAACGAGTTTCAGCTGCGCATAACTAATGCGCCCACTACACATCAAAAAACACTTTATCAAAAAAAATTAAAAGAGCTCGAAGAGGCTTATGATTTACTTACAGGTCAAAAAACAGATACACTAGATAGTGATATACCCTGGGCAAGCCCAGGTAAGGCTATACCTGAATCTCCTCAGGGAAAACAACCAGAACCACCTAAAGAAACGTTAACAAAAACCAAAGCTTTAAGTTTAATAGGGTTAAAATACCCATTTACAGAAGCAGAACTTGAAAAGGCATTTGAAACAAAAAAGAGTGATTGTGAAAAAGGAATTAAAGAAGCTTCATTAGCCTCTATTAAGGAAGCTTACAAAAGTGCTTTACAGGAAATAATTGCAGCATATCAATTATTAATTCCTTTGGCTGAGGCAGACTTAAAGGAGCCTATTCATAAGGTTAAAGAAAATCCCAAACAGGATATAACAAAAGGACATGATAAAAATGATAACCGAAAACCTACAAAAAAGAAAAGCTTACTTACTCCAATAGTACTTTCAACTATAATTCTTGCTGTTATTCTATTAATATGGAAGCCTTGGGAGCCAAGTATTGATCCTGCAGTTGAGAGACAATTTACAGCAATAAAAGCAAATGCCAATTTTCTAGCAGAAGAATTCCGATGGGAAGAAGCCTTAGAAAAGTACGAGTCTGCAAATAAATTGATGGAAGACAAGGCTGTATTGGATAGCATTCAAAGTATAACGACACGATTAGAGCGTATGGCCATCGCAGAAGAGGTTAAGGATTGGGAAGAAGTACAACAGACCAATACAATTGCGGCTTATAATACCTATTTAAATGAATACCCAAATGGGAGATACAAAATACAATGTGAAAATGCTGTACAGCTTATAAAAGATAAGATAAAACAAGCCAATGAAATTGCTACCAAAAAAGAGGCTGAAGCAAGAGCAAAACAACAGATAGAGGCCGATAGAATAAAAATGGAAAAGCAAAAACAGGAAGATGCTATAGCTTCGGCAGAATTAAAAGCATGGAATACGGCAAAAGAAAAGGATACACAAAACTCTTACAAAAAATATATGGATGAATATCCAAATGGAATATTTATAGGTGAGGCCTACAGTAAATTCAAAAAAGCGAAATACAAATATATTTATGATTACAACAAAGGATGGGAATATACGATTGCAGGGATTGATGATAAATATGGTATAATAGATAAGGATAGAAAAGTACTACTACCTGTTGAATACTATGATATCAGAGAAAGTGCTACCACCGGAATATTTTATTATAAAAAATATTCTAATAGTAATTGGGGCATTCTAGATAAAGACGGTAAAAATATTACTCAAGCCATTTATGAACATGTAATCGGTAGTTTAAACGAACCTAACAGTAAAAGAGCATGGATCGGTGTTAAACTAAATGGTAAATATGGATTTATAGATAATAAAGGTAAAACCAGATTGCCATTTATTTATGATGAGGTTTGTATTCAGGGTTTTATAAAAGGTATAATTCTAGTAAAGAAAGGAAAAAAAATAGGTTTAATTAATTATCTTGGAGAAGAAATTACTGGTTTCATTTATGATGGAGATTATTCTGTTAACAGTGGTTACGGGTCTGATGGCATATGGAATGTAAAACAAAATGGGGAAAAGTTTTGGATTAATAATAAAGGTGAAAAAGTCGAGGATTAATAAGAATACTTGAGATTATATTAAATTTTTGCTTAACATATAAGATAAGTAAGTGAATAGAAAATAAACTTTTTTGAGTATTCCTCTCTCGGACAAAATGCTAAACAAACTTCATTGTTACCAAGTGAGGATTCAGACAGTAAGATAAAATCGGACTCATCTTTAAGCTTGTTAAATTCAATTTCATTGGTTAGACAAACTACTTTTTTAAATATCCCATTAATCCATTTTTTCATATCCCGATTAGTTTCATATTTTTTTAACAAGCCAATGAAGCGTGGCAGTTATTACAAGAACTAATTTGTATGGAATGTCATCTTTCACAATGATATACATTTTCATATGAAATAGTTTTTTCTATTATGCCTAACTCCTGATGGTAACTACTTAGCACTAGTGGTTCTAATAATATGAAGGGTTCTTAAATATTTATAAGATAAAATAGTTTTATATGCACTGGTTCTTCATAACTATTATTTAATACCAAGACATAAAATCATCTTCTACTGGCGGTTCTTTGAGACCTGCAGCAATCAATTCGTCATCGCTAAAATGTCCCTCTAATTCATCCACGCTAAAATGATTTGCTAATTCATGTAAGTCAAAATAATCTGCGAGATCATATAAATCAAATCCTGCACTTTTTAATTCCCCACAATCAAATCCAGCATCAACAAGTTCTCCGCAATCAAAACCACCATCTTTCAACTCCCCTGCATCATAACCACCATCTTTACATTCTGAAGCCGAATAATAACCATTCAATTCATCTGCTTTGTATCCTCCCCCTTTTAACTCTCCAGCATCATAAACACCTTGCAAATCACTAGCATCATATACTCCATAAATCTCTTGAGCATCATAAGTTCCATGTATTTCATCTGGTTCATATATCCCATGTATATCATCGGCACTATAAACCCCATGAATATCATCCGCTTCGTAAACACTATGAATATCACTAGCTTCATAAACTCCATGAATGTCCTCCGCTTCATACACTCCATGAATATCATCTGCTGTATATACTCCGTAAATATCTTCGGCAGAATACACTCCATGAATGTCTTCGGCCGTATAAATTCCATGAATATCATCTGCTGTGTACACGCCGTGAATGTCTTCAGCTGTATATACATCGTGAATGTCTTCTGCTGTATAGACTTCGTGTATATCATCTGCGGTATAAACTCCATGGATATCTTCTGCAGTATACACGCCGTGGATATCTTCTGCAGTATACACTCCATGAATTTCTTTTGCTTCATAAACCCCATGAATTTCTTCCGCCGTATATACCGCTCCAAATGATGACGAACCGAAAAACGAAGAGTCTCCACCTCCAGATCCTGAATGAATTTCCTCCGCAGTATATACCCCGTGAATTTCTTCTGCTGTATACACTCCATGAATTTCTTCTGCAGAATACACTCCGTGAATTTCTTCTGCTGTATACACTCCATGAATCTCTTCCGGAGTATATACTGCACCTTGTGCAGTGAATGATCCCATATTATCTCCACCTGTTCCTGAATAAACTTCTTCTGCTGTGTAAACCCCATGAATTTCCTCGGCTGTATAGATTCCATGGATTTCCCAGGCAGGATAGACTCCATGAATTTCTTCTGCGGTATATACCCCATGGATTTCTTCAGCTGTATATACTGTTGAGCCCATTGCAGGCATAATCCAATCTCCTCCTCCGGTACCTGAACGAATTTCTTCTGCTGTGTATACCCCATGAATTTCTGAAGCTGAATAAACTCCATGAATATCACTCGCAGAGTAGACCCCGTGAATTTCTGAAGCAAAATAGATTCCATGAATATCTGCAGCAAAATAAACCCGATAAATATCAGCAGCTGTGTAAACTCCATGAATCTCCGAAGCAGAATAAACCATATGGATATCCTCAGCGGAGTATATTCCATGTATATCTGCAGCCATATAGATTCCATGAATGTCTTGGGCTGTATAAACGCCATGGATGTCTTGAGCTGTATAAACGCCATAAATTTCTTCTGCAGTATAGACGCCGTGGATTTCTCCCGCAGAATAAATACCATAAATTTCCTTTGTTGAATAGACCCCATGAATATCCTCAGCCACATAAGTACCATGAATTTCAGCAGCACTATATATTCCGTGGATCTCCTTTGCCGAATAGGCACCATAAATTTCATTAGCATCATAAACTCCATGAATTTCTTCTGCTGAATAAACTCCATGAATATCAAAGGCATTATATACTCCATGGATATCATTGGCCGTGTATACTCCATGGATATCTTCGGCATTATATATACCATAAATTTCTTCAGCTCTAAAAATACCATGTATGTCCTCAGCGGTATAGATTCCGTAAATATCTTCAGGCTGGTAAATTCCATGAATATCTGCAGCCGTATAGACCCCATGAATTTCTTCAGCGGTATATATTTTATATAATTCATCTGCAGTGTAAACACCATGAATATCCTCTGCTATATACACCCCATGGATTTCTTCTGCATCATAAACCCCATGAATGTCCTCTGCAGTATAGGCTCCGTGAATATCCGCTGCGGAATAAACACGATGAATTTCTTCTGCTGGAAAAAATCCATGAATATCATCTGCCGTATAAACTCCATAAATTTCCTTAGCCGAAAATATTCCGTGAATTTCCTCTGCGGTATAGATTCCATGAATTTCACTAGGAGTATAAACCCTATGTATTTCTTCTGCTGTATAAATCCCGTGAATCTCTTCTGCAGTGTAGACCCCATGAATTTCTTTAGGCCTGTATACTCCGTGAATTTCCTCTGCAGTGTAGACTCCATGAATGTCTTCAGCTGCATAAGCTCTATGGATTTCTTCTGCCGTATAGACCCCATGGATCTCCTGTGCGGTATAAACCCCATGGATCTCATCAGGCTTATATGCCCCGTGAATCTCTTCAGCTGTATAAACCCCATGAATCTCTTCGGCCGCATAAGTTCTATGGATTTCTTCAGCAGTATAAACTCCGTGGATTTCCTCTGCTGTATAAACCCCATGAATCTCATCAGGCTTATATGCCCCGTGAATCTCTTCAGCCGTATAAACCCCATGAATTTCTTCCGCTGTATAAACTCTATGGATCTCCTGTGCGGTATAAACCCCATGGATCTCCTGTGCGGTATAAACCCCATGGATCTCATCAGGCTTATATACCCCGTGAATCTCTTCTGCAGTGTAGACCCCATGGATTTCTTCTGCTGAAAAAGCTTTTTTTAATTCGCTAGCTTCATAAACTCCATGTAACTCTTCGGATGTAACAACCCCTTGAATTTCAGCAGCATCAAAGCTATCTTTAAGTTCTGCTATAGAATAGGCGGTCCTTAATTCATTATATGAAAATGCAGACTTTAACTCATTTACAGTAAATATATCTTTTAATTCAGTGGGAGAATAACCATTAGCCTTCATCTCAGACAAAGAGGCCATATTAGTGGAGGAATTCGAACTTGGCATTACAAATTAATTTTACTTAAATCTATGAAATTAAACTTTCCGACATACCTATTTTTAAAAAAATCTTTGAAATGACCTATTAAATAGGTGAACACCTTCATATTCAAGTTGTACAGGGACTTAAATTTACTATTTTTATGAACATAAACAAGCATTTATGGAGAACATAAGATTAAACTCTTCCATTAGTAAATTAAAATCCCTTCACAAGGAGTTACAATTACTAAGCCAAAATATTTCCATTCAAAACAATATAAGTTACCTTGTTGAACCGATTGAAGCTTTGTGGGAACAGATTGATGATAATCTTCTTAAAATTGATGTTTTATACGTTAGCAAGACTAAATCGTTGTCAGAATTGCAAGAGATTATTTCTGAAATTACTGAAGCTGATATTGAATCTCTAAATGAACAAGGTAAAGTATCTATTGAGACTATAAATACCATTATTAGAGTTTATGACGAGAATCATTTCCCTTCAAAAAATTCAAATACTCTCCCCTCCTTAGTAAAAGTTTTTTTATGTAATCCAGAATCTTATCAAACTGAAGATTTAATTTATTATTCACAGAGGTTAGCAAAAGAATCCATTTTATTATTCATTAAATCTGATGCTGAAATTCAGAATAAGATCAAGTTATCAAGTAAAAAATTAGCATGGAAAACTATCAATATCAAAAGCAATGAGGAATGGACTAAAGTTAAAAGTAATTTAAGCTCAATTTCAAGTTTAGCTAATCTTATTGGATTGAATTTAAATTATAGTAAGGTCTGTAAAGCACTTGAAACAACAATAAATAATGAATATAAAGATTTAAACTCTAGAAAAATCACAGTGCATAACGACCATATGCAACTTAAAAAGTTGGGGAATTCCAGAGTGGGGCAGGAATTATATACTTCTCTGAAGTTGAATTTACAACGTAGCTATTCTGAATTTGAAAATGGTATCAATAATCGCTTTGAAAAACTAACCAGAAATAAATCCGGCACAATGTTCACTTATATAATGGACCAAATTGATGCCATAACCGATTTGGAGGAGATAAAATCTGGAGGCGAAACAAAATATTTTTTATCAAACGCGCTGTTAAATGAATTAAAAGAGAAAACCTATTCTGCTTTTCATGAACACTTATCTAATGACATAGTTTCTTTAAATGATTATTTTCAAGTAACCATTGAAGAAATAGACAGTTTATTCAAAAAAGAAGGCCTTTTAGGTTTTGATTTAATAGCTAACAATTTGTCGAGGCAAGAAGTAACCAAGCAACTCGAAGATCAATTTGTGTTTGAAAAAGAATATGATTCCAAACCGTTAAAAAAAGGAATGATGGCTCTATTTAGTGCAATTAGACAACCTTATATGATGATTATAATGTCTGTTGGTATAATTTCACAAATACCAGATCTTAAAGAACTTAGAGGTAAATTATGGCCACTGTATATTTTATCTATTGTAGTTGGATTATACTTTGCTTTAAAAAATGGGAAAAAGAAGGATCTGGAATTTAAAAAAGAGGAACTTAAAAAAACTCAGCAATGGTTGAAATCTGAATATAAACGCATTTTCTCAACAATTGAAAAAGAGTGGAAAAGTCTATATTTTGAAGTCGCTAAAAATAGATTTAATGAAATTTTGCTGCTAGCCGAGAGTAACTTGAAAGATTTTCAAATAGCTAGATCCGAAACTTTGGGAAAAGAAACAAATCTTACTCAACGTAAAATACAAAAGCTTGAAGCGTTTGATAAAAAATTGAATGACTCTAAAAGAAAAAAAGAACAAATAGAGTCTGCTATCAAAAGTGTAGAGACAGAATTGAAACAAACCTTTTTAAAATTGGATATTTAATATATGCTGATTGGAATTGACCTCGGAACTACTTTTTCTCTGTCTGCTACCATAGGTAGAAATGGAGAACCTATTTTATTGCCAGACAACTCAAACAATGATTTGTTTCATACACCATCTGCAGTTTATATTGAAGGAGAAACGGCCTATATAGGCAATATTATAGAGGCACGTTTAGAACAAAATCCAGGGCTTCCAGTCATACGTTTTTTCAAAAGGCAATTTGGCGAAAAAAAACCTCTTTATATTGACTCAGATCAAACACCTTGGTATCCAGAAAGCTTAGCAGCTTTAATACTTAAAAAACTTAGAATTGATGCCGAAACCTACACATCTCAAACTGTGGAAGGGGCAGTTATAACAGTTCCTGCCCATTTTAACGATCTACAAAGAAAATGTATTTTAAATGCTGCAACTTTGATTGAATTACCAGTTATAGGTCTCCTTGAAGAACCTATAGCTGCCGCCATGCATTATGGGATAACACATAAAAAATACGATAAAACTATTTTGGTATATGATCTTGGAGGGGGGACTTTTGATGTCACAGCATTAACAATGAACCCGAAAGGAGTATTTGTTATGGCTAAAGATGGCATCACTGATTTAGGAGGCAAGGAATTTGATGAAAAAATAGGTGAATTAATCCTTGAGCAATTTAAAGATGAACTTGGTTTTGATGTAGCCCTAGATGCTAGAAGCCTATTGCATCTTCGCTATATATCAGAAGAAATCAAAATTGAATTGTCTATACCTGGAACTACATTCATTGACAAAGTATGTGTTTTAGGCAAGCACACCCTTGAAGTACATATAAGTAGAAAAGAATTTGAAAAGGCTATTGCACCTTTAATAGAGCAAACAGAAGAGGTTTTAAAAAGGTGTATTAAAAGCATAGGTATAGAAACTAGTGATGTAGACAGCATAATTCTAGTCGGTGGATCTTCTATGGTCCCTTTAATTAAAAAGAGATTAAAAATATTATTCCCTTCCAAAAATCAAGAAATACACTCTCACGAACCTATGAAAGCAGTAACTTATGGTGCTGCTCTACATGCCATCCAACTATCAGGAAAAAAAGTAGATTACGAGATTCCACCAGAGCTAAGAGGTGTAACAGGATATAATTTGGGAATAAGAGCCATGAATCCAAATACAGGGCGCGTTATCATTGACAACCTTGTAAAAAAGAACATGCCATTACCCTCTGTAAACGAGAAAACATATTATACCACTAGTCCCGACCAAAAAAGAATGCGTCTTGAGATTATTCAATACATAAGCAAAGGAGTTGAAGAACAAAGTTTAGGACATTTAATAATTGGGCCTTTACCTTCAAACGAAGCTAACTACCCAATAAAAGTAAAAATAGAAAATAGGATAGATGGCACGGTATGGTTTAAGGCTATTGACCCAAAAACAGGAATGGAAATTGAAAAAGTATTTGGTGACGAAGATTCTCCTGGAGCATCGCTTCCTCGACAAAAAGCTTTGGTCAATTCTACCATCATTATTGGGTCCGTTTAATATATATCATAATCCTGACTGTATAATATAAAATAAGAGTACATCCTTTGGCAAGTGAATATTAAGTTAACTATTAAATTTACAGTATTCCTTAAAATGGAAAAATCAAAAATAATTTTGAAGAAATAATTTCTAATAAAACATGACCAATGAAGAAGCCTTAGAAAAATTAGAGCTAGAAAACGGAGCTAGCCAACAAGACATAAAACAACAATATCAAGAGTTTTATAATGAGTTCAAGATACGTATTACCAACGCACCCACAACCCACCAAAAAACACTCTATCAAAATAAACTCAAACAGCTAGAAGAGGCATTCAATATCCTTATTGGTCAAGACACAGGTGGTTTAGATAATGAAATTCCATGGTCAAGCCCTGGAAAAACTGGGCCTGGAAGTAAACCTCCAGAACCTACAGAAAAGATAACAAAAACAAAAGCCCTAGAGCTTTTGGGGATAAATGAACCTTTTACAAATGAAAAACTTGAAAAGACTTTTAAAGCAAAAAAGGCCGCATGTGAAACTGGGATGCAGAACGCTTTAAACGATGATGTGAGGCGAGCATACATATCTGCCCTAAAAGAGCTAACATCTGCTTATCGTTTAATGATTCCTTTGGCTATAGCTGAAGAACAGCCTGTTTCTCAACCAAAACAGGAAAAAGACCATCCAAGGAATTCTCCAAAAAAGAAAGATATTGTTACCAAGAAAGGTAATGATTATATATCTAAAAAACCTTACCTTATCATAGGAAGTACTGTTATTTTAGCAATCCTTGTGTATGTAGCTTACACAATTTACGCTAAAAATCAATACGATAAACATTTGAGTCAAGCAGATAACCTTGCTTCTTCGAAGAACTATGAAGAAGCCTTAGTAAACTATAAAAAGGCCTTTGATTTTAAAGAGAATGCAGTTATCAAAGACAGTATTCAATCCATGGAATTAAAAATAAAAGAGATTATTAATTCAAATATAACTTTCGTAACCAAATTAAGCAGTAAAAGTCTAGGCATCAATGAAAGATTAAAAGTTGAATTTGAAATGGATAAAGATGGTGATAATTTCACTCCTCCAAGTTTTGAAGGTTTTACAATAATCAGTGGGCCCCAACAATCAGTAAGCAATAGTTGGATAAACGGAAAACGTCACTTCAAAAAAACATATTCCTATTTTTTATCACCACAAAAAAAGGGTAAAATTAAAATAGGTACAGCGACTATTGAAATAGATGGAAAAATACACGAAACTGATTCATTTTTAGTGACTGTGACTAAAGCTACCCAACATAAAAGTGCTATAAAAGAAAAGTCTCTAAACGATTTACCTAAAGAAAGAATACATTTAGTAGCTGAGTATTCTAGGACTAATTTAAACATTAACGAGTCACTAACAATTCTCTATAAGTTATATATCCCATTTGAATATGAGCTAACTGTAGAGGAATACAAACCACCATCATCTGATGATTTTACTGTTGTCAAAAGGAAAGCAGATATGATTTTAAATACTGTAACTTATCAAGGAGAAAAATATAGGTTAATTGAAATAGATAAGCTAGAATTATTCCCTCATAAGATAGGAGTTTTTTTAATTGATCCCTTTAGGTTAGAGGTTAAGGTTGATATTCCTAGTAATAAGAGGGATATTTTTGGAAGTAAGATAAGATCAGAGGTATTATTGACAGTTTCATCAGATGGTGACAGGATAATTAATGTTAGGTAATTATTATAAAACCATTAGTCTAATGAAAACCACTTTATTCTCAACTAAATCTAATTATTAGTCTATATTAATTCTAATGACCAAACAAGAAGCCTTTGAAAAATTAGAGCTAGAAAACGGAGCTAGCCAACAAGACATAAAACAACAATACCAAGAGTTTTATAATGAGTTTCTGTTGCGTATTACCAACGCACCCACAACCCACCAAAAAACACTGTACCAAAAGAAACTCAAACAGCTCGAAGAGGCTTATAGTGTGCTTACTGGCAAAAGTATAGAATCAATGGATAGTGAAATACCTTGGTCCAGTCCAGGAGAAACATTTTTAAAGCAAAATATAGAACATGCAATTACCAAGGCTGAACCTGAAACACCTAATGAAAAACAACCTGAATCTTCTAAAGAAAAGATAACGAAAACAAAAGCTTTAAGTCTATTAGGGTTAAGGGAGTCATTTACAGATTCTGAACTTGAAACTGTATTTGAAATAAAAAAACGAGATTGTGAAAGAGGTATTCAGGAATCAGGGTTAGATGCTGTAAAGCAGGCTTACATAACAACACTACAGGATATGATTAAGGCATATCATATATTGGTTCCTCTGGCAATAGAGGAAAAGATTGAGGAGTCTCTGCTTCCAACTGAAACTATGACTCCATCCAAACGAGAGCCTAATTTTAGTTCTTCACCAGAAGAACCTCTAAAACCAAATGGTAAAAGTATTTGGTTATATATCCTACCAATTCTATTATTGGCAGTTGCATTGTATCTTTGGGAACCTTGGAAAGCAAAATTCACAGAAAAAGACCGTAATACTTACACTAACCTGAAACGTGAAGCGGATAGCATTGCATTAGTGGGAAACGTAGAATTGGCATTGGAAAAATATGAAAGAACTAAGGAATTTATAGAAACCTTAGATCCTGAAATAGCTAATGAATTTACAGCCAATGATGCAGTTAACGATAGTATTTCAGTATTAATGGAAAAGGTAGAATGGTTAAATAGTTTACCAATACCTATTAGAGATTTGGTTACAAGCATGGTGTATGTAGAAGGAGGTAGTTTTACCATGGGTTGCACTAGTGAACAGAAGGATTGTAATGGTAATGAAAAGCCTAATCACAAAGTCACTGTGAATAGTTTTAATATAGGAAAGTACGAGGTAACTCAGGCACAGTGGAATGCTATTATGCAGGGTAACCCTAGTTGGTTTAAAGATTGTGACCTGTGCCCAGTAGAGTCCGTAACATGGAAATCAACTAATAGATTCATTAACAAACTCAATGAAATAACAGGGTGGAAATTTAGACTGCCTACTGAGGCAGAGTGGGAATATGCCGCCAGAGGTGGGCAATTGACAAAAGGGTTTATTTATGCGGGGAGTAATGATTTAAATTCGGTAGGTTGGTATAAAAAAAATAGTGGAAACAAAACCCATCCTGTTGGAGAGAAAAAGTCCAATGAATTAGGTTTATACGACATGAGCGGAAACGTATTGGAGTGGTGTAATGATTGGTATGGTGCAGACTTTTATATAAACAGCCCAAAAATTAATCCTAAAGGACCAAAAAGGCCAAGTGAAGATTGGTGGTGGAATTTTAAAGTTGCACGAGGAGGTAGATGGGATGATATTAGTGATTGCAGGGTATCTTTTAGGGCATCTGATTATGAAGGTATAAGTAACTTAAACATGCTAATAGGTTTTCGTGTTGTCGTATCAAACTAAAGTAAGGCAGATTATATTTTTATAAAAAAAGAATACTTAATATTGAATTTATGACCAAAGAGGAAGCCTTAGAAAAATTAGAGTTAGAAAATGGAGCTGGTCAACAAGAAATAAAACAGCAGTACCAGGAGTTTTACAATGAGTTTCAGCTACGTATTACCAATGCACCAACGACTCATCAAAAAAGGCTGTATCAAAAAAAACTAAAACTTTTAGAAGAGGCCTACAGCTTATTAACAGATCAGAAAACAGAATCACTTGATAGTGACATTCCATGGACTGGACCTAGCGAAACTCTATTTAATACTCAAAAAGTTAAAAAAAATAATCCTCGAACCGAAGAAAAACTAATAAAGAAGCGTAAAAAGAAAAACCCATTTTTTAAAATTTTGGCCTTGACTTTTACGGCCATGGCTATTCTAATCATATATTTCTTTATACTGACTAAAGAAAGTATTAATACACCCGAACTCGAACCATCAATTACTGGTGATTTTAATGGTGATGGATTAGAGGATACTCTTTATGCTAATGTTACATATGGCTTAACAAAAGATTCTTTGGCTAGTATTGTTTTATACTCAAATGAGAAAGTGATTAATAGCTTTTTTCTAACTACTAGCAGCAAGGCAAACAACCTTCATTTTTTGAAAAATGAAGGAGATTTAAATAATGATGGGAGAGACGAAATTTCTTTTGTAATTGATTGGAATGATAGCTCAAATAAAAACACATACCAAATTGCCTCCTATAATGATTTAGGAGTTTGGGAAGTATTATATATGTTTGATATTTTAGAAATACAAATCTCACAATTAAGTAACCCAAATTTAAGTTTGATAGAAAAAATGAATTCGGATAAAATTAAAATTACATTTTTTGATAATGAATCTAACGATATAAAAAATGAAACTATACAACTCCTCACAAAGGGAGTAGAGGTGACTAAAAATGATCCACTAAGATATAAATCAGATTTCAATGATGGAATTATTTTTCCGGCTAACGCGGGGTTAAATGTTATTCATGAAAGTGGCTTTGATGTATATAGTAATTTCCAAGAAAGTAAAATTGGAAAATTGTATGCAAATGAACAATACTATGAAGGTTTTACCTTAAAATACTTAAGGTCTTCTAACCAAGAAAAAAATATTGAATTTTCTGGAGTAACTTCCATAGGCTATGAAGAATATGCTTTAACATTTGATAAGCGAGATAATGGCTTTGTAAAAATATTCACTGGAGCACAATCTCTTTGGATAAAAGAAAAAGACCTGCAGACACTTGGCTATGATCTTATTTCATATACCGACTTTCTTATCAGAAACAGTAATCAAGTTCTTGGCTATTATGCTGATGAGCCAGGACTTGCACTTAGAGAGCAACCAAATAATAACTCCAGAGAAATAAAGTATTTAAAGGGAGATTTGTTAGAGATTACATTAACTAATAAACTAATAGGTAGATGGAACAAAGTAACAGTAATTGAATACTATAGCCACCCATGCAATGGTAGTTTCGATAATGATGAAAATGTAAAAGAAACATTTGCAGGTTGGATTGAATTATTAGATAAAAATGGAAACCCTAATGTTTGGTTTTATTCAGGTGGGTGCTGAAAAATATTAATTATGACACAAGAAGAAGCCTTAGAAAAATTGGAGTTAGAAACTGGAGCTAGCCAACAAGAGATAAAACAGCAGTATCAAGAGTTTTATAATGAGTTTCAGATTCGGATTACCAATGCTCCAACGACTCATCAAAAAAGCCTTTATCAAAAAAAACTAAAACAACTTGAGGAGGCCTTTAATGTACTTACTGGCCAAAGCACCGAATCAATAGACAGTGAAATACCATGGACTAGTCCAGGAGAAACAACATTAAAGCAAAATATTGAACATTCAATTACTAAGGCTGAAGCATTAAAAATACTTGAATTGGTCGAACCATATTCTCTTTATGAATTAAAAATATCCTATGATAATAAACGCAACTCTTACCAACAAAGTTATGATGCAGCTCCAACGGAGTCATTAAAAAAAACCATTAAGACAGAAGCCGATTATATAAAACTGGCTGCAGAGTTTTTAAAGCCCCTTGCAGAAAGAAGTAGGGAAAAAATAACAGTAGAACAAAAACCACAATCAGTTCCAAAAACAAAAGAATCAACTATAGGGGTGCCTAATAAAAATAAAACTTATAATATATCCAAAGGTATTAATTTTGAAAAAATAAAAAATCTCAGGAGAATGGCATTAATATTCTATATTTTGTACGTTTTATCGCTTATTTGGGTGATTTTTGTAGAGGATGTTTACGGCCATTATAATAGATTTAGAGATATATTATTTATTTCCATCTTGGTTCATTTGATATTTTGTATTGGCAATGTAGTTTCAAACTATAAATTAATTACAAAAGTTGTTTTGAATAAGTCCTGGGTTGGTATTTTTTTATTCTTGGGGATTTTTTTATTGCCATCAGAAATTTTCTCTATTAAATTAGGTGTTTTTTCGCTATTTCTTGTTTTGGGCCCCTATTCGCTAAGTGTTATTTATTTACACTACAAATTAAACCAAATACAAGTTGCCCAAACTAATAAGGGAAATTAAAAACATTTTGAAAAATTATCAAAAAATAGAGCATTTGAAATATAATAATTTTAATTACTTATCCAAAGAGATTACAAAATCTATATAAAAACTCTTGAGATATTATGACCAAACAAGAAGCCTTAGAAAAATTAGAGTTGGAAACTGGAGCTAGCCAACAAGACATAAAACAACAATATCAAGAGTTTTATAATGAGTTTCAGTTGCGTATCACCAACGCACCCACTACACATCAAAAAACACTCTATCAAAATAAACTCAAACAGCTAGAGGAGGCTTATAGTGTGCTTACTGGCAAAAGTATAGAATCAATGGATAGTGAAATACCTTGGTCCAGTCCAGGAGAAACATTATTAAAGCAAAATATAGAACATGCAATTACCAAGGCTGAACCTGAAACACCTAATGAAAAACAACCTGAATCTTCTAAAGAAAAGATAACGAAAACAAGAGCTTTAAGTCTTTTGGAGCTAAAAGAACCATTTACTAAGTTAATGTTGACTAAAGCTTTTAAGGCAAAGAAAAAAGTTTACGAAAAAAGTAAGACCAAACATACAGATAAACAATTTATTCAAGCACTTGATGAGATACTTAATAAACAACAACAGGCTTACGAATTACTGTTACCTCTCGCTTTGGCAGACGAAGTAAAACTTACTGAAAATAAAGGACGTAATAGTTCTATAATATGGGTCTTGCTAATTTTGGTTATAGTTACAATCACTATATGGATATTAAAGCCCTGGGCAGATAAGATTGATCCTAAGATAGAAAAGCAATTTACTACCTTAAAAGCTCAGGCAGATTTATTGGTTAAAAGAAATGAATTGAATGAAGCCTTAGAAGGATATAAAAAAGCATATGCTTTAATCCCAAACCAAGAGGTAAATGATAGTATTGCCTCTATAAAAAGGCAGTTAGACGCTATAACAAAGAAAGAAGAAACAGATTGGGAAATAGCCAAGTCTACCAATACTATAGATTCCTATCAAAATTATTTGGAAACCTACCCAAATGGTAAGTTTCTGAATGAAGCTTCCAATGCCATATCATCTATAAAAAAAATGGCAATAGAAATGAGACAAAAAGAGGAAAATGATAAATTGAAAAAAGCCTTGGTTGAAATAAACAATATCCCTGACAACTTACCAAAAGAAATAAAAAAAATAGTTAAAGACATGGTTTATGTAAAGGGAGGTTCATTTATTATGGGGTGCACAAGTGAACAAAAGGATTGTGAGGACGATGAATATCCTCCACATCAAGTTACTTTGAGTAATTTTTTTATTGGAAAATACGAAATAACAAGGGTTCAATGGAATTCATTAATGGGATATATGCCTGATAATGAATCATTGTCTTGTGAGCAGTGTCCTATAACAAGTTTAAGCTGGTATAATGTTCAAGATTTTATAGTTAAATTAAATGATTTAACAGGTAATGATTTTCGTTTACCTACAGAAGCTGAATGGGAATATGCTGCTCGTGGAGGTATGAAATCTAAAAATTATATATACTCAGGAAGTAACACGATCAGTGTTGTTGGCTCTGAAAGTTCAAATAAACCGGTAGGTTCATATAAAGCTAATGAGTTAGGGCTTTATGACATGACTGGTAAAACTGCCGAATGGTGCCAAGATTGGTATGACGAAGATTATTATGATAATAGCCCTACTATAAACCCCACAGGGCCAAATACCGGTGAACGGCGAGTTTTACGTGGATCTGGTGCAAGAAAGATATGGATGAGAAATTCTAATCGTGGAATGATGAATCCAGATTATGGAGGCTTCATCACAGGTTTTCGCTTGGTTATTAATACACCTCATTAAAACATTGATTAAATTTCCTGTAAAATTTGTAGAATGAGTTAAAAAGCTAACTATATAAATTAAATGAACAAACAAGAAGCCTTAGAAAAATTGGAGCTGGAAGTGGGAGCCAGTGAGCAAGATATAAAAAAGCAATATCAAGAGTTTTATAACGAGTTCCAGATGCGTATTACCAATGCGCCAACTACTCACCTAAAATCACTCTACCAGAAGAATTTTAAACAGCTAGAAGAAGCTTATAGTGTACTTACTGGCCAAGAAACAAGTTCTTTTGACAGTGAAATCCCATGGGTGTCACCAGGACAAACAGAAGAAAATCTAAACTCAATTAACGAAGCATTGAAATTAATAGGTTTTGAAAAACCATATACTATAAGTAATTTAAATGTTGCATATGGAAAGAAAAACACCCAAATAACAACAGCTCATTTTAACTCTCAATATGTTGGAGGTAACCTTGAAAAAGATATAAATAAGCTTAATAACGCTTATGATATATTGCTTAATTTTATCTCAAAAGAAGTTCAAGGACAGATCGTTTCTGTTTTTATTAATGATACTGAGTTGATACCGAGTTCGGCTAAAAACCCTAATCAGTATCTTGTAAAAGTTAATCAAGAATTTAGAATCACCTATAAACTAACTAAAGAGCTAAATTTGATACCAAAAAACTTTACGGAGTCTATTTTTTTAGTTGATGGACCCGAAATGTCAGTTATTAACCCCTTATCTGATACTTCCAACTTTAAAAAAATATATTCCTATTTATTTAAAATAAAGAAAAGTTGTAGATGTACTATTGTAAATGCTTTTAAAGATAAGCATGGTTTGTTGTACCACTCAGAACCAATAAATCTACTAGTTAGGAGTTAATTATTATTTCCCTGTCTGAGATTCTTGGATTAAGTAGAGTTTTTAATATGAAAATATGAAAGTAACTATTGACAGTTTATATATCGAGCTTAATCTAGTAACATACAACGATGGTCTCAATTTCGGAAGGTTTTTTGAAGACACTAAAGTAGTAGACTATACCATTTCATTGGGTCAAGACCATTTTTTGTCCTTAATGGAAGATTTTTACAACCAAGTTAGAAATGAAATTAAAGCAGATGATGAAGCTATGAACGACACTTCGGATTTTTCAGAATCGGGTTATTGTTCACTTCAAGAACTATTTAACCATGAAGTTGCTTTTTCAGAAATTGTAAAGGCGCATTTGGGCAGACCTTTATTGGCAAAGTTGTTTTTAAATTCATCGAATCCCAACTATATTATTAATAGTATAGATGAAATAGAAGTCACTAACGAAATTTTTCTTAAAGGCAGGGCATTTAAGAAAAAACTTTAAAATAGTTTTTTCTAATGTAATTTAGAATATTGGTAAAAATATTGGTCTTTTTATTTACATCAAAAGTAGAAAGGTACTTTTTTGTTTTTTCAGGCAAATTGACAGTTTCGTAATCATACATTGAAATCCAATCGAACTGAAAAATGGTAAAACCATTAAAACATTCAATTGGGATTAGATCAAATGCTTTTAAGGTTATCAAAAAGCGATCGAGGCCTCCATAAGGAAAATTTCCTGTAGAAAATCGAACAACCCCTTTGGAATCTCCAACCTTTATCAATTCATCCATATTTACTTCAAATCCAATCTCAAGATAGTTCAGCAGATTAGATACCGGTTCTAATTCGTTGATATACAGCTCTAATTCTTCCACATATATTGACTCCAAATCGCTGTAATCATGGTTGAATTGTATATATTTTGTCAAAAACTCATGGGCGTACCTAGGTATTATTGACAGGTATCGTCTCACTTCTTGTTCATATGGTTCAAGTCCTTTGTTTATATATTCAAGAGGTTCACTTTCAGCTCTTTTAACTATTAGATTTCGGTCATAGTTAAGTTTTCTAGAATTCACCATATAATGATAGAGCTTTTTGAAATCCTCAAATTTTGAGGGGGTATTAATTTGAAATTCAACGTACAACATATTCTTTAACTATTAAACCGCTTACTATCTAACATTTGTTTGGCTTTGTTTTTAACACCTTTTCTCTGCGTATTCTCCAGAACAAAAGATAATAACTCAAGGCTCATATCCTTATGGTCTAGCAGCATATTTTGTATGCGTGTATTACCATGAGTAACGACGTTTTTAACCAGATTGTCGGTTATGGCATGTTCCAGTAATTGTATGCGATATGTTTCCGAAGGTTCATCAACCACACCGCGCTTTTTCAAAATACGAGGGTCTTCAAAAGCAGGTAATTGAACAAGTAGTTGTTCCAACGTTTCAACCAGTTCTTTACGAGTTTTAAAACTATAGGTAGCATAAGGTTGGCACCAATCTACACTATTGTCCATTTCATTGGTATGTTCATTAAAATCCTCAATAAAATTTAAAACAAGTAGTTCATAAGAACCATCTAAATCGCGTTCGGGTTTCCAGGACACATCAATTAACCGTTTTAAATCATGGTGTTTTAAATGCAATAAAGTTGGGCTGTCAAAATACTGCTCATTACCGGCAACGGGATCGACTTCATACAATTGATTGTACTTTATTTGCCAACCCTCCGGAACACGCAAAGGTTGTAACCATATATCATAGTTTTGTCGGTGGCTCATAAGTTTTAGAATCGATTATGTGTTTTAATATTTCCGCTCGTTCATCATCTATAAACTTTAAATCAGGAAGTATATCAGCTTTGGGGTGAATATGTTTTTGTAAAGGGTGTGTACCTCTTGCAAACTGTTCTAAAATGTCAAATCCTTCCTTATAGTCACACATGGCCAAACATAAAGCGGCTCCATACACAGTGTCTTCATTCTTATTTTTGGTATAAGGTAATAAAATGGTTTTATCCACATCTCGTAATCCTGCTTTTATCAATAGTTCTAGTGTGTAAATAGGATTTATATCCTTACTTGCAAACTCGATTGCTATTTTAGAACCATACTGTTGTATAAGTTTAAATACATTGGGCAAAAACCAATCGACATCTTCTGGACTAAAACCGTGGAGCGACTTTTCAAGAGAATTGTATTGTTTTTCAAACTCCTGCCACATATATAATTCTTTTTATGATTAATTTTTGTCTACCAACAACTCTTCCGCCGTTTTAGCGCCATAGTCTTCGATAAGATAGTCGCGGAGTTCTTTGATAACTCTTAACCAGTTATCAATATCATCAACATCTTGATGTCTATTAGGATTTGCAATAATTTTATCCAAGTAATCCAATAAAGTCTCTCCTTTACCATCTACTATTTCAATAGCATTCACATCTATGGGAAACTCTTCACTATCCTCCAATAGAAACTCGTCAAATATTTCGGTCATCAAGCCAAAATCTACCACACGTTTTAAAAAATGGGTGGGATATGGTAATTCGGTTTTTTTTGAAGATTCGAGTTCACAGACGAAACAATTGGAATAGGTGTTCCAGAATTCTAAAATCTGTTGTTTATAATTGGGTGTGTCACGGGTAATACCCAAATGGTAAAGAAATATATCTTCAATTTTTTCACCACCATTATCATAACCAAAATTTATATCGAGTGAGAGACATATTTTACTAGCTATCATTTCTACTTCACTTGAACCATTTTCAGTTTTAATACAATTGGTTTGTGCTGCTAAGGGCAGGGTAACTAAAATAAAAACAAGAGCAATACGAAAGTGTTGTAGATTTTTCATGGTTAATAGCAATGTTTAAAGGCTTCAATTTAATTATTTTGATCATAAAACCCTACTTATCAGTGCCATTTACATTTTTTTAGGTTGTGGGGTTCGTTTTATTAAACTAAATTGGTTGTATGAAAGTAAAAATAAAACCAAGTAAACAAATAATAACAACTTTTTTTCTTTTGTTTATTTTAACAGCCAAAGGATATGCACAAGAAGCCGTCAAACCCACAAATGAAGATAAAGCACTGGTGCGAAACCATATAAAAAAAGTGCATAGAAGTGTAAATGGAGGCTATTGGTTTTATGTTCCTGGAACATATAAGGAACATCAATCCTGTAAAGATTGTGAAGTTATTAAGTTATATGATTACTACTTGGTAGACAAAAACCTGAACAAGGTTATAGAAACCCCATTTTACTTGAATGAATTTTTATACGACCAATATGCTTACGGTGATAGCCCTTTTGAAGGCTTTTACCAGATGGAATACCGCCCTTATATGGTTTGGGTTTGGACGAATGATAAAGCCGTAACAGCTTTTCCGTATAGAAATGATGACTATACCAGACATAGTTGTTGTTATGCCTTACTCAATACCAAAACCGGGAAATTGCAAACCGACTTTGAGTTTTTGGAGTTTAGATGGGAAAATGAAGAATATGGTACCATTCCTGTCTCTACCCACGATGATAATGCTCATAAAGACGAGTTGCAAAATCCGGATAAATGGGGTTATATCAATTTTGATGGCCAATGGGTAATAGAACCCAAATACTTTGGTGCAGACCGTTTTAGTGAAGGTTTTGCCCAAGTGACAAAATGTACTGATACCTTGTATGCCAAACATTATACCTGTAGGGAATCGGCACAGGCCTTTATCAACTTAAAAGGAGAATTGATAACGGGTTTTGACTTTAGTGGTGCCAAACCATTTAGTGAAAGTATGGCCGTTGTTTCCATTCGTGATCCAGAAGAAAATGGCGTTATAAAATATGGTTTTATAGATACCACAGGCAAGCAAGTAATAGATTTTATTTACTATGATGTAAATCCCTTCGATTTGGGAGCCGCTAAGGTCTATGATGGTCAAGAGTGGTTTTGGATTGATAAAAATGGCAACAAAACGGAAGAGCCTGTATATAAAATTGACTGATAAACATTTAAACCTTTAAAATCATGAAATCAATATTCGCAATAGTTTTTAATATCTGCCATACATGGGTTAAGTCAATAAAATAGCAATTTGGTATCTCTCAATTAAGTTTATAAACCACTATTATATGCCTAAAATAATCCTTTTTCAACTTGTGCATGTTCTTTATACAACATTTGAAGAATATATTAAACAAAGTCAACGTTACTGAATATATTAATAAAAATTATTATTGTATTGAATTGACTTCAGGTCCATATGAATAAATAGAAATGACTTTATCGTTTGTAACAAAAGTGATTTTTGTTAAATGGTAATTCTCATTTTCTTCTGGTAGTATATTTATTGTATCTAAAAAAATATTTGAATTTATTTTTAATTCTTTATTAATTGCATCTAATTCATTCTGAAATATGTACTTTAATTTAGAATCAGGTTGCTCTAGAAATTCTATAGTTTTTTCTTCCTTTTCTGTTGCATCATGAATATAAGTTGCATCAATTCCATTAAATTTTAAAAAAGCCATTTCTGGATTGTCTTCAACCTTTGCTGATAAGTAATCAGGATATTTCTTTATTTGTCCATTCGCAAATTCAGGAACAATAATAAATGAGTCAAACTCTCTGGTCATAATAATAAAAAGGATAATAATTAAGAATTATGAAATTTCTTTTTAAAAAAGACAAAAGTATAAATATTAAAATATATAGATATTCCTATTACTTTTTAATGGTGATTTAGGATTTTAAACATAGAACTTTTCTTATCCATACCTAAATTGAATAAACAGTTCAATTTCTTCGCCTTGGGCTTTGCAATAGAGTTTAAGACAAAGAAGCATTTTGGTTTGAAAAAAAGTAAATCTACGGAAGAGCACATTTATAAAAATATAGTAAAATTAAAGGGATGTAATTTTAATTGTTTTAAATTCTTTTTTACCTGTATTTAACATCAATTTATATCTATACCAACAAATACACTCGCAAACCTCTTCATTCACTTGCTCATAGGTGAAAATTAGGGTGTCATTCTTTATAGTATAATGACCCATAAATTCTTGACAACAAGCTTCCTTAAATTTAAACTCAACAATAGCTTTTGAATCTGTTAGTGTGCTAGACTCAATGATAGGGACATTACGTGTATAAAGGGTATCTTCCAAAGCATCATCACAGGGGCCATTAGATAATAATTGGTATTGTTTTATACGCATTTGTTGCTGGTAATATCCTTTTTTTGAAATATTGCTATTTTCAATCTCATCATACTGTTTTCCATCTTTTTTACAAGAACTTATTAATGCAACTAGACATACAGTAGTTAAGAGGTATTTAATTTTAAAAGTTTTCAAATTAAAGTATATTATTTTCAAGTTGCTTTACCAAATCTTGAAGCTGGGTTTTTAACGTATGGTAGGCATCAGAATTTTTAAAGTTTTCATTAAAGCATTTTAAATAGTTTTCCTGTTTTTCCCCTGCATCTTCAAAACCATTAAATTGCTCATAAATACCCATGAACAAATCAGCAGCTTCTTTACATTCGGGTAAAGGGGTAGTCATCTCGTAATCTTTACTTATTATATAAATACAATCGCCTTGAATTACTAATGTAGCCATAAAATCGGGGTACAACGGTGCCATGTCTTGAGTTCCAGCACCCAACATGCCATAAGCTTGATATTTATTTGTTGATTTTAAATCGAATACTGCATAGTCTATAATATTAGCATCAAAAGCAAAAGCTACTTCAAAGAGATAAGGTAAAGACGATGCGTTAAGACTATCGGTATCTATTCCAAAAGCCTGAACCAAAAGTTTGGATGTGTAGAGATACGACAGTGAATCTTTATTCAATATTAAACCCTCTAATTCCCTGTCTATAAATGCTGAATCTAATGTTTGTAAGTTAATATGGCTCTCCTTTAAATTTTTAAGCGTGTTACAAGTTTGTAAAACATTTTTAAGTTTTTCACCTAATATATCTAGCGAATCACTTAAACCATTTTTAACGGGACTAACATCATTGCGGTTAAAATATGCTGTGTAAGTAGATTTAAGCTTAAAATAATCCTGAAGTTTTTCTTCTATAGAAACAGAAGCGACTGCTTCGGGATTCCCAGTTGGTTTTTTGCCTTTGTTATTACAAGATACTACCAATACCAAAGCTATTAAAGTTGAAAATAAAACATAGCTAGTCTTTGCCAATTTAAAATTATGTTTTGTCATTATTTTTTGCATTAGGGATTGAAATATTTAAATATTAAACCAACCACAACTATACCTCCTAAAATAAAAAGATAAGACAAATAGTGCTTTGCTTCACTTTTTACATGAAATGATATAGGATTTTCGGGATTAATAAAAAGGGTTATGGTGTCATTTGTGTTTCCTAAATCTTTTGAGGTGATTTCAAAGTTGTTATAAAGTTCATTGTTAAAGGAATACTCAAGCTCATACCTAATACGTTTTGGGCTTGCAAACGTATTTCTATTGGGAGCTTCCAAAATAACGCTTTTAGAAACAATTTTTCCATTTACGGGTTCCGTATTGGGATTGCTACAGTTATAAAACAAAATCAATACAAAACCCAATAAAATAATAGTTAATGGCTTCATTATAATTCACTTGCTTTTTTAGCACCATAATCTTCTATAAGGTACTCGCGAAGTTCCTTTATGACAGTTCCTTTATAAAAAATTCCATTCGGAGCAACAAAATATTCAAATTCATAACCAGCATCTCTTTTGTATTCACTAGGATAACTTAATATTTTATTTAAATAATCCAATAAAGTTTCCCCTTTACCATCTACCATCTCAATAGCATTGACATCTATGGGAAATTCTTCACTATCATTGAGTAAAAAATCATCAAAGACTTCAGCTTGCATATCAAAATCCACCACACGCTTTAAAAAATGGGTGGGATAGCGTAGTTCGGGTTTTATTGCAGATTTTGTTTTACAAACAAAACAATTGGAATAGGTATTCCAAAGGTCTAATATTTGTGATTTGTAATCGGGAGTGTTTCGAGTAATTTTTAGATGTGCTAAAAACACATCTTCAATTTTTTCGCCAGCATTATCGTGACCAAAGTTGTTATCAATAGATAAACATAATCTCATCGCTAAAACCTCCATTTCAGCATCTCCATTTTCATTTTCTTTTCCACAATTAGTTTGAGCGGATAGAACAAAACCACTAAAGAAAAGAATTATAACCTTTATTGTTTTTAAGTATTCCATAGGATGTGTTTATTCGCTAATTGCTTTAAATTTAGTACCCGTCCAAATGTCTTGGGAGACTTCGCAATAATTACAAAGTTCAATGAGTTGGGTGGCTGGGTCTATGGCTCCAGAGTTTTTTATAATGAGGTTGCTGTCTTTTTTAAATTCCACACCAAGTAAGGTGTCAAAAAACTCTGAAATCGCCCCTGTTTTTCGGTTTACAACAACACCCATTTGGCAAGCCGTACCACAACCCCAAAGCACTAAAGTATAGTGGCCTGCAAAATTAACACCTTCGGCACAGGCCTCTTTTATTCGTGTAATAAATTGTTTAGCCTTAGGGTTGGTAGAAAAATTGGGAGTAGCAAGAGGACCTTTGTACACCTCTACATGGTAATCTTCAAAAGTGGTTTTAGGATGAAATTTTCGGTAAATTGTAATATTGTTTATATCTGCTACCCGCCCAACAATTACATCATCTTTATATTTTGCCAATACCTTAAAAGAAGCATATTCAGAAATGCTAGTGTTTTTTACAACCTTAACAATATCAGGTTTTTGACCTAAAATTAAATAGGTAGTTGTGTTTAAAATGGTGTCTAGGTTGTTTTTGTTTTGTGGTGATTGGTGTTGGGATAAACTTTCTGCAAATAACTGCTTAGTGTCTTTTGTTTTAGAAGTAAATTGGCAAGACAATAGACTTAAAACAAAAGTATAGACCAAAAAGCGCACTAGTTGAGATAAACAAAAATGTATTTTATGAAATATTGGCATTAAGATAATTTAGTCTTTCTCTATTAATAGTTGTCTAATTTTGTCTAAAGAGAGAGAGGTCAACCATTCGGTTTCCTCAAAATCAATAGTGTTAGTCCATTTAATTTCTATTTTGTTGGTATCAACATAAAATGATTTACATCTCTCACTGCTATTATTCTCACAGATATAAACTGAGATATCTTTATTGATAATTTCTTCAGTTGTATTTATGGATTGGGCACAGCTTTCAAATAAAAACATCTCTGAATTTAAAAGATTATAACTGTTATCAAATTCAAGAATTGAAAACCCTCTCTCAACACCCGTTCCGCATTGTCCTGAACCAATACCTTCATAAAGGTATTCAAGAATGTATTTTTGATTGTTATAGGCTTTTATGTCAATATATAAAGGGCTTATTTTTATAGCTTCCTTCTGATTTAACCTCAAATAGGCTAAGGATTTCTTTATTTTAAGATCATCATCATATAAATAAATAGGCAGGCTATTTTCCTTGTTACTCCAATATGATGATTCGTTACTAATCATAATTTTCTCTTTGTAGCTGTGAAAATGTGTTTCTAAATCTTCATGTAAGTTAGCCCAAAAAAAATCAAATTGAAAATCGATGAGTTGATTAGTTAAAATGGAGTTATCAAAATTGAAAAGCACTAATTTTGCATTGTCAACAGATACTCCAGCTAATAATTTTTTATTCTTATTTTCATTGAAATAGTACCAACCAGTAACAGAGTAGATGTTTTTTTCTTCTGAGGTCTTATAATGTTTAAGATAAATGGTTATGAGTCTGTTATCAATTTCACCATAAAATATTTTGTCATTTACTTCTATGCTATCTATTCTTGGATATTCTTTTTGGGCCGATAATGAAAAGCAAAGTAATAATGGTAAATAGGATATTAAATTTTTCATATTACTGAATTTAGTGATGTAAAGTACCTTCTACAATTAAGATTTTAAGTAAAAAGCTTGACGTCAATAACTTTGCCATTTTCAAATGAAATTTTAAGAATCCTGTTTTGTTCAATATAATATTCCATATAACCTTCGGTTAAATCTTCGTAAAAGAATACCTTATCAGCTTTTCCAAGTAAACCATTTATTTGAGAAGAGCTCATTTCAATTAATAAAATATTTTAAAATACACCAAATACATAAAAACCTAACCATATTTATTATAAAATTTAACATAATAATTATAATGTAATTAATTAATTAAAAATAAGGTTAGTTTTTAATGCAAACATGGTCTCCGGAGTGGATTTACTCAGTGGTTTTAGAATTATAAAACCAAAACCGTCTCAGAAAATGTTCCTTTTTCATAGAACCAAAAGATAAAGCATAATGCTCTTTGTCATTTATTTTTTTATAATATCAAAATTATAGGTGAGGTAATTTTTACCATCTATATAAAACACAATCCTTCCCTCATTAGTTATTTTTAGTTCTGTACAGAATACCGATTGGTTTTACGCAACCCGCCAATATCCTGTTCAACCACTTTCCAATAGCTATCTTGTATTGTCTGTAGTTTGCTATGCCCTAATAACTTGCTCACTTTTTCCAAAGGCACATTATTATGCAATACCCCCCCCTACCTAAAAATTGCACCGAGTAAAAATACTACTAGCATACGATGTTCAAGGAAATCTAATATTATAGATTTTACCCCATACCCCTTTTATTTATAAAAAATAAACATCTAGCTTTTATATACGTTCCTTTTTATTTTTTTATTATTTAATTATATTATTGGTGCATTTAATTTCATAGGAGGCATGTAATTCATTTCACAGCAGGTATGTATTTAATTTCATAGTACCCCTATCTAATTTTTAAACCTCTCTTACTTCCCTTTCCATAAATTTTAAATTTAACAGAATTTATAAGGTGTTCATATATTTCTTTGGAATTATAATTTAACTCATCTATATCCCTAGTATCATTAAAATCATCTATAAAAAATTTAAACTCCTCTTTACTATCAAAATAGGGTTCCCATTCTTTAACAAACCCTTTCCATAGTTCAGGACGGCTTTGTATTAAATGGTTTATTGGTCTAAACGTGAAATGTTTCTCAAAACATAGGTTAATAAGTTCTTTGTTTATATTAACATACCTATTGCTTTCATCCTTTACTTCAATTTTCATCAAACCAAACTTTTTAAAGTTTGATATATATTTTTTTATCATCCTTTCCCCCACAAACAAATAAACCAGGTTATCCTTAATAAAGTTAGTATTCATTAATACATACCTACAGCCATTTTTAACTATATGAGGCATTTTACGGTCTTTATAAAACTTATCTACCATAAACGCCAATAACATGCAATGTGCAGGGGTTAAATAGCTATCATCAATATTATTTTTGAGATGAAAATCTTTAAAAGCTTTATAGTTAAGATAAGATCCATAATAATAATTAACTCTAGCTTCATTTTGTATAATTTCCTTATCTTTCATACATAAAGCTGTTGAAATTCCATAATTCAACAGCCTAAGAATTATTTAACAATTCCTTTATCTCGCTTCGTAGGTAGTATGTTCTATTACCTATCTTTTTAGGTTTTAATATCCCTTTCTTTTGCCATACGCACCTGGTTGTAGGACTTATTTTTAGTTCATTTTCTAACTCCTTTGCCGTTAAAAGCTCATCAGGTTCTTTAGGCTCAAAATTCTGTTTAAGAATGTTTAATCTCTCATCCAGGCCTTTAAATATTCTTTCGGTTAACTGCTCTGGAGTAATACTGTGTAATTGTGTTATGTCACTCATTGTTATTGATTTTTTTGTAAAAATCTCAACAAAACACAATTAATAGATGGCTTAAATAGGGGGATGTTTTCGGAAATTTTACGCCCTATTATTTTTCACTAAACTCCTTTGACAAACCTTTTAATTTTTCTGTCCAACTTTCCATTCGTTTATTACCGATTTTGCCGACCTCATTTATTTTTGGGTTTTTAATTTCTAGATTAAAGACTGCATTTTTATTTTTACAATATGGTGCATAAACCTTATTCCAATGCTCCATAACATTTAATGCATTTCCCTTAATCGCTAAATCCATATCCTTAATAAAACCTCCTTTTTCCCATAACATCCTTAATACAAAATGCACCGCATTAAAAATATCCTCATTTTTCAACCATTCATCAAATACATATTTTAAAAATCTCTGACCTTTTATACTATGATAAACTTTATCATTAAATAAATTCTTATCACGTTCATACTTCAACATTTCAATCATAAATTCAAGAACATTTAAAGCTGCGATGTCTTCCAAAAGAGAAAGAGCTTCTATTTCATTTTCTTCATTCACTTCGTCAGATGCTAGCCCAATTACTTTAAAACCCATTATATATTTTGGAAATTCTTTACTATTTATCAAATTATTTTCTTTGTGGAGAATATTTCTATAATCCATCAAGAAACTTGGTTTTTCTAATATTCTAAAATGCTCTCTTTCCAAAATGGTCTTTTGAGAATTAAAGGATATATGGTAATCAATTTTTTCTTGGTATTCTTCATGAGAAACAGTAGAATAATATTCTAAACTGCTATTAAACTTTTCTTCAAGATCCGTAATCAAATCCCTTTGTTCATCATTTAATTTAGCCATCCAATAACCATAAGGGTCTTTATTTTGCCAATTAAAATCCTTTATAGCATCTTCTAAATAATTTTTTTCATCAGCCATAGTAATAAGTTTTGAACGATTGTTATTAGTTAGCTTCTTTTACAACTTCTAAATTAGGTTTTCGAGATTGTTTCATGTATTCCTTTTGCCAAAATTCCTGCAGTACCAGAGCATTGTCTTTAGGTGTCTTGCCGATATATTCTAGGAGCTGTTTTTCTGTGGTGTGGCCTGTGGCCGACATTATAACTGGAGTACTTAATTTACCATAGTGATTTGTAGCAAAAGAACGTCTTGCAGTATGTGTGCTTACCAACATCCATTTTGGATAGGTGCCTATTTTTTTTCGTTGAGGTGTTTTTTCTTTTTTCTTCCTTTTCTTATCTGTAATGAATATTGAGCCTTTACACATTTTGTTAATCCCGGCCATTTCGCAAACATTTTTTATCCAATCATTATATTTTTGCGGTGAAATTTTATGGGGTAACCTCCAATCGTTCTTTGCTATAATGCTCTGAATTTGCCAATGTAAGGGTATTTCAATTTTCTGTTTGGTCTTTTTTGCGGTGTACTCTAAAAACCCATCTTTGTTAATGTTTTCTAGAGTAAAATTTAATAGGTCACTAACCCTGGCACCCGTCCAAACTCCAATAATTAACCAATTTCGTGTATTGTCTAAATAAGGCGTATTAGATAAATCGAGATTAAATATTTTATCAATTTCTTCTTCATCTAAAGTAACAAAATGCACTTTTTCATTAGTACTTCTAAAACCATCACTTTCAGCTTCTTTGTTAATCTCAATACCATATCTTTTAGCACCTTTTAAAATAGATTTAAGGCATTTAATGTACTTTCCAATGGTGTTGAGATTTAAACGCTGTTCTTTGCTTAGAAACTGTATAAAATCGGCGTGAAACTTTAAATTAACTTCGTTAATCTTAAAACGCTTGCCCTTTTTCTTTTCGTAGTCTAATACTTTGTTTAAAGCTGTTCTATATTGCTTTATAGTAACCTCCTTAACTCCGGTGGCTCCATTCTTTTGTATTTTATAGGGCATACACTCAATAAAATATTCCGCATAGTCAGAAACGTACTCAAAATTATGTTCGGGTGCTAATTTATCTAAAAAGGTATCTATTTCAACCCCTAACCATTCACTATTAACAGTTACATTTTTATGATTGGCTTCAACAATTTCACTTTCTAATTTTGCCCTAAGTCCTTTTAATTGGCGTTTAAGAACATAATAGCTTTTATCCCCGGTTTTTGATTCCGGCAATGGGGATTGTTTTACCTGATCCCAATGTTTACCAATTATTTTTAAACCAGTTGATTTTTTAAACTTTCCTTGCCGTCCATTTTGCAAGAAAACGTTAATTGTATATTCCCGGTTTGGGTCTTTCTTGTTGATGTAAAATTGTATCGTGGCCATAGTAAGAAGTCTTGAACACTCAAATATAATTAAAAATAAAATTGGGGGTAACGTTTGGGGGTAACATTTTCCGTAATAAAACGTAATACTATGAAACTAACCGTAAACAGTCAAAAAATAAAACCTTCTGAAAACCTTATGTTTAAATGGACTTTAATAGAATTTTACGCTATTTTAAAAATTAGTTGTTTAATTAGGTTCCATTCCTGGAGGTACCACTTAAAAACCCTTAAAACATAAATGTTTTAAGGGTTTTGTTTTTTTAATAAAATCGTCTAGCTAAATTAATTAGAACTAAGTGACTTTAATGATTGTGTCCTGAATGGTCTTCGGCTGACATTTCTCCCATTTGGTTCATTGCCATGCTATGATCGTATTGGCAGCAATCTGGAAGGTTTTTGTAAGCCTCTTCATCTCCAGCTAATTTTTCAGTATCGTATCCTGAAGCAGCTATAGCCTTGTGAATGGCCATTACATCTGTTTTACTTCCGTCAAAAGATACATCTATTTTCTTTTTATCAACATCCCAATTGGCGGCTTCAACACCTTCAACACCGTTAACCGCTTTTTCAATGGTTTTTTTGCACATGCTGCAATTGCCCTTTACTCCAAAGGAGATATCTGTCATTGCTATGTCTTGTAACACTTCTGAATTTGTAGTTTCTGCTTCTTTTTTTATTTCGTTTTTACAACTTGTTAAAGTTATTCCTGCTATTACAGCCAAACTTAAAATTACTTTTTTCATTTTTCTTAATTTTAATTATTATCTGTTTTTCATTATTCTATCACTTGTTTTACTTCGCCGCAATTAAGCATGGCACTACCAAAATATGGATTGATTACTTTTTCTTCTTTGCTCAACCAGTAGGCTCCTTTGTTATTATCTGCCATAGGACAATACTCTACATAAACTTTTTCATCAACACCGAATGATTGAATTGCTTGGATTAATTTTGAGGATAGTTCTTTAAAATAGCCTCTTTGCCCTTTTATGCTTGATGACTTTGAAATTGACATTGCAGAAGATTTTATATCCTTTTCCAATACCATCCAACGGTTATGGGCATCCCCCTTTAGTAAGCTCATGTCCATATTCGGCAAATCTTCCAAAAGACTTTTTGATGCGTTTGCAGCATTTTTCAATTCTTCTTTTACCAAAGCATTTTTTAAATCGATGTAACTGTTGTACACATTTTTCAATTGATTTTGAAAGAGCTTTGGCACTTCTATTCTTTCATTTACAACCTCTGCCTTTTCACTCTCCATCCCCAAATGCCCTTCGTGGCCAGTAATGGTTTTACTTCCTTCTTTGTTCATCATGGATTTTTTACCTTGTAATTGTGCCGCAGCATCTACCGTAAATGTTCCGTTTGTAACAATTTCGTTACCCGCTTCAAGGCCTTGCAGTACTTCATAAGTATCCGCAATACGGCTTCCCAAGTCCACTTCCCGCATTTCAAAAACGGGTTGTTCGGTGTTCGGTTTTAAATACACTACAGAGCGTTCACCCGTCCAAAGCACTGCCGACGATGGAATAGTTAACACTTCATTGTCCGTATTTTTAATGCTTTCAATTTTAGCCGAGACAAACATACCGGGTTTAAAAACATCATCCTTATTATTTAAAACCACCCGTAAAGCTAAGGTCCGTGTTTTGGTATTTAAAATAGGACCTATAAAATCTACTTTTCCCTTGAATGTTTTATTGGGATATGCATTTGTTGTTATTGAAACTTCTTGTCCTTTTTTGAACTTGTCTATTTGGTTTTCATAAACATCAAAATTTGCCCAAACCGTACTAAGGTTTGTAATTTTTAGTACAGGCTGTCCTTGTTTAATATAATCGCCTTGCTCAACCAGTTTTTCAGTAACTGTTCCTGAGACCGTGGCATAAACTGGAAGATTTTCACTAACCTTTCCTGATGTTTCAATATTGTTGATTTGACTATCGGAAAGCTTCCAAATCTTTAACTTGTTACGAACCGCTTGGTACAACTCTCGCTGGGATTCCTTTAACGAAGCTGCCGTCATGAGTTCTTGTTGTGCGGCGTACAATTCGGGTGAATAGATAGTGGCCAACAATTGCCCTTTACGAATGTATTCGCCAGCAAAATTAACATTCAAGCCTTCTATTCGGCCAGAAAAATAACTTACTTGTACCGTATTAGCTTCTTCATTTTCGACAATTTTACCAGATAATTTAGTAGTATTTTCCTCAGCCATTCCCTTACCAACTATAGTGGTTTGGATATTAGCCAAAGCCATAGCGTTTTTGGTAAGTTTAAATTGGTTGGCGGTTAAACCATCTGCGCCGACTTCCGCTGGAATTAATTCCATACCGCAAATAGGACAATCGCCTGGTTCAGGTTGCATAATTTGTGGATGCATGGAGCAGGTCCACATTTGGGTTGTATTTGAAGTTTCAGAATTATTATTTGAAGCTTCTTCATTTGAAGAACTCCCGAAAAGTAACCAGCCCAGCAACAAGCCAACTACCAATATTCCAGAATAAATAACATATTTTTTCATTTCTATTTATTTTTTTTTCTTAATAATTTTCTAACGGAAAGTGATGATGTAAACCATAATAAAAAACCACTTAACACGGTCATTAAACCTAATAATGAAAATATCCTCAATATGGTTGTATTGAAGTTGTCTCTGCCCTCATAGTCCATCGTGTGGGTCATCCATAAAAAATCAAACCAACGCCAACCACGATGCCTAATGGTTTGAAATCTTCCGTCTTCAACAGACACATATGCTTTTAAAGCATCATCACCTTGATAGGAAATCACATAAGCTGGCAGCAACCTTTCTCTGTATTCGTGATGTTTCCCAACTTTTTCAATTCTTTCCACAGATTTCACTTTCAAGTCATTTCTTATATAATTTTTTGCTATTTGAAGGGCTTCTGTTTCAGTAATGCCGTTTTTTTGATTTCCATTTATGGCATTAAACAGTTCTTCTTTATTTATCCAATAATATGGCGTATCACCAATATCTCGCAACTCAATGCTTTTTACACCTTGTGGAACAGCCAATTGTGTGGGACTTATTAAATTGTCGAACAAATTAGGCTTATAATCTGAATTTATAAAATGGTCTCCATGTATATCATCAATGTTTGTCCAACTAAAGTATAAACCACTTGTGGTCCAAAACAAAAATTGAATACCCAGAAACAAACCCAAATAACGGTGTGTTTTTCTAATCTTTAATGCGGTGTTTCTTTTTACCATTTTTTAGATATTTACCCTTCTTAATCGTAATGCGTTTGCTATTACTGAAACTGAACTAAAACTCATGGCCAAAGCAGCTATCATTGGTGATAATAAAATTCCAAAAAACGGAAATAGCACACCTGCTGCAATTGGTACACCTATGGTGTTATAAACTAGTGCAAAAAATAGATTTTGCTTAATGTTTTTCATTACGGCATCACTCAAATTTTTAGCTTTTACAATACCTTGCAAATCACCTTTTACCAAGGTAATCATGGCGCTTTCAATGGCTACATCGGTTCCAGTACCCATGGCTATACCCACATCACTTTTTGCCAATGCAGGGGCATCATTAATACCATCACCCGCCATGGCCACTACTTTTCCGTTGGCTTGCAGCTTTTCCACTTCTTTCAATTTATTTTCTGGAAGCATACTCGCCTTGAAATCTGCTAAATTTACTTCTGATGCTACAGCCTGAGCCGTTTCTTGATTATCGCCTGTTAACATAATAACATCAATACCTTTGCTTTGCAATTCCTTTATGGCTTTTGCACTGGTAGCTTTTATTTTATCACCAATAACCACATAACCCAAAACAGCATTGTTAACCGACAAATAAGATACCGTTTTTCCTTTTTTCTGAAACTGTTTGGCTTCATCAAGCATTTCTTTAGTTAATTCTGCACTTGCATATTCCATCATTTTAGGATTGCCCAATCCAACTTTTTTGCTATTGATTAGGGCTTCTACACCTTTTCCTGTCACTGCACTAAAATTGGTAGATTTTAGAATTTTGGCGTCATGCTCTTTCCCATATTTAACGGTAGCTTCGGCCAATGGGTGTTCGCTATTGGTGTTTAGTGAGACTATATAACTAAGCACATCGCTTTCACTGAAACTTTTACTAAAAGCACCTATTTTTTCAACCGTTGGTCTACCTTCGGTTATGGTTCCTGTTTTGTCTACTATAAGTGTATTCACCTTATTCATCTTTTCAAGTGCTTCAGCGTTTTTAATGAGCACACCATTTTGGGCTCCTCTACCAACACCCACCATTACGGACATTGGTGTTGCCAACCCTAATGCACAGGGACATGCAATAATTAATACTGCAATGGCATTTACCAAAGCGAAAACATAAGCGGGTTCTGGTCCCCAAATGGCCCAAACAACAAAGGTTATTAAAGAGATGATGACCACAGTAGGCACAAAATACGCTGACACCCTATCGGCTAAATTCTGGATAGGCGCTCGACTTCTACTGGCATCATTCACCATATGGATAATTTGAGAAAGCAAGGTATCGCTCCCCACTTTTTCGGCTTTCATTAAAAAAGATTGGTTACCATTGATGGTTCCACTGTTTACTTTGTCGCCTTCTTCTTTATTCACAGGAATGGGCTCACCGGTAATCATTGATTCATCAATACTGGTATTCCCCTCAGTTATAACACCATCAACAGGAATTTTGTCTCCCGGCTTGACTTTTAAAATATCGTTCAACTCTATGTCATCGATACTCACTTCCACTTCTTCACCATCCACTATTTTTATGGCTTTATTTGGAGCCAACTTCAGTAATTCCTTAACTGCCGAATTGGTTTTACTATGGGCGCGTGCTTCCAACAGTTGGCCCAAAAGCACCAAGGTTAATATTACGGTTGCCGCCTCAAAATATACATGAACAGCACCCGATTCGGTTTTAAACTGTGCCGGAAATACATCAGGAAATAACATACCCACCACACTGAACATCCAAGCCACACCCGAGCCAATGCCAATAAGCGTAAACATATTGAGATTCCATGTTTTTATGCTTTTGTAAGCACGTTCAAAGAACATCCAAGTTGCATAAAACACTACGGGAATGGACAACACAAATTGTACCCAATTCCAATATTTTTGCTGCATGACCTCGTACAAAGGATTGTCATTAAGCATTTCGCTCATAGCGATTAAGAAAATGGGCAAGGTAAAAGCGGTAGCTATCCAAAACTTTTTCAATAGCTTCTTATAATTTTTCTCTTCTGCTGACGCTTCTGGTTGCATGGGCACTAAATCCATACCGCATATTGGGCAAGAACCTGCTTCATCTTTTACAATCTCTGGATGCATGGGACAGGTCCATTTTTCTGCTGATGAATTGGATAATTTTTGCTCCTCCACCAAGTCCATTCCGCATACGGGGCAATCGCCAGGTTTGCCATAAGTTTTATCGCCTTCGCAATGCATCGGGCAATAAAAGGTTCTGGTTCCCTTTCCTTTGGGCTGACTTTCTTTTTTGTGTTCTGAATGATGGTGATGTTCTCCTTGTTTGTGGATGCTATATCTGCCACCATCTTCTTTTAATGCTTTTTGAAATGTTTCCAAAGGAATATGGTTTTCCATTTCAATCGTAGCCTCTGCTTTTTCCAAGCTGACCGTAGCATTGGAAACACCATCCACTTTTGAGAGTGTCTCTTCTACGTGACTTCGACAACCGTTACAGGTCATTCCATTTATATGATATGTGTGTTTCATTTTTTACTGAATTAAATAATTGATGATGGTGCTTTGAACATAATAATTTTTGATAGCTTCAATTTGGTTCATTTGAAACTTTAACTGCAATTCCTGAATATCCAAAACATCGTTAAACTTTATAGTTCCCGTTTCATAGCTTTTAATGAGAATGTCTTCAGCATCTTTGGCCTGTTTCAAGTTTTTGGTTTGCGTTGTGTAACTAATTCTTGCTGAAATACGTTCATTGATGGCCCTATTAAGAATTGTTTCCAAAGCATTTAAGCGCTCTTGCTTTTGAAACTGGATTTCTTGTTGTTGCAATTCGTTCTGTTTGGAAACCGACCTATATTTTTTATTAAAAATTGGAATGGATACCGATACCATGGGCATCAGTATATCTTTTCCGTTATCGGTAAAATTCATATCTGGTCTTGGTTCCACATTGATATAATCCAAACCAAACCCAATCATAGGGCTGCCTTCTTTTTGGTTTAACAGCTCCGATTGTTGGACAGATTCATATAGTTTATCATATTTCAACAATTCAGGATGCACTTCCAAATTGGATGCTTTCAATTCAAAATCTTCAATAGGGATATTCAAGTTATCCACCACGGTAACCTTAACATTAGTGTCCCTATTTAAAAGATTATTGAAATTGGTTTGTTCAGCCAAAAACTGTTGTTTCAAAACAGCTTTAAGTTGCTGCAAATCGTTTTGGCGCATTTGCAAGCGCAATACATCTACTGCTGACGCTTTACCTACTTCAACTGACGTTAACGCCATCGTTTCATAAGTTTCTAATAGCTTGATATTTTCACTCAACACTTGCTGTTTTGCTTTGTTTGCATACAAAGTGTAATAAGATTGCGATACAGAAGCCATTAATTTACGTTTGGCAATAACGATGTCTTCGTATTTAGCATCCGCTAAAGACGTTATATAGTTTTCTCGTGATGTAATGGTGCCAAACCAAGGTATCATTTGTTTGGCCGATACTCTAAAACGTTGTGCACCGGTTCGAGTTTCGGGTTCACTTACAAAATAGCCTACACTAAATTCTGTGTTAGGTATGGCATCTATTTCATTCACTTTTTCTGAAACGATACTGTATTGCAATTCGAACTTTTGAATCTCAGGGTTATTGGATAGCGCTTCATTTACAAGTACTTCCAACTCTTGGGCATAAGAATGAATACCAAAAACAAACAAGCCAAGAGCGAATATGAATTTTATACTAATTATTCTATGTTTCATTTTGATGTTCTATTAAGTTGAACTTCCGCTTTCCAGCTATATAAAACGGGTACTACAAACAGGGTAATTAAGGCAATAATCATCCCACCAAAACTTGGTATGGCCATAGGAATCATGATGTCACTTCCTCGTCCTGTTGAGGTTAATACAGGCAGTAAAGCCAATATGGTTGTCGCCGTAGTCATCAAACAAGGTCTGATACGTTTTTCACCTGCTTCAACAATGGAAGCCCTGATTTCCTTTTGGGTTTCAGGGGTGTTTCTATTAAAAGTTTGCGTTAAATAGGTTGCCATAACCACACCATCATCAGTTGCAATTCCGAAGAGCGCAATAAATCCTACCCAAACAGCCACACTTAAATTGATGGTGTGCATTTGGAATAAATCCCGTAGGTTTTCACCAAAGAAACTGAAATTTAAAAACCAGGATTGACCATATAACCAAATCATTAAAAATCCACCGGCAAAAGCCACTGCAATACCCAAAAAAACCATTAACGAAGTACCTACCGAACGGAATTGGAAATACAGAATTAAAAAGATGATGGCCAATGCCAAAGGCACAACCACTGATAGGGTTTTTTCAGCACGCAATTGATTTTCATAGCTTCCGGTAAACCGATAACTGATTCCTTTGGGAACAATTAACTCCCCTGAATCTATTTTGCCTTGAATCATGGCTTGTGCATTTTCAACTACATTAACTTCTGCATAACCATCCATTTTATCAAACAACACGTAGCCCACTAAAAAGGTATCCTCACTTTTTATGACTTGTGGACCTCGTTCATAACGAATGGTTGCCAATTCACTTAAAGGTACAGGGCTGCCTTTTTCAACGGGCACATAAATTTGTTCCAAATCATTTGGGTTTGCTCTTAGTTCTCTTGGATAGCGAACTCGAACGCCGTAACGCTCACGACCTTCAACCGTTTGGGTTAATGACATACCTCCAACGGCGACTTTTAAAACATTCTGTACTTCTTCAATACTTACTCCATATCGAGCAATTTTTTCCCTGTTAATATCTATTAAAAGATACGGCTTCCCTACAATTCGGTCTGCAAAAACCGCTTCATCTTTAACGCCATCAGCTTCTTTTAAAATGGTTTCCAATTGCATTCCAAAAGCTTCAATTTGTTTTAAATCCTGTCCTTTAATCTTGATACCCATAGGTGCACGCATTCCTGTTTGCAACATGACTAATCGGGTTTCGATAGGTTGCAATTTTGGCGCGGAAGTAACGCCTGGTAATTTGGTGACTTTTACAATTTCGTTCCAGATATCGTCAGGTGATTGTATTTCAGGTCGCCAATTACGGTAGAATTCACCATTTTTATCTTCAATTAATTGAGACCGTTTAACCGGGGTCATAGTGACATTTTCAGAATTATTTGGATTAGCAATTAAACGACCATCTTTCAATTCAAACAACCCTTCATCATTGACTTTGTAGCGTTGGCGTTCCCCATATTCATTCAGCATATATTCCGGCTTATATTGAATGATATTTTCATACATAGACAATGGCGCAGGATCCAAAGCCGATTCCGTTCTACCTGATTTACCAACAACGGTTTCAATTTCTGGAATACTTGCAACGGCCATATCCAATTGCTGCAAAACACGTTTGTTTTCCTCCACTCCTGAATGTGGCATGGAGGTTGGCATTAATAGAAAAGAACCTTCATTTAATGAGGGCATAAATTCTTTGCCCGTATTTTTCATAATGAAAAAACCCGCGATAACTATTGCCGTTGGAATAGACAGAAATAGTAATTTATTATCCAAACACCATCTTAAAATACGTGTATAATATTTAATGAACAACGAGAACACACCTAATAGACCAAAACAGATAATGGCAACGAAAATGAGATTTAAAAAGATGCTCTCATTTACGCCTAATGGTCGCCAATATGCTGCCAACAAGAATACTATTGCTGAAGCTGAAATGATGATATTGGCAAGGTTTGTTTGTTTATCTGAAATATTATTTTGAAGATTTAAGAGTGCCGTAACCCCATAAGCGATAAGAATTAACCCAAGCCAATACCCAAAAACAATAACTGACAGACCTAACGCAATTAAAACACCATTTAAAACATATTTAAAATTCTTTTGAATACTCTTTTTACGAAATAAAAAGGCTGCAAACGGCGGAATTAAAAATAAAGAAACGATTATTGAAGCAGTAAGGGCAAAAGTTTTTGTAAAGGCTAACGGACGGAATAATTTTCCTTCAGCACCAATCATAGTAAACACCGGAATAAAACTGATAATAGTTGTCATAACTGCAGTTACTATGGCTCCTGATACTTCAGCTGTAGCATTATACACAACTGTGTTTATTGGCAGCTTGTTTTCGTTTTCATCTAAATGCCTGATAATGTTTTCTGAAAGTATCACACCAACATCCACCATGGTACCAATGGCAATTGCAATGCCAGATAAAGCCACTATATTAGCATCCACACCAAATAGTTTCATCGCTATGAATACCATTAAAACGGCCACAGGCAATAATCCAGAAATCAATACCGAAGCACGAAGATTAAATACCATAATAATGATGACCAAAATGGTAATCAAAATCTCTAATGTAAGCGCTTCATTAAGCGTTCCTAAAGTTTCTTGAATGAGTTCTGTTCTGTCATAAAAAGGAACAATGGTCACTTGGGATGTCCTACCATCAGTTAATACTTTTGAAGGTAAACCAGCACTTAGCTCGTTGATTTTTGCTTTTACATTATTTATGACTTCCAAAGGGTTTGCGCCATATCGTGCCACCACAACGCCACCAACAACTTCGGCTCCTTCTTTATCTAAAATACCGCGCCTAGTTGCTGGTCCTAAAGATACCTTAGCAACATCTTTAATTTTGATAGCAATAAAATCTTCTGAAGCTACCACCGCATTTTCAATATCTGCAATGGATTTTACATAACCCAAACCACGTACTAAATATTCAGCTTGATTTATTTCTACTGTTTGCGCTCCTATATCCTTATTGTTTTCCTTAACAGCCTTTACAATTTGGTTTAAACCAATCTTGTATTGGCGCATTAATTCTGGATTTACATCAATTTGATATTCTTGCACATATCCCCCAATGGAGGCAACTTCAGAGACCCCGCTAGCAGAGGATAAAGCATATTTTACATAGTAATCTTGAATGCTTCGCAGTTCATGTAAATCCCAACCACCGGTTACGTTACCATTTTCATCACGTCCTTCCAAGGTGTACCAAAATATTTGGCCTAAAGCGTTTGCATCTGGACCCAAAGCGGGATTTACACCTTCAGGTAATAGTCCACTTGGCAACGAATTGAGTTTTTCTAGAATTCGGCTTCTGCTCCAATAAAACTCTATATCTTCCTCAAAAATGATGTAGATACTTGAAAAACCAAACATAGAGGAACTACGAATGGTTTTCACTCCTGGAATACCAAGCAAAGAGGTTGTTAACGGATAGGTAATTTGGTCTTCAATATCCTGTGGCGAGCGACCTTCCCACTTGGTAAATACTATTTGTTGGTTTTCACCAATATCAGGAATAGCATCTACAGCTACAGGTTTGGTTGGTAAAAATCCTGTATACCAATTAAACGGAGCATTAACGGTTCCCCACCCTACAAAAAGGACAAGTAGTAGAACTGCGACGAGTTTGTTTTCTATTAAAAATTTGATGCTTTTATTTAGCATATCTTTGATTGTTAAACTATTAGACGTGGGTGTTGAGATAACACCAAATACAATGAATTATCCTTATGAACACAAAGTCATAGGATAAAAAGTCTAAAGTTTAAAAATCAAATTAAATAGGTTTCGTCAATCTTGTAGATACGCCGGATGACTAATGGCGGCTTATATTCTTCAAAAGAAGATACATTTTTATATAAACCTTCAAAAAGGTCAACATAAGTATAAATTAACGCAACAACGAAGACCTGTTGCTCAAAGGAAATTTTATCAACGTTTAATTGTAATTCATCTTGACCATCGATAACTACCTGCTTATCATCACAACAACTTTTTTTTGAGATGTCGCAACCATCATTTGATGGTTTTTCCATTTCCATACCACAGCCTTTTGCCTTATGGAACAGCGCAGTTTCAACTAAAGTATCCCCACAATAATGCATGTTTATAGTAAATGACATTGTAGTGAACAACACTATAAAAGCCATCGCTATTGATAATATTTTATGGAATGCCTGTTTCATATCAATAACAAAGTTAGTAAAAATAAAAATATCAGCTCCATTTTTAGGAATAGATTAAGAAGTTCCATGAATGACATGCGTGTCATTTTAGAAAAAACAATCATTATTCTTGCATACAAATCAAAAAAAAGCCCTCCATGTTTCCATGAAGGGCTTCCAAGAAAGGCAACGACCTACTCTCCCACAAATGCAGTACCATCGGCGCTAACGGGCTTAACTTCTCTGTTCGGAAAGGTAAGAGGTG